>NZ_JBIRFT010000005.1:189179-477214 GCF_044327625.1 Streptomyces sp. NPDC018031
GCGGACCCGCCCGCGGGCGGGGCCGGCCGCCCGGACGCCGGCCCGCGGGGCCGCGGCCCCCCCGTGGTGTGACCCCCCCGGCGGGGGCCCGGCGGCCCCCCCGGCCGCCGGCCCCCGGCCGTATGCCGGACCGGCTGCCCCGGCCGTGGGCGGCTCCGTCAGGGGCCGGTGGCGGCGCTCGGGCGGGCCGTCGACCCGCGGACCACCAGTTCCACCGGCACCTCCCCGCCATCGCTGCGCCGGCCCTCCACGACGGCCAGCAGCGCGCTCATCCCGCGAGCCCCCACCTCCTCGGCGGGCAGCCGCACGGTGGTCAGCTCCGGTTCCAGCGCGGAGGCCAGGGCCAGGTCGTCGAAACCGGTCACCGACACGTCGTCCGGCACCCGCAGCCCCAGTCGGCGCGCGGCCTTGCAGGCACCGGCGGCCAGGATGTCGTCGTCGCAGACCAGGGCGGTGGGGGCCGGTCCGGGCCCGGACAGCACCCGCTCCGCCGCCCGCCGCCCGTCCTCCACGCCGAGCGCGGCCCGCTCGGTCCGCAGCCGGGTCCCCGGTACCCGGCCGAGGGCCTCGGCGAGCGCGCCGGCCCGTACCCGGAAGGTCCAGGAGTCCACGTCGGCCGCCAGATGGGTGATCCGCCGGTGCCCCAGGGCGAGCAGGTGCTCGGCGACCCGGCGCATGCCCCCGGCGATGTCGGGGTTCACCGTCGCGTGCGCGGCGGCGTCCGACGGATCGCTGTCCAGCATCACCAGCGGCAGCCCCCCGCCGCGGACCGCGGCCAGCGCCCCGGCGGCCATGGAGGAGGCGATGATCCCGTCCAGGGAGGCACGCGCCGAGTCGAACGGGTCGCGGGCCGGGCCGACGCCCTCCGGGGACGGATAGAGCACCACGCCGAAGCCGTGTTCGGCGGCGACCCGGGCGGCACCGGTGTAGACGCGGGCGAAGAACTCCGTGGTCAGCGCGGGGACGACGAGGAGCACCGTCCGGGTGCGGCCCAGCCGGAGGTTGCGCGCGGCGAGATTGGGCCGGTAGCCGAGTTCCCGGGCCGCGGAGCGCACCGCGTCGGCGGTGCGCGGCGAGACCCGGCCGCGCCACTTGTCCCCCAGGACCAGCGAGACGGTCGCCTGCGACACCCCCGCCACGCGCGCCACGTCCTTGCTCGTCGCCCGCCCGGCGAGGGCGGTCGGAACCTCCGCCGCCAGGTGTCCGGCCGGTCCGGTGGGCGCCGCGCGGACCGCTCGCGGCCCGGCCCGGCGGGCCACCCGGGGCGGGGTGTCCTCCGCCGGCCTCCGGTCACCGCCGGGTCCCGCGGTGTCGCCGGCGCCCTCAGGGCCCGGCCCGCGCCCGTCGTCCTCCCGGTCCCGGCGCGCGGGCGCGTCCGGCGGGAGGTCCACGGCGTGCTGCCCCGCCGCCGGGCGCTGGTGATCCGCGCCGCTCGCCATGTGTCCCGCTCCCCGCTCGCCCGTCGCGGGCGCTTTCCCGGTGGACCCGCGGTGAGCTGCCATGATACGTATGACGCCTGAGGTTATACGTAAAACCTCCGGTCGTCGCCGGAGGGAGAGGAGCGGGCGATGGCCGCCGGCTACGGAGATCTGCTACGCACCCGGTACGCGGCCCGGCTGCTCACCGGCACGCTGATAGGGCGGCTGCCGAACGCCACCGCCGCCCTCGCCGTGGTGCTGTTCACCCGGGCCGAGGGCGGCAGCTACGCCCTCGCCGGCGCGCTGTCCGCCGTCTACGGGGTGGGCAACGCCGTCGGCCAGCCGCTGCTGGGCCGGGCGGTGGACCGGTTCGGCCAGCCCCCGGTGATGCTCCCGGCCGCGGTGCTCTCCGCGCTCGGCATGATCCTGTTCGCCCTGGTGGGCATCGAGCCGCTGCCGGTGGCCTACGCGGCCATGCTGGTCGCCGGGGTGTTCACACCACCGCTGGAGGGCGGTCTGCGGGCGCTGTGGCCCGGTGTGCTGCGCCGGGACGACCGGATCCACGCCGCCTACGCGCTGGACGCGGTCGCCCAGGAGGTGATGTTCTCGGTCGGCCCGCTGCTGGTCACCCTGCTGGTCGCCGCCTGGTCGGAAGCGGCCGCCCTGCTGATCATCAACGTGGTCGGGGTGGCCGGCGCGCTGTGGGTGGTGGTCTCGCCGCCCTCCCGGCAGTGGCGCTCGGCGCCGCGTGAGGCGCACTGGCTCGGGGCGCTCCGCTCTCCCGGCCTGCTCGTCCTCCTCGGCTCGTTCTTCTTCGTCGGCATCGCCCTGGGCTCCATCGCGGTCGCCGCGGTGGCCTACGCCGACGACCACGGCGGCGGCATGGTCTCCAGCTACCTGCTCTCCGCGCTCGGCGTCGGGGCGCTGGTGGGCGGCGTCTGCTACGGCGCCCGGCAGTGGTCCGGCTCGCCCGAGGCGAGGCTGCGGGTGCTGGTGGCGGCGCTCGCGGTGGGCTACCTGCCGCTGGTCCTGGTGCCCGGGGTGGCCGGCATGACCGCCCTGACACTGCTCTCCGGAGTCTTCCTGGCACCGGCGCTGGCCTGCGCCTTCGTCGTCATCGACCGGCACGCGCCGCGGGGCACCGTCACCGAGGCGTTCTCTTGGCTGGTCACCACCTTCGTGGTGGGCAACGCGGTGGGCACGGCCGTCGCCGGACCCGTCGTGGAGGCGGGGGAGGTCGTCGCCGGCTTCGCGGTGCCGGCCGTGGCGGGCGGGCTGGCGGCCCTGGTGCTGCTGGCCGCCGGCCGCTTCCTGGTGCCGCCGCCGCGGCCCGCCGCCGACGCGGTGGCCGGTGACGTCCCGGCGGAAAATGATCGAAACGGTGCTGTCGAACCCGGTTTCAGAGCAGGCCATCAGGCGTAATGTTCAGTCATGGACCGCCGCATTTTCGGGCTGGAGAACGAGTACGGCGTCACATGCACGTTCAGGGGACAGCGCCGACTGTCTCCTGACGAAGTGGCGCGGTACCTCTTCCGCCGTGTCGTTTCCTGGGGCCGCAGCAGCAATGTCTTCCTGCGCAACGGCGCCCGCCTCTATCTCGACGTGGGCTCGCACCCGGAATACGCAACTCCCGAGTGCGACAACGTGACCGAGTTGGTCACGCACGACAAGGCGGGCGAGCGCATCCTCGAAGGACTCCTCGTCGACGCCGAGAAACGCCTGCACGAAGAAGGGATCGCGGGCGACGTCTACCTCTTCAAGAACAACACCGACTCGGCCGGGAACTCCTACGGCTGCCACGAGAACTACCTGGTGGCCCGGCACGGGGAGTTCTCCCGCCTCGCGGACATCCTCATCCCGTTCCTGGTGACCCGGCAGCTGATCTGCGGCGCCGGAAAGGTGCTGCAGACCCCGCGCGGTGCGGTGTTCTGCGTCAGCCAGCGCGCCGAGCACATCTGGGAGGGGGTCAGCTCCGCCACCACCCGCTCCCGGCCCATCATCAACACCCGGGACGAGCCGCACGCCGACGCCGAGCGCTACCGCAGGCTGCACGTCATCGTCGGTGACTCCAACATGTCCGAGACGACCATGCTGCTCAAGGTCGGCGCCACCGACCTGGTGCTGCGCATGATCGAGGCGGGCACCGTGATGCGCGACCTCACCCTGGAGAACCCGATCCGGGCCATCCGGGAGGTCAGCCACGACATGACCGGGCAGCGGAAGGTGCGGCTCGCCAGCGGGCGCGAGGCATCCGCACTGGAGGTGCAGCAGGAGTACTACGAAAAGGCCGTGGATTTCTGCGAGCGCCGTGGAATCCGCACCGGAACCGTGGAGCGCGTCCTGGAACTGTGGGGCCGTGCCCTGGAAGCCGTCCGTACGCAGAACCTCGATCTCATCGACACCGAGATCGACTGGGTGATGAAATACCGGCTGATCGAGCGCTACCGGGCCAAGAACAACATCACCATGTCCCATCCGCGGATCGCCCAGATAGATCTCGCGTACCACGACATCCACCGCCGGCGGGGGCTGTATTACCTGCTGGAGAAGCGCGGCCAGGCGGCGCGCGTCTGCAACGACCTGAAGATCTTCGAAGGCAAGTCGGTGCCGCCGCAGACCACCCGGGCCCGGCTCCGCGGCGATTTCATCCGGCGGGCGCAGGAGCAGCGCCGGGACTTCACGGTGGACTGGGTGCACCTCAAGCTCAACGACCAGGCCCAGCGCACGGTGCTGTGCAAGGACCCGTTCCGGTCGGTGGACGACCGGGTGGAGAAGCTCATCGCGGGCATGTGAGCGGCGCCCCGCCGGGCGGGAGCGGCCCGGCACGCGGCCGGGCCGGGCCCCGCGCGGCCCGGCCCCACGGCCACCGGAAGACCTCCGGGCGCACACGGGCCCCGTACGTTCCTCGTACGGGGCCCGTGCCACGACGTAGAGTGGCGCGCATTGCCCCCGCAGGACTACCGAACGAGGATCTCCGTGCGCCGACGCTCCGTACTTCTCGCCGTGCCCGCCGGTCTGCTCGCGCTCGCGGGTTGCGGCAGTGACGAATCCGGCTCCGACAAGGGAGACAAGGCGTCCCCCTCGGACCCCACCGGCCAGACCCCGTCGCCCCAGCCCACCGGCAAGATCGTGAACGGGCCGCTGCCCGAGGTGACCGGCGGCACCAAGTTCGGGGAGAAGCCGAAGATCGCCAAGGGTCCGGGGGAGCCGTCCGCCGACCTCGCCGTCAAGACGCTGATCGCCGGCCGGGGCATCTCCGTCACCAAGGGCGACTTCCTCCAGGTCAACTACCTGGGTCAGATCTGGAAGACCGGCAAGGTCTTCGACAACTCCTACGACCAGGGCAAGCCCGCGCTGTTCCAGATCGGCACCGGCCAGGTCATCCCGGGCTGGGACCAGGGCCTGGTCGGCAAGAAGGTCGGCAGCCGCGTCCAGCTGGCGATCCCGCCGGAGCTGGGCTACGGCAAGCAGGGCCAGCCCCAGGCCGGCATCAAGGGCACCGACACCATGGTCTTCGTGGTCGACGTCATCGACACCTTCTCGGCCACCGCCTCGGCCAAGGGCGACACCGTCGCCCAGGACAACATCGACCTGCCCAAGGTCGGCGACAAGACCGACGGCAAGGCGCCGGACATCACCGTCCCCAAGACCGACGCGCCGAAGAAGCTCGTGTCGAACTACGTCATCGAGGGCGACGGCCCCGAGGTCAAGGCGACCGACTCGGTCCTGGTGCAGTACAAGGGCGTGCTGTGGGACGGCGGCAAGGAGTTCGACTCCAGCTACTCCCGCAAGCAGCTCGCCCAGTTCTCGCTGCAGCAGGTCGTCAAGGGCTGGTCGCAGGGCCTGACGGGCAAGAAGGTCGGCAGCCGCGTGCTGATCGTCGTGCCGCCGGAGCTGGGCTACGGCAAGCAGGAGCAGCAGGGCATCCCGGCCGACTCCACGCTGGTCTTCTCGGTGGACATCCTGTCGGCTCTGTAAGTCGGCTCTGTAAGACTGTGCGGGTTGCCCACAACGTAACGAGGAGCAATTTTCGTGAGCATCGACAAGCCTGAGGTCGACTTCCCGGGCGGCGAGCCGCCGGCCGAGCTGCAGATCAAGGACATCTGGGAAGGCGACGGCCCGGTGGCCAAGGCCGGGGACAGCGTCTCCGTGCACTACGTCGGCGTCTCCTTCAGCACCGGCGAGGAGTTCGACGCCAGCTGGAACCGGGGCACCCCGCTGCAGTTCCAGCTCGGTATCGGCCAGGTCATCCCGGGCTGGGACCAGGGCGTCCAGGGCATGAAGGTCGGCGGTCGCCGCCAGCTGATCATCCCGCCGCACCTGGCCTACGGGGACCGCGGCGCCGGCGGCAAGATCGCGCCGGGCGAGACGCTGATCTTCGTCTGCGACCTGGTCGGCGTCTGACAGCCGGCCGGTGACGACCGAGGGCCCCCGCCGACCGGCGGGGGCCCTCGGCTTTCACCTTCCGTCCCCGGAGCGGTACGGTCACCGTCGAGGAAACCCACGAGCTGCACGCAGAGAGGGCGAGAGGCGCGTCGATGGCGATTGCCAAGGCCGAGCGGCTGATGAATCTGGCGCTGTGCCTGCTGGGGACGCGGCGCCCGCTCACCAAGCGGGAGCTGCGGGCCTCGATCGAGGCCTACCTGGAAGCGGGCGCGAGCGCCGCGGGCCCCGACCCCGCCGCCGCGGCCGCCCGGGACGAAGCCTTCAACCGCATGTTCGAGCGGGACAAGGAGGACCTGCGGGAACTCGGCCTGGTCATCGAGACGGTCGAGGGGCTCGACGGGGAGACCGGCTACCTCGCCCGCCGGGACAGCAACCGGCTGCCGCCCATCACCTTCGACGCCGAGGAGGCCGCCGCCCTCGGCCTGGCCGCCAAGGTCTGGCAGCAGGCCCGGCTGGCCGGTGCGGCCAGCGGCGCGCTGCAGAAGCTCCGCGCCGCCGGGATGCCGCTCGCCGAGGAACCGTACGGAGCCCAGCCGCCCGGCGCGCTGGAGCCGCGGATCCCCGCCCACGAGGCCGCCTTCGAACCGCTGATGCTCGCCTGCCGGGACCGCCGCCCGGTGGTCTTCGACTACCGCAAGGCGAGCGCCGCGCAGCCCGAGCGCCGTCAGGTCGAGCCCTGGATCCTGGAGTGCTGGCGCGGCCACTGGTACCTCGCCGGCTGGGACCGCGACCGCCAGGCCGAGCGGGTCTTCCGGCTCTCCCGGATCACCGGCAAGGTGCGGTCCCGGGCCGGCGCGTTCACCGCCGACGTCCCCGACCACGTCACCGTCCGCGAGACGGTGGAGCGCTGGGCGGGCGAGACCGCCACCGGCACCGCCCGGATCCGGCTGCGGGCCGGCCACGGATACCCGCTGCGGGCCAGGGCGCTGAACACCCGTCCGGCCGACGACGGCTGGGACGAGCTGGAGATCCCGTACGGACACGGGCTGGACGCCTGGCTGGTGGAGCTGGGCCACGATGTGCTCGTACTGGAGCCCGCCGAACTGCGGGCCGATGTCATCGACCGGTTGCGCGCCGTCGCAGGCGGCTGAGTAGGGACGGACCGACTGCCATGGCCGGCAATGCCATTGACCAGACCCGCCGGATGCTCTCCCTGGTCACCTATCTCCGTGAGCGCCCGGGCGCTCACGTCAGCGACGTGGCCCGCGCCTTCGGCATCACCGAGGACGAGCTCATCGCCGACCTCGACGTACTGCCGATGTGCGGCACCAGCTTCCGCGGCGGTGACCTGCTGGACATCGACACCGACGGCGACCGCATCTGGTGGCACAACCCCGACGCGACCGGCACCAGCGCGGGCGAGCCGCTGCGGCTGGCCGCCGACGAGGCCACCGCGCTGCTGGTCGCCGCCCGGGCCGTCGCCACCCTGCCGGGCCTGCGCGAGGGGGACCGGGACGCGCTGCTGCGCGCCACCGCGAAGCTGGAGGCCGCGGCCGGTGAGGCGGCCGGCGCCAGCTCCCGGCTCTCGGTGATCTTCGAGTCCGAGGGCGGCGTCTTCGCCGACGTCGACCGGGCCATCGCCGAGCGCCGGCGGGTGTGGATCCGCTACTACTCCCCGGCCCGGGACGAACTGACCGAGCGGGAGATCGACCCGATCCGGCTGTTCGCCGTCGGCCACACCTACGTCGAGGCCTGGTGCCGCCGCACCGAGGCGCGGCGCACCTTCCGGCTGGACCGGGTCGCCGAGATCAAACTGCTGGACGAGCCCTCCGACCCGCCGCCGATCGAGCTGCGCGACCTGACGGACCTCTCGGCGGGGCTGGTGCAGACCGCCGCCGAGGACCCCGAGGTGATCATCGAGGTCGGCCCCGGCGGACGCTGGGTGGCGGAGTACTACCCGCACGAGGAGGCCGAGGAGCTGGGCGACGGCGGGCTGCGGATCACCCTGCGCACGTCCGACCCGGGGTCGCTGCGCCGGCTGGCGCTGCGCCTGGGCCGGGACGGCCGGATCGTCTCGCCGGCCGGGCTGGCGGACAGCGCGCGCGACGCGGCGCGGCAGGCGCTCGCGGCGTACGGCGAGTGAAGGGGCGTACCAGGTGAGCGCCGGAACCCCCGCCGAACCCCGGACCGTGGTGTTCAAGGCCGGCTGCCCGGAGTGCCGGGGCCGGTTCGAGCTGACGGCGACGGCGCTGCGGCTGGTGATAGGGGCCAGCGACCGCACCACCTTCTACTCCTTCACCTGCCCGGACTGCGCGGCGGCGGTCCGCAAGCCGGCCGGCGAGCGCATCGTGGAGCTGCTCACCGGGGGCGGGGTCAGCACCCTGCGGGTGCACTCCACGGCGTGACCCCCGGGCGCCGCCCCCGGTCCGGCGCCGGACCCGGCCCCGATAGGCTCCCCCCATGTTCTGGCCGATGCTCGCCATCACTCTCGCCTTCTGCGGAATCGCCGTCCTCGGGGTGCTCGCCATGCGGGTCTTCCTGGAGGTGCGGCGGCTGTCCCGGCAGATCGCGGAGAGCTCGCGACGGATCAACCGGGCGGTGGAGGACCTGGAACGGGCCGCGGTCCCGCTGGCGTCCCAGGTCGACTCGGCGCTCCGCCGGGACTGACCGGCGGCCCGGCGCGCGCGGCGGTCGACCGCCCCGGCGAAGGGTGGCGCGAGCCCGCGCGCTCTGCTGTCCGGTCCCGCCGGAGGGTAGGCTGCACAGGCAGCACTGACAGCGGCCCGGGCGCCGCAACCGGGCGTACGCACGGGCATTGCCCCGCGTTCACCCCTGCGGGTTACGATCGCTGACAGCACTAGCACGCCAGTCCGATCCCCACGGCAGGCAGAAGGTACGCCGCCCCGGCGAGAAGGTAGTAGTACATGAACCTGAGGCCCACCGAGATCATCCTGATCCTCGTCGTCATCCTGCTGCTCTTCGGTGCCAAGAAGCTTCCGGACATGGCTCGCTCGCTCGGCAAGTCGGCACGCATCCTCAAGAGCGAGGCCAAGGCCATGAAGAAGGACGACGAGGCGGCGGCAGGCGCCCCGCCCGCGGACTCACCGGCCCAGGACGCGCCGAAGACCATCCAGGCAGCGCCCGGCGACGTGACCAGCTCGCGCCCGGTCACCGAGCCGAACCGCACCACCCAGAGCTGACGCAGGCCCCAGAGAGCCGCCGCACCGACGCCGACCCGACGCGTCGGCGTCGGCCTTCGCACGAGACGAGGACGTGGGTTGCTCAAGTCTGCCCGCAAGCAGGAGAAGGACCCCGAGGGGCGGATGCCCCTCGCGGAGCATCTGCGTGAGCTGCGCAACAGGCTGCTGAAGTCGGTCCTGGCCATCGGTGTGGTGACCATCATCGGGCTGATCTACTACAAGCAGATCGCCGAGTTCATCACCGGGCCGGTGATCGACGCCGTCGGCTGCCCGGAGGGCCAGACCGTCGGACAGCAGCACAGCGAGCCCTGCGCGCAGATCACCGCCAACGGACTGCTCGCCCCCTTCACGATCATGCTGAAGGTGGCCCTGGCGACCGGTGTCGTCGTCGCCAGTCCGGTCTGGCTCTACCAGCTCTGGGCCTTCCTCGCACCCGGGCTGCACGGCCACGAGAAGAAGTACGCGCTGAGCTTCGTGGCCGCGGGCGTGCCGCTCTTCCTCGGCGGCGCCTACCTCGCCTACGCCATCCTGCCGACCTCCGCCGGGGCGCTGGTCGGCCTGACCCCCGAAGGCTGGGACAACCTCTTCCCGGCGGACGAGTTCCTCGACATCGTCACCCGGCTGGTGATCGTCTTCGGCCTCGCCTTCGAGCTGCCCCTGCTGCTGGTGCTGCTGAACCTTGGCGGTGTCATCACCGGCAAGCGGATGCTCGGCTGGTGGCGGTTCATGGTGGTCGGCATCACCGTCTTCGCGGCCGTCGCCACCCCCACCGGCGACCCGCTGACCATGTCGGTGCTGGCCGCGCCGATCGTGGTGCTCTACTTCGCCGCCACCGGGGTGAGCCTCTTCAACGACCGGCGCCGCCGGCGCCGGAACCCGGACGCCGGGCTCAGCGACGACGAGGCGTCCGAGCTGGACCTCACGCCCGAGCGCATCGACGCCGTGGAGCCGGTGTCCGCCTCCGGCGCGCTGCCCCAGCAGCCCGGCGGCCGGGCCGACCGCACCGACCCGGTCGCGCGGAACGGCTACGACGACATCACCTGATCCCGGCCGCCGATCCCGCCGCGGGCGGCGCCGGGACCCGGCGGACCGGATAGGGTCCGGCCGTGACGTGCGACATCACTCTCTTCGTCAATCCCACGGCGGGCCGCGGGCGCGGCGCGCACGCGGCACAGCCCGCGGCCCGGGTGCTGCGGGCCGCCGGC
The DNA here is from genome assembly GCF_044327625.1 of Streptomyces sp. NPDC018031. Classification (NCBI taxonomy): domain Bacteria; kingdom Bacillati; phylum Actinomycetota; class Actinomycetes; order Kitasatosporales; family Streptomycetaceae; genus Streptomyces; species Streptomyces sp. NPDC018031. Next base: position 199,389 of record NZ_JBIRFT010000005.1, read on the forward strand.
TACCGGGTCCGGACCGTGCTGGGCCTCGACGCCGACGACGCCCTGCGCCGGGCGCGTGCGGCGGTGGCCGGCGGCACCGGGGCACTGGTCGCGGTCGGCGGCGACGGGATGACCTCGCTCGCCCTCCAGGCGGTCGCGGACACCGGCACACCGCTGGGTGTGGTCGCGGTGGGCACCGGCAACGACTTCGCGCGGGCCACCGGGCTGCCGGTGCGCGACCCGGTCGCCGCCGCGCACCGGATAGCGGAGGCGCTCAAGTCGGGCGGCGGGCGCCCGGTGGACCTGGGAAGGGCCGGGGAGACCTGGTTCGGCACGGTGCTCGCCGCCGGTTTCGACTCCCGCGTCAACGACCGGGGCAACCGGATGCGCTGGCCCACCGGGCGGTTCCGCTACGACCTGGCGATCCTCGCCGAACTGGCCGCGTTCCGCACCACCCCGTTCCGGGTGCGCCTGGACAACGGCCCGGAGCAGCTGATCGACGCCACCCTGATCGCCGTGGGCAACACCGGATCGTACGGCGGTGGCATGCGGATCTGCGCGGACGCCCGCTTCGACGACGGCCTGTTCGACGTCACCGTCGTCGGCCGGTGCAGCCGGCGCACCTTGCTGCGGGTGTTCCCCCGGGTCTACCGGGGCACCCATCTGAGCCACCCGGCGGTCACCGTGCACCGGGTCCGCAGCATCACCCTGGCCGCCGACGGCGTCACCGGCTACGCGGACGGCGAGCTGGTGGGGCCGCTGCCGCTCACCGTCCGCGCGGTGCCGGGCGCGGTGCGGCTGCTGGGTGCCTGAGCGGTGGCGCGCCGGACCGCTGCCGCCCCGCGCCGGACGCCCCGGAACCGGGCCGCCGGGGCGCCCGCCGGGCCGCGCGGCCCGCGCCCCGGCCGGGCGGCCCGGCCCGCGCCCGGGCCCGGTGCCTACCGGCCCGCGGAAGGGGCTGCGATAAAGATCGTGCGTTGTCAGAGGTGGCCGGTAGTCTCGTAGACAAGATGACCGACGAGCTGACACCCGCCGAGCGGTACGCCGCGGCCCGCCGCCGGGCCGCCGAGCAGGCCACTGCGCTGGCCCCCTTCCGCGACATGTACGACTTCCGGCTGGACCCGTTCCAGGTGGAGGCCTGCCAGGCCCTCGAAGCCGGCAAGGGCGTGCTGGTCGCCGCCCCGACCGGCTCCGGCAAGACCATCGTGGGCGAGTTCGCCGTCCACCTGGCGCTCACCCAGGGCCGCAAGTGCTTCTACACCACACCCATCAAAGCCCTGTCGAACCAGAAGTACACCGATCTCGTCAAGCGCTACGGCGCGGACCGGGTCGGGCTGCTGACCGGGGACAACAGCATCAACTCGGACGCCCCGGTGGTCGTGATGACCACCGAGGTGCTGCGCAACATGCTCTACGCGGGCTCCGAGGCGCTGCGCGGGCTGGGCTACGTGGTGATGGACGAGGTCCACTACCTGTCCGACCGCTTCCGCGGCGCCGTCTGGGAGGAGGTCATCATCCACCTCCCGGAGTCGGTGACGCTGGTGTCGCTCTCCGCCACCGTCTCCAACGCCGAGGAGTTCGGCGACTGGCTGGACACCGTCCGCGGTGACACCGAGGTGATCGTCTCCGAGCACCGGCCGGTGCCGCTGTGGCAGCACGTGCTCGCCGGGCGCCGGATGTACGACCTCTTCGAGGAACGCAGCCAGCGGGACGGCGGCCAGGGCACCGGCCGCCGGGAGGTCAACCCCGACCTGGTGCGGCTGGCCCGGATGGAGAACAGCAGACCCGGTTTCGGGCGCGACAAGCGCCGCGGGCGCAACGGGATGCGCGAGGCGGACCGGGAGCGGGAGCGCCGCCAGCGCAGCCGCATCTGGACGCCGAGCAGGCCCGAGGTCATCGACCGGCTGGACGCCGAGGGGCTGCTCCCGGCGATCACCTTCATCTTCAGCCGGGCCGGCTGCGAGGCGGCGGTGCAGCAGTGCCTCCACGCCGGGCTGCGGCTGAACGACGAGGCGGCGCGCGCCAAGGTGCGCGCGATCGTCGAGGAGCGCACCGCGGCCATCCCGGACGAAGACCTGCACGTGCTGGGCTACTTCGAATGGCTGGAGGGCCTGGAGCGGGGTATCGCCGCACACCACGCCGGCATGCTGCCGACCTTCAAGGAGGTCGTCGAGGAGCTGTTCGTACAGGGCCTGGTGAAGGCGGTGTTCGCCACCGAGACCCTCGCCCTGGGCATCAACATGCCCGCCCGGTCGGTGGTGCTGGAGAAGCTCGTCAAGTGGAACGGCGAGCAGCACGCGGACATCACCCCGGGCGAGTACACCCAGCTCACCGGCCGCGCCGGCCGGCGGGGCATCGACGTCGAGGGCCATGCGGTGGTGCTCTGGCAGCGGGCGATGGACCCGGCGGCGCTGGCCGGCCTCGCCGGCACCCGCACCTACCCGCTGCGCTCCTCCTTCAAGCCCTCGTACAACATGGCGGTCAACCTGGTCTCGCAGTTCGGCCGGCACCGCTCCCGGGAACTGCTGGAGACCTCGTTCGCGCAGTTCCAGGCGGACCGGGCGGTGGTCGGGATCTCCCGCCAGGTGCAGCGCAACGAGGAGGGGCTGGCCGGCTACCGCTCCTCCATGACCTGCCATCTCGGCGACTTCGACGAGTACGCGGCGCTGCGCCGCCGCCTGAAGGACCGGGAGACCGAACTGGCCCGGCAGGGCGTGACACAGCGGCGCGCCGCCGCGATGACCGCGCTGGAGAAGCTCAAGCCCGGTGACGTCATCCACGTCCCCACCGGCAAGTACGCGGGGCTGGCGCTGGTGCTCGATCCGGGCCTGGCGGCGGGCCGGGCCGGCGGCCACCGCGGGTACGAGGCCCAGGACGGGCCGCGGCCGCTGGTGCTCACCGCCGAGCGGCAGGTCAAGCGGCTGGCGGCGATCGACTTCCCGGTGGCCGTCGAACCGCTGGAGCGGATGCGGATCCCCAAGACGTTCAATCCGCGCAGCCCCCAGTCGCGCCGCGACCTGGCCTCCGCGCTGCGTACCAAGGCGGGCCACCACGATGTGCGCCGGCACCGCCGGGACCGGTCCGCCGCCGCGGACGACACCGAGATCGCGAGCCTGCGTGCCGCGATACGCGCGCACCCCTGCCACGGGTGCGACGAGCGTGAGGACCACGCCCGCTGGGCCGAGCGCTACCACCGGCTGCTCCGTGACACCCGGCAGCTGGAGCACCGGATCGAGGGCCGCACCAACACCATCGCCCGCACCTTCGACCGGATCTGCGCGCTCCTGACCGAGCTGGACTACCTGCGCGACGAGGAGGTCACCGAGGACGGGCGGCGGCTGGCCCGGCTCTACGGCGAGCTCGACCTGCTGGCCAGCGAGTGCCTGCGGGAAGGGGTGTGGGAAGGGCTGAAGCCGGCCGAGCTGGCGGCCTGCGCCTCGGCGCTGGTGTACGAGGCGCGCACCGCGGACGACGCGCTGCCGCCCAAGCTGCCCACCGGTGCGGCGAAGCAGGCGCTGGGCGAGATGGTGCGGATCTGGGGCCGGCTGGACGCCCTGGAGGAGGACCACCGCATCAACCAGACCGAGGGCGTCGGGCAGCGGGAACCGGATCTGGGCTTCGCCTGGGCCGCGTACCGCTGGGCTTCCGGGCATGGTCTGGACGAGTTGCTGCGGGAAGTGGACATGCCCGCCGGTGACTTCGTGCGCTGGTGCAAGCAACTCATCGACGTGCTGGGGCAGATCGCCCAGGCCGCTCCGGGGGACGGCACCGTGGGGCGCAACGCCCGCCGGGCGGTGGACGGTCTGCTGCGCGGGGTGGTGGCGTACTCCTCGGTGGGCTGAGCCGGTCCGCGCCGGGGCGCCGCCCGCGCCGGGGCGCCCGCCCCGGTCCCGGGGCGGCGGGGCATCGCCGCGGTACCTCGCCGGCACCCCGCGGCACCGGGGACGCGGGACCGCACCGCCGGGCGGCGGCGCGGCCGCACCAGTGGGTGCCGGCCCGGTCGGCGGGAACGGACCTGCCGGCCGGCTGCGGGGACGGGCCGGAGCCGGGCGCCCGGCCCGGCCGGCCCCGGCGATCCGCGCCGCCGTGGCCGGCCGGTGAAACGTTTCAGGCGGCGGCCGGGGCGTCCTGCTCCTGCTCGGCCTCCACCTGCGCGTTCCACTCCCGCTTGGAGGACTGCCAGCCGTCCTCGTCGTGGCCCAGCCGCCAGTAGCCGGAGATCGACAGGTCCTCGCGCGGCACCTCCCGCTCGACCCGCAGATACCGGCGCAGCTCCTTCACCATGCCCGCCTCACCGTGCACGAACGCGTGCACCCGGCCGGCCGGGAACTCCAGCTCGCGGACGGCCTTCACCAGGACGCTGCCCGCCGGTGCGGCACCGCGGTGCAGCCACTGGACCCGCGCCCCGGCCGGGAGGGTGAGCGGCTGCTCCTCCCGCTCGTCCGCCACCTCGATCAGGGCCCGGACCACGGAGCCGTCCGGGATCCGCTCCAGCGACGCGGCGATGGCGGGCAGCGCGCTCTCGTCCCCGGCCAGCAGGTGCCAGTCGGCGTCCGGGCTGGGCAGGTAGGCCCCGCCGGGACCGAGCAGCCGGATCCCGGTGCCGGGGCCGGCGGCCGCCGCCCACGGTCCGGCCAGCCCGGCGTCACCGTGGATCACGAAGTCGACGGTCAGCTCCCGGGCCTGCGGATCCCAGTGGCGGACCGTGTAGGTACGGGTGCGCGGCCACTGCTCGCGGGGGAACTCCTCCCGGATCCGCGCGATGTCGAAGGGCTCCGGATAACCGACCCCCGGAACCGGGAACAGCAGCTTGACGTAGTGGTCGCTCCACTCGCCGGCCGTGAACCCGGAGAGGCCGTCGCCTCCGAACACGAGCCGCACCATGTGCGGGCTCAACCGTTCGCTGCGGAGCACTCGAGCGTGATGGGTCTGCGGCTTCTTGCGGACCGGCCGGTCGGTCACGGCGCCTCCTGCGAGAAATAAGTTAGGTTTACCTAACCTAACAGGTCTCGTCTCGGAGTGTGGTGAGCAAACGCTGCAGCGAGCCGCCGAGACCCCACCGCTCCGCCAGCTCCGCCACCGCCGCGGGGTCACGCGGTGCCCGCGGCAGCGCGGGATCGGCCGCGGGCAGCGCCACGTCCGAGGCGACCCGGACCACCGTGGGCGCGACGGCCAGATACGCCCCCGCCTCCTGGATCCGCCGGCGCTGGGTGGGCGTGAGCCGGGACCGCGGATCGTCGGCCGCGGCCCTGATCCCGGCCAGGTCGCCGTAGGCGTCCAGCAGCTTCGCGGCGGTCTTCTCGCCGATGCCCGGCACTCCGGGCAGCCCGTCGCTGGGGTCACCGCGCAGCAGCGCCAGATCGGCGTACCCCGGGCCGTTCACACCGTACTTCGCCCGCAGCGCCGCCTCGTCGACCACCTGGAGCGTGCCGACCCCCTTCACCGGGTACAGCACCCGCACCTCGCGGGCGTCGTCCACCAGCTGGTACAGGTCGCGGTCGCCGGTCACGATGTCCACCGGCCCCCGGGCCCGTGCGGTCAGGGTGCCGATCACGTCGTCCGCCTCGTACCCGGCGGCCCCCAGCCGGGCGATGCCCACCGCGTCCAGCACCGCGTCGATCACCGGGACCTGCGGGGAGAGGGTGTCCGGGACCTCCTCCTCGTCCGGCACCCCGGCGCCGGTCGCCACGGCCACCCGGTGCGCCTTGTAGGAGGGGATCAGATCGACCCGCCACTGGGGCCGCCAGTCGAAGTCCATGCAGGCGACCAGGTCGTCCGGCCGGTGGTCCTGGACCAGCCGGGCGATGAAGTCGAGCAGCCCGCGCACGGCGTTCACCGGGGTGCCGTCCGGGGCCCGTACCGAGTCCGGCACCCCGAAGTAGGCCCGGAAGTACAGGGAGGCGGTGTCGAGGAGCATCAGGCGTCGTCGCGTCACGCCCCGATCATGCCGTACCGCGCCGACACCGGCCGGTCCGCGACCCGGCGGCGGCCGCCCCGGGCACCCGGCGCCCGCCCGGCCCGGCGGGGGAGCGGCGACCGGGCGGGTGACCGGCCGGCACCACACCCTCGCACCGCGAAACGTGAGCTGGGTCACTGATTGGTTTACACCAAAAGCGCCGGGGCAGGCGCGGACCCGGAGCGAAGCCCGGCATGCCCACCGGACGTCCCGCAGGGGACTCCGGGGGCGGCCGGCACCCGCGGACGGATTCCGCACCCGCTCCACGACCTGCCGGCGGGGGTGGCGGGTCGTTTTTTCGTGCGACCCGAGAGGTGTATGTGTCCAGGCTGAGAGCCGAGAGCCTGTACAAGGTGTTCGGCAGACGACCCGAAGAGGCCGTACGAGCGCTGCGGGACGGTGCCGACCGTGAACGGCTGCGCGCGGACGGCGTCACCGCCGCGGTGATCGACGCGTCGTTCAGCGTCGAGGCCGGCCAGATATTCGTGGTCATGGGTCTGTCCGGATCCGGGAAGTCGACCCTGCTGCGCATGCTCAACGGCCTGCTGGAGCCGACCGCCGGGCGGGTGCTCTTCGACGACCAGGACCTGACCGGGCTCAGCCCGCGCGGCCTGCGCGAGGTGAGGTCCAAGAAGATCAGCATGGTCTTCCAGCACTTCGCGCTCTTCCCGCACCGCAGCGTGCTGGAGAACGCCGGCTACGGCCTGGAGGTGCAGGGCGTGCCCCGCGCCGAGCGCGAGCGGCGGGCCACCGAGGCGCTGGCCCTCGTCGGCCTCGCCGGCTGGGAGAAGTCCTGGCCGGACGAGCTGTCCGGCGGCATGCAGCAGCGCGTCGGCCTCGCCCGCGCCCTGGCCACCGACGCCGACCTGCTGCTGATGGACGAGTCGTTCAGCGCCCTCGACCCGCTGATCCGGCGGGACATGCAGGACCAGCTGCTGGAACTGCAGAAGCGGCTGCGGAAGACCATCGTCTTCATCACCCACGACCTCAACGAGGCGATGCGGCTCGGCGACCAGATCGCCGTGATGCGCGACGGCCGGATCGTGCAGACCGGCACGGCCGAGGACATCCTCGTCACCCCGGCCAACGACTACGTGGCCTCCTTCACCCAGGACGTGGACCGCACCCGGGTGCTCACCGCCGGCGCGATCATGGCCGAGCCGGACACCGTCCTGGGCACCCGGACCGAGGACGGCACCCTGCTCGCCACCGCGCGGGACGTGCTCGCCGCGGCCCCGGCCACCGTCGGCCCCGACACCCCGATCGCCGAACTGTTCACGCCCTGCTCGCGCAGCGGAACCGCGGTGGCCGTGACCGACGAGGGCGGCGAGCTGATCGGGGTCGTGCCGCGCGCCCGGCTGCTCGCCGTGCTCGGCGAACCCGGTCCGGCGCCCGACCCCGGCGACCGGACCCCGGCCGGGGACCCGCAGCCGGCCCCGGAGGCGCCGGCCGACGGCGCGGCCGGACAGCGGACCGACGAGGTGCACAAGGCGCCGGGCAAGGACCTGGACGCCCCGGAGGACAAGGTGGCCGCCGGTGCCTAGGCTCGAACTCGGAAGCTGGATCGACTCCGGCGTCAACTACCTGCGCGACCACTTCGCCTGGCTCTTCGACTTCATCTCCTCGGTCGTCGAAGGCATGTACGACGGCGTGCACCAGGTGCTCGCCGCGCCCGACCCGCTGCTGCTCACCGGGATCCTCGCGCTGCTCGCCTGGTGGCTGCGCGGCCTGCTGCCCGCCGTGCTGGCCTTCGCCGGTTTCGCGCTCATCGACTCGATCGAGCAGTGGGACGAGGCGATGGAGACCCTGTCGCTGGTCCTGGTGGCCGGTGCCATCACCATCGCGTTCGCCGTGCCGCTGGGCATCTGGGCCGCCCGCAGCAGGGTGGTCAGCGCGGTGCTCACACCGGTGCTGGACTTCATGCAGACCATGCCGGCGTTCGTCTACCTCATCCCCGGCATCTTCTTCTTCGGGGTCGGCGTCGTCCCCGGCGTCATCGCCACGATCGTGTTCTCCATGCCGCCCGGCGTCCGGATGACCGAACTCGGCATCCGCCAGGTCGACGCCGAGCTGGTGGAGGCCGCGGAGGCGTTCGGCACCACCCCCCGCCGCACCCTCACCCAGGTGCAGCTGCCGCTGGCGCTGCCCACCATCATGGCGGGCGTCAACCAGGCGATCATGCTGGCGCTGTCCATGGTCGTCATCTCCGGCATGGTCGGCGGCGGCGGGCTGGGCTCCTCGGTCTTCGAGGCGATCAGCTCGGTGGACGTGGCCCTCGGCTTCGAGGGCGGCATCGCGGTCGTCATCCTCGCCATGTACCTGGACCGGATGACCGGCGCGCTCAACCAGCGGGTCTCGCCGCTCGGCCGGCGGGCGCTGGCCAAGCGGAACGCCGCGGCGGCCGGTGGCTGGAAGGTGCTCCAGTGGCGTCCGGCCACCTCGGTCGCCATGGTCGGGGTCATCGTCCTCGGGCTCGTCGCCGGCGGCATGAACGTCTTCGGCGACGGCGACGGCGACGGTGGCCGCAAGGTCACCGCCGACGTCGGCAAGGGCCGCTCGATCAGCATCGGCTACATCAACTGGGACGAAGGCGTCGCCTCCACCTACCTGTGGAAGGAGATACTCCAGCAGCGGGGCTTCAAGCCCGAGGCCAAGGCGTACGAGGTGGGCGCGCTCTACACCGGCATGGCGGCCGGCGACATCGACATCCAGACCAACTCCTGGCTGCCGGTCACGCACGCCTCCTACTGGAAGCAGTACCGCGCCCAGCTGGAGGACCTCGGCGCCTGGTACGACAAGACCTCGCTGGAGGTCGCGGTGCCGTCCTACGTCAAGGGCGTCAAGAGCCTGGAGGACCTCAAGGGCAAGGCCGGCACGTTCAAGGGCCGGATCATCGGCATCGAGCCGGGCGCCGGTGAGATGAAGCTGATGAAGGACAAGGTCCTCCCCGGCTACGGGCTCGACAAGGACTACCGGCTCGTCAAGGGCTCCACCGCCGGGATGCTCTCCCAGCTGGAGCGCAGCTACGCCAAGAAGGAACCGGTCGCGGTCACCCTCTGGTCCCCGCACTGGGCGTACGACAAGTACCGGCTCACCAAGCTGGCGGACCCCCAGGGCGCGTTCGGCTCCGGCGACGGCATCCACACCCTGGCCCGCAAGGGCTTCTCCCGGCAGGAGCCGCAGGTCGCCCGGTGGATGAAGGACTTCAAGCTGACCGAGCGGCAGCTCACCAGCCTGGAGGCGGAGATCCAGGAGGCGGGCAAGGGCAACCAGCAGCAGGGCGTGCGCGCCTGGCTGGACAAGAACCCCGGCATCGTCGACAAGCTCGCCCCGGCGGGCGACGCGGCGGACAAGCCCGGCAAGCAGGCGGGCGCCGCACCGCGCATCGGCTACTTCCCGTGGGACGAGGACATCGCCACCACCTACCTGTGGAAGAACGTCCTGGAGCGCCGCGGCTACAAGCCCTCCATCAAGCAGTACGACGTCGGCTCGATGTTCACCGGGATGAGCGCCGGGCAGATCGACGTCGAGTTCGACGGCTGGCTCCCGGTGGCGCAGAAGCAGTACTGGGACCGGTACAAGAAGAACCTGGTCGACATCGGCCCCTGGTACGACAAGACGTCCCTGGAGATCGCGGTGCCCTCCTACGTCAAGGACGTGAAGTCCCTGGCCGACCTCAAGGGCAAGGCCGGGACCTTCGACGGGAAGATCATCGGGATCGAGCCCGGAACCGGCGAGATGAACCTGCTCAAGAGCAAGGTCATGGAGACGTACGGCCTCGACGGCGAGTACGACGTCGTCGACGGCAGCACCCCCGCGATGCTCGCCGAGCTCCAGCGCGCCTACGAGCGGAAGGAGCCGATCGCGGTGGCCCTGTGGACCCCGCACTGGGCGTACAGCAAGTACGAACTGACCAAGCTGGCCGACCCGGAGAAGGCCTTCGGGGACAACAACCGGATCCACTCGCTGGGCCACAAGTCGTTCCCGGAGAAGTTCCCCGAGTTCCACGGCTGGCTCAAGGACTGGCACATGACCGAGGAGGAACTCGCCGGACTGGAGCAGGCGATCCAGGACGCGGGGAAGGGCAACGTCGAGGAGGGCGTCCGGAAGTGGATGGACGCCCACCCCGGCATCGTCGACAAGATGGCGCCGGTCGCCTCCTGACGACGCCACCACCGGCCCGGCCCGCACCACCCCGCGGCCGTGCCACCCTTCCGGGCGCTGCCGCCGGTCCGACGGACCGGCGGCAGCGCCGTTCCCGGGCCCACGCGGGCACCGGCCGGCACCCGCAGCGGCCACGGCCCCGCGCCGGGCCGTACGGTGGGGCGATGAGCAGTCGCGGCGCGGTACGGCGCGTGGTGTCCCTGGTGCCCTCGCTCACCGAGGCGGTGGCGGCCACCGAGCCCGGACTGCTGGTCGGGGTGACCGACTGGTGCAGCCATCCACCCGGCCTCGGCGCGGACCGGATCGGCGGCACCAAGAACCCGGACACCGCCCGGATCGCGGCGCTCGCCCCCGACCTGGTCCTCGCCAACGAGGAGGAGAACCGCGAGCCCGACCTGGCCGCGCTGCGCGCCGCGGGACTCCCGGTCCTCGTCACCGAAGTGCGCACCCTGGACCAGGCGTTCGGGGAACTGCACCGGCTGCTGGTGCACGGCTGCGGTCTGCGTCGGCCGGGCTGGCTGGACGACGCCGAGGCGGCGTGGCGCGACGTGCGGCCCGCCGGTCCGGCACGGCAGGCGGTGATCCCGATCTGGCGGCGCCCCTGGATGGTCCTCGGCCGGGACACCTTCGCGGGCGACCTGCTCGCCCGGCTGGGCGTGCGCAGCATCCACCGGCGGAACCCCGAACGCTACCCCCGGGTCCCCCTGGACGAGCTCAACGCCTCCGGGGCGGACCTGGTGGTGCTGCCCGACGAGCCGTACCGCTTCACGGCGGACGACGGCCCCGAGGCGTTCCCCGGCCTCCCCGCCGCACTCGTCAGCGGCCGGCACCTCACCTGGTACGGGCCGTCCCTCGTCACGGCCCCGCAGGTGCTGCGCGCCGCGCTGGCGGAACCGCGCTGACCGGGCACGGAACCGGTCTGCCGCCGGCGGCAGGCTCAGGACCGCCCGGGCCCCGGCGCGGGCGCGAGCAGGGAGCCGTTCGCCACCCCCAGCGCGGTGCGCGCCGCGACCACCACCCACACGACCACCAGCCCCGCGTACAGCCCGCCCGCCAGCCAGGACAGCGCGTGCAGCCCGGTGTGCCGGGCGAGCCCGGCCGCCCCGGTGACACAGGTCCCCACCGGGAAGGTGAAGGCCCACCAGCTCATGGCGAACGGCAGGCCCCGGCGGGCCGCATGGACCACCAGCGCCCCCGCGACCGCCAGCCACAGCAGCGCGAAGCCCAGCACCGGCACGCCGTACGCGACCGCCAGGTACCCGGCGTGGACCGACCCCGGCGCCGCGTCCGCCAGGTTCCCGGCAGCCGTGGTGGACTGACCGAGCGGGCCGAGGACCAGGAAGACGGTCGGGGTCAGCGGCGCGGCGGGCGGGCCGAACCTCAGCAGCCGCGCGAAGAGCAGCGGGAGGACCAGCGCCACGGCGAGCAGGCTGAGCCCGAACAGCGCGTAGCAGCCCAGCAGCAGCGACACCCGCCCCTGCCCGGGCGGCAGCCACCGCGCCAGCGCCGGCCCCGACGCCGCGGACACCATGGGCGCCACCACCGGCAGCAGCCACACCGGAGAGGCGTCCTCGGCGCGGATCCGGTGCCGGGTGATCATCAGGAAGGGGATCCCGGCCGCCGCGGCCAGCGCGGCCACGGTCCCGGCCGCCCACAGCACCGCGGCCCCGGCCACCGCGGGCCCCTGGCCGATGACGCCGGACCCGACCGAGAGCGTCGCGCCGCCGACCGCGAGCAGGGCCATCGCCGCACAGCCGTGGAACGGCGCGACCGCCGGGTCCAGCAGCTGGGCGCGGGCCCGGTCGCGGTGCCGGGCCCAGTGCGCGGCCCGCGCGGCCAGCACCGCCACCAGAGCCGCCACGGCCAGCAGCCAGACCGCCCGCAGAACCGGCACACTGCCGGGGAAGCGGGGGAGTACCGCTCCGGCGCCGGCCACGATGGCGGTCCCCATCACCGCCGTGTACCAGTTCGGCCCCAGATGGCGGACGCCGTGCCGCCGCTCCCCGAGCGGGTGGTCGGCGGGGGAGAGGACGGGGGCGGCAACGGTGGTCATGCCCCGAAGCCTCGCCCCTCGCGGGGCGCCCCACCAGGGATCATTCCCCTATGAGCACATAAGCTGACGTTATGAGCACGGCGCACCATGAGACCCCGGAGACGGCCGGCCCCCCGGCGGCAGCCAAGCCCCCGGAGCCCGCCACCGGGCCCCCCGCCCCCGCGGAGGCCCCCGGCCGCACACCTTCCGCCGCCCCGCTCGCCCACCGGGTCCCCGACCTCGGGGCACTGGAACTCCTCCTCGGCGTCGCCCGCCTCGGCAGCCTGGGCCGCGCGGCCCGCGAACTCGGCATCACCCAGCCCGCCGCCAGCAACCGCATCCGCTCCATGGAACGGATGCTCGGCGTCCCGCTCGTGGACCGCTCACCCCGCGGCTCGCGGCTCACCGAAGCGGGCACGCTGGTGACCGACTGGGCCCGGCGCGTCGTCGAGGCGGCCGAGGCGTTCGACGCCGGGGTACACGCCCTCCGCGGCCGCCGTGACTCCCGCCTGCGGGTCGCCGCCAGCATGACCATCGCCGAGTACCTGATGCCCGGCTGGCTGATCACCCTGCGCACGCTGCGCCCGGACACCGCGGTGTCCCTGCTGGCCGGCAACTCGGCGGCGGTCGCCGCCCAGCTCCTCGCCGCGGAGGCGGACCTCGGCTTCGTCGAGGGCCTGGACGTGCCGCACGGACTGGACACCGCCGTGATCGGCCACGACCGGCTCGTGGTGGTCGTCGCCCCGGACCACCGGTGGGCGCGCCGACGGACACCGATCGACCCCGCCGAGCTCGCCGCGACCCCGCTGGTCCTCCGCGAACGCGGCTCCGGCACCCGGCAGGTCCTCGACGCGGCCCTCGCCGCGCACGGCGGTCTCGCCGCCCCGCTGCTCGAACTCGCCTCCACCACCGCGGTCAAGGCCGCCGCGGTGAGCGGGGCGGGCCCGGCGGTGCTCAGCAGACTCGCGGTCCGCGAGGAGCTGGCCGCCCGGCGGCTGGTGGAGGTCCCCGTCGGCGGCGTGTCCCTCCGGCGCGACCTGCGCGCCGTCTGGCCCGCCGGCCGACGCCCCGCCGGCCCGGCCCGGGACCTGCTCGGTCTCACCCGCTCCGACGACTGAGGCACCCCAACCGGCCCGGCCCGGGCCCCCGCTCCCGGCACCGCGACGCGCCCGCTCTTGGCTTATCAGGCGAGCAAAGGGAGAGTGTGCTTCCGGCAGCCCGCATCCCAGCCCACCCGACCAGCACCGCATCACCGACATCATCCCGACGGTCCCAGGAGACGACACGGCATGCCCGCCACCGGAACGACCCCCCACCGCACCGACCACTTCCACGCCCCGGACGGCGCGCGCGTCGCCACGTACACCTGGCTGCCGGAGAGCGGGCAGCCGCGCGCCATAATCCAGATCGCCCACGGGGCCGCCGAGCACGCCCGCCGGTACGGCCGCTTCGCCGGCTTCCTCGCCGACCACGGCTACCTCGTCGTCGCCTCCGACCACCGGGGCCACGGCGGCACCGCGGAGAGCACCGGCGGCTACGGAATCGTCGGCGACGACGACAGCTGGCGCGCCATGGTCGCCGACCTGCGCGCCATCGGGCACCGGGCGCGGACCGACCACCCCGACGTCCCGCTCATCCTCTTCGGCCACAGCATGGGCTCGATGCTGGCCCGTGACTGCGCCCAGGAGTACGGGGACGAACTGGCCGGACTGGTGCTGTCCGGGACCTTCCGCACCCTGCCCGGCGCGGAGATCGAGGAGATCTCCGCGCACATCGAGCGGGAGATCACCGACCGGGGCCGGGACGCGCTGTCCACCTTCGTCCCGTCCCTCTTCGCGTCCTTCAACGACCCCTACGAGTTCGGCACCGGGTTCGAATGGCTGTCCCGGGACTCCACCGAGGTCGGCCTCTACGCGGCCGACGCCGCCTGCGGCTTCCCCTTCAGCGCGGGCCTGTCACTCGACTGGGTGCGCGCCGTGCGGAAGATCAACGACCCCAGGAACCAGGCCCGCATCCCCGCCCACCTGCCGGTGCACATCGCCGTCGGCACCGAGGACCCCTGCAACCAGCGGATGACCCTGGTCTACGAACTGCTGGAGGACTTCCGGTACATCGGCACCCGGAACCTCAGCTGGAAGAGCTACCCCGGGGCACGGCACGAGATCCTCAACGAGACCAACCGCGACGAGGTGCAGCAGGACCTGCTGGCCTGGCTCGACGCCCACGCCGCACGCCCCGCCTGACCCCCGCGGCCCGCCGCGCCGGCCCCCCGCCCCCGGCGCGCGTGACCCCGCTCCCGCAGGTATGACGCGGCCTGGCCCTGCGCGCCGGGCCGCGGCTCCCGGCCTCAGCGTGCCGGGCCCTCACACCCGGCCCTCAGGGTGCCGGGCCCTCGCTCCCGGCCCGACCCGCGCCCGCCCCGGGGCGTGCCGCGGCCCCGCCCGCCCGGCCGGGCGAGGCGCGCCCGGCCGGCCTCCCCTCCCGGCCGGCCCGGCCGCCCCCCTCGGGCTCACGGCCCCTCGGGCCCGTCACCCCCTCGGGCCCGTCACCACCTCGGGCCCGTCACCCCCCTCCGGCCGTTTCCCGGCCGCTGGCTCAGATGCTCCCCGGCTTGAACACGTCCTGCTCGATCAGCAGCTTGTCGATCCGGGCCTTGTCCACCCGGTTGGTCACCTCCTGGACCTCCTGCCGGTCCCGGACGCACTTGGCGAGCGTGAAGCTCGACGTCACGACGAAGATCAGCCCGAGCGCGAGGAAACCCCGCTCCCAGGTGCCCAGGGGCAGCTTGGCGATGCCGTAGGCCACCGCCGCCAGGGAGATCCCGAACGAGACCGCCGCCTGGATGAAGAACGCCGTGGTCGTCGGCCGCTGGATGGATGGAGTCGTCATGTGCGTAGCGTGCTCGACCGGTGACGCCCGTGCATGAGTACTCCTACTCACCCCGCCCTGAGCCCCGTGGCGCCCCCGCTGTCCTCAAGGTGGAGGCGACCACCCCCTGAAGTGCGGTATTGTTCTCATGCGCGGTCGGCGAGGGGAAACAAACCCCGAACCGAACAAGCACCGGGACGTGGCGCAGCTTGGTAGCGCACTTGACTGGGGGTCAAGGGGTCGCAGGTTCAAATCCTGTCGTCCCGACGGTGCGAAAAGCCCGCTGGCGGAGCGTAAGGCTCCAGCTCAGCGGGCTTTTGCGTTTCTCCGGCCGGGCTCAGCGCACGAGTCGGAGATGCCGCTTCGGGGCTTCCTCTGGGGCCACTTTGGGACCAGCGGCCTTCCGGCCGGCCGCCAGGTGGGCGGAGAGCGCGGCCCCGGCCAGCTCGATCGAGCGACGGTCCGGGTGCAGATAGCGCTGCGTCGTGGTCGGCGACCCGTGCCCGGCGATCTTCCGGAGCACATGCGGCGGGACGCCGGCATCGGCCATCCAGGTCAGTCCGGTGTGCCGGAGATCGTGCCGACGCAGGTGCTCATAACCCAGCTTGACGACCACCTCGTCCCAATGGGTCGCGTCCCGCAGAACCGCGGTCGACCGCCCCGGGGGCCGGTGAAGAGGCGGGCCATGGGGTCGCGACCCACGACGTCCAGGCGGTGGGCGACGAGCTCCCGGATCTCGAGGATCAGCGGTACCGTCCGCCGGCGCTTGTCCTTGGTGCCCTTGTCGATGAGTCCGCCGGGGCCGGGAGTCGTCTGCCGGGACAGCTCCCATGTCACAAAAGGGCCTGCATCTTTCACGGCACCGTCACAGTCGTAGCCATCCGGCTCTGGCTCCGGTCCCTGTCGGAGTGAAGGAGCTGGCACCGTCAGGAGAAAATCGCGTGCACCTGATCGACCGCTTCGGGCCCATAGCCAACCGCGCCCACGGGAACCGCGCCGTCGATCGCCTCGATGACACGCCCGGCCCATACCGGCCCGAACCCGCCGCACAGTTCGATCAGTTGCACGCCCTCACTCACCAGGCGGCGCGCGGCTTCGATGCTTTCCTCGGGCTTCTCCACCCCGACGAACACACTGCGGCACATACCGGTGTCCACGATGCTGACATCGCCACCAGCCGCGCTGCCGTCCGCCGTGTAGATGAACCCCCAGTGTGTGAGCGCCATACGTATCGACCTCCTGTGATCGTCAGAGCCACCAGCCAAGCAGAGTGAGGCCGGGAACGGCATGGATCGGAGACGATCCGCGAGTGATCTGCGCCGCACTCCGAATGCCCGCGCCATCCGACCTCGGGCTGTGTGGCTGGTGACCAGGCGAGTCAGCCGACTGGGTGCTCGACGACGCGCCATGAGTCGTCTTTCGGTGAGCAGCGCACCAGTTCACCCGAGTCCAGCTCGTACAGCTGCCACTCGATTCGCATGGACGAGGAAACGTGATCCCGCACCACGTCAGCGGCGAGGGGCGGTGGGCCGGGCCGGGCATGGAGGTCGTGCATGATCCGGTGTCGGCCGGGCGGTACGTCAGTGCGTACGAGGCGGTGTCGGAGCAGGCGATTCCGCACGCGGAGCGCCGGCCCGCCCGACCGCGAACCCATGGCCGTCACGGACTCGGCGTGACCGCGTGGACGCCCCGTCGCCGGAGCCGTCGGCCGGGGGCCGGGCTCCGGCTCGGGGTTCGGGCCGATGGGTCAGCGGAGGGCGCTGCGGATCGCTCGCTCCACCTGGACCGCGGTGTTGGCGTGTCCCGCGGTGTTGGGGTGGATCATCGTGGCGCGCTTGCCGATGGGACCGCAGTCCACCGACGTGCCGGGGAAGGTGGTGGGCCAGTAGTCCGCGGCGTCGCCGCAGATTCCTTCCATCCACTTGGTGCCCGCGGGCTGACACACGTCGTGGCCCTCGCTGGAGGGGTAGACGTTGACGAAGCGGTCGCCGAAGGACGACGTGGCCCGCTGGATCCTCTTGTTCACAGCCTTGAGGACGTCGTCACGAAGCCAGTCGATGTCGGCGTGGGTGACGGTGTCGAGTTCGGTGAGGGACCCGCGGTCGCAGGCACTGGCCTTGGCCGGCATGATGGCCGGGTAGCCGACGCTGATCACCTTGGCGTTGGGCGCGGCCCGGTGTACCGCGGCCAGCATCTCGGTGTACTCGTCCTGGACCCGGGCGAGCCTCTCCCGGACGCTCTCCACCCCCTCGGGCGGGTTGGTGAAGTACTCGCGGCAGGACTTGTCGATCGCGCCCAGCTCAAGGCACTTGGGGAAGATGTCGCCGAAGGGCAGGCTGTTGCCGCCGATGGCGATGGTGACGACGTCGGTGTCCTCGTCGAGCCCGGCCCGCTTGATCTGCGTGTCCACCGCGGGCCAGCCGCCGGGAGGGGTCTGGACCGGGCTGATCGGCGTCTGCTTGACCTTGGCGATGTTCGCTATGACGGCGCTGCTGCAGGCGACGTTGGTCAGGTGGACCTTCTTGCTCAGCGGGGACTCGGCGAGTTCCCGCTCGACCACGCTGGGGTAGGAGTCGCTGGTCCGGGCGCAGCCGTCCTGCGACGGATCCCCCAGCGGGGGCGTCGGGTCGCCGACGAAGACGCCGGCGGTGAACGAGTCACCGAGCGCGGCCCACTCGTACTGGTCGGCCGCGCCGGCGGAGCCGGAGGGTAAGAGCGTGGCCGCGGCGAGCGCGAGCCCGACAGCCAGGGCTCGCGTGCGCGGGCGGAAGACAGGGTGTCGCATGGATCCTCCGGGATCAGTGTGAAGACGTCCGGGCAGCCGGAACACGACGCCCGGCGGGGCGGAACGCACCTCAGCGGAGATCGTCCGCGCCGTCACCCTGCCCTGTCCGGCGAAACGGTCCGCCATCACTCGATCGGGCTAATTGGTTGGATCTTTCGTATCGACCTTGGCTCGGCCTGCTACTATCGCGCGCGCGAAGGGGGGCCGGGGCCGGTGGACGCGGCACTCGTTGCCCTCTGGGCCCGTCATGACCGGCACGGACGCATCCGCCCGGTACTGAACGCCGAGGGCCCGGACGAGCCCGTCGAGTTCGACGACCCCCTCTGGGAGCGGGGGACGTCACGCCGCCCTCGGCCGGACGAGGGCGGGCGGCGGCCCGCGCTGTGCTGGGGGTCACTTCGGGTCGCGGTTGAACGTCGACATCGACCAGAAGTAGCCGAGGACCGCGAGCCCCAGGCACCAGGCGACCGCGAGCCACCCGTTGTGGCCGATCTCGCTGCCGAGGAGCAGGCCCCGGAGGGTTTCGATGGCGGGCGTGAACGGCTGGTACTCGGCTATCGGTTGGAACCAGCCGGGCATGGTGTCGACCGGGACGAATGCGCTGGAGAAGAGCGGCAGCAGGATCATCGGCATCGCGTTGTTGCTGGCGGCCTCCGCGTTCGGGCTGACCAGGCCCATGCCGACCGCGATCCAGGTGAGCGCCATGGCGAAGAGCACGAGCAGCCCGAACGCCGCCAGCCACTCCGGGGCGGTGGCGTCCGTGGACCTGAAGCCGATGGCCACGGCGACGGCGCCCAGGACGACCACGCTCATCACCGACTGCAGCACGCTGCCGACGACGTGCCCGACGAGCACCGAGCCGCGGTGGATCGCCATCGTGCGGAAGCGGGCGATGATGCCCTCGGTCATGTCGTTGGAGACGGACACCGCGGTCCCGACCACGGTGCCGCCGATGGTCATCAGCAGGATGCCCGGGACGATGTAGGCGATGTACTCGGAGCGGTCGGCGCCACCGCCGCCGATGCCCGCGCTCATCGTGTCGCCGAAGATGTAGACGAAGAGCAGCAACAGCATGACCGGCGTGAGCAGCAGGTTCAGGGTGAGGGACGGGTAGCGCCGCGCGTGCAGGAGGTTGCGGCGCAGCATCGTGGAGGAGTCACGCAGGGCGAGGGAGAGGGAACTCATCGGGCGACTTCCTTGAGCTGGGTGGGGACGGCGGTGCCGCCGGTGAGGGCGAAGAACACGTCGTCGAGGTCAGGGGTGTGCACGGTCAGTCCGTCGGCCTCGATGCCGGTGGAGTCCAGCCAGTCGAGGATGGCGCGCAGTTCGCGCTGGCTGCCGCCGCAGGGGATCTGCAGCGCCAGCGCCTCGTCGTCGGAGGCGCCCCCTGTTCGAGTGAGGCCGGAAGTGTGGGGGAGGGTGGCCTCGCGCAGGGTGGAGGCGGCGGACCGGTAGGCGGCCGGGTCGGCGAACCGCAGCCGCACGTGCCCACCCGGGACGAGCCGCTTCAGCTCCTCGGCGGTGCCCTCGGCGGCGATCTTCCCGTCGTTGAGGACGGCGATGCGGTCGGCGAGTTGGTCGGCTTCCTCCAGGTACTGGGTGGTGAGGAAGACGGTGACGCCGCCCGAGACCAGTTCGCGGATGATCTGCCACATGTTGTGGCGGGAGCGCGGGTCGAGGCCGGTGGTGGGCTCGTCGAGGAAGATGATCCGCGGGTTGCCGACCAGGGTCATGGCGATGTCGAGGCGGCGCTTCATGCCGCCGGAGTAGGTGGAAGCGGGCTTCTTCGCGGCTTCCACCAGGTCGAAGCGCTCCAGCAGTTCGGCGGCGGTGCGCCGCCCCTCGCGCTTGGACAGGTGGTGCAGGTCCGCCATGAGGAGCATGTTCTCCTCGCCGGTGATCAGGCCGTCGACGGCGGAGAACTGCCCGGTGACGCCGATCGAGGCCCGCACCGCCTGTGGATCGGCGGCCAGGTCGTGGCCACCGACCCGGCTAACGCCGTCATCGGCGCCGATCAGGGTGGAGAGGATCTTGACGGCGGTGGTCTTGCCGGCGCCGTTCGGGCCGAGCAGGGAGAAGATCGTTCCCTCGGGGACGGCCAGGTCGACGCCGTCGAGGACGGTCTTGTCGCCGTAGGACTTGTGCAGTCCGTTCGCCGCGATGGCCAAGTCGGTCATGAGGAGTGCTCCCTTGGGAGGCCGTGGGCGGTCAGAGGCTGCGGGCGGTGATGTCGCCGTAGGCGGTGGTCGCGTGGATGGTCAGGTCGGTGGCGGCGCCATCGGTGTTCTTGAGCGCGTTGTGGATCCGGCCGTAGCCGGTGCCGGCGTCCAGGGTGGCGGAGACGCCGCGGGCGGCGCCGATGGAGACATCGCCCTTCTCGGTGCGCAGGGTGATGGTGCCGCGCACGGCCTCGGCGATGTTCAGGTCGCCGTGCTGGGTGCTGATCTCGCTGTCCCCGCCCAGGCGGCCGATCGAGATGTCGCCGGCCTGGAGGTTGAGGCGGGCGCTCGCGGTCTCGTCGAGCTTGACCGGGCCCAGCGCGCTGTCGTGGGCGACATCGCCGAGTCGTCCGACCCCCCGCAGTTCGGTGCAGGACGCCTTCACCTCGACGTGGGAACCGGCGGGCAGTTGGACGGTCACCTCGACGGAGCCGGACGAGCCGAAGAGCTCGCTGTTCGCCTCCGGGGCCGTGATCCGCAGCACCCCGTCGTCGTAGGCGACCTGGGTCCGCTGTGCCGCCTGCGCGTCGCGGCTCTTGGAGGGGTTGGCGGGCAGGACCTCGACGGTGGTGTCGGCCCGGTCCGCGGCGATGAACTGGATGCGCCCGGCGGGGACGTCGACGACGGCGGTGACCGGGGTGGGGGTGTCGAACTTCTGCATCGTGCTCTCCTGTGCTCGGTGGTGTTTCCGACATCGCAAAAGCTACGTTGCCTTTGCGGATTGAGCAACGAATTCGTTGCGTACATCTAAGAATTATGCAGGTCAACGCCTTGCAATCGTTGCAACGGTTCGAAATTTAACGCAACGCCAGCTGCTCGTTCGTTGCATTGGATGGGGAGTGAAAGCTACAGTGGGGGCATCTGAGGAACCATGAAGGGAGATCTCGGTGCCAGGAGGCAGGCTCACCCAGTCCGAACGCCGGCAGATCGCGTCGGGGCTGGCCGACGGGTTCGCCTACGCGGAGATCGCCAGACGCCTCGACCGGCCTACCTCGACCGTCACGCGGGAGGTGATGCGGAACGGCGGCCCCGTCGCCTACCGCGCCGACCTGGCCCACCACGCCGCCGAACGCCGCACCCACCGGCGCAGGCAGGCCACGACCGGAGGGCAGCAGACGCCCCCGCAGGCCCACGGCCGCGATCCCGAGGCCGTGCGCGAGTACGAGGAGACGTTCACCACCCTCTTCATGCAACAGGGGCTGCCCAAGATGACGTCCCGGGTCCTGACCTGTCTGTTCACCACCGACGCGGGCAGCCTCACCGCATCCGAACTCGTCCGGCGCCTCCAGATCAGCCCGGCCTCCGTCTCCAAGGCGATCGCGTTCCTCGAAAGCCAGGGACTCATCCGCCGGGAACGCGACGAACGCCGCCGCGACCGCTACGTCGTGGACAACGACGTCTGGTACCAGTCGACGATGGCCGCCGCCCGGTCCAGCGCCCAACTCGCCGAGATCGCACGGCAGGGCGTCGGCATCCTCGGCCCCGACACCCCGGCCGCCACCCGCCTCGAGAACATCGCCCGCTTCAGCGACTTCATCGGCGAGAGCATCGCCCGCGCCGCGGAACAGGCCCGCGAGGTCCTCTTCACGAAACCCGAAACGACGGCGGACGGCACCGCCGAGCCACCTGCGGATCGCGGCTGAACAGCCGCTTGACGGTCACGGCCTCGGAAGGACGTCAGCGGGGCCGGGCCCTTCAGTCCGTCGGCGGTGGCGGGACGGTCCCGGTGCAGGCCCCGGTTCTGCCTGCCGTCGGCAGGAACGCCGGGTGCGGCCTGCCGGCGCGGTTCGGGCGCGTCACCGGCACGTGTCAGCCGCGGGCCGGGTGAGCAGATCGCTGACCGCGGCGATGCCCGCTGCGATGCCTCGCTCGCTGACGTTGCCGAATCCCAGGATGAGTTGTGCGGGTGTCTCGGTGCGCACGGCGCGGCAGGGGCTCATCCCGTAGAGACCGACCGAGCGGGAGCGCGCGGCGGCGATGACCTGGTTCTCGTCGGCCCGGGGTGGTAGGTGGGCGACGGCGTGGAAGCCCGCCGCGAGGCCGGTCACCGGAAGCTCGGGGGCGTGTTCGGCGACTGCGGTGAGCAGGGCGGTGCGGCGGGCCGCGTAGCCGGCGCGCATGCGGCGCAGGTGGCGGTCGAAGCGCCCGGACTCGATCAGTGTGGCCAGGGCGTGCTGATCGAGTACGGGCGCGCCGCGGTCGCTGCGGTGCTTCCACTCGGCCAGGGTGTCGGTCAGGGCGGGTGGGCACGTCATCCACCCGATGCGCAACGCCGGCACGAGGGACTTGCTGACCGTGCCCAGCCCGATGACCCGGTGGGGCTCCAGGCCCTGGAGCGCGCCGACGGGTTCGCGGTCGTAGCGGAACTCGGCGTCGTAGTCGTCCTCGATGACGAAGGCGTCGCGGTCCCTGGCCCACTCGATCAGAGCGAGCCGGCGTTCCGGGGCGAGGGCGACACCGGTGGGCCACTGGTGGGCAGGGGTGACCAGGACGGCCCGGGCGTCGGTGGCGGCCAGCGCCCGGACGTCGATGCCGTGCTCGTCGACGGGCACGGGGACCGACCGCATGCCCGCCATGCCGGCGGCCGCGGTGACGGTCGCGGGTGAGCCGGGATCCTCGAACGCCACCTTCTGCACCCCCGCGTCCGCGAGGGCACGGAGTGCGAGGCCGAGGCCCTGCGCGTAGCCGTTGCAGACGACGATGTGCTCGGGATCGGCCGCGGCGGCGCGCACCCGGCGCAGGTAGCCGGCCAGGACCTCGCGCAGGGTCCCGGCGCCGCGCGGATCACCGTAGTCGAACTCCTCGGTGCGCATGCCACGCGCTGCCTCCCGCACGGCCCACACCCAGTCCTGAACCGGGAAGGACCGCAGGTCCGGCACCCCGAACCGGAAGTCGGCCAGCAGGCGGGAGGCGACGGCCCGGGGACGGGCGGCGACGGACGCCGCCGCCGAACCTGCGGCCACCCGGGTGGCCGATCCGGGGCGGGTCACCACGTAGCCCTCGGCGAGGAGCTGGGCGTAGCACTCCTGTACCAGGCCGCGGGAGACACCGAGCGTGCGGGCGAGTTCGCGGGACGAGGGGAGTCTCTCGCCCACCTCCAGGCGGCCGGTGCGGATGGCGTTCCGCAGGCCGTGCTCCAGCTGCGCGCGCAGCGGGCGGTTGCTGGTCCGGTCGACGGGCAGCAGCAGATCGGGCGAGGAACCGGACCACTCCAGAGGCATGAAACTGGAGCTTAACGAGGGCCGGTGGGGCTCATAGCGTCCCGTTCATGACCGATCCCCTCCCCTCGATCCCCTCTGAACCCGCGCGGCGCCCGCCGCTCGTGAGCCGACCGCTGCTGTTGCGCTTCGTGTCGATCCTGGGTGCCTCGACGAGCTTCTACCTCCTTCTGTCGGTCGTCCCCGGCTACGCCGCGGACGGCGGTGGGGACGGGCAGGCGGGGCTGACCACCGGCACTCTGATGCTGGCCACGGTGGTGGGCGAGATCGCCACCCCGGCCCTGGTCAACCGGTGCGGCTACCGCGTCGTCCTGGCTGCCGGCCTGGGACTGCTGGGCGCGCCGACGATGGCGCTGGTCTTCTCCCGGGACGTGTGGTGCATCCTCGCGGTCTGCTTGCTGCGCGGCCTGGGTTTCGCGTTCACCGTTGTCGCGGGTGGCGCGTTGACGGCGTCACTCATCCCGGCCGAGCGGCGCGGTGAGGGACTGGCGCTGGTCGGCATCGTCGGCGGCGTGCCCTCGCTGGTGGCACTGCCCCTGGGCGTGTGGCTGGCCGACCACGCGGGCCACGGCGTGGTCTTCGCGGTGGGGGCCGTGGCCGCGCTCGCCGCGATCCCGTCGGTGTCCGGCCTGCCCGACCGCCTGCGGGTGTCCGGGCGGCCGGTACGCATGACCGAGGGGCTGCGCAGGCCCGAACTGCTGCGACCCGCCGCAGTGTTCGCCGGCACGGCCGTGGCCGCCGGGGTCGTCGTCACCTTCCTGCCGCTCGCGGTTCCCGGGTCGGCCACGACTCTCATCGCCGTGGCCCTGTTCGTGCAGCCCGCGGCGACCACGACGGCTCGATGGCTCGCCGGGCGGTACTCGGACCGGCACGGCTCCACCGCGCTGCTGCTCCCCGGCCTGCTGTTGTCGGCCTCCGGCACGCTGCTGATGGCGCTGACGGGCAGTCCGGTGGCCGTCGTCGTCGCGGTCGGTCTGTTCGGGGCCGGCTTCGGCATCGCGCAGAACGCCACGTTGACACTGATGTACGCGCGGGTGCCGGCAGCCGGGTACGGCACCGTCAGCGCCCTGTGGAACGGCGCCTACGACGCGGGCATGGGCGCAGGCGCCGTCACCTTCGGCTGGCTCGCGGCAGGCACCGGCTACCCGTGGGCCTTCGCCCTGACCGCCGCGGTCATGCTCTGCGCCCTCAAACCCGTCCTGACCGACCGCCGTACCGAGTCACGGGCCGCGGCGGACGGTGCACCGTTTCCAGCGGTGACCGAGGCCGCGACCGGCGAGGCTGGGACGACCACCGGAGAGCCGCCGCGGACGAGTGCGGAACGTCGACGGCCCGGGCGCCCGCGCCGGCGACGACGTTCCGCCCCGCACTCCGGAAGCCCGTGCCCGCCTGAGTGATCGGGACTCCGGCCCGCTGCTCGGTGAACGGGGCGGCCATGTGCGGGGAGACCACGTGCGGATCGGTCGCCGACTCCCGGGCCGCACCGTCACCGAACACCCGAGCCACTCCGCACCGGGTCCGCCACCCAGCCGGCCACCGCCGTCGACCGGCGGCCGTCTCCCGGATGGCCCCTCCGGCGCGGAGCCCTCCGCCGGGCAGGGTGTCCGACGGGCCGTGAGCCGGCCTGGCGCAGGGCGGCTCACGGGCGCGGAGAGCCGCTCCGAAGAAAGTGTCCCCGGCCCTGTCCGCAAGACGCCAGGAATGCCGCTGTGTGGCTCTCTGGCGCATTTTGCGGGTTGCGACGCAGGGGGGATCGATCGGTGGAGTGATGGGGGGTCACAGGGGCGTATGGGCATCTTCCCGCCCCGGGTGCGGGCGGCGCCTTCGGTACTCTGAGAACCGTCCCGGCGGCCACTGGCCCCGAGTCCTGAGGGCTCAGGGGTCCTCTTCGTGCTGCCGCGCCCCGTTCCCGTCAGATGTCCGGCCGCTTCCGCACCGTGGTGCCGGAGCGCGGTCCGCCATGCCCGAAAGAGAGCGTCCGTGACCACGTGCGGCATTCACACCGACACCGACCCCTCCGGATCCGAGCCGACCGGCCACGCCGAGGCCGCGTCCTATGACGCCAACGCGATCACCGTCCTGGACGGTCTCGACGCCGTACGCAAGCGGCCCGGGATGTACATCGGCTCCACGGGCGAGCGAGGGCTGCACCACCTCGTGCAGGAGCTCGTGGACAACTCCGTGGACGAGGCGCTGGCCGGGGTGGCCGACCGGATCGACGTGACGATCCTGGCCGACGGCGGCGTACGGGTGGCCGACAACGGCCGGGGCATTCCGGTGGGGACGCATCCGGTGGAGCAACGGCCGGCCGTCGAGGTCGTGCTGACCGTGCTGCACGCGGGCGGGAAGTTCGGCGGCGGGGGCTATGCCGTCTCCGGCGGTCTGCACGGTGTGGGCCTGTCGGTGGTCAACGCCCTGTCGGCCCGGCTGTCGGCGGAGATCCGGACAGACGGCTACCGGTGGACCCAGGACTACCGGCACGGCGCCCCCACCGCCCCGCTCGCCCGCCGCGAGGCCACCTCCCGGACGGGCACGTCGCTGACCTTCTGGGCGGACGATGCGATCTTCGAGACCACCACGTACTCCTTCGAGACGCTGGCCGGACGTTTCCGGGAGATGGCGTTCCTCAACCGGGGGCTCACCCTCACCCTGACCGACGAACGTCCGTCCGCGCGTGCCACGGCGGTCGACGCAGTCGGCTCGGCCACTGCCGAGGAGCAGGCGGCGAAGACGGTCTCCTACCGCTATGACGGTGGCATCACCGACTTCGTCACCCACCTCAACGCCCGCAAGGGCGAGCCGGTCCACCCCTCGGTGATCTCCATCAGTGCCGAGGACACCGGGCGGCTCTCGGTCGAGGTCGCGATGCAGT
This sequence comes from Streptomyces sp. NPDC018031, assembly GCF_044327625.1. Taxonomy (NCBI): domain Bacteria; kingdom Bacillati; phylum Actinomycetota; class Actinomycetes; order Kitasatosporales; family Streptomycetaceae; genus Streptomyces; species Streptomyces sp. NPDC018031. Next base: position 225,482 of record NZ_JBIRFT010000005.1, read on the forward strand.
GGAACGGCCAGTACACCGACAGCGTCCACTCCTACGCCAACGCCATCCACACCCATGAGGGCGGCACCCACGAGGAGGGCTTCCGCGCGGCGCTGACCACCGTCGTCAACCGCTACGCGCGGGAGAGGAAGCTGCTCCGGGACAAGGACGGCAACCTCGCCGGCGAGGACATCCGCGAGGGCCTGACCGCGATCATCTCGGTGAAGCTGGGCGAGCCGCAGTTCGAGGGCCAGACCAAGACCAAGCTGGGCAACACCGAGGCGCGGACCTTCGTGCAGAGGGTCGTGCACGAGCACCTGACCGACTGGTTCGACCGCAACCCGAACGAGGCGGCCGACATCGTACGCAAGGCCGTTCAGGCGGCCTCGGCCCGGGTCGCGGCCCGCAAGGCGCGCGACCTGACCCGCCGGAAGGGACTGCTGGAGTCCGCGGCGCTGCCGGGCAAGCTGGCCGACTGCCAGTCCGGCGACCCCGCGCAGTCCGAGATCTTCATCGTCGAAGGCGACTCCGCCGGCGGTTCGGCGAAGTCCGGCCGCGACCCGCGGTACCAGGCGATCCTCCCGATCCGCGGCAAGATCCTCAACGTCGAGAAGGCCAGGATCGACAAGATCCTCCACAATCGGGAGATCCAGGCGATGGTCTCCGCGTTCGGCGCGGGTGTGCACGAGGACTTCGACATCGCCAAGCTCCGCTATCACAGGATCATCCTGATGGCGGACGCGGACGTCGACGGCCAGCACATCAACACCCTGCTGCTGACCTTCCTCTTCCGCTTCATGCGGCCGCTGATCGAAGAGGGCCACGTCCACCTCTCCCGCCCCCCGCTCTACAAGATCAAGTGGAGCCGGGACCACGTCGAGTACGCCTACTCCGACCGCGAACGCGACATCCTCCTCGAACGGGGCCGGCAGGCCGGCCGCCGCACCAGGGACGACTCCATCCAGCGCTTCAAGGGCCTGGGCGAGATGAACGCCGAGGAGCTGCGCGTGACCACCATGGACCCCGACCACCGGGTCCTGGGCCAGGTCACCCTCGACGACGCGGCCATCGCCGACGACCTGTTCTCCGTCCTGATGGGCGAGGACGTCGAAGCGCGGCGCCACTTCATCCAGCGCAACGCCAAGGACGTCCGCTTCCTCGACATCTGACCCGACCTCCCCAGGCCGACCCGGTCCGAAGCCCCGACCATGCCGTTCGTTTCCGAGGAGAGCATCGCGTGAGCGCGTTCCCCGCCCCGCCCACGGTCGACCGCCCACAGGACGGATCCAGCGACAGCCGTGGCCTGACGTATTGCCTGTGGCATCACCGACAACGCCGTCGATGATGCCCTAGCCTGCGATCACATCGCGGTAATCCTGCATGACGACGACTCGGTGGAGGTCACTGACAACGGCCGCGGCATCCCCGTGGACACCGAATTCCGTAACCCTGTCCGGCGTCGGGATCGCCTACACCAAGCTCCACACCGGCGGAGAATCCGGCGGCGGCTCCTGAGCCGCCGCCGATGGCCTGCACGGCGTCCGCACCTACGTGCTTTGGGCTGCGCCCACCCGGACGGCTTCGCGGGGCCCAGGATGAGGTAACTGTGACCTTGAGTCGCGGGCATCATGGCCACTGCGTGCCCATGATGCCCGGCACCACTGGACCGCGCATGTGACCGGCCTTCGAGAGACGCTCAACTCGCTGGCACAGCCCGGGCCGAGGGCTACAAAGCCCGTGATCAAGGAAGTACGTCTCCAGGGTCGTCAGGGCTGTGACCGTGAACGCGGTACACGAGCTCGTCCGGGTGACGCATGACTCTGGCCAGCTGCCATGCCGCCGAATACGGCCTGCGGCCACGTTCTCGGAACCACAGGCGCAGGGCGAGCAGACTGGTGAGCGGGTCGAGTAGCCAGCGCAGTGGGACCGTCGAGGCATACCGGCAGTTCGAACAGGGCCAGATGCCCGCCGGCCCGGGAGCCGACGCGCTGCTGGCCTCCTTCCGCGCCGTCGAGAAGGAACTGGCCGACCACGAGCCGGGCCCGGCGAAGGTGGTCACCGACCGGCAGATCGAGCTGCTGCTGAAGAAGAAGGCGTCGGTCCTGCACCTGTCCGCGGCGAACTACTGCTGGTTCGAGGACCCGGCCAAGGCACTGTGTCTCAAGCTCGCCGGCACCAGGTCCGCCGCAGCTCCGCTGACCGGGCTGTGTGACAGCGACTTACCAGCAAACTCACCCGCACGCATGTGGAGTTCAGTCAACTCGCCGAGCGTCACCGGCTTCTTCTGAACGTCCTGGCCGCCAAGGACGACGAGCTACAGCGACTCCGCCGCGAGCTGGAGGCGCTCAGCCCGAACGTCCCCGGCGCCCGTCTCGGAACCGCGGCAGGAGTGGAGACCGAGAGCGCGAACTTGAGTCTCCTGCAGGGGGAGACAGGAAGGTGAGCTCATGGACGACGGCACCCTCTACTCGATCGGCGAACTGGCCCAGCGCACCGGGCTAACGGTCAAGACCATCCGGTTCTACTCCGATCGGGGCATCGTCGAGCCTGCCGACCGCACCCACGCCGGCTACCGGCTCTACGCCCAGGACGCCGTCGCTCGCCTTGCCCTCGTGCGAACACTGCGAGAACTGGGACTCGGCCTCGCCATGATCCGGCAGGTCGTGGACCAGGAACTCACACTCAGCGAAGTCGCCGCCAAACACGCTGCCGCACTTGACGCGCAGATCAGCATCCTGCGACTGCGACGGGTGGTTCTGACAGCCGCTGCCAAACGCGAACCCACCCCCGAGGAGATGGAACTCATTCACCAGCTGGCCACGCTCTCCGAAGCCGAACGCCGACGCCTGATCGACGACTTCCTCAACAGCGTCTTCGAAGGCCTCCACCGCAGTTCTTACTACGCCGCAGCTCGGCGTTCCATGACGCCCGAGCTTCCTGACAGCCCCACGGACGAACAGATCAGAGCATGGGTGGAGCTGGCTGAACTGTCTCTGGACCCGGATTTCCGCACCAGTGTGCGGCGCCTGACCGAAGACCACGCGGCCGCCCTGCCCGACGTCGCCCCCACGCCACCTCGCCCAGACATGATCGCCGTTGTTCGAGATCTCGTTGGGCCAGCCATGGCGCGCGGCATCAGCCCCGACTCGCCCAAGGCCGATCCTGTCGTCGCGGCGCTCACCGCCCACTGCGCGCTCGCCCACGGCCGCTCCGATGACGCCGAGCTGCACCGGTGGCTGCTACAGCGCCTGAAAGCCGCGAGCGATCCGCGCAGGGACCAGTACCTCCGGCTGCTCGCGCTGATCAACGACTGGGCGACACCGGAACGCCTCACCCCGGTGATCGACTGGGCCGTCGCAGCTCTGCGGATACGGGCAGCCTAATTCGGATACCGACCCTCGCACTGCTGATCACGGTGCCCCCACGTCACTCCCGGGGACGCACTCCAGGCCGAGACCGTTGACGTCGGACAACCGAGACAGTCGGGACTGCCGACGAGGAGGGCGCGACATCTGGGACCGGCCCGTGACCGAGACATTGGGGAAGTTGGACACGACCTTTGCCGCGTTAACGAACTGATCGCCGTATTGGTGGAGCTCCGGCATGATCGATGGTGGCGGCCCGACTGGAGTTTTCTGCCTCGGCGGCTTCACTGGGTCCGTACCGCGGTCCGCCGGACGGGACACCTCGCTGCTCTGGTCGTTCATCGCTGCCCCCGCTCGCCGTAAAGGTTGTACGCCTGGGTGCTCTGCTCGCCGTAATTGGTGGAAGTTCACCGCGCCGGGACCCGCCGGTGCCGTGGGAGTCGGCGCCACGGGCGCCCCGGCTCCCGAGTCCCCCTCGCCCTCGCCCCCGGCTGCGGCGGACGGCTCGAAGATGTCCGGGTCCGCGAGCCCCCAGTCGAAACCGGGAAGGTGCAGATAGGCCGGCTGCGCGAACTTCTCACCCTCACCAGATGCCGGTGGAAGTGCGCCGGCAGTACGTCGTCGTGCTGGCCGAACACACGCCGTTCCCAGTGCGCGTTTCCCCGTGGTGTGGTCGGCCGCCGGGTGGGCGATGTGATGGCCGGCGGCGTGCCTGGCGGGCCGGCGCCCCATGGCCCCGCCCCGCCGGAGGCCGAAGCCTTGGATGCCGCGACGAATTGCCGGTCGCCTGTGCGATATCAGCGGAATGGAATGATTGACCGAAAAAGCCCACCGGGTGATCATCTCGTTATGGCGCACAAGATCCGTGATGGGGCGAATTTCGGCTTTCCTGCTTGATCGGCGGACTTCGGGCCAAGGTCCCGTAAGGCGATCTTGACTGCCCGTCGAGGGCGAAGTTACGTTGAAGATACAGCCAAGTGTTTAAACTAAATGCAAAGTGGACCGGGGGCAATTTAGTGATCTTGGTCGAGAGGTATATCGAGCTTCATATCATGAAGCGCATGCTGGATGAGTGCACGACGAACGGTCGAACGGTTGGCCTCATAACAGGCCCGGGCGGTGCGGGGAAAACCACACTCTTGTCCAGCTTCTCCGAGTACGCAAAGAACACGGGCGCCTTGGTGCTGAGCGCTTCGGGAGCCCGTTCCGAGCAAGTCCACTCCTTAGGTGTGCTCAGGCAGATATTCCGCTCCATCGAGCTGGAAGCCGAGGTGGCGGAGCGGCTCGAAAATCTCCTGACTGCACGAGGAGGGGATTGCCGGGATTTATCGCTGAGCGCTTGCGCGGTGGATGAACTGGCAGGGATTCTCCGCGAAGCCGCCGGCGGCCGACCCCTGGTGCTGGCCGTCGATGACACGCAGTATGCGGATCCAGCCAGTCTGCAAACCCTCCTTCTGATCCTGCGCCGACTTGCCTCGAGTCCTGTCGTCGCTGTGTTCGCCGAGTGGCGGATATTCAGCTCCAAGCCTCCACTGGTGCTGGCCGAGTGCATCAAACAGCCGTACTTCCATCTCCTGGACCTGAAGCCACTGACGCTGGGCGGCGTGGCCGACTGGCTGCGGCAGCGACGTCTGGGCAAGGCGAACGCGGAGCGGCTGGCTCCTGCCTTCCGGGCGGCGACCGGGGGCAGTCCACTGCTCCTGCAAGCGCTGTTCCAGGATCAGCGCCACGGGTTCGACGAGCCCGACTCCGGCGACGTCGAGTCGGTTACCGCCAGGGAAGACGTGCGCATCGGGGCTCACTTCACGGTGGCCGTCGAGGCGTGCCTGCACCGCTGGGACCCACGCCTGCTCGACGTGGCCCGTGGCTTGGCCGTCCTCGGTGGGCCGGCATCGGCCGCCGTGCTGGTACGGCTGCTCAACACCGAACAGCGGACCGTGGTGGAGGCGTTGAACGCCCTCGCCGGTACGGGGCTGCTCCGCTCCGGATGGTTTCGCCACCCTGCCGCCCGGGCCGCTGCGTTGAGCGGGCTCGACGATGCGGCGCTCGCCGCACTGTACGAGCGCACCGCGCTGCTGCTGCACTCCGACGGGGCGGTGCCGTCGGAGGTTGCCGAACGCCTGGTCGCCGCGGGGGGTGTCGCGGAGAAGTGGTCCGTGGACGTCCTCCGTAACGCGGCCTGGCAGGCGATGCGCGAAGGGAACCCGGGTCGCGCGGCAGATTTTCTGGAGGTCGCCCATGAAGCCTGCGGTGACGCCCGGGAGCGGGCAGAGGTCATGGGGTCGCTGGCACGGGTCCGGTGGCTGATGACGCCGGCCGCGGTGACCTCACTGCTGGTGCCGCTGTACACGGCACTCGAAGACGGCAGTCTGGCCGACCGCGGCATCGTGGCGCTCAGCACCTTCCTCGCCTGGCAAGGCCGGGCCGACGAGGCGGCCACGGTGCTCGAGCGGGTCGCCGCGCCGGCGGGTGAGTTCGATCCGACCGGTGCTGCCGAGTCGGCGCTCGCGCGTCAGTGGATCCGATGGGTGGTGCCCCTCAAGGGAACGGACCGGGCCGATGGGACCGGCACGGCGAGTTGTGCCGTGCGGACGGTCGAGTGCGATTCGTGGAGCGACCTCGTCAAGAGCGCCGAACAGGTCCTGCAGTGCTGCAGGATCGCCGACGCTCTGCCGGTCACCGTGCTGTCCGCCCTGCTCGTCCTGACCTTCGACAACAGGTTGGACGACGCCCAACGCTGGTGCGAGGCGCTCGGGCCGGAGGCCGAGGCGCACCGGGCCGTGGCCTGGCTGGCCATGCTCGCGGCTGTCCAGGGGCTGGTGGCGGTGCGCAGAGGCGACCTGGTCGACGCCGAACGGCACTCCCGCCGAGCCCTGACCGTGATGCCCCAACACAACTGGGGCGCGGCCCTGGGGTTACCGCTGTCCTGTCTCGTCCACGCCACCACGGCCATGGGCCGCATGGACGAAGCGGAGGCGGTCATCAAGGAGGCGCTTCCCGAAGCGCACCCGAATCCCTTCTGGTTGCACTTCCTGCATGCACGTGGGCGCTTCCACGTCGAGAACAACCGGCTGTATGCGGCATTGGCGGATCTCCGGGCGTGCGGTCGACTGCTCGCCGGCTGCGATCTCGACCATCCGGGTTTCGTCCCATGGCGGAGTGACCTGGCGGAGGCGTGGTTGCGTCTCGACGACCCACTCGGCGCCAAGGCCGCGCTCGAGGATCAGTTGGCGTTGGCGGACGTCGAAGACAAGCGCGTGCGTGGTCGCTCCCTGCGGATCATGGCCGCGACGGCGCGGCCCCCGGCCCGAGCCTCCCTGTTGAGAGACGCGGTGCAGGTGTTACTCGAATCCGGGGACCGACTCGAGCTGGCCCTTGCGCTCGCCGACGCGAGCGACGCCGAGCTTGCCTGCGGCCGGTTCGCCGAATCCAGACTCAGCGCGCAGCAAGCGAAGCGGATGGCCAAGATCTGTGGGGCCGAGCGACTCTACCGGAGGCTGCAGGATTCCGGCGGCGCAGCGGCGCAGGACGATACCGCGGCGTCGCAGAAGGGCATCCAGAGGTTCGCCTCGCTCAGTGAAGCCGAGCGCAAGGTCGCGGCTCTGGCGGCACAGGGGCGGAGCAACCGCGAGATAGGACGAACGCTGTTCATCACGGTGAGCACGGTGGAGCAGCATCTCACCAAGGTGTACCGGAAACTCGGAGTGAGCCGGCGCTCCGGTCTGCCGGTGGAGCTGTGCCTGGTGGGCCCGGCGGACTGAGCGCTCCGCGTCCGGCCCGGCGGCGGCAGGAAGGCTCCGGGCCGCTGGTCCGCCGCCGGGTGGACCCGGCGATCGGGCCGTGGACGCGCCCACCGGAGGACGGGGCCGTGCACTGCGGAGCGGCGGCCGCACCTCGCGTCCGATGCCCCGGTCGGACACCGCGCCCCCGCCGCCCGGCCGGCTGCACCACGCCGGCCGGGCGGCGGGGGCGCACGGCATCGCGGAGCCGGCGCGGCGAAGACAGGGGCCCCTGTTCGGTCCGTTCCGGGGAACCGGCCGCCCCCAGCGCCGAGGAAGTGCGGCTGCCGCAGCCCCATGCCCCGTGGTGAGCGCCCCGAAGGGTACAAGGATTCCCAAGGGTCGGTAAAGGAATGGCATGAACGGCTGGTGACAGGCTTTTGGTCGCAGGGCATTCGGATGCCGCGCCCCTCATTTCCCGCTACGAAGTCGTCAATCGGTCGCCGAACGGCGCAGGACACCCGAAAAGAGACACCCACGGCACGGGCGGGAAACATCGAGCCTGCTGCCGGAGCCGGTCAGGGACAGCGCGCTGGGGTAGGGCGTCCGCCACGATAGGGGGTTGATTAGGGGTAGGGGCGAGCGTGATCGCCGGTACGTTGAAGGCTCGATGGCAGGGAGTTTCCACAGAGGTCAACCGAGACGAAGGGGAAAGCCTTGACTGAAACGTTTTCCGGTCGGCGTATCGAGATTGCCTGGCCCGACCTGGGTATCACCCTGACCGCGGAACTCGACGGCCGCAACGCGGAACTCGCCGACGCGCTGTGGGAAGCGCTGCCCTACCAGAGCCTCCAGGGGCACGCGCTGGTGGCGGGGCAGCATCTCTATCACGCGGCGCCGATCCCGTCGCTGCTGCACGTGCCCGCGTCCACGCGGATAGCGGACCGGCGTGAGGCGCCCGATGGGACGGTATTCTGCTCCGCACTCCAGCATGTGGGTATCAAGTACGGCACGTTGACCGAACCGATGCCGGCCACTCCGGTGGGCCGGATCCGGCAGGAGGACATGCCCGCACTGCTGGAGGCCGGGCAGGCTATCTGGGATTCGGTCTATTCGACGAAGAAGCCGATTCTGGTGGAAGTCCGCAAGGCGGGCGCCGAAGGCGGTCACCGTATTCCGCGGTTGACCGCCGCGGATCCCGACGCGAGCCGTCTCATCCACGACGTGTACACCGCGACCGAGCGGGCCTGGCTCTCCGAACCGAAGGAGCTCGCCGACCTCCACACGGGCATGATCCCTTCCGGGGCCGGTAGTTTCGAGACGGTGCTGCCCACGCTGTTGTTCGTCAACGGCGAGACCCGCCCGCTGGGGTATGCCACCTACGGCGGTCTGGTCCGGGCCGCCGTCCAGGGCATGCCGATGGATTCCCTGCGTCACATGACGCGCCTGCTGGTCGGGATTCCGGCCGAGTTTCTGGGCTACTGCGGCCTGGAGCAGCTCTGGAGTTTCACCCAGCGCTTCCTGGCCTGCCTCGACCAGCTCGACCGCGACGACTTCCTGAGTGTGACGGGCCAGCTGGCCCTCTACGTCAACTGTCTGGGCGGTTGGAATCTGCACCTGTACCCGTGGGACACCGGAGACCACCTGCGCCAACTGCCCGCCGGTGAACCGGTCGGCCGGCCGTGAGCGGACTCCCCGAACGCGCGGACGCCGTCGTCGTCGGCGGGGGCGTCATCGGGACCTCGATCGCCTGCCGGCTCGCCGAGTCAGGCGTCGGTACCGTCCTGCTGGACCGCGGCGCACTCGGCTCGGGGTCGTCCGGGACCACTGCGGGCGTGGTGCGCACCTACTTTCCCGGCAACGCCCTCATCAGCAGCCTCGCCGTGCGGAGCCTGACCGCCTACCACACCTTCGCCGAACGGACCGGCACCGACCTCGACTTGCAGCGCATCGGCCTGCTCGTGCTGTTCACCGACGAACACCAGGTCCAGGAGTTCCGGCACACCCAAGCCGCCCAGCAGGCAGCCGGCGTGGACGTCGAACTCGTGACCGCTGCCGAAGCGGCGCGGCTCAACCCGCTGGTCGACGAGCGAACCATCCTGGCGGCAGCCTGGTCACCCGAGGCCTACACCTGCACCCCCGCCGCCATCGTGCGCGGCTATGCCACAGCCGCCCGGCAGGCCGGTGCGATCCTGCGCACGGAAACCCCCGTCACCGGTATCGACGCGGAGGGAAGGGTCCACACGCCCGCGGGCAGCATCCGCGCCGACACCATCGTCTGCGCGGCAGGCCCCTGGGCGGAGACGGTCGCCGCCATGGCCGGCGTGCGCGTCCCCGTGACCCCGTACCCCGTCGACATGCTCCTGGCCGGCGCCCCCGGCAGCGCCCCGCGCAAGGCCTTGCCGATGACCATGCACCCGTCCAGCCTGCGGATCCGCAGCTGGGGGGACCGCATCCTCGTCGGGATGGGCCGCCCCGCTCCGGACGAGACCCGGCAGGACTGGCTGCAACGGGTGTCGCACCACCTCGGCACGACCTTCCCGGCCCTCTCCGGCAGCGGCCTCGAGAAGGGGTGGAGCGGCGACCTCGATGTCAGCCCGGACGGGATGGCCTTCATCGGCCGCGATCCCTCCCGCCCGTTCTTCTACGCGGCCGGCTTCTCCGGTCAGGGACTCTGCCAGGCCCCTGCCGCCGGTGAGATCATCCGGGACCTCGTGCTCGGCAAGGAGTCCTGGATCGACACGGCCGGCCTCTCCACCGCCCGCTGCCTCAGCGGTTCGGCCGAGGCCGGGTAGCGAACCGGGGATCGTCGTGCCCGCACCGACCGCCGGGGCGAACGCTGCCTGCGGAGCGGCGATCGCGCCGGCGGTCGGCGGGGTACGGCCCGGGCCCCGGCCGCGTGCCAGGCGCCGCTTGGACTCCATGTGCCGCGATTCGAGATCACCGGCGGGGGCTCGAGCCGCCCGACCGCGCGGGCCCGCTCCGCGACCGGACGCTCGGGACCGCCGTACGGCAGACACCCCGGTCGCCTGGCCCACCACCGGACCAACGGGTCGTCGCCGGAAGTTCGTTCACCTACGTCGAGAGGAAAGCCATGGTCGAGCACACGGGCGGAGAGTTCGTTCGGGAGATGATGCGGTGGCACTTCAGTCCGGAGACCGGGTCGCCGTTCTGGCTGAAACGGGCCGAGGAGCTCGACTTCGATCCGCTGACCGATGTCCGGGACTTCGATGATCTCGGCCTGTTCCCCCCTGTGGTGGACGAACTGCGCGATGTCGGCGTCCGCGAGCTGATTCCCCGGGGCTACGGTGACGAGCACGGGGCGGCCGTCTACGAAAGCGGCGGCACCACCGGGCAGCCCAAGCGGGTGGCGTACAGCGCCGAATGGCAACGGCGCAGCGTCGCATGGTTCAGTGAGCGACTGGACGCCCACGGCGTACCGCGAGACGTCGACTGGCTCAGTGCGGTCCCCACCGGACCGCACAATGTGGGAGCGATGGCGGTCGACACCGCGGCGGCTCGGGGCGGGCTGAACTTCAGCATCGACCTGGACCCGCGATGGGTGAAGAAGATGATCGCGCAGGGCCGGACGGACATGGCCGAGGCCTACACCGATCACATCATCGAACAGGTCGGCTACATTCTGGCCGGCCAGGACGTGGGCGTCCTCTTCGGCACCCCGCCGATGCTGGAGCGCCTGGCGCAGCACGACGATCTGGTCGAGCTGGTGAACCGGAAGGTCCGCGCGATCATCTGGGGCGGTACCCATCTGGACGCCGACACCCGGGATCTGCTGCGCGACGAGGTGTTCGTGAACGCCAAGATGGTCGGCGGGTACGGCGGCACGATGATGCTGGGGACGTCGGTGGAGCGACCCGGCCTCGGCGACGACGAGCCGTGCGTGTTCGACTCCTTCGCGCCGTACACCACGTTCCGGGTGATCGACCCCGGCACCGGCCAGGTCGTTCCGTACGGCGAGCGCGGGCAGATCGTCGTGCATCACCTGAGCCGAAGCGCCCTGCTGGTCAACAACCTCGAGCGGGACTACGCGACCCGGATCGCACCGCTGGACGGCGGCTTCGGTGACGCGGTCGCGGACGTCGCACCCGTGGCGTCCTTCGGGGACACGAAGGTGATCGAGGGCGTGTACTGATGCTGTCCCTGGACGTCCTCGGCCCCGGCGGCCCCTATCGGTCCCGGCGCCGGGAGACCATCGGAGACCTCGCCGGCAATCCGGTCGCGGCACTGAGTCTCGCACCCTCGCTCTACGTCGTCCGCGCGATGAAGGCCCTGCGCCGGGCGCCGGTGCTGCCCGCCGACACCCGGATCGAGGCGTTGGCGCGGGCGGGCCGGGCTTTCGCCACGCAGACGGTCGCCGGACTGACGCCGGAGGAATACCAGCACACCGTCAGCATGGGCACCGGGTTACCGATCACGGTGGTGCGCCAAGCCACCGACGACATCGCGCGGGCCGCCGAGCGGATCCAGCACAGCGTGGAGAACGCGCGGCCGGCCGCCGCGGTCGGCTCATGGCGCGATCCGCGGGTCCGGGACGGTGCGGCGGTGTGGACCCGGCGCGGTGCGGTGTTCGCCGTCCACGCGGCGGGCAATCACCCTGCGGTGCACCAGGGGTGGCTGGACGCCCTCGCGCTCGGCTACCGCGTCGCCGTGCGTCCCTCCCGCCGTGAGGCGTTCACCCCGCACCGGCTGGTCACCGCCCTGCGCGAGGCCGGTTTCGGCGACGACGGGATCGTGCTGCTGCCCACCGACCACGACGTGGCCGGTGACATCCTCCGGCACGCCGACTTCGGCATGGTGTACGGCGGTGCGGACGTCGTGGGCAAGTACGCGGACGATCCGCGCATCCTGCCCCAGGGGCCCGGGCGCTCCAAGGTACTCATCACCGCCGAGACCGAGTGGGAGCCGATCGTCGACACCGTCGTGGAGTCGATCAGCAGTGGTGCGGGCGTCGGATGCGTCAACGCCACCGGCGTACTGGTCGAGGGCGACCCCGCCCCCGTGGCCGCGGCGATCGCCGAACGCCTCGCCGCGCTGCCCAGCCTGCCCGCGACGGACGACCGCGCGGTCCTGCCGGTGATGCCGGTCGGTCCCGCCCGTCGGTGGGACGGGTACCTGCGCCAGCGGACGGCGGGCACCAGGGCGTGGCTCGGCGGCGACGGCATCGTCGACGAGCTCGGCGACGGTTCCGCGGTGCTCCGGCCGGCGGTGCACCAGCTCGACAGCCCGTTCGCCGAACAGCTCGGGATGGAGCTGGGCTTCCCCTGCGCGTGGGTCGCACCGTGGGACCGCGACGCCGGGATCCGGCCGCTGCGCGACACCCTCGTCCTCACCGCCGTCACCACCGACGCGGAGCTGATCGAGGAACTGGTGGCCGAGCCGACCATCGCCAACGTCTACGTCGGTGACCATCCGACACCGTGGATGGCGCACGGGCTGCCGCACGACGGCTACCTCGCCGAATTCCTCATGCGCACCAAGACGATCCGCTGCTGACAGCCGATGGGGCCGTGCCGGGCACCGCCCCATCGGCTGCGGAGGTCAGCGGTGGTCCGCCAGGTGCGACGTGTCGTTCAGCGATCGCACCGACGCGTTCCCGTCCCCGTCATAGGACACGGCCGAGAGCGAGGCCGCCGACAGCTCCATCCGGAACAGCGACGCGGGCGGCGCGCCCAGTGCCAGCCGGACCAGCGTCCGCAACACCCCGACATGCGAAACGACCAGCACCGTCTGCCCGGCGTAGCGCGCCAGGAGCTGGTCCCGCGAGCGCGCGGCCCGGCGCGCGACCGAGGTGAACGTCTCCCCGGTCCCGCCCGGAACCGCCGCCGGAGAGGCGAGCCACGCCGCCATCTCGTCCGGGTGGCGCTCGCGCACCTCGGCGAACGTCAGTCCCTCCCAGGCACCGAAGTCCGCCTCCCGGAGCCCTTCGTCGACGTGGACGTCCAGGCCCAGCCGACGTGCCGCAGTCTCGGCCGTCTGCTGGGCCCGGCGCATCGGTGAGGACACCACCGCCTGCACCGTGCCGCGTGCCGCGAGTATCCTCGCGGCGGCCTCGGCCTGCCGCCGCCCGGCTTCCGACAACGCCGGATCGGAGCCGCCGCTGCCGGACAACCGCTTCTGCGGTGTCAGCGCCGTCTCACCGTGGCGTAGCAGCACCAGGGTCGTGGACGTTCCGCGGTCGGCCGGCGTGAGATTCACGCCGGCCGCTCCACGACTGGTTCGTGAGTCGATGCGCATCCGGTCACCCCTTTCGGTCACAGCCCCCGTCGCCGGTGGCAGTGTGGCGAACTGTGCGGTTCAGCGAAGCGCGGCGATGACCGGTGCGAAGTTCTCCATGTTGTATTCCATGACCGTGAAGTAGGTGAAACCGAAGCGTTCGCGGCGCTCCCTGATTTGTTGCGCCATATCCGCGGGGGTTCCGACCAGCACGCTGGGCGCCTCCTCGGGCCCGTGCTCGGCGTCGGGCGGCAGTGGCGCGAACCTGTCGGGCAGCGTGGTGCGTTCGGAGGGCGGAATCACCTGCTGCACCATGAGATTCAGCTCCACGGCGTCGGCGCGGTCACCGAGCAGGCCGCGCACGTAGCCGACCCGTTCTTCCACCTGTGCGATTCCGGCCAGGTGGAGTTCGTCACCGGCGGTGTTGGCCCAGCCTCCGGGGAAGGCGATGACGTCGGCCTGCGCGGCGGCCAGCCGCAGCAGCCGGTCGCCCCAGCCCGCGATGAGCAGTGGTGGCCCGGACGGCTGGGCCGGCCGCGGCTGCCAATCCGTGTCCGCGAAAAGCCGACGCAGCGTGGTGACCGTCTGTTCCAGCTGGTCGACCCGCCTTCCGCCGCTGGGGAAGGGTATCTCCGCGGTGTCGAACTCGGCTTTCACATAGCCCGCGCCGAGCCCGAGTTCCAGACGCCCGTCGACGAACCGGTCGGTGCTCGCCACGTCCCGCGCGAGCAGGGCGGGGTTGTAGAACGGCGTGTTCAGCACGAACGTGGTAAGCCGTACCCGTTCGGTCGCTTCGGCCGCGAGCATTATCGAGGGAAACGGCGCCGGGAATTCCAGATGATCGGCCACCCCGACCACATCGAAACCGAGTTCCTCGGCTCTGCGGCACTTCGCGCTCCACTCGCGCCTCGAACCGGCGACGAACATGTTGACACCGAATCGGAAAGGTCTCTGTAAAGACATTATGCCTGTATAGCACACGATGATTCTGTCGTCATCCGGTTGGGTGGGGCGACGTCAATCGGCTATCTCTCGGGGTCTTTTCGGCGATGTCGCGTCGCTATGTGTGGCCGTGCGCGGCAGCCGAAATGGTGACTGGGCGCCACATATGCGTAAGCCTCGGATAGGAACGGGTCTGCGCGGATCGCGTACCAGCCGGGCGATTGCCCGTGCCGTCCGGTGCCGAGGCCGCGGCGGTGGGAACGGCGCCGAACGCCGCCATGAAACCGGGATTCGTGAACCCCTCCGTGGCAACCGGGTCGGGAACCGGTCCGCGGGCCGATCCGTTGTCGATGACGGAGATGAATCCCGGCCGGACGTGTGCGGGCCGACGGCGTTCGGACCTCACCGAACCCCGTGGTGATGCTCGTCGGCGAAGGTGAGGCGATGGTGGATCCGGCCTGCGGCGGGACCGGGGGCGGGGTATGCGGACCGGTCGTCTCCGCGCCCACCGCCTCGAGGTTGCCCGCCGGGGCCGACGGGGAGTGCTTTGCCGCGAGCGACTCGCGCTTCACCACGGTCCGAAAAACCCGGAGAATTCGACCATTTCGCCGGGATTCCACCCTGCCCGACCGGCGGAACCGACTCGGCCACCCGGCAGCTGATGACCGACACAGCCGCCTCGGCCCGGCCGAAACGGCGAGGCTAGACTTCGGGTCAATGTTTCGTAAAGCCAGGTACGGCGCGGGGGAGCCCCGCACAACACGATTGGGTAGCCAGTGCTTCTGAAAACCTTCGGCTGGTCGTTCGCGGTCACCGCGCTCGGCCTGGTGGCAGCGGTGATCTACGGGGGGTGGACCGGCTTCGGGATCGTGGCGATCCTGTCCATCCTCGAGATCTCGGTGTCCTTCGACAACGCCGTGGTCAACGCCGGGATCCTGAAGAAGATGAATGCCTTCTGGCAGAAGATCTTCCTCACCATCGGCGTCCTGATCGCGGTCTTCGGCATGCGCCTGGTCTTCCCGGTCGTGATCGTCGCCATCAGCGCCAAGATCGGTCCGATCGAAGCGGTACGGCTCGCGCTCGACGACAAGGACAAGTACGAGCAGCTGGTGACCGACGCCCACCCGTCGATCGCCGCCTTCGGTGGCATGTTCCTGTTGATGATCTTCCTCGACTTCATCTTCGAGGACCGGGAGATCAAGTGGCTCGGCTGGCTGGAGCGCCCGCTCGCCAAGCTCGGCAAGGTCGACATGCTCTCCGTCTGCGTCGCGCTCATCGTGCTGCTGGTCTCCGCGATGACCTTCGCCACCCAGGCCCACCAGCACGGCGGTGTCCATGCGGACAAGGCGGAGTCCGTCCTGATCGCCGGCGTCGCGGGCTTGATCACCTACCTGATCGTCGGCGGCCTCTCCGGCTACTTCGAGAACAAACTCGAGGAACAGGAGGAGCGCGAGCACGAGGCCGAGGAAGAGGCCAAGGCGAGCGGCAAGAAGGTCCCGGCGATCGTGATGGCCGGCAAGGCCGCGTTCTTCATGTTCCTCTACCTGGAGGTCCTGGACGCGTCCTTCTCCTTCGACGGCGTCATCGCCGCCTTCGCGATCACCAACGACATCGTCCTGATGTCGCTCGGCCTCGGCATCGGCGCGATGTACGTCCGTTCGCTCACGGTCTACCTGGTCCGCCAGGGCACCCTCGACGACTACGTCTACCTGGAGCACGGCGCGCACTACGCGATCGGCGCCCTCGCCGTGATCCTGCTCGTCACCATCCGGTACGAGATCCACGAGGTCATCACGGGCCTCATCGGCGTCGTGCTGATCGGCTGGTCCTTCGTCTCCTCGATCCAGCGCAACCGCCGACTGGCGGCTGCCGAGGGAGGGGACACGGGGTCCAAGGAGAGGGCTGAGGTCTCTTCCGGCGTCTGACCGGACCGCCGGCGCGGGCCGCAGGGCCCCCGTCGGCCGGACGGGACCGACGCGGAGTGGGGCCAGGGCGAAAACCCGCCCTGGCCCCACTCCGGGATCCGGCGGTCCGGTGTGCAACGGCCGGTCGGCACCGGCCTGCCGCCGGCGCCGGTGTGCCCCTGCCGGGCCGGCTCGCGCACCCGGCGCGTTCCGCTGACCCCGGGTCGGGCTCCGGGGGTTCCGGCCGTGTTCGTCCCGGCCCCTCCAGCACGCCCGCAGCCCCTGCCGCGTCCGCCGGGTCCGCCCGCCCGGCCGGCACGGGCACACGCCGCGTTCAGACGGCGGCGGTGAGGGCCTCGAACTCCTCGTCGTCCAGTCGCACCAGCGCGGCGTCGGTGTTCTCCTCCAGGTGGGCGACGCTGGAGGTGCCCGGGATCGGGAGTATCACCGGGGAGCGGCGCAGCAGCCAGGCGAGGGCGAGCTGCGCGGGGCTCGCCTGGTGCAGCCGCGACGCGGCGTCCAGCGGGCCGCCGGGCCGGGCGAGTTCGCCGGTGGCGATCGGGAACCAGGGGATGAAGGCGATGTTCTCGGCCTCGGCGTGACGGAGGACGTCCTCCGCCGACCGGTTCGAGAGGTTGTAGAGGTTCTGCACGGAGACGATGTCAGCGTGCGTGCGGGCCTCCTTGAGTTCCTCGACCGTCACCTCGGACAGTCCGAGGTGACGGAGCTTGCCCTCCTGTTGCAGCAGGGTCAGCACGCCGAGCTGCTCGGCCAGCGGCACCTCCGGGTCGATACGGTGCAACTGGTACAGGTCGATGCGTTCGAGTCCGAGGTGGCGCAGGCTCAGCTCCACCTCCTGACGCAGGTACTCGGGTCGGCCGTTGGTGCGCCAGTCATCCGGGCCCGGACGCGTCAGGCCGCCCTTGGTGGCGATGACCAGGTCGTCCGCGTACGGGTGCAGAGCCCTGCGGATCAGCCGCTCGCTGACGTACGGGCCGTAGGCGGCTGCCGTGTCGATGAAGGTGACGCCCAGCTCGACCGCTCGGCGCAGGACCCGGACGGCCTCGTCCGGATCACGGGGTTCGCCCCAGACGCCGGGACCGGTCAGCTGCATGGCGCCGTAACCGAGACGGTTCACCGGTAGGTCGCCACCGAGGGCGAAGGTACCGGAGGCGTCGGCGGGACGTGTGGTGGGCTGCGTGCTCAACATCAATCCTTCAGGGTCGGATACCGAAAGGGACGCCGGTCGCAGCGGGCTCTGCACACCTGTGCGGTGCCCGGCGACCTCACCGAGCATGCCCTGACCTCCGGGCATCGGAAACGGGTGGAGCAGCCGGCCGCCCAGGCCCGTCCCGGGTGCGGACGTGTCCCTGCCCGGCGTGCTTCCTGCCGCCTTTGTCACCGTTCCGCAACAGACGTGAACCGCCTCGGCAGATGCCCCGTAGAGCCCGGTGTGCGCGGCTTGACGGCCGCGGCGATACGGAGCGAGGGAAGGAAACGACATGGCCGGCGGCAACATCCGGATCAGCCCGGACGAGATGCGCGAGGCGGCGACCTGGCTGCAGACCCAGAAGGAACTGATGCAGCAGAGCCTCCTCGAGGCCAACACCAAGATGGACGAAATGGTCGAGGCGGCCTACGCGACCCCGGGCTCCGAGACCAAGTTCCGCCCGTTCTGGGAGGAGTACAAGAACGGCACCCAGGAGGCGATCGAGGGCCTGAACGGTGTCAGCGAGTTCATCAAGAAGGTCGCCGAGGCGTTCGTCACCACCGACGACCAGACCTCCGGAGCCATCGGCTGACGTGCCTTCCCGTCCGGTCCCGCCCTTCGGTGGCGGGACCGGACGGAACACGAGGACGACGGGGCCGTCCCCAGCGGGACGGACCGCACGGTGAGGCACGACCCCGGCTACCCGCCGGGATCCACCTGACCCGGACGGTGCCCCGTCGCAACGGAGGGCTCCCTCCCCGGCCGCGGCCGGGGAGGGAGCCCTCCGCTGTGGGGCCTCAGCTCCCGGCCGGCGGCAGCACCGTCTCGGGGACCTGCACGGTGCGCAGCACCCCGTCGCCCAGGTGCAGGATCGCCCGGCCCGGGCGGGCGGCGCCCAGCCGGCTGCGGGGCACCTTGACGCCGATCAGATCGCCGTCGCTCATGTTCTGCGGCTTCAGCAGCAGCCCGCACCGGTTGCGGCGGGCCTCGGTGTGCCAGCCGGAGAACCCGGAGGCGAGGCGCTCGGTCTGACCGGCGATCACCAGGCCCCGGCCGGCCTCGGTACCGGCCTTGGCGATCTCCGTGAGGACGGGCTCGGCCTTCGTCTTCAGCAGCAGGTCGGCGTCGTCCAGGAGCACCACGGCCCCACCGGGCGAGGTGGCCAGCGCCTCCTCCAGAGCAGTGGGGTCGATGTCGGACTCGCCGAACACCGCGAGCACGCCGGGGCGTCCGGCCAGGTCCCGCAGCGGCGACCGGGCAGGCGCCCCGACCACGACCGGGGTGCCGGCCGACAGCAGCGACAGCGCGACCGTCGCCAGCACGGTGCTGCGCCCGGACCGGGCCGGGCCCGCCACCAGGAAGGTGGGGGTCACCGAGAAGTCCGGCCCGTAGGCGGCCAGTTCGTCGCCGCCGACGCCGACCGCCGCCCACCGGGGGTGCGGCCACGGCCGCGGTGCGTAGCCGGCCGCCTGCTCCCAGGTGAGCCGGTCCGGCAGGGTGTCGACCCGGAACGGCCGGGTGGAGGCCGGCAGGTGAGCCGACCGGTCACGGCACTGCGCGGCGATCTGCTGGAGCGCCGCCGCCTGCGCCTGGCCTTCCGGGTTCTCCTTGAGGAGCGCGATCTGCACCTCCGCCTTGTCGGCGGCGCGGAACGCACGGCCCGGCGGGATCTCGTCGGGCACGTTCCGCTGGATGATGCCGATCATTCCGTAATCGGACTTCTCGTTCAGCTTCAGCACGAGCTTGTCCTCGGTGGAGCTGTTGACCCGGCTGGAGAACAGGGCCCGGTCGCCGGTCATCACCAGGTGGATGCCGACGCTCGCACCGTCCCGGAGCAGGGTCAGCACGGAGCTCAGCAGATTCCCGGAGTCGTACTCGCCGAGCTGCTTGTCGAAGACCTCCCACCGGTCGAGGAACAGCACGATGTGCGGCGGCCGTTCGTCCTCCGGCAGGGCGCGGCGGAGCTCCGGCAGGTCGGCGCTGCCGCGGGCGGCGAGCATCTCCTGCCGCCGGGTGAGTTCCCCGGTCAGCCGGGCGAGCAACCGGGCTACCCGGTCTGGCTGGGCGCGCTGGGTGACGGCGCCGCAGTGCGGCAGCCCCTCCATGGCCAGCAGAGCGCCGTTGCCGCAGTCGATGCCGTACAGGTGCAGCTGGGCGGGGGAGTGGGCCTGGGCCAGCATGCCGGCGAGCGTGCGCAGCGTCTGCGACCGCCCCTGCCGGGGCGAGCCGATGATGTGCAGGTGCCCGAGCGTCGCCGGGTCGATCACCAGGGGGAGCCGGGCCTGCTGTGCGGGCAGGTCCACCACGCCGTACGCGACGGGCGCGAGGTCGTAGTCCGAGGGCGGGGCGGGCGGCAGTTCGCCGACGACGAGCCGCTCGGGCAGCGGCGGCAGCCAGGGGCTGTGCTGCGCGGGAATGCGCATCTCCCGGTCCGCCTCGCGGATCGCCTTCACCAGCCCGGTGAGGTCGGTCTCCACCTCGGCGGGGGCGGCCGCGGCCCGGGGCCGCGGCGGGAGCGGCTCGCCGATCCGCTCCCAGTCGACCACCACCGCCCAGGGTGCCGGCAGCGAGGTGGCCGCGGCGCCCGGCCGGCGGCCGCCGACCCGGCCGGACTGGAACGGCACCAGGGAGTTCTGGCCGAGCCGCACATAGGCACGGCCGGGCGTGCTCTGCGCGATGCCGGCCGCCTCGGGGGAGTTGATGACGTCCTGGCTCTCGCCGGAGTCGGTCACCCGGAGCGCGATGCGCAGGTTGGTGTTGGCGCGGATCTCCGAGGAGACGACGCCGCTGGGGCGCTGCGTCGCCAGGATGAGGTGGATGCCGAGGCTCCGGCCCCGCTGCGCGATGTTGACCAGGCCCTTCACGAAGTCCGGCAGGTCGCGCACCATCGAGGCGAACTCGTCGATGACGATCAGCAGCCGGGGCATCGGGGCGCGGCCCGCCGGGTTCCGCTCCAGCAGCTCGACGTAGTCCTCGATGTCCTTGGCGCCGGCCGCGGCGAGGATGTGCTCGCGCCGGGTCAGCTCCGCGGTCAGCGACACCAGGGCCCGCTCGACGAGGTGGGCGTCGAGGTCGGTGACCATGCCGACGGTGTGCGGAAGGTGCACGCAGTCCTTGAACGCGGAGCCGCCCTTGTAGTCGACGAGGACGAACGTCATCGCGTCCGGGCGGTTCGCCACCGCGAGCGAGGCGACCAGCGTCTGGAGGAGCTCGGACTTGCCGGAGCCGGTGGTACCGGCGACCAGCCCGTGCGGGCCGTCACGCCGCAGGTCCAGGAAGAACGGGCCGTCCAGGGAGACCCCGACGGCCGCCCGGGTCGAGCGGCCCCCGGCCGACCAGCGCGCCCGGATGGCGTCGGCCTGCGGCGGGTCGAGGGCGAGCACGTCGAGCAGCCGCGCGGAACCGGGAAGCACCGCGGCCTCGTCGCCGTCCTCGCCCGGGTCCCGCAGCGGGCCCATCGCCCGGGCCAGCGAGCGGCACCAGTCCAGGGACACCCCGTCGGGCCGGACACTCCCGACGGTGCCCCTCCCGGAGCGCCCCACCCGCACGGTTCCGCCGGGCTCCTCGACGACCACGGCGTTGCACTCCTCGGGCAGCAGCCGCTCCTCGGCGTCCAGGCAGACCGCGCGGACGCCGACGGACGGGCCGTCGCGGAGGATCTGCGCCACGCCGGGCAGCGAACGCAGCCTGCGGGCTCCGTCGAGGACGACGAGCACGTCGGGTCCGGCGGGCCGGCTCCGCCGGTCCTCCCGTCCGGCGCGCTCGGCGATCAGCGCGGTCAGTTCGGCGACCCGCCGGGCGCAGGACTCCGCGCCGTGGCCGATGCCGGCCAGGGTGTCACCGGACTTCTTCCGCACATGCGGCAGCCAGCGCAGCCACGACCAGCCGTCCCGGCCCGGGCCGCCGATCGTCAGCAGGTGGATCTGGAGGTCCCGGGGGCTGTGCAGGACGGCGGCCTGGGCGACCGTCCACCGTGCCACGGCGCGCGCGGCCGGGCCCTCGCCGGCGATTCCCAGCACGTCGTGCTCGCGCAGCGGGACGGTCACCGGGACGTCGTACGCGGTCCACGGGTCCTGACGGCGGTGTTCGTCCTTGGTCGGGTCCTGGAGCACCACGTCGGAGGGCAGGTCGGCGGTCCCGATGCGCAGTTCCAGGAAGTCGGCGTCCGAGGTGCGGCGTTCCCACAGGCGCTGCCGGGGGCCGACGGCGGTCAGGACGACCTCGGCCGGGTCCGGGAAGCCGCGGCGCCGGGCGGTGCGCTCGGCCGCCAGCGCCTGCATCGCGTCACCCTCGATACGCGTCTTCTTCTCCTCGTAGGCGGCGACCGCCTCGGAGTGGGAATGGCGCCCGTCGCGCCGGTTCATCAGGTAGTTGCCGAGGATCGCGACCGGGGAGAGCAGCCCGAACAGCAGCATCGTCAGGCGGTCGAAGATCAGCACCCCGGCCACCGCCATCACCAGCGGGACGGCCGCGGCGATCCACGGGAGCGACCGGGTGGCGGGTGGCGTGGGCGGGGCGGGCAGGGTGAAGCGGGTGGCGTTCTCGGCCGGCCGCAGCCGCGGCGGCCGGTTGTAGTCCCAGCCGGTGCCGTCCTCCGACGGCTGCACGGCGGCGTCCGGCCGCTGGGGCCGGGCGAGTTCGAGCAGGCAGCCGCCGACGAGGAGTTGCGCGCCGGCTGTCCAGGCGGTGGCCTCGGCGAGGTCCTCGCGGTCCAGCTGCGGGGTGCCGCCGTCCGGCGCGGCCGGGTCGGGCGCCACGCGGCAGCGTCCGCCGGGGCCCACCGTCAGGACGGCGAACGGACGGTCCGGTATGACGCGCGTCACCTGGGCGGTCCCGTCGCGGGCCACCCCGATCCGGTACTCGCCGATGTCGAGCCGGTGCACCGCGCCCGCCCCGTTACCGCCGACCGCACGGACCTCCACCAGCCCGTCCGGCTCGGCCGACGCGGTGCCCGCCGGGCACCCCAGGCCCACGATGGCCGCGTGGTGCAGAGGCGAGTCCCGCAGCCGCATGTCCGCGGGCAGCAACCGGTCGCCGGCGTACAGGCCGAGACCCTCCGGGGGCCGGTGGACGCCGCCCGCTCCGGCCAGCGCCTGAGCGACGGCGCCGACAGGGGTGTCGGGGTCGGCGTCGAGGTGGACGTCGAACGCGTCACCGTCCCCTTCGACCACGGTCAACATCAACGACACGAGACGTCCTCCAGCCGGCGTGAATGCGTCAGGCGCGGGAGCTCCTCGGCGGCCCCCGTGCCACTGACCGGACCTACGGAGCCCGGCCGCGGATGGTTCACGGACGCGCCGGTGAACCGTCCGCGGCCGCGCCCCGTAGTGGCTTTCGGGGGTGCGCCGGGCCGCGAGCGGTCACCGTGCCCCGCACTTTCGACCGTCCCGGCTCCGCCGCCGGGAAGTCCCGACGAGGAGTCAGAAGATGATCTTGTACGTGCTGGCCGTGGTGCTGGGGCTGGCGCTGATCGGGGCGGTCGCCGCGCTGGTCGTCACCGAGTGGCGGTCCCGCCCGCCGAAGCCCGCCGCCGCCTCGGCCGCCGTCGTGGCGCGGGAGGCGCTGGACATGGTCGACGCGGGCCTGCGCCGGCTGACGGGCGAATGCCTGCGCTCCGGCCGGCCGCTGCCCGACCTGTACGCCGTCGTCTACTCCGAGCAGCGGCTCGGACTCCTGCTGGCCGGCCCGGAGGAGACCGCCCCCGCGCCCTGGACCGCCGAGGCGGACGGCGAGCGCTGGCTGGTCTCGCCCGACGACCTGCACCGCCCGGGTCCGGAGGGCGAACCGGCCCTGCCGTATGCGCTGACGGTGACGGTGGGGCTGGCCGGGCCCGACCGGGTGCTGGTCGACCTCTCCCGGGCGGCGGGGCCCGTCTCCGTGGCGGGCCCGGAGCAGGAGGTGCGCAGCCTGGTGCGGGCCGTCGTCGCCGAGACCCTCTCCAGCCCGGTGGGGGCCCTCGCCGAGGTCACCCTGGTGGGATCCCTGGCCGGCGACGGGCTCGTCGCCGCCGACATGCCGCGGACCTCGCGGCTGCACACCGCCGCCACCCTGGAGGAGGCGTTCGTCAGGGCGGCTTCGGCGGGCACCGGACAGCCGGCGCCCGGAGCGTCCGACGTCACCCAGATCTACCGGCTCATCGAGGGCCGCAGCCGGATCGCCGTCCAGGACGAGGCACCGCACCTGTTCGTCGTGGACGCCTCGCAGCTCCCGCGGCGGGAGGGGGCGTTGGACCGGCTGCGGCGCGGTGACGCGCTGCTGGTGCTCGGCGACGCGCCCGCGGGCTGGCGCTGGCGCGTCGGTACGGGCGGATCGCTCGACACCGGACCGCTCGGCCTGGCGATCACCCGGCACGTGGGGCGTTTCGGGTGAGTCTCACCCGGCGTCCCGGTCGCGGCCGCCTGCCCGCATCCCGCGGCTGTGCAGCGCCTCCCGCAGGGCGCGGGCGGCGTAGTGCGTCCGCGACTTGACCGTGCCCGGCGGCACGCCGAGGACCCTGGCCGTCTGGTTGACGCCGCGCCCCAGGTAGTGCACGTGCAGCAGGACCTCGCGCTGCGGTGGCCGCAGGTCCCGCAATGCCTCGAAGAGCACCTGAGAGGTGAGGAGGTGGTCCACGTCGTCGGACACCGGAAGGTGGGTGAGCTCCGGGTCGCCGGTCTCCGGCGGTCTGGCCTGGCGGGCCCGGTGAGCGTCGATGACGAGGTTGCGCAGGACGGTGAACAGCCACGGCCGCGCCGACTCCGCGGTCGGATCGAGCTCCCCGGCGTGGTGCCAGGCGCGGATCGCGACCTCCTGGAGGGCGTCCTCGGCGCGGTGCCAGTCGCCCTCCAGGCGCCGTGCGGCGAACTGCAGCAACGCGTTGCCGTGTAACTGGTAGACCGCTTCGAGGAACTCGTCGGGGCGGAGTTCCGTGGTGCGGGGCCGGGATATCGGGTCTTCGGTCGAAGTGCTCGCTGACAAGGCCGTTTCCTCTCCGGTCGGCTGTGGGGCAGACGAGTTCAGCCGGCTGCGGGAGAGCCGGCCGGCGCCGCCGCGAGCGTTCGTGCGCTCGGTGCGGCGTGAGCGCCGGCACGCGGCAGGGGTGAGCGCCCCCGCCGGCGCCGACGCCGTTCCGGCGGCCGCGGCGGGTCTTTCGGGGGCGCGTTCCGGCAGGGCGCGACGCGGGGCCGAGCCGTGCTCCGTCGCGGGTCCCGGCTCGCTGTGCGCCTGCCCCGCCGGTGGCGGCCGGCGCCCATGGCGACGGTGTCGACGCCGCGGTCAGTCCGGTTCGCGGGCGGACAGCGACCGCACCTCGTCGGGCGTCAGTTCCCGGTCGTAGACGTGCACGTCGGCGATGTCGCCCATCCAGTGACTGGCCGTCTGACCTTCGACCGTGCTGCGTCCGATCGCCACCGTGCCCGTGGGTTCCCCTTCCTCGGAGGCCACGCCGGCTCCCGCGAGCCGGCCGTCCACGTAGATCCGCACCCGGTGGTCCTGCCGGCTGTACGTGCCGGTGAGGTGGTACCAGCGGCCGGGCTGCGGCTGCTCGGTGTTCTCCGCGACGGTACGGGCACCGGGGAAGCTGAACACGAAGGTCCGGTCCGGGCCGGCGTACTGGAGGGAGAAGGCGCTGACCTGATCGCCGTCCTGGGACAGGGCGGTGTGGAAGCCGTCCATGCCCTCGGGGGCGAGCCGCACCCGTGCGGCCACCGAGTAGTCCGCGCCGGCGGTGTCGATCCGGAAGTCGGTGTCCGCGTATCCGCTGCTCCCGTCCAGCCCCAGGGCGCCGCCCCCCGGCCCGTCGGTCCACTCCGCGCCGCCGACGACGGAGGCGTCGTGCTCACCCGCCTTCGCGGTGCCGGACCCGTGCAGGGGCCACCACGCGACGCCGCGCAACGAGTCGGCGTCGGCGCCCGGGTTCGGCGAGGCCGGTTCCGCCCCGGCCCGCTCCTTCCCGGACTCTCCCGCTCCGTCACCGCCGACCAGCTGGACGACGGTGAAGGTCAGCGCGACGGCCAGGACGGCGATCGTGGTGATGAGCGTCCATCGGCGGGTCATGAATCTCTCCCGGGCGTGGGGCGTAAAGAGGTCACTGGTGATCACTTGTCCGATCTGGAAGCGGTTCGGCGTACGGTCCGCGGGGTGAGAGGCGAGGGCGGCGCCGGGCGGTGGAGCACCGCCGTCGGGAGGTTCCGGCGGCACGGGCCGTCGTCCGGCGACCGTTCCGGGACGTCCACGACGTGCTCGCCCGCTACCGCCGGCTGCCCCCGCCGCTCACCTGTGGGATGCACGGCGCGCGGGGTCCTGGCGGCCGGTCCGGGCACGGTGGCGGCGCCGGAGTCCGGGGCTTTCCGGTACGCGGCCGGGGACTCGGCGGCGCCGGCGGGCACGGTCCCGGCCACCTGTCCCTCGGGGAGGTCCGCCGGCTCCCGGCGCGCACGCGGAAGACCCGGCGAACGGTTCCTCGGCCCACCGGCCGGGCGTCGCGTCGGTCAGCTGGTCCCGCTGTCCCCGGGAACGGCGTCCTGGGGCGTGGTGTGCCAGTTGGTGACGATCGGCTTGTCGACGGTGATGCTGCCGGTGTCCAGGCTGACCGGGTCGGTCAGGTCCTCCTGGCTCACCGCGACGATGATCGCGTTCAGCTCCTTGCCGTCATCGGTGTTGGTGGTCTTGGGGTTCACCCCGGCGTAGGCGGTGGTGGCGCCGCTCAGTTCGATCGGCTCGCCGACGGACTGCTGGGCCGGCCCCGCTTCGGTGCCGTCGGAGCCGAACGCCACCACCGGATGCTCGGCCGGAAGGGTGCAGGTGATGCCCTCGTTGGCCTTCACCGAGACGAGGATGTAGCCCCCGGCCTGGGTCTCGGACGAGGCGTTCCACGTCAGGTCGTTGGTGCCGCAGACCTGCCCGTAGCCGCTCTTGTCACCGCTCCCGGTGCCGCCGCCGTCGGACGCGCTGCCGCTGTTGCCGGACGTCCCGCTGCCCCCCGTCGAACCGCCGCTCTCCGCCCCTGCCGAGGTGCCCTTGGAGCCGGGGTCCTTGGCGTCGCCGCCCGCGCCGCCGTCGGCTTCCTTCCCCTGGCCCGCGGACTGCGCCGCGCCGGACGGGGACGAAGCGCCGGTGGAACCGTCCCCGTCCTCGCAGGCGCTCAGCGACAGGACGGCGGCCAGCGCCATGGCGGCCAGTGCGGGCGTGCGGATGAGGTTCTTGCGCATGGGTGCTCCCCCGTGGGTTCGGACTGCTTCAGCCGGTCAGGGCCCCGGTCACGCGCCCTGCCGGCATTCAGCTTCGAAGACCGGGTTGGCGTTCCGCTAACGGACGGCTAATGCGGTGCACCAACGCACCGCGGTGCGCGTGCCGCCCACCGCGTCACCGGTCCGGCACGGCGACCGCGCCGTGCCGTCCGTGCCGTCCGTGCCGTCCGGGTCGCGCCGGCGACGGACGGCGGCCCCGACGCACGGCGCGACGCGCCGCCCGGGCCACGGCCGCTAGGAGGTGAGCCAGCGGCGCAGGAGCCTGCTCACGGTGGGCATCGCGACGTACGTCATGAGCACGTTGAAGACGCAGGCGACGATCGCGCTGCTGAGCAGGAGGGGGAGTCCGGTCAGGTGCGGCATGAGGAACCGACTCCCCAGCACCGAGATCGGGTAGATCGCCAGGGTCGCGCTGATGGCCATCTTCCACCGGGGCGGCGCAGGCCGTGTCGAGCCCGGCTTGGCGAACCAGGTCTCCATCCCGGTCAGGGTGCGCCGGGCGATCTCCGTGTGGTGGTGCCCCTCGCAACCGTCGAACCAGGCCGCCCGCTCGGGAGACTCCTGCCAGGCCCGGCATGCCTCCGAGTCCCGGAAGCGGTGGACGAGGAACCAGGGGGCGTCGCCGCCGGAGGAGCGGAAGAGCCCGTATCCGAGATGGCCCGGGAAGGCGGCGGCGCTCTCCAGGATGCCCTTCGCCCACTGCTCGAAGGCGGCTTCGTAGCCGGGCTCCACCCGGCGGGCTATGAGGAGGGTCACCTCGCCCGAGTCGGCGGGGACGGTGGCGTGCTCAAGGCTGACGGCGGTCAACACAGACTCCCATGATCTCACCGCGCCCGGCCGTACTCTACGCACTGTCCGCCGTGAGCGGTGACCTCAGCGCCCGAGCCGGGCGTCGAGCCACTGCACCACCTCGGGGGTCACCGGGTCGGTGATGTCGGCGAACTCCTGGTGCTTGGTGAGGAACTTGGCCACGTACGGGCAGACCGGGACGATCCGCAGGCCGGCGGAGCGGACGTCGGTCAGGGCCTGCTCGACGAGGACCGAGGCGAGTCCCCGGCCGGCGTAGGCGTCGTCGATCTCGGTGTGGAAGAAGACCCGCCGGTCGTCGCGGTCGCGGTACGCGGTCAGGCCGGCGCGCTCGCCGTCGACGAGGATCTCGTAACGGTGGCGGGCGTCGGCGCGACGGACGACGGGGGTGGTGGGCTGCTCGCTCATGGCGGTCCTTCGGGTGCGGGCGCTGCGCGGTACGGGGTTTCGGTCCGGTGCGCGGCTCAGCGGCGGGCGGGGTTCCTGCGGGGCGCGATGACGGCGTTCGGCAGGGCGGGGGCGGGCAGCCGGTCGCCGGGGTAGCCGTCGACGCTGCCGAAACGGTCGGAGGACCGCTCCCACGCCTCTCGCGCCTCGACGATGTCCTGGTGGCTCCGGCCGATGAAGTTCCACCACATCACGATCTCCTCCTCGAACGGCGGGCCGCCGAGGAGGACCGTCCGGGCCGGGCCGTCGGACGAGTTGGCGAGGGTGAGCGTGGTGCGGCCGGGGGCGGCGTAGCCCAGCTCGGCGGGGCGGAGAGGGGTGCCGTCGAGGCGGACGTCGCCCTCGTCGACGAGCAGGCCGTGTTCGAAGTCCGGGTCGATGTCGAGGGTGACGGTGGCACCGGCGTCGATGAGGACCTCGGCGCCCAGGAGCGGGGTGAAGGTGCGGACCGGGGAGGTCTCGCCGGCGAGCGTGCCCAGGAAGACCCGCAGTTCCGCCCCGTCGACCCGGAGCGGCTCGGGAGCGTGGTGCTGGAAGTCGCGCGGGGCGTGCCGGTGTTCGCCGGGGAGGGCGACCCAAAGCTGGACGCCGTGCAGCACGGTGGTGGCGGGGGTGGAGACCTCGGTGTGGCTGATGCCGTGCCCGCCGGTCATGAGGTTGATCTCGCCCGGGCGTACGAAGGCGTGGGTGCCCAGGCTGTCGCGGTGCTCGATCTCCCCTTCGAACAGCCAGCTGACGGTCTGCAGGCCGGTGTGCGGGTGCGGGGCGACGTCCATGCCGCCGGATTCCGCGACCCGGTCGGGGCCGTAGTGGTCGGCGAAGCACCAGGCGCCGATGAGTGTCCGGGCCCGCTGCGGCAGCGTGCGCCGCACGGTCATCGCCCGCGGTCCGCCCAGCGGGACGTCCCGGGCGGTGAGGATGCCGATCTCCGTGTCGCCCATTTCCCAGCGCCTCTCCACCCGTGTAGTTTCACTTTCAACAAGTATGGGTGATCACAGTCCTGATGGCAACAGGCGAAGGAGCACACGGTGAGCGAGACGCTACAGGCCACGGCGGCCCCCCGGGCCACCGGCCGGATCCACCTCGACAAGCAGAGTCCCGCCGCGTACCAGGCTCTGGTGAAGACCGCCGACGCCGTGCGCGCGACGGCCGCCGAGGCCGGCCTCGACCGGATCCTGGTCGAGCTGGTCAACCTCCGCGTCTCCCAGCTCAACGGCTGCGCCTTCTGCCTCGATGTGCACACCCGTGCCGCGCTGCGGGCCGGTGAGACCACCCGGCGCCTGGGCGTGCTGGCCGCCTGGCGCGACACCGGGCTGTTCACCGCCCGCGAGCGTGCGGCCCTCGCCCTCGCCGAGGCCACCACCCATCCCGCCGACGCCCTCGCCCAGGAGCGGGCGTACGAAGCGGCGCGCGAGGTGCTGGACGACGACGCGATCTCCGCCGTGATCTGGGCGGCCATCGCCATCAACGCCTTCAACCGCGTCTCGATCCTGAGCAAGCACCCGGTACGCGAGGCCCCCAACCGCTGACACCGGCCGGCCCGAAGCTGCGCCGGACGCGGGGCCCGTCCGGCGGGCGGGCCCGGGGGGTGCCGCGGGCTGCGGGCTCATCGGCATGCTGCCGGGGTCCCCAAGGACGGGCCCCGGCCGTCGGGCCGGACGACCACGCCGTGGGTCACTCCCGCGGCGGACCGGCCACGAAGATCCACCCGGCGGCCGACGGCGACGGCCGGTCCGGCGTTCGTGCCGACCGCCGGACAGACGGGCGACGCACCCGCCGTCGCGGACCCGCACGTCCCGGCGCGTCCCTCACCGTTCACAGCCGACGAAGTCGATCAGCCCTGCGGGCGGCTTGAGGGCCCGCAACTTCCGGCAGTCCCGCACCCAGTCGGGGTCGGCGCTGTCGTCCAGGACCGGAAGCAGGTCGAGCGCCGGGTCGAGGCGGGAGCGGTCCCGATGGAAGACGCTGATGACGACGAAATCGGAGGCGGGTTCTCCGCTCCACACCGCCGCAGCCCAGCCGTTCCAGCACTTGTACCGCCCGAGGAACGGTGCGCCGGGATCTACCGGTCCCGTGATGAGCTTGCTGATCTCCTGCCGCATGCCGTCTTCGGGAGGACAGGCCGCTTCCTTCGCCGGATCGGCCTTCGCGGGGCCGGGCTTCGGGGGAGGGTTCCAGACGTACGACTTGAGCACCTTCTCGACATGGTAGAGATCGCTGATCTCCACGGCTGCCGTCGGCCGTCCGTCGGTCCCGCCCCAGGGGGTGAATTCGATTCCCGCCGCGGTGTACAACCCGCCCTTGAGCTCGGCCTTGCTCTGGCCCCCGATCTCGTCCACCTCCGCGATCTTGTATCCCGGGGTGATGTCGAGATAGGGGCCGGCCACACCGTAGATCTTCGTGCCGATGCGCAAGCCCGCCTTGGCGGTCCCTTCCAGGGCGAAAGTCGGACCCTTGTGCAGCGTGAACTCGTTCTCGAAGGACGCGATGGGGGTCTTCCGGCCGCTCCGCCATTCCATTCCCGCGGTCAGCTCGGCCTTCTGGCCGAGGTCGAAGGACAGGTCGGACTTGAGCGTGCCTTCCAAGGTGGCCACCATGGAGACCTCCATGGCGACGACCACCGGAACGGGCCCGACCGGAAGCGTGAAGGCCGCCACCCTGACCGGGGGTTCGGGCTCCCGGAACTTGAAGGCGCACTTGTTTCGCTCGCCGGCCGGCATGTGGACCTGGATACGGGCGCTTTCCTTGAGCGTGAACGCGTACCTGACCTGGTGGACTCCCGACCAGTCCCAGTCCGCGGAGAACTCCCCCAGGCGGGGCTGCTGTCCGCCGAGGCTGATCTGCTGCAAGGGCTTGCTGGTCAGCGCCGCGGAACACTCGAAGTCGAGCTTGTTCTCGATGAGGGTCCCTCTCCGGAGCAGTGCGGAGAGGGTGAAGGTACCGTCACCGCCGGTCTGCACGCCGGGCCCCGGGTCTTCAGCCTTCCGCACCTGAGTGCCGGCGCCGTCGGCCCCGCCGCGCAGGAACAGCGCCTTGGAAGCACCCGCCGGTCCGGACCGCGGGGAGTCCGGGCGGACGTCGCGAAAGTCGAACCGAGCCTTGGGCAGGGCATCCCGAAGCGTCGCGGGCTTCGTGTCGACGACGAGCCTTCCCCGGTCATCGCGCCGGGTTGCCGCCACACGCCGGATCAGCCCCTCCGGGGTCTTCGGTCCGATGCCGGTGACGATGACATCCCCCACGGCCAGCTTTCCGGCAGGAGCGGATGCACGGTCGAACACCAGCCGGCCGTCGGTGACATCGCCGACCAGCCCCAGCCGAGACGCGTCCAGAACCTTCGTCGTGTGCGGCACGACGTTGGCGTAGACCGCCTCGGCGGATTCCGTGCGGCCCGCCTTCACGGACACGGTGACCGTCGCATGCATCGGGTACACGTCGGCGACCGTGCCCCGAGCGGGGCCGACCTCGAGCGTGTACCGCCCCGCAGGGACGTCATCGAACGTCCGACTGACCGTCACATGACGCTGGAAGCCGTCCGGACCCCGTACCGTGACATCGGCCGAGGCCCCCTTGGGCAGCTCCTTCACCACTACCGAAAGAGCGCCGCGCTGCTCGTCCGACCACCATCGGTACCCGGCGACCAGCCCACCCGCCGTGATCACGGCAGCCAGGATCAGGGCCACCGCCCTGGCCCTGCCACCGGGCGGCAGGAGCCTTGTCCAACGCGTCATGCGGTTCCCTCTACTCACGCAACTGCTGCGGCAGTTGGCGGACATGTGCGGAGCAGCGTACCGGGGCGCACGGAGGAGAAGGCCCCATAGCCGGGCGTGGCCAACCACTGCGTCTGGGACGCCTCCGCGGCCCACCCGGACAGGGCGGGCCGGCTCCCCCGGCGATCACTGGGCCGCTGACCTCCGGCACCTTCCGAGCCGGCTCCGAGCCGGCTCCGGGGCAGGGGAAGCACCGGCCAGCCGGGCGCGGGCACGCCGCCTCGGCCCGGGGTGCGGGCCGAGGCGGCGTGGCGGCTGCGAGGCGGCTCGGTCAGGGGCCGGCCAGCCGGTCCTCGATCAGCTTACTGAACTCCTCGTACGAGCCCGGCGCGACCTTGTCGCCGTCGACGAAGAACGTCGGAGTGCCCTGTACACCGAGACCCAGCCCGTCGCGCTGGTCCGCTTCGACGCGTTCTGCCGTGGCGGGGTCTTCGAGGTCGGTGTCGAAGCGCTTCATGTCCAGGCCGAGCTGCTTCGCATAGCCGCGGAAGACGTCCTCCTTCGACTCCCGCGCCTCACCCCACTCGGCCTGGGTGGTGAACAGCTTGCTGTACATCTGCTCGAACTTCCCCTGCCGCGCCGCGGCCTCCACGGTGCGTGCGGCGAGATCACCGTTGTGGTGGCCGGGCATCGGGAAGTAGCGGGCGACGAACGTGACGCGGTCGCCGTACTCCTCGCGCAGTTTCTCCACCATCGGATAGGCCGCACCGCACCCCTCGCACTCGAAGTCGAGGAATTCCACCACGGTCAGCTCGCTCCGCTCGGGCTGCGTCAGCCGGTGGCTGGAGGGGCGTACGGGTCGCGCGTCGGCGGCGGGCTCGATGTCCGGCCCCGCGTTGCGCGGGCTGTTGGGAGAGAACAGCAGGAAGGAACCGAAGGCGGCGGCCAGTGCGGCCACCATCACAGCGGCGACGATCAAGTGTTTCTTCATGATTCCTCGGTTGTCGGGTGGGGGTGTGCGTCGTTGGTCGAGTGAGGCGGGGGAGCCCCTTCGGGCCCGTGCCACCGGGGTGTTTCGGCTGTTTGCGCGCGTCATCGCCGGGGCGGAAGGTCCGGTCCGGGCTTCGCACGGCACGCGCCGGACGTGTCCGATGGGCGTGGCCGCGATCCGGCCGGCCGGGAACGAGGTGGGAGCGGCGCAAGTCCCCTTCGCGCGGGCGCTTCTCTCCGGCCCGAATCGCCGAGCTTCGTACCGCCCATCACGACGGGGCGACGATGCGGCCCTGCGGTCGGGCCGGACGATCCTTCGACCGCGACCGCGACCGCGACCGCGACCGCGACCGTGCCGGGCGGGCACGGGGTTTGCCGTGTCCGGCCTGGCCAACCGGTCCAGGTCGAGCGACGGTCACCGGGCAGCGGCACCCGCTGCGCGAGCATGCCTGCCCTCGTCACCGGCTCGACCCGCCGGCAGCCGACCGCGGTCCCGCCGAGGCGTTTCCCCCTGGTCCTCGGCCGTCCCCCGCTGCGCCGCAAGGGCCATGCCGGGGTGAGCCTGCGTGCCGGGTGGTCCAGACGCGCGCGTGATCCCGGTCTACGTCCGCCGGATCTGGAGCTCGTGGATGCTGGGAGCCCGACCGAACACGTCGGACGTCACCGGCCGGTCAGGCGGCGATGCCGGCCGCGCCGGCCGGGGGAGCGTCGCCTTGACCGCGGGGACCGGTGGTGACGGCACAGCGGCCAGGACCGGGTCCCCGGCGCGGCGGCAGTGCTCCTCTCCCGCCCCATGGCTCGGGTCCGGGCAGAGGTGTTCCGGTGCGGCTCCGGTCGCCGACGGGGCTTTCGTGTCGTGTGGCACGCCGGCCACGGCCACCGGCCGCGGCTTCAGGGCGGAGACCGCATCGCCGGAAGCATGCGCGCACACCGGCAGGGCCCACCACAACGCGAGGAGCAGCGCGACACAGCTCAGCAGCGGTGACAGGTCGAGGTGCTGCCCTGCCACGCCGTTCCGGACGATCCCGCGCCGTTCTCTCATCGCGGCTGATCGTAGCCAAGGAAGGTCACGGCGCGGCACGGAAACCCCGGGCCACCCGGCGCGGGGCCGGGACCCGGGGAGTGACCAGGGCGGCGGATCCCACCGAGAGGGCGAACGTCAGCCGCGGTCGCGCGGGCGGTCAGAACGCGCGCCGGTGCGTTCCAGGGAGAAGAACGGCCGCCGCTGCCGCGAGACGCAACGCCTCCAGTGTGTCGATCTGGCCCCGCGCCCGCTCCAGCAGGCCCCGCAGCCGGGACTCGTCCAGACGGGGCTCCTCCTCGGCCACGATGAGCAGGGTGCGCCAGATCAGGGTCTTTCCCTCGACGCCCAGCCGCAGGGTCTCGAGCTCGACAAGCGTGCTCAGCCCGGATCGCCGGTACAGCACACCGTTCGGCTTCAAACGCCCCAGCCTCTCGGCTGCCCAGCCACCGTAGACCTTGTAACGGCGGGGGGCGGCGTCGAGCGCGTCCATGACCGCGAGCAGGGTCTGCCGGTCCTGGGCGATCTCCTCGGAGATGCGCTTCAGGTCGGTGCCGCGAGTCGAGTGGCGGTGCTGGTGGGCGATGCGCCGCGCGAGTCCGACACCGAAGGTGGCACCGGCCAGGTGGTCGTTGAGGTAGATCGCGAGTTTGTCGCGGTGCATGCGGTACTCCCTTCTCGGCCGGCCCCGGTGGGAGCCCTCCCCGGCGGTGCGACCCGTGCACGGGCGGTCCGGGAGCGCCGGCGTCGACGCCGCGCACCACGACAGCTAACCGCGACGGAACGGAGCCGGCGGGGCGAAATGCCGGGAAGGGGTCCGAACGGCTCAGGAGCCCGGCCGCGGCTTCCTCGCCGCCGGCGGACCCCGTCGCACCCCTGTTCCGGTCCCGGGCGCGGCTCGGCCCCGTCGACGAGCCGCAGCGCGGGGCTCGTGCGCACGACTGGCCATCGCCACGGAGATCGCCGAACCGCCACCGGAACACGTCCCGACCGGATGACGCGATGCCTCCGGTACGGAGGCGGCACCGGAAGCGTCAGCGCCCCCTTGCCCCGGTGGACCCGGGCCGAGGGGGCGCTCCTGCCGTCGCGGACCGGCTGGGCTCATGTCCCCATGGTCAGCAGGGCCGCGAGGGCCGGTCCGAAGGCGCCGCCCAGCTGGTAGGCGAGGTTGAAGAGGCCGATGGTGGTGGGGCGGTCGGGGGCGGGAGTGGCCTGGACGGCGTGCACCGCGAGGACTCCGTTGCCGGCCGTCGTGGCGAAGACCGCGAGGGAGGCGGCGAGGAGGAGCAGCGGGGCCCACGGGGTGAGAAGGGTGCCGAGGGGGGCCAGGGCGCCGAGGACGAGGAGGATCGTGATGACCCGGGAGCGGTTCATCCGGGCCGACGCGGCCGCGAGGAGCCAGGAGAGCAGGGAGCCGACGAGCAGGGCGGCCATCTGGCCCGCGCCGATGGCCGGGGTCGACCAGTCGGTGCGGTCGCGCAGCAGCTGGGGGATCGTGAACAGCAGGGTGAAGTACGAGGTCGACAGGGTCATCGCGAGCAGGGCGGACACCGCGAACACCGGGCTGCGGAGCACTGCCAGGGGCGCGAAGCCGTGGGGGACCGCACGTACGTGGAGGCCGAGGAGTACGGCTCCCAGGAGCGCGGCGGGCAGGGCCGCCAGCGGGTAGCGCGGCAGGATCACCAGCGCCGTGGCGGTCAGGACGAGCAGCAGGGCGCCGCGGGCGTCGAAGGGAGTTCGCGTCGTGGGGGCCGTGGTCTCCGCCCCGCGCAGGACCGCGGGGAGGGCCAGCAGCCCGAGCAGGGACACGGAGAGCGAGAGGCGCCAGGAGACGGTCTCGGCGACGAGCGAGCCGAGCAGCGGACCGACCGCGCCCATGACTCCGAAGCCGGCCGTGATGACGCCCATCCGCCGGGCCGAGCCGGCCAGGCTCATCGCCACGGTCACCAGGCCCGCGCCGCCCACGGCCTGGGCTGCGCGGCCGCCCATCACGAGCGGCAGCCACGGGGAGAAGGCCACCAGCGCCGTGCCCGCCACGACGGCCGCGGCGCTGGTGCGCAGGGCGGTGCGCAGGCCACGGCGGCGCAGTACGTTCGCCATCAGCGGGGTGCCGACGGCCATCGCCCAGGCGAAGGCGGTGACGATCCAGGTGACCGTGGAGGTTCGGACGTCCAGCGCGGCCGCCATCTCCGGGAGGATCAGCACCGGGCTGTTGGCGCTCAGGGCGATCGGCGTGGCCAGCAGTGCGAGCCACAGGACCGGAGGCGGAGACGCTGCCGCGGCAGCGGTCGTGGTCGGCGCCTTCGTGCGGGTGAGCAAGGACATGGCGGTCTCCATCGGCGAAAGGAGCAGGGGGCAGGGCAGGGCAGGGGAGGGTTCAGACGGTGGTGACGACGTCCTCGTAGGCGAGGCGCGGGGAGCGCGGGTACCACGCGTTCTCGCCGGGCCTGCCGATGTTGACGACCATCAGCGGGGTGTGGTCGTCGTCCAGGAACTCCTGTCGGAGGCCGGCGTGGTCGAAACCGGTCATCGGGCCTGCGGCCAGGCCCGCCGCGCGCACGCCGAGGAGGAAGTACGCGGCCTGGAGCGCGCCGCTGAGCAGCGCGGTCTTCTCGCGCACCTGCCGCTCGGCGAAGACCGTCTCCCGCGCCTGCGGGAAGTGCGGGAGCAGTGCGGGGAGTTCCTCGTGGAACTCGTTGTCGGTGGCGAGGATCGCGACGAGCGGTGCTGCCTCCGTCTTGGCCCTGTTTCCTTCGTCCATCAGTGCCGCAAGCCGCCGCCGGGCCCCGGGGGACCGTACGAGGGTCACCCGCAGGGGGTTGGTGTTGTAGGCGGTGGGGGCGTACTTGACGAGGTCGTGCACGGCGCGCACCTGCTCCTCGGTCACCGGCTCGTCGGTGAAGGTGCCGGCGGTGCGGGCCTCCCGGAAGAGGAGGTCCTGGGCGATGGGGTCGAGTACGAGGCTCATGGCGTGCCGCTCCGGTCATTCAGCATTAACAATCTCAACGTTGAGATAGAAGCATGACTGTCATCTCAGCGTCAAGTGTCTTAACATTGAGACTGTGTCTGGTGAGATGAACAGGGAGGAGTCGTGATGAGCGATGCCGTGGACGCGATCGTCGGGCAGTGGGAGAAGGAACGCCCCGACCTGGTCCCTCATCTGTGGCCGGTCCACGCGCTGGCCCGGATCCAGCGACTCGCGCGCGTGGTCGAGAAGAGCTGCAAGGCCACGGCGGCCCGGCACGGCTTGGACTACGGCGAGTTCGACGTGCTCACCACGCTCAAGCGCTCCGGCCCGCCGTACCAACTGACCGCCGGCGCCTTCCTCAAGGCCGCCATGGTGACGTCCGGCGCCATCACCAACCGCATCGACAAGATGGAGGCGAAAGGCCTGGTCGAGCGGGTCAGGGAGGGCGGTGACCGCCGGGTCGTGTACATCCGCCTCACCGAGCGCGGGGCCACCGTCATCGACTCCGCCATGGCCGACCACCTGCGCAACTACGAGCGGCTGCTGGCCGACGTCGACCGCGATACCGTCACCCGGGCCGCGGACGCGCTGCGCGACATCAGCGAGGCCCTCGGAGACACGTCGATCGCCTGACTCCACGACTCTCGAGCTCCGCGCGAACGGGCGCTATGCCGAGGTCGCCGTCGCCCATGCCGCGATGACGGCGGGCCTCCCGGCCGGCGCGGACCTCGCGCGGATGGCCGCCGTCCTGGTCAACGGCGTCACGGCGTGGCTCGCGCCGCACGATCCGGCTCGGCCCAGGGTGACCCGGCAAGGAGTGCGGCGTGCCCGCGAGCTCCCCCCTGCGGGCGCCGGGGTAACGGCGACGCCCGCGGCCACGCCACCGAAGCGGCAGCGATGCCCCGCCGTCCGCGGCCGGGTGGGCTGTCGTGCTCAGGTCGTCGCGGGAGCGTCCGGGTGCCCGATCGGTGGGCTCGCCGGAGCGGGTCGCCCCCGTGTGCTCCACCGTCGCCGCGAGGGCAGGGCCGCACACCTCCTCGCCTTCGCCGGTACGGCCCGCTGCCCTCGTCGGCCACCGCCGTCCTGCGTCGACCCACCTCGCCGCTTCTTTCTATCCGCGGCAATCACGGCCTGGAGCAGGCCGGGGAATCGTCGGTCCAAGTCCTCCTCGCGGAGGCGCATGTACAGACCGTTTCCGGTGTCGCGACCGAAGGTGAGCCAGAACCATCTCTCGTCGACGTTCCCGAGTCGTTCGATCACCCACTGCCTCCGCACCCGATCGACGAACGCCGTTCCGTAGGAGATGGACGACGCCAGCGGCTGGGAGGGCGGACCGTGAGAGCGCAAGGGGTCTCACGGTCCGCCCCTGCGGACGGCGTCCGCGCCATCGCGCCGCAGAGCCGTGTACCGGACGTCCTGGGTTCAGCCGGTTCAGCGGGCGACGGTCACCTGGTCGACCGTCCAGAAGGCGCTGTTGGTGCCGGTGTAGCGGAAGCGCAGCCGGGCCGAGGTGACGCCGGCCGGTACGTCGACGGTGAGCCGCTCGACGGTGTTGACGTCCGAGCGGTAGGACTTCAGCAGTCGCGGCGCGCCACCGTCGTAGGAGATGTACACATCGCCGGTCTGCGGGCCGTCCACCTTGTAGTGGGAGGCGTACGAGACGGTGGCCCGCGTGCCGCCCGTCACCGGGTAGGCCGGGCTGATCAGTGTGGAGTCGAACTGCCCGGCGCCGTGCGCCTTGTCGTCCCACTCGTCGGAGTCCGCGACGGCGAAGACGTCCCGGGCCCGCACGTTGGTCTCCCGGCCCTGGCCCAGCTGGGTGTTGGTCCAGAACCGGTCGGTCGCGAAGGACCAGCCGCGCCACTCGGTCACCCCGCCGGCGGGCATGGCCGAGTTGTCCACGCTCCAGCCCGCCGGAGCGGTGTCGGTCCAGCCCTTGACGGTCGAGGGCAGGCCGGTCTCGTCGACCCGGGTGCGCAGTGACGGGCGCAGTGCGTCGAAGGCGTCCGGCTTCAGGGCGGAGATCGGCTTGCCGTCCAGTTGCCAGGCCGGGTAGGCGGTGACTCCGGCGTGTGCCAGCACGGTGGGGGCGATGTCGGCGATCTTGACGTCGTGGCGGACCGAACCGGGTGTGATGCCGGCGCCCTTGGCGATCACGAAGGTCTCCCGCTCGCCGGGACTGCTGCCGCCGTGGCCACCGCCGTCGGTGTGGCCGTGGTCGGCGGCGATGATGATCAGCCAGTCCTCGTCCGGATAGGTCGGGCGGGAGGTGACGGCGGTCAGCAGCCGGCTCACCTGGCTGTCGGCGGTCTCCAGGGCTTCCCGGTAGCGGGGGCTTGCGGCGCCGTGGTCGTGGCCCGCTCCGTCGACCTCGTCCAGGTGGACGAAGGTGGCGTCCGCGTCGGTGCCGGCCAGCTTGGCCGCCGCCCGAGCCGTGGTGTCGGCGTCGTCGGCGCCGGCGATGCGGGTGTCCGCGGCCGGGCCGAAGACCTGGGAGGTGATGGGGCCCCAGGTGCCGACGACCAGGGTGTTCAGGGCGGGGTTCGCGGCCTCCAGGCGGGTGCCGTAGTCCGGGTACCGGGCGAAGTCGCTGCCGTTGAAGGAGTTGTCCACCACCTTGTGCTTGTCGGGCCAGACGCCGGTGACGATCGTGGACCATCCCGGCCCGGAGGAGGTGGGCGCCATCGGCGGGGCGTACAGGTTGCCGGGGGCGGTCAGGCCGTCGGCCCTGAGCCCGTCGATGGTGGGCATCCTCGCCGCGTCGAACTTGCCGAACGTGGCGCCGTCGATGCCGATCACGAGCGACTTGGCGCGCTTGGCCCCCGCCGCGGCGCGGGGCGCTTCCGTCCTTTCCGCCGCGCCTGCCTGGACGGCGGCCGCCAGGGGCAGCGCGGTGACCGCCACGGCGGCCGCCAGGGCGGTGCGAAGACAACGGGACATGGGCACGGAATCTCCCTGGAGCTCTGACGGATGAGAGGTAGGGGTGACGGCGGGTCGTGCGCCGCCGGCCACAAGCGTCCGAGAGGCCGGCCTCGATCAGGTTCACGGGCACCTCCCCGCGAGTGAACAGGGCGCGACTTCTGGACCAGACCCGTTATCAGTTCGTGATGCTACTCGGGGCGTGCCGCGCGGGGTCGGTGATCCGTGACTCCGGCCGAGCGTGACGTCGCCGGGTCGGGGCGTCGCGCCCGTGCGCGGGGACTCAGATGGTGCGGCGCAGCGCGGTCTCCACGGCGTCGATCAGCGGATCGCCTTCGGTCCGCGGGTGACGTGCGAGACCGAGCTCGACGTCCGGCAGGGTGGGCAGGGCGTCCGCGCCGTGGCAGGCCATGGCCGGTTCGAGGTTCGCCGGCATGAGCGCCGCGACGCCGAGCCCGGCCCGGATCGCGGCGAGCACACCGACCAGGCTGTTGCTTTCGAACGCCATGTGCCAGCGCCGATCGGCGCGTTCCAGTGCTTCCAGCACCGCCGTGCGCCAGGAGCAGACGTTCGAGAACAGCACCACCGGCAGCGGGTCGGCGTTCACGTCCACGCCCTGGCCGACCGCCCAGACCAGCGGGCGGCGTACCGTCCAGCGCGTCGGCCCGGGAAGGTCCGGCACCTCGTCGAGCACGAGCTGGACGCGGCCCGCGTCGTAGGCCTCCCGCATCCCGGCCTTGGAGAGGCTGAGCACCTCCAGCGTCGCGCCGGGGTGCAGCCGGGCGAGGTCCGCGAGGGTCTGCGGGAGCTGGGACGCGGCGAGGTCCTCGAGCAGCCCGACGCCGCAGTGGCCGGTCAGGGCGCGCCCGGTCTCGGTGAGTGCCTGTGCGCAGAGCGAGAGGATGCGTTCGGCGTACGGCAGGAGCTCCTCACCCGCCCGGGTCGGTGAGACGCCGGACGGTGACCGGTGGAGCAGCGGATGGCCGACCGTGCTCTCGAGCTTGCGCACCTGCTGGCTGAGGGCGGGCTGAGTGAGTCCGAGCGCCGTCGCGGCGCGGCTGATGCTGCCCGCCCGCACGGCGGTGACGAAGGACCGCAGCAGGACGGTCTCAAGATCCCTGGCCATAACTATTCATTATGCCCGCTCCAATGAAACAACGACTTCCTATGGCGTGGCGGATTATCTAGCGTCACGCGGGTGACCGGATACCGCCAGGTACTCGCCGTGCCGGGGATGGCGCCCCTGCTCGGTGTATCGCTGCTCGCCCGTACCGCGATCACGGCCGACGTGATGGCGCTGACCATGTACGTCCTGCTGGGCCTGGACATGGGCTACGCGGCGGCGGGCGGGGTCGCGGCGGCCCTGACCGCCGGACTGGCGCTGGGCGGGCCGCTGCTCGGCCGCATGATCGACCGGCGGGGCCTGCGGACCGTGCTGCTGTCGACGGTCGCGGCGCAGGTCGTGTTCTGGCTGAGCGTGCCGGTCCTGCCGTACGGGATCCTGCTGGGCGCCGCCTTCGCGGCGGGTCTGTTCATGGTGCCGGCCCAGCCGGTGACCAGGCAGGCGATCGCCGCGATGACGACGGCGGAGCAGCGCCGGGCCGCGTTCGCGCTGGAGTCGGTGCAGGGCGAGCTGTCGTACATGGTGGGCCCGGCGGTGGTGATCCTGTGTGCGGCGCAGACGTCCCCCGGCGTGATGGCGTGGGCGGTCGGCGCCGCCATCGTGGCCGGCGGAGTCGGGATGGTCCTGCTCGACCCGCCGCTGCGGGCCGCGGGCGAAGTGGACGGGGCCGCGGCCGGGCGGCCCCCGCGCCGGGAGTGGCTGGGCGCGGGGATGATCGCCGTGCTGGCGATGGGGTTCGGCACCACGACGCTGCTCAGCGGCGTCGACCTCGCCATCGTCGCCACCCTCGACGACGCGGGCCAGGTGTCCTGGGCCGCCGTGGTCATCGCCGTGTTCGGTGCGGCTTCCGTCGTCGGTGGGCTGGTCTACGGTGCGCTGCCCCGGCCGCTGCCCACGTGGCTGCTGCTCGGCCTGCTGGGGCTGGCGACGATCCCCGCCGGGCTCGCGCACGACTGGCCCTGGTTGTGCGTGGCCGTGGTCGGCCCCGGCCTTCTCACCGCGCCGGCTCTCTCCGCGGTGGCCGACGCGGTGAGCCGGCTGGCGCCGGCCGGCGTGCGGGGCGAAGTGA
The DNA here is from genome assembly GCF_044327625.1 of Streptomyces sp. NPDC018031. NCBI lineage: Bacteria > Bacillati > Actinomycetota > Actinomycetes > Kitasatosporales > Streptomycetaceae > Streptomyces > Streptomyces sp. NPDC018031. The sequence continues at coordinate 267,113 of NZ_JBIRFT010000005.1, forward strand.
CGGGCCTGCAATCGTCCGCGCAGAGCGCGGGTTTCGCGCTCGGGTCCCCGCTCGCCGGGGTGGCGACCGACGTCACCGGGCCGGCCGGCGGCTTCGCGGCGGCCGGGCTGGCCGGCCTCGCCGCCGCGCTGGCCGGGTGCCTGCTGTCCCGCCGCTCGCTCACCCGAACGCGGCCTCCGCTCAGCGGTGCCGGCCCCGCCGGGGCGCCGGACCGTGAACCGGGTGCGGCCCGCACCCGGCCCGGCGTGTGAAGCGGGAGCCCATGCGCATGCTTGCGGTCATGCCGCTTCGGTGACGCGCGACCCGTCGAGACATGCCGGCCGGGATCGCTCCGATGTTCGGCGGGATCGCGCTCGCGGCTCGGGTGCGCACCACGTCAGGCCTCGGCCCTGCGTGGGCCCCGTCCGGAAGGGGACTGGGCGTATCGGTCGCGGCCGGGTGTGGGGGGTCAGTGGTCTCCGTTGAGGGTCCGGGCGAGCACGGAGCGGTGGGTGGGCCGGGCCTCGGTGTGGCGGCGGCGGCCCTCGTCGGTGAGGACGACGAAGATGCCGCGGCGGTCGAGGTCGCACATGACGCGCTCCACCAGGCCGTCCCGTTCCAGCCTGGCGACCAGTCGGGACGCGGCGCTCTGGCTCAGATGGACGACGTTGCCGAGGTCCTGGCCCCGGCACTTGCCGTGTTCGGAGGAGGCGAGGGATTCCAGCGCCTCGAATTCGCTGACGCTCATGCCGTGCTGGGTCTGTAGCTCGCACTCGAGGGCGTTGTGCACGGCGGCGTGCCGGGCGAGGAGGCTGCGCCACTCCTCGACCAACTGTTGCTCCGAGCTACCGGTCATGGGCCCCAGGGTAGCATGCGCCCGCATTTGATGCAGGAGAATTAAATGCAGTTGCATTCGATGCGCGTGCATGTAAGTGTGACGCCATGAGTCCTTCCGCACCCGTCATCACCTCCGCCTCCGGGTGGACCGCAAAGTCGTGGGGCATCCTGCTCACCGCATCCCTCGTCGTCGGGCTCGACGCGCTTGACGTGTCGATGGTCGGCATCGCGCTTCCCTCCATCCAGGACGAACTGGGCCTGTCCACCAGCGCGTTGCAGTGGATCGTCAGCGGCTATGTCCTGAGCTACGGCGGGTTGCTGCTGCTGGGCGGCCGCGCCGCCGACCTGCTGGGGCGCCGCCGCGTCTTCCTGACGGCGGTGGCCGTCTTCGCCCTCGCCTCGATGGTCGGCGGCATGGTCGACTCCGGCGCCCTGCTGATCGCCACCCGCATCCTCAAGGGCGTGGCGGCGGCCTTCACCGCACCCGCCGCGCTGTCCATCATCACCACCACGTTCGCCGAGGGACCGGCGCGCAACAAGGCGCTGGGGATCTTCTCCGTCTTCGGGGCCAGCGGCTACTCGGCCGGGCTGGTGCTCTCCGGCGTACTGACCGAGGTCGGCTGGCGGTGGACGTTCTTCCTGCCGGTGCCGATCGCGTTCGTGGCGTGGGTCGCGGCCAGCCGCCTGCTGCCCAAGGACGGCCCCCGGCCCGCCGGCGGCTACGACCTGCCGGGTGCGATCACCTCGGTCGCCGGCATGCTGCTCCTCGTCTACACCGTCGTCGAGGCGCCGGAGGCCGGCTGGGCCGCACCGAGCACACTGATCCAGTTCGCCCTGGCCGCGGCCCTGCTGATCGCCTTCGTCGCGATCGAACGCCGCAGCAAGCACCCGCTCGTCCGCCTCGGCATCCTGCGCTCGGGTGCGCTGGCACGAGCCAACCTGGGTATCTCGGTGTTCTTCGGGGGCTACATCGGCTTCCAGTTCGTCGTCATGCTCTACCTGCAGTCGGTGCTGGAGTGGTCGGCGCTCCAGACCGCACTCGGCTTCCTGCCGGCCGCGGTGATCGTCGCCTTCGGCTCGCCGCGCATGGACCGGCTGGTCGCACGGGTCGGCACCGCGCGCACCATCGCCGGCGGGGTGATCGCCCACCTCCTCGCCTATGTGCTCTTCCTGGTCGTCGACCGGGACGCCCCCTACGTGGCTGGTGTCCTGCCCAGCATGGTCCTGCTCGGTATCGGGTTCACCCTGGCGTTCGCGTCCTTCAACATCCAGGCGACCGCCGGGATCCCGGACCACGAGCAGGGGCTGGCCGGCGGTCTGCTGAACACCTCCACGCAGGTCGGCGGCGCGGTCGGGCTCGCGATCGTCACCGCCGTGCTCACCGCCGGCGGCGAGGGCAAGACCGGCTCGGACGCACTGCTCGCCGGCTTCACCCCGGCGCTGATCGCGGTGACCGTGCTGTCCGCTCTCGGTCTGCTCATCGCGCTCTCCGGTGTGCTGGGGCGGCGCGCGGCGACCGAACCGGCGGAAGAACCGGCCTTCGTCCTCGTCGACTGACCCCTCCGCCGCCGCTCACACCGGTCGTGTGAGACCGGCGGGCAGGCGCCGCGGCCGGTGGAGGTGAGGCGTTCCGGCGGTCGCGGCGTGTATCACCGCCCACCCGGCCGGAGGCCGCGGGTGCGGCTGCGCTCGCCCCGGCGGTGCGAAATGGCCCCCTGATCGGGAGAAATCCCGGTCGGGGGGCCTTTCGTGGTCGGCGCGCGGGCGCGCTGCCGGTGTGCGGGCCCCTCGGGGCGTGGAACGGGGCCGGCGTCACCGTCTGCGTCGCCCGCCCGGTTCCCGCAGGAGTGCTTCGGTGACCAGCCGCACCCCGCAGGCCAGCCGGGTCAGTTGCTCCAGTTCCGCGGCGTACAGCTTGATGGTGTTCTCGATGACCCCCTCGGAGATGCCGAGGGCGGGCAGCTCCGCCCGGCTGGTGCGCAGGGCGACCCGGACCGCCCGGATCTCGTGCTGGAGGTGGATCTGGGCGTGCCGGGCGAGCAGGATGTGGTGGCGGGTGAGGGTCGCGTAGCCCGCGTAGCGGGCGGGGAGGAGATCCCGGAGCCACCGGGCCGCCCCGCGCTCCCAGTCCCGGCTCCCGGGGGCCGCGACCTGGCTGGGCCAGTCCGCGCTGATGGGTGGGAAAGTCTGGGACATCGTCGTCGCTTCCGGGGCGGAGGGTCGTGATGGCGGGGCGGTTGCCGGTGGGCCCGGCCCAGGGGTCGGCCGGGCCCACCGAGGGCATCCGAGGGGAGCGGACCGCCCGAACGGAACATCGCCGGGCCGACGAGGAGGCTGCCGGCCGTTGGTGTTCGTCCACGTGGCGCCGGGGCTCGCCGTCGCGAGCTCTTGTCTGACCCAAGCCCTTTCCGGCCCGTGCGCCACAGGCAGTAAATATACATACTGCTAAGTAGGCAAGGGTATGAAAAATTTCATGCATGCAGGTATGTGAGGGTGGCCCCCGTCCGCGGTCCGGGCCATGCTCGGCGGGGGCCCCCGGCCAGGCTCAGTCCTCCAGGAAGAAGGCGTGCTGCTCGGCGGCCTGCTCGTACTTCTCCAGCCGGAGCTGGGTGCGCTCGGGGTCGGCGTCGGCCATCGCCTGGAGGATGGCCGCGGACAGCACCCCCGGTGCCGCGTACGAGTCGAAGACGAGGCGTGATCCGGTGGGCGCGGTGAACGCCGCGTCGGCCTCCTCCACGAGCGGCCCGAGCGCCTGGTCGGTGATCAGTGCGACCCGCAGGCCGGTACTGCGCGCGGCCCGCATCGCCCCCAGGGTCTCGTTGGCGTGCCTCGGCATCGCGAACGCCAGCACCCAGGTCCCGCCGGCCTCGCGCGACTGGAGCAGCGCGTCGTAGGCGACGCTGCCCCCGCGGGAGACCAGGCGCACGTCCGGATGGATGCGCTTCGCCGCGTACGCGAAGTACTCGGCGAGCGAGACGGAGATCCGCAGGCCCAGGACGGTCAGCGGGACCGACCGGGCGAGCTCCCGGCCGATGTCGAGCACCTGCTCGGTGTCGGCGAACACCCGGCGAAGGCTCTCCAGGTTGGCGATCTCGGCGTCGACGGCCGCCTGTAGCTCGTTGCGCCGGATCTCCTCCCCGGTGGCCGGGGCGCCGGCGACCGCGCTCAGCGCGATCGGCTGCAGCGCCTCCCGGAGCGCGGGGTATCCGGCGAAGCCCAGGGAGGTCGCGAAGCGGGTCACCGACGGCTGGCTGACGCCCACCCGGTCCGCGAGATCCGTGATCGACAGGAACGCGGCCTCGGTGAGGTGATCGGTGATGTACTGCGCGATACGCCGCTGCGCCGGGGACAGCCGGTGACCGCCGAACAGCGCGCGAACCTTGTCCGCGGGGGCCGGTTCGGCCTCCGGAGACCGTCTTCCCGGCGTGATCGCAGACGCCTGCGCGCGAGCCTGCTGCCCTGATGGCACCGGTGCGCCTCCTTCTCGTCCCGCTCCCGCTCAACATAGCTCACCCCGTGTGGCCGCCCGGGTGGATATCCGGGGCCGCCGGCGCCGCCGCCCGGCGGGCGCGTCCGGTGACGGTGGCCGCGGCGGGCCCGTCTCCCCGTCCGCCGCCGGAGGGAGGAGGGAACGGCAGCGCAGGGGCGGTGGTCCCGCCGGTGTGCCGCGGCCGGGGGCGCGGTGACGGGCCGGCGTCCGCGGGGTGGTCGACGGGTCCGCCCCGGAGGGGAGACCGCGCCGGTGGTGTGCGCCCCCCACGGGGCTGGTGCCCCGGCATGCGCCCGTGCCGGTGGCGGCCGACCCTGGAGGCAGGGGCCCGCCGGGCGGGCGCCCAGTCCGCCCGGGCTCCGGCCCACGGTGCGGCACCGACCAGGAAACCGACCAGCAAACCGACCAGCAAACCGACCAGGAAACCGACCAGCAAACCGACCAGCAAACCGACCAGGAAACCGACCAGGAAACCGACCAGCGAACCGACCAGGAAGGGGAGCGCCCGATGAAGACACCCCCGATCGTCCCGGCGCGGGAGTGGGAGCAGGCGCGCAGTGAACTCCTGCGGCAGGAGAAGGAGTTGACCCGGGCCCGGGACGCGCTGGCCGCCCGCCGGCGGCGCATGCCGTGGCTGGCGGTGGACAAGGCGTACGCGTTCGACGGCCCCGGAGGCAGGGCGAGTCTGCCGGACCTGTTCGAAGGCCGTCGGCAGCTGATCGTCTACCGGGCCTTCTTCGAGCCCGGTGTCACCGGCTGGCCGGACCACGCCTGCGTGGGCTGTTCCATGGTGGCCGACCACGTCGGTCACCTCGCCCACCTGAACGCCCGTGGCACCACCCTCGCCTTCGCCTCGCGCGCGCCGCAGCGGGACATCGAGCGCGTGAAGACGCGGATGGGCTGGACGATGCCCTGGTACACGATCACCGACGACTTCGACGCCGACTTCGGGGTGGACGAGTGGCACGGCACGAACGCGTTCATCCGCGACGGCGACCGGGTGTTCCGCACCTACTTCGTCAACGCCCGTGGTGACGAAGCACTGGGGAGCACCTGGAGCTACCTCGACATGAGCGCTCTGGGACGTCAGGAGGAGTGGGAGGACTCGCCCGAGGGCTATCCGCAGACCCCGCCCTACGAGTGGTGGAACTGGCACGACGCGTACGGCGGCTCCGCGCCCGAGCCGCGGTGAGGGGGCCGGGGCCGCGGGCCCGGCGCGGGCGGGCCCGCGGCCCCGGCCGGTGATACGCCGGGGACGCTCACCGCCGGCTGACGTGCACCGGCGCCAGGCTGACCGGGAGTTCGTCACTGACGTCGATGGTGAACCGGTAGGCGACCCGCGGCCGTCCGCCGTCCGCCGGGTCGCGGAAGGTGACGACGACGTCGTGGCAGTCCGAGCCGGGTCGGCAGGCCGGGCTGCCGGCGACGCTGATGCCCTCCAGCGCGTAGAGGTGGTCCCGCGCCCCGGGGACGTGCCGCGCGGACAGCAGTCCGTCACCGAGCAGGGTGCCGAGGAGGAACGCGTCGGTCCCGACGTGGTTGGCCGCCCGGTCGGCGGCGCTCCGCCCGAGGTTGCGGAACTGCTGGTAGACCTTGTCCAGGAGGGCGCGCAGCTGCTCCTCCAACCGGCCGGGGGAGCCGGCCCCGCTCCACGCCGGGTCGTGGCCGGCCGCCTGCCCGCTGATCGCCGCGGTGGCCCTGTCGATCAGCGCGCGCTCGTACCAGGCGTGCAGCCCGTGGGCGCTGACCTCGACCACGGGGACGACCTGTCCCGAGCGCAGGCGCGTCGACCTTCCCGTCAGCCGTCCGGGGACCGTCACCCGGGAGACGAACCCCGGATCGTCCGCCGGCAGGCCCTGGCCCGCGATCGCGTCCCGGAAGATCCGGTAGACCCTGGACACCGGTGGATACCGGAGGGTCTCCAGCAGCCTCGCGAGTTCGCCCGGGTCCTCGGCGGCCCGCCGCGGGGCGTCCCGCTCCGCCGGCCCGCTCGGCCCGGGGCCGGGCGGGCCGCTGCGGTCCAGGCCGACCGGGGTCTCCGCCTCCAGCGCGTAGACCGGCGTGTGGTCCCCGTCGAGTGTCCAGGTCAGCTTGTCGGACGCCCACGGGTTGCCCATGAGGTAGCGGCGCAACTGCCCGGGGTGGTCCGGATCCGGCGGGGGACCGGTCTGACCGCCGTCCGCGGTCCCCGGCTCCGGCACGGGCTCCATCCGTCGGCGGAAAGCGTCCCTGCGCGCTTCGGTCGGGAAGCCGAAACCCAGCGTGCCGATCGCGTAGACGAGGGGGCGCGGGTCGTCGGCCGGCGGGGGAATCTCCGTGTGTTGGCCCTCCATGGCGCGGGATCCTCCGTCCGGATCGAGGTGGGGCCGGCCCGTCCCGTCTCCCATCGTCGCGCCGTCCGGGCTTGATCGCCTCCGGGCCGGCGGTCGCGGACCCGGCGGTGAGCGGACCGGCGGGTCCGGCCCCGCCGGTCCCGCCCGCGGGACGGGAGCGGTGGCCGCGGGCTCGCGGGTGTCCGGCCCTTTACCGTCCGGGCTCTTGAACCGGGGGTGACCGGGCGTCATGCTGATGTCGCCTACCGGTGGGTAGGTGGGCACGCCTCCGATGTCCCGCACCGCCGCACCAGGTCCGGCCGCACGCCCCTGCTCCCGCGTACGGCGCCGCCCGCTCTCACCGATCCGGGGCCCGCATGTCCATGAGTCGCCGCGCCTTCCTCGCCGCCGCGGGAGCCACCTCCGCCGCCGTGCTCGGCTCCGCCCCGAGAGCCGTGGCCGGGACGGCGGAAGCGGTCCGTCCGCTCGGGGTGCGGGACTGGATGGCGGGCATCGACGCCGCCACACCGCTGCCGGACCTGACGATCCCGGGCACCCACGATGCCGGCGCGCGCTTCGGCGGCTGGTGGGTGGAGTGCCAGCGCACCACCATCGGCGAACAACTCGCCTCCGGGATCCGGTTCCTGGACATCCGCTGCCGGGTGATCGACGGCTCGTTCACCATCCACCACGGGGCGTTCTACCAGCACCTCAACTTCGACGACGTCCTGACCGCCTGCCGGGACTTCCTGACCCGGCAGCCCTCCGAGACGGTCCTGATGCGGGTCAAGCAGGAGTACTCGGAGGCGGGCGCCGCCGCCTTCGGCGCCGTGTTCGAGGACTATCTCGACCGGCGCGGCTGGCGCTCGCTGTTCCACATCGGCGACGCCTGGCCGCGGCTGGGGGAGGTCCGCGGACGGGTCGTCCTGATGGCCGACAACCCCGGCCTGCCCGGCGGCATCCGCTGGGGCGATCCGGCCGTGTTCGACGTCCAGGACGACTGGAACGCCGAGCCGGGCGCCAAGTACCCGAAGATCGAGGCCCACTTCAGGAGGGCCGTGGCGCAGCCCGGCAGACAGTACGTCAACTTCGTCAGCACCTCGGCGGCGCTGCCGCCCCGCTGGAACGCCGACCGCCTCAACCCCCGGGTGCACGCGCTGCTGACCGGCGCCGAGGCGGCCGGCTGGCGCGGGCTGGGCATCGTGCCGATGGACTTCCCCGACACCCGTTCCGGGCTGGTCGAAACCCTGATCGCCCACAACCGAACCGCCGGGCCGGCAGCCGGGAGGCGGGCATGAGCCGGCTCCTGGTCCGCCGGGTGCTGCCCCCGGTCGCGCTGGTGGCACTGCTCACCGGCTACCCGGCGGCGGCCCCGGCCGCCTCGCCCACCCCAGCCGCCTCGCCCACCCCAGCCGCCTCGCCCGCCCCGCCCGCCGCGGCGGACCCGGCGGCCTCCGGGGCCGACCGGGGCGGGCCGTCCGCGACCCCGGCGGCCGCCTCCTGGACGGGGCCGCTGTCGACCCGGGGCCGGTACGTGGTCGACGCGTCCGGCGACCGGTTCAAGCTCAGGTCGGCCAACTGGGGCGGCGCCCAGGGCAGCTGGACCGGCTCCGGCGACAGCGCCGACGCCGCCAACCACCATGCCGGCGAGAACTCGAACCTGCTCCCCCTCGGCCTGGACCGGGCCCCGCTCGCCACGCTGCTGGCGGACTTCCACCGCCTGGGCATCAACAGCGTCCGGCTGCCGTTCGCCAACGAGACGATCCACGTCACCGACCCGGTACCGGACGCGGCGGTCGCCGCCAACCCGCGGCTCCGCGGCAAGACGCCGCTGGAGGTGTACGACGCGGTCGTCGCGGCGCTCACCGCCGACGGCTTCGCGGTGATCCTCAACAACCACTCGACCACCGCGCGCTGGTGCTGCGGGCTGGACGGCAACGAGCGCTGGAACACCTCCCAGACCACCGCGCGCTGGGTGGACGACTGGGCCTTCATGGCCGGCCGCTACCGGGAGAACAAGCGGGTGGTCGGCGCCGACCTGTACAACGAGGTACGCCGCGACATCTGGGACGACCCCAACTGGGGCGGCGGTGACGATCACGACTGGTTCGCCGCCGCCGAGCAGGCCGCGGACCGCATCCTCACCCAGGCCAACCCGGATCTGCTGATCGTCGTCGAGGGCATCAACTGGACCGGCGTACCGGTCGACGGGCTGCCGCACGACCGGCCGACCCTGACCCCGGTGCGCACCCTCTCGCACACGCTGCTGCGGTCCGGGAAGCTGGTGTACTCGGCGCACTTCTACGGTTTCACCGGGCCCAGGCACTCCGGGGCGACCGGCGTCGGAGAGACCCACGACCCGCGCTACCAGGACCTGTCCCGGGCCGAGTTGTACCGGGTGCTGCGGGAACAGGCGCTGTTCGTCACGGACGGCGGGACGCACCACACCGCGCCGGTATGGGTGAGCGAGTTCGGCGTCGGGGCGGGCGAGACCGGGGCCCGGGCAAGGGCGTGGTTCGCCGACGTCACCGACCATCTCGCCGCCGAGGACACGGATTTCGCGTACTGGCCGCTGGTCGGCTGGAGCGGCGACGGCAAGGGCGACGACTTCGCGCTGCTCCGCTACGACCCGGCCGGCCGCCGGTCCGGAATCCTCGACGGGGGTGACTGGCGGGCCGGCGACTGGCGGAAGCTGGTCGGCGCCCCGTCCCGGGGCGGACCGGTCGCGGTCCCGGCCCGCTGGAACATGCTGACCCTGGACCACGCGGACGCCGTGCGCTCGCTGCGCACCCCGGCCGGCGGCGACTGGGACCCGGGCGCCCGGAAAGGCGTCTGCCCGGACGGGCAGCGGCTGATCGGCCTGGCCCACACCGGCGGCCGCGGGCTGTGCACGGACACCGGCACCGGAGATCTGCGGGCGGCGGACGGCAGGTACACCGTGGTGCGCGACGAGCGGTACGTCACCGGCGGGGACTGGGCGACCGGTTACACCAAGCTGGAGTGCCCGGCCGGGGAGTTCCTGATCGGCTACAGCGTGCGCGGCGCCGCGGTCTCGGCCGCGCTGTGCGTGCCGGCCCGCGGCCCGCTCGGCGCCACCGCCGGCCGCACCGTCTGGTTCGACCGGGGTGACAACCGGCCCGCGGGCGACCCGGGCGGCGAATTCGCCCACGGCCGCTACAAGGGGCAGTGCGGCGGCGGGGAGTACGCGGCCGGAATCGCCTACACCGGACGCGTCGGCTCCACGGCGGCACCGGCCGCGCTGCTCTGCCGCCCCCGGTAGCCGTCCGGGAGCCCCCGCCCACCGGGGCCGGCGTTCCGACGGCTTCACCGCAATTCCTTCGAATCTGAGAATGAAGCGGCGATCGACCTGGGAACACAAGGTGCAGTCGATCGCCGGTGGTGAAGCGGGTGGGCCTGCTCCCAGGGGAGCCAGGGTGTGCCCCGGGCGTGCGCGCGGTTCCGGCACCAGGCTCCGCCGCTGACCGAGCCCGGCACCACACAAGCCGGATATGGTTGATTCCGGTGGAATCATCGCCATGGATGGGCAGGCGCTGATGAGCACACCCGGGGCTTGGGACGGCGCGGCGGGCAGCCCGCTCGACGCGGCACACGCCGCTGTCGCGGTGATCGGTGCACACGGTGTGGTCGAGCGGTGGACGGCCGGCGCCCGGGAACTGCTCGGCTACCGGGCCGCCGAGGTCGTGGGGCGGCCCGTCACCTCGCTGCTCGCCGGGGGCGACGCCGGCACTCCGGTGATCACCGAGCGCCACCGGGTGGACGGCTGCTGGGCCGCGCGGGTGTCCGTGCGGCACCACGACGGACACCCGCTGGAACTGGTCGTCCGGGCGCTCCAGCTCGCCGCGGTGCCGGGCGAACCCAGCTGGCTGGTGGTCGCCACCGAGGCCGCCGACTGGCGGGCGTGGGAGCGGGAGCAGGCGGTGCTGCGCGCGCTCTTCAGCCAGTCCCCGTACGGCATGGCCGTGATGGACTCCCAGCTGCGGTACCTGCTGATCAATCCGGCCCAGGAACGGATGGACGGCGTGGCCGCGGCACCGCGGCTGGGCCGGCGCCCCGGTGAGTCGATGCCCGGCGGCGACGGCTCCGCGATCGAGCGGGAGGCCCGGCAGGTGCTGGACGCCGGAGTGCCGGCGCTCGCCCTGGAGCAGTTCCGCTCCGCGCCCACCGACCCGGACTCCTGGGCCACCGGCGGCCACGTCCGCTCCGGGATGTCGTACCGGCTCCAGGACCCCTCCGGACGGGTCCTCGGGGTCTGCCAGACCGACGTCGACGTCACCCGCCACTACCGGGCGCGGCAGCGGCTGGCCCTGGTGAACGAGGCGAGCTGGCGCATCGGCACGACCCTCGACCTGCTCGAGACGGCCCGCGAACTCACCGACGTGCTGGTGCCCCGCGTGACCGACTTCGTCTCCATCGACCTCGTCGACGCGGTGGTGCGCGCGGAGGAGCTGCACCCCGGCCCGGTCGACGAGGGGGAGACGCTCCGCCGTGCGGCACACCGGTCGATCCACAAGGACCTGCCGGAGGCGGTGGTCCAGCCCGGTGAGCCGTCGCGCCACGTCCCCGGTTCGCTGCCGACCAGGTGCCTGCGGACCGGACAGGCGATCCTGCGCACCTCGGTGGACCCGGCCGAGCCGGAGCTGGTGGCGGACGCCGCCCGCGCGGCCAAGGTGCGCCAGCTGGGCATCCACTCGGCCATGGCGGTCCCGCTGCAGGCCAGGGGCATCACCATGGGGGTGGTGTCCCTCGCCCGGTGGAAGAACCCGGACCCGTTCGACGAGGACGACCTGCTGCTGGTCGAGGAGCTGGTGGCGCGGGCCGCGGTGTGCATCGACAACGCCCGGCGCTTCACCCGGGAGCACAACGCGGCGCTGGCCCTTCAGCGCAGCCTGCTCCCGCACGGGCTGCCACGGCAGAGCGCGGTGGACGCCGCGTACCGCTACCTGCCCGCGGACGTGCAGGCGGGCGTGGGCGGTGACTGGTTCGACATCATCCCCCTCTCCGGCGCCCGAGTGGCGCTGGTGGTCGGAGACGTGGTCGGGCACGGTATCCACGCGGCGGCCACCATGGGACGGCTGCGGACCGCCGTGCACACCCTCGCCGATCTGGACCTCCCGCCCGACGAACTGCTGGCGCACCTCGACGACCTGGTCATCCGGCTCTCCGAGGAGGAGGAGAGCAAGGGCTCCCTGGCCGGCGGGAGCGGCGTCATCGGGGCCACCTGCGTGTACGCCGTCTACGACCCCATCGACCGCCGTGCCACCGTGGCCCGGGCCGGACACCCGGCGCCGGTGATCTCCCGGCGGGACGACCCGGTCGAGATGCCGGACGTGCCGGCCGGGCCGCCGCTGGGCCTGGGCGGCCTGCCGTTCGAGTGCGCGGACATCGAGATCGCCGAGGGGAGCGTGCTGGCCTTCTTCACCGACGGGCTCATCGAGGCGGGCGACCGCGACATCGACACCGGGTTCGAGCGCCTGTTCTTCACGCTGGCGCACCCGGACCGGCCGCTGGAGGAGATCTGCGACACCATGGTCCGCACCCTGCTGCCGGACCGCCCGCACGACGACGTCGCCTTCCTCATCGCGCGGACCCGGGGCCTGCCGGACGAGGACATCGCCTTCTGGGACCTGCCCGGGGACCCCGCGGCGGTCGCCGACGCCCGGCACCGGGCCGGCCGGCAGATGACCGCATGGGGCCTGGAGGAGGCGGCGTTCACCACCGAGCTGATCGTGAGCGAACTGATCACCAACGCGGTCCGCTACGGTTCGGAGCCGATCCGGCTGCGGCTGATCCGGGACCGGCACCTGATCTGCGAGGTCTCCGACGGCAGCAACACCGCGCCGCACCTGCGCCACGCCCGGAGCACCGACGAGGGGGGCCGCGGACTCTTCCTGGTCGCCCAGTGCGCCCAGCGCTGGGGCACCCGGTACACCCCGCACGGCAAGACCATCTGGGCCGAGCAGTGGCTCGCGCCGCCGGCCGGGCAAGTGGCCTGACCGCTCCGGCCGTGGGGAGCCGCCCCGTGGAAGCCACGCCCACCGACGTCCTCGCCGTTCCGCCGACGGCGCGGAGCGCGGTCGCCTGGATCCCGCCCCCGGAGCTGTGGCCCCCGATCCAGCACATCCGACGGGAACACGACCGGCAGATCGACCGCTGGCCGCCGCACGTCAACCTGGTCTTCGGGTTCGTACCGGAGACCGACTTCGCGCGGGCGGCCCCGCTGGTCGCCGCGGCGGCGGCCGGGACACCGCCGTTCACCGCCCGGCTGGAAGGCGTGCGCTACTTCCGGCACCGCCGGGACGCCACCCTCTGGCTCGACCCCGCCTCGGGCGGGGCGGCCCCCTGGGCGGCCCTGCACCATGCGCTCCAGTCGCGCTTCCCCCTGTGCGAGGGCCGGTCGGGCCGGTCGGGCCGGTCCAGGGGCTTCACCCCGCACCTCTCCCTGGGCCGGAGCCGGCACCCGCGCCCGCTCGCCGCCCGGTGCGAGGCCCTGCTCGGCGGCGCGTCGGCCACCGTGACCGAGGTGGTGCTGCTCTCCCGCCGGGGCGAGGGACCGATGCGGCCGCGGGCCGCGGTCGCGCTCGGCACCGGCGAGGTGACCTGGGTGCCCGGGCCCGCCGACGGCGAGCCGGCCGGGTAGCGGGCGGTGCCCCCGGGGCGGCACCGGACGCCGACCCGGCCGCCGGCGCCGCGGCGCGGGCGGCGCCCCGCGCCGGTATGCCCCGACCGCTACGACCGCCCCACCACCGCCTTGGAGGCCAGCAGGCCGTGGGCGAAGCAGAGCCGGTAGGCGTCGCCGGACAGCAGCCCGGTGCTGTAGTACACGCAGTCCTGGCCCGGCGGTTCGGCGGGCGCGTCGTCCGGCGGGGCGTCCCTGGTGAAGAGCGGCAGCCGGGACTCCACCTCGTCGCGTGTCTCGCCGACGGACAGCGCTTCGTACCGGGACCGCTCCAGTACCGAGAAGGACGAGCTGAGCAGACTCACCGGGACCATCAGCAGCAGGATCCCGGCCAGCACCGCGACCGGTACCACGACGGTCCGCTTCCCCTGGCGCCGGATCTCCCGGCGGACGAGGTCCAGTTCGGCGGCGGTACGGGTGGGGGCGGTGGTGGCCGGCCGGGGCCCGGCACCGGCGGCGGCCGGCAGGTCGGCGGTGACGGCGAAGCCGCCGTCGGCCGTCGGACCGGCGCGCAGGGTGCCGCCCGCCAGCCGTACCCGCTCGTCCAGTCCCACCAGCCCGGAACCTCCGAAGACCCCGGGCGGGAACGGGGCCGCCGCGGTGGCCGGCCCGTTGGCCACCGTGAGCGAGAGGTTCCCGGCCGCGCCCGCGCGCTCCAGCCGGACCAGGACCCGCGCGCCCGGCGCGTGCTTGGCGGCGTTCGTCAGCCCCTCCTGCACCACCCGGCCGACGGCGAGCACCACCATGGGCGGCAGGCCGTCCAGGTCCCCCCGGTCGTCCAGGGTGACCCGGACCCCGGAGGCCCGCGCCCGGTCGACCAGGTCGCCGACGCCCTGCTCCGGGGGCGGCGGCTGTTCGCCGTCGGCCCGCAGGACGCCGATGACGTCCCGCAGCCGCTCGGTCGCCGCCGCGGCGGCCTCCCGCAGCTCGCCCATGGCCGCCTGGTGGCGGGCGTCCAGCGCCGGGTCGACCTCCAGCGCGCCGGCCCGGACCGCGATCAGCGTCAGGTCGTGGCCGAGCGAGTCGTGCATGTCCCCGGCGATGCGGGCCCGTTCCCGGTACCGGGAACGTTCGGCCACGGCGGACTGCTCCCGCTCCAGGCGGTCGGCGAGCCGCCAGCCGGTGCGGGCCAGCGCGGCGTACTGGCGGCGGTAGCGGCCCAGCTGCCACGGCAGGACCACGCCGCACAGCACCGTCAGCAGGTGGGTGGGCCATCCCCACAGGTCGCGCTCGACCAGTACGCACAGCGGCAGACCGGCCGCCGCGACGACCCCGAAGAACCACACCGCGGGACGGGCCGCCGGCATCCGGCAGCCGGCCAGGTAGCCGAACAGGGCCAGGGCCGGCCAGCAGGCCGGGGCGGACAGCTCGGCGCTCGACGCCAGGCCGAGGGCGACCGGAACGGCCAGCGCGGCCAGCGGGCGGCGCCGTCGCAGCAGCACGGCGACGGCCAGCAGCGGCACGGCGGCCACCGCCGCCACCACGGCCGGCCCGTCCGGGGACACCACCGCCGCGGCGACCGGCGGCAGGCACACCAGCAGCCACAGCCCCAGGTCCCGGAGCCGGGCCGGCACTCCGGCCGCACCCGGGACGCCGCGCGTCCGGCCGGGCCCGCCGGTCTCCACGCGTCGGCCCGGCCGGAGTGGTTGACGGTCGGTCATCCCTCCGCGACCAGACCGGCCTCATAGGCGAGGATGGCCGCCTGGACCCGGTTGCGGAAGCCCAGCCGGGCGAGGATCTGACTGACGTAGGCCTTGACCGTGCCCTCCACGACGTTCAGCCGCTGCGCGATCTCCGCGTTGGACAGCCCCGCGCCGACCAGGCCCAGCACCTGCGTCTCCCGGGCGGTCAGGGACCGGACTTGGGCGCGCGCGGTGTCCTGCCTGCCGAGCCGGCCCGGTCCCAGCCGGGTGATGACCCGGCGCGCCACCGCGGGGGAGAGATAGGCGCCGCCGTCGGCGACGGCGTGGACCCCGGCGATCAACTCCCGCGGGTTGCCCGCCTTCAGGACGAACCCGGCCGCGCCGGATTCCAGTGCGCTCGCGATGTACTCGTCCTCGGAGAACGTCGTGAGCATCACCACCGCCGTGCCGGGGGAGACCCGGCGCAGTTCCGCGGCCGCCCGCAGTCCGTCGAGCCGCGGCATCCGGATGTCCAGCAGGCACACGTCCGGGCGGTGCCGGAGAGTGAGGCCGACGGCCTGCTGCCCGTCCTCGGCCTCGGCGACCACCTCGATCCCGCCGGCCGCGGCGAGAATGGCCCGCACCCCCGCCCGGATCATCGGCTCGTCGTCCGCCAGCAGCACTCGGATCCCCGGTCCCCGCCCTGTCATGGCTGCACCGTACCCGGTGCCCGATCACG
Source organism: Streptomyces sp. NPDC018031 (assembly GCF_044327625.1). Lineage (NCBI taxonomy): Bacteria > Bacillati > Actinomycetota > Actinomycetes > Kitasatosporales > Streptomycetaceae > Streptomyces > Streptomyces sp. NPDC018031. The sequence goes on from NZ_JBIRFT010000005.1 coordinate 282,789, forward strand.
CGCGTCCCCCGCACGTCCGCGGGCCACCGGGTGCTCGGCCACCGCGGCGCCGTCGGGCACCCCTCGGGCACCACGGGTCAGTACGGGTGTCCGCCCTGGCACCGGCAGCCGGACTCCCGGAGCCGCCGCTCCACGGACTCCAGCCGCTCGGTCAGTTCGGCCGACCGCCGTTCGAGCGCCTCCATCCGGAGCTGCGCGGAGCGCACCGCCCGCATGGCGGCCCGGACGTCCGGGTCCAGCCCCGGATCGGCCACCAGGAAACCCGGCTCGACGATGCCCTCCACCAGCAGCCCGTCCTCGACCAGCCGCCGGTACGCGGCCTCGACCGCCTTGGTGAGCTTGCCCAGCTCCTCGGCCAGCTCCCCGGGGCCGGGCAGCCGGTCGCCCGGTGCGTACACCCCGTCGGCGATGTCGCCCCGGATCTTCGCCTCGACGTCGTCGGACCTCAGCATCCCGCGCATCCGCTCCATACCGGGAACCTACCGCCGGCCGCGGCCGGCGGGTACGGGGCCCGGAAAAGGCCGTACCGGCCCCCGTGCCCGCCGGCCGCGGGTCAGGACGCCCGCGCCGCTCCGGCCGGCGCGAGACGGCTGAACTGGGCCCGGTAGGCGCTGGGGGTGAGCCCGGTGCGGCGGGTCAGATGGCTGCGGAGGGAGTCCGCGGTGCCCAGCCCGCAGGCGCGGGCCACCCGGTCCATCGGGAGGGCGGTCGTCTCCAGCAGCTCCTTGGCGCGCTCGATGCGCTGGTGCAGCAGCCACTGCAGCGGACTGACCCCGCTCTCGGCGTGGAAGCGGCGGGTGAGGGTGCGCACACTGACGCCCGCGTGCCGGGCCAGGTCGGTCAGGGTGAGCGGCTCGTCGAGGTGCCGCATCGCCCAACCCCGGGTATCGGCGCAGGCGTTGCCGCGCTCGGGCGGCAGCGGGGTCTGGGTGAACTGGGTCTGGCCGCCGGGCCGCACCGGGGCGACCAGCGCGGCGCGGGCCACCCGGTTGGCCACCGCGGCGCCGTAGTCGGTGCGGATCATGTGCAGGCACAGGTCGATCCCCGCGGCGTACCCGGAGGACGTCATCACCGACTCGTCCTGGACGTAGAGGACGTCGCCCTGGAGGTCGACCGCCGGGTAGCGGCTGCGCAGCTCCTCGGCGAGTTCCCAGTACGTGGTGGCGCTGCGCCCCTCCAGCAGCCCCGCCTCCGCCAGCACGAACGCGCCGCTGCAGATCGAGGTGATCCGCTTGCCCGCGGCGGCGGCCTCGCGGACCGCGGCCACGGTCCGCGGATCGGGCTCGTAGCGGTGCCCGGTGCCGGCGACCAGCACGGTGTCGGCGTCGTGCACGGCGTCCAGGCCGCGGGCCACCTCCAGCGACAGGCCGCCGGTGGTGGCGATCCGGCCGGGCACCGGCGTGCAGACGACCACCTCGTATCCCGGCCGCCCGTCCACCAGGGTCTTCTCGAAGAGCATCTCGGGGATGGCCAGGTTGAACATCGACACGGGGGACGGGGCGATCACGGCGACGCGGTGCGCCCGGCGCGGCATGGGCTGCGGCATGGACGGCGGCATGGACTGCGGCATGGCCAGAACCTCCGGATGCATGGCGTTCAGGCCGCTACTCTACGCCGCCGGGCGGCGCCAGAGTGAAGGGCATGGCTACGCACCACGCGACCCAGACCGCTGAACTCCGCCCGGCGCCGGGGCCGTCGCCCACCGGCACCCGCCGGCCGTCCCCGGGCCTCACCCTGGCCGCCGCCCTGCTGGGCTTCACCCTGACCTGTCTGGACGCGTCGGTGGTGAACGTGGCCTTGCCGTCGATGGAGGACACGCTGGGCGGTGGCACCGCCGGGTTGCAGTGGGTGGTCGATTCGTACACCCTCGCCTTCGCCGCGCTGATGCTGTCCACCGGCGCCCTCTCCGACCGGGCGGGGGCGACCCGCACCTACGCCCTCGGCCTCACGGTGTTCGCCCTCGCCTCCGCCGCCTGCGGGCTCGCCCCGAACCTGCCGGTGCTGATCGGCGCCCGGGTGGCGCAGGGCGTCGCGGCCGCCGTCATGCTGCCCGCCTCGCTCGCCCTGGTCCGCCAGGCCTACCCGGACGACGCCGTGAAGCGGGCCCGGGCGGTGGCGCTGTGGACCGCGGGCGGTTCCGCGGCCGTCGCGGTCGGGCCGGTCGCGGGCGGGGTGCTCACCACCGTGTGGGACTGGCGCGGGATCTTCTTCGTCAACCTGCCGCTGACCGCGGTGGCCCTGGTCCTGCTGGTCCGCGCGCCCCGGTCGGAGCGCCGGCCCGCCCCGCTGGACGTGCCGGGGCAGGTGACCGCCACCGTCGCCCTGGCCGCCCTGGCCTTCGCGGTCATCGAGGGCGGTACCACCGGCCTGGTCGCGCTGGGGGTGGCGGTGGCGGCGGGGGTGGCGTTCTGGCGGGTGGAGACCCGGCAGGCGCACCCGGTGGTCCCGCTGGGCCTGTTCCGCGACCGCACCGTGGCCATCGCGGTCGCGGCGGGCGGAGCGGTCAGTGTGGCCTTCTACGGCATGGTGTTCGTCTTCAGTCTCTTCTTCCAGCAGGTGCAGGACCGTTCGGCCCTGTCGGCCGGGTTGATGTTCCTCCCGATGACCGGGCTGATCGCGGTGACCAACATCGTCGCGGGAAAGCTGTCCGCCCGGTTCGGCCCCCGGCTGCCCATGCTCGTGGGCCAGCCGCTGGCCGCGGCGGCGCTGCTGCTGCTCCTGCCGGTCGACGAGACGACTCCGGCGCCCTGGCTGGCCGCCCTGCTGGTCCCGCTGGCGCTCGGCTGCGCGCTGACGGTGCCTCCGCTCACCGCCGCGATGATGGACGCGGTGCCCGCCGAGCGGGCCGGGCTCGCGGCCGGTGTGCTGAACGCCGCCCGCCAGGTGGCCGGCGGCCTGGGCATCGCCGCCTTCGGCGCCCTGATCGCGGGCGGGTTCGTCACCGGGATGCGGGTGAGCCTGCTGATCAGCGCGGGGCTGCTGGTGGTGACGTCGGTGGCGACGGTGTGGATGCGGCCGGGCCCGCGGCGGGCCTGATCGGCTCGGCGCCGCCCGGGCGGTCACGTCCGGCACGGGGGCCGGTGCGGCCCGCCGTAGTGGCCGCCGGTGGTGAGTAGGCTCGGGCCCGGGACCCGGTCGGTGAACCGGGTCCCGCCCTTTACCAGTTGAGGAGAACCGTGCGCCTGACCATCGAACGACGTCTCACTCTCGGTGCGGCCCTGCTCGCCGTGGCGGTGGCCGCGCCGCCGGTGGCCGCTGCCGCCCCGCCGGCCCGGGCCACCCCGACGGCCCCGGCCGCGGCCGCGCCGGTGGCCCCCGACCTCGACGGCATCTCGCGGGCGCTGCGGAACACCACCGCGGCCGGCGCGCCGGGCGCCATGGCCCGTTTCACCGGCCCGGACGGGGCGCGGGTCCGTACCGAGGGAGTGCAGGACCGGACCACCGGCGCGGCGATGGACCCGCGCTCCCGCTTCCGCGCCGGCAGTGTCACCAAGACGTTCTCCAGCGTGGTGCTGCTGCAACTGGTGGCGGAGGGCCGGATCGACCTGGACACCCCGGTCACCACCTATCTGCCCGGGGCGCTGCCCGACGCCCGGATCACGGTGCGCCACCTGCTGACGCACCGCAGCGGTCTGTCGGACTACACCAACGCGATGTTCGCGAAGACGGTCCCGGGGTTCGAGGCCGTCCGCAACCGGGTCTTCGGCTACCAGGAGCTCGTCGACCTCTCGCTGAGCGAGCCGAGGACGACCCAGCCGGGCGGCGCGTACAGCTACTCCAACACCAACTTCGTGCTCGTCGGCATGCTCATCGAGAAGGCCACCGGCAACCCGGTGGCCAAGGAGTACGAGCGCCGCATCATCAAGCCCCTGAAGCTCCGGAACACCATGTACGTGCACCCGGCCACCGCCATCAAGGGCCGGCACGTGCGCGGTTACCTCCACCCGGACGAGGCGGGGGCGCCGCTGGTCGACTCCACCGAGCAGACGCTGTCCTGGGCCCAGTCCGCGGGCGCGATGATCTCCGACGAGACGGACCTGAGCACCTTCATGTCCGCCCTGCTCGGCGGCCGGCTGCTGCCCGCCGGCCTGCTGGACGCCATGCTCACCATGACCCCCACCGACGCGACCGGCACCCGCTTCTACGGGCTGGGACTGCGCCGCTACGACCTGACCTGCGGCACCTCGGTCTACGGCCACACCGGTACCGTCCAGGGCTTCTACACCTACGCGTTCACCACCCGGGACGGCAAGCGCAGTCTCACCGCGATGGCGAACACCTCCAACCGCGGAGCGGCCAACACGGCGCTCGGCGGCACCCTGGAGGCGGGTTTCTGCGGCAAGAAGTCCACCGTGAAGAGCGGCGCCCCGGCGGCCGTCGCGGCCGAAGCCGACCTGCCCGAGAACCGCTGACACCGCACCGCCGAGAAGGCCCCGCCGACCGCGGGGCGCCCGCGCGCCGTCCTCCCGCACCGGAGGGCGGCGCGCGGCGCTGCGGCCGCCGCCCCGGAACCGGGGCGGCCGACTCCGGGCTCGCCCCACGATCCGCCGGACGGAGCCCGGCGGTGCAGCGCTCGAAATCCGGTGGAGCGGCGCCGCCGTGCGCCCTTACCGTGCTGCCGACCACGTCGTCTGGGCAAGGACGTTCCGTTGTACACCGTGTGAGACCTCCCGAGAGCTGATCTGTCGCGCGTCGCGCATCCGCGCCGCGCCGCTTCCTGCTGCGGACTTCTCACTGAAACCGGTGTACCTCTGTGCTCAACACCTGGGTGGTCATGCCCACCTGCCTGCCGATCGTCCTCCGCCGCTGCCACACGTGCGCGTCGGAGCGCTTCCGGACCGGCGGAAAATTCCGCGTCAACGCGCACCACAAGCTCATCGACGCCTGGCTCCTGGTGCTCTGTACCGCTTGCGGGGAAACCGCGAAGCTCACGGTCCTGGAGCGGATGAACGTGCGCTCCGTACGGCCCGGGCTGCTGGACCGGCTGCACGACAACGACCCCGACCTGGCAGCCGAGCTGCTCCGGGATCCGGTCGTGCGGCGCCGTAACCGCGTCGCCCTCGACTGGGACGGCGCCTGGCGCCTCGACACCGGCGGATCCGGTCACCCGGACGGCGAGGTGGTCGACGTGTCGGTCCGCTTCGCGGCCCGGATCCCCGTCCGGCCGGTGCGGCTGATCGCCGAAGGCTGCGGTCTCTCGCGGGCCGCGGTCGAGCGACTGATCGCGGAGGGCGGACTGGTGTCGGCGGTCCGGCTGACCGGCAAGCTCTCCGGCGACTTCACCTTCACGCTCAAGCGCTGAGCCCGGCCCGGGGCCCGGGCCCGTCCGGCATGGCGCGCCGGACGGGCCCGGGCGGGCTGATCAGCCGCGCCCGGCGCTCGCCGGCCGGCAGGCGGGTCCGCCCGCCCGCGGTCGGCGAGGCCGGTAGGAGGTGGCCAGCACGGAAACGGTGACCTGGTCGGGCAGAGCGCCGTGACCGGCCAGGTCCGCCGGGTTCAGGTGCCGCGCGCTCGGCGTCATCCCCACCAGCTCGATGGCCTCCTGCCCGGCCAGGGGCACGGTGTACTCGACCTTCCGGGTGCCGACGGCCGCGAAGAAGGGGCCCAGCGCCCGTCGCAGGCGCTCTTCCTTGTCCGGGTCGATCGTGACCATCGCGGCCACCCGGCCACGCAGTTCGGCCAGGTGCCGCTCGGTGGGGCGCACCACGATCAACCGGCCGGACGGGCGGAGCAGTCGGTGGAACTCGGGCGGGTTGCGCGGCGCGAACACGTTCAGCACGACGTCGGCCACCCCGTCGTCCAGGGGGAAGGGGCGGAAGACGTCCCAGCTCGCCGCGGCGGCTCGCCGGTGGGCCCGGGCCGCCAGGCGCAGCGCGCGAACCGAGGTGTCCAGCCCCAGCCCACGGGCGTCGGGCAGCTGGTCGAGCACACCGGCCAGGTGGTAGCCCGTGCCGCATCCGACGTCCACGACGGTGCCTCGACCCGGCAGGGCCTCGGCTGCCAGGCGGGCCAGGGCCCCGCGGATGGGCGCGTACCCGCCGGCGGACAGGAACCGGTCCCGGGCCTGGACCATGGCCGCGTCGTCCCCGCTGGTGGCGCGGGTGCCCGTGAGGAGGCTGAGGTAGCCCTGACGGGCGATGTCGAAGGTGTGGCCCGCCGGGCAGCGCAGCGCGCCCCGGCCGAGCCGGAGGCGGGCGCGGCACACCGGGCAGCGCAGCAGGTCGAGGAAGGGTTCGAGGGCAGGGGGAAGCAATGCGGGCACGAGGCGCTCCTGGCAACGGTGAAGGGACGTGACCGTGCCCGCACGCGCGCTCAGCGGGCCGCCGCCGCAGAGGAGGGAGGCGCCCGGTATCCGCCGCCTCGGTACGGGCGGCGCAGGGAACGTGGCACGTGGCAGGCACACCGAGGAGGGCGATGCCTACCGCATCGCCCTCAATGCCTCGTGGTCACACGTCCTGGCGGTGCGGGGTCCTCATACCCGCATTCTACGAGCCGCGCCGGCAGCCCATGCCGCGGCGGGAGTCACCGCTCAGTCCGGGCACAGCGAGCGCCAGATCCGGTCCGGCAGCACCCGGGCGGCCTCGGCCAGGTCCACGTCGTAGGTGCTGGACAGCCAGCGGCGCGCGGTCTCGGCGACCGGCCCGATCACCAGCGCCTCGATCAGCGGCTCCGGGATCGGCGCCAGCTCCCCGGCCTCCACGCGCGGGCGCATCCACTCCACGAGGCCGCTCAGCTGGGCCGCCTTGGCCGCGCGGATCCGGTCGGCGTGCGCTTCGAGGTAACCGGAGTAGGCGGAGGCGTGCAGGAAGTGGGCGGCGTCCGGGTGCTCCTCGGTGAACCGCAGATAGGCGGTGACGATCGCGCGGACGCCGGTGCGGGCGGTCCGGGTCCGCTGCACCGCCCGGGTCATCTCCTCGAACAACTGCCCCATGCACCGGGTGTACAGGGCGGCGGCGAGGCCGTCGAAGCTGCCGAAGTGGTGGTAGAGGCTGCCCAGGCTGACACCGCTGGCCGAGGTGACCGCGGTCACCGTGAACCCTTGCCGGCCGGATGACGCGTACACCTGCAGGGCGGTGGCCAGAAGACGGTCGGCGGTGGCTTCGCCACGCTGCTGCTTAGGAGACATGGTGCGGTCCCGTCGACGTCATAGCGAAGAGCCTACTGCACGTAGAACTAGAGGGAATTTTTAGAAAGTAGCTCCATATCGGCTGTCCCGGCGCCATACTTGCGGCAGACCGGGCCACCAGCCCGGCCGACTCTGCCGGCACGCCACCGGAACCTGGCGCGCGGCTCCCGGGACAACGGCCGAACGCGCCGTCCGCGGGCGCGACGCGGGTACTCGGCAGCCCGGCGATCCCGGCCGCCACCCCGGCCGGGAAGCTCACCTCGGTGGGCGGCGCGCGTCGCACCACGGGCGCCGCCGTCGATCACCCGAACGGCGGACCCGCCACGCGGCCCGGCAGTACGCCACCGGCCGCGCCCGGAGGGGGGCACGGGCCCGATGCCGGTGCCCTCGGGGGGACTTCCCCCGCTCCGCCCGCCCGCGGCGCGGCGCCCACTGCCCTGGGGCAGCGGCAACCGGGACACCGCGGGATCGCGCGACGAACTCCGTGACGGAATCGAAAGGCGCCGGCAGTGACCTCCTCACCCTTCCGCTCCCCTCATGGGGACCCGCACGACCGGACCGGGCCCGGCCGGGAGCCGCCGCCCCCCGCGCCCCCGCCCCCGGCGCGCCGCCCGGCGGTGGCGACCGCCGCGGCGGTCTTCAGCCTGTGCTGCGGAACCCTGGTGACCGGGGCCGGTGGCTACGGCACCGTGTGCACCGTGTCATGGCTGGTCGACGCCGCCCCGGGGGAGGAGCGCGCGATCGCCGGCGCCCTCGGCATGGCCGGCTGCGTGCTCGCGATGGCGATCGGCACGACCATCGGCCTCCGCGGCCGGGGACTGCTGCGCGGCCACCCGGACGCGGCCGGCGGCCTGCTGCACCTGTTCGGGATGGTGATGGTGCTGTCCGGAGTCGGCACGGCCTTCGGGCTGTTCGGCGACAGCCTCCCCGCCGAGGAGTGGCGGGCCCGGCTGACCGCGCTGCCCGCGGTCTTCGCGGTCTCGCTGGCCGGCGTCCTGCTGTGCGGCGCGCGGCGGACCCAGGCGTTCGCACCCGACTGGCTGGTACGGCCCGACGGCACGGGGAGGTAGCACCATGACGACACGAACCCGCACAGGCACCCGGACCCGCACCCGCACAAGCACCCGGACCTGGACACGCTCCCGGACCCGGACGCGAACCCGGGCCCGCGCCCGCGTGACCGCCGTCGCCGCGGCGCTGCTGGTCTCGCTGCTGGCCGGCGGTGCCCCACCGCGGGCGGCGGCGTCCACGGCGCCGCGGGACCCGGCGCCCTGCACGGAGCGGAGCAGCGTCGAGGTGTTCCGGGAAGGCGGCGTCCCGCTGCTGGACTGGCGCGAGAACCTGGAGTTCGACGGGCGCGGAACGCTGTGGGTGGCGCACATCGCCGCGCACCGGGTCGAGGGGTACGCGCCCGACGGCACGCTGCGTACCTCCTTCCCGGTCAACGGTCCCGGCGGCATCCGGCGCGGGCCGGACGGCATGATGTACGTCAACTTCGGGGTGAACCCGTTCACCTCCGCCTCGGGCAGCGGCGTCATGCGCTTCGACCCGGCGGCCGCCCGGCCGGAGCCCGAGCCGGTCGTCTCGGGGCTGTCCGGCATCAACGGCCTGGCCATCGACGCGGCCGGGAACCTCTACCTTAGCCGCGAACTGGAAACCGGCATCCTCAAGTTCCGCCCGGACGGCACCAGGGACGAGGAGTGGACGCGCGCCGCCGACGTCTTCGGCACCAACGGCCTGGACATCGTCGGCGGCGACCTGTACGCGAGCGTCATCACCAGCACCGCCTCGCCGGTCGTGCGCGTCCCGCTGGACGACCCGGCGGGCCACTCCACCGTCACCGAGCTCAGCCCCGACCCGTGGGACCTGAAACTCCTCGACGACCTCACCCATGTCGGCGGGGACCTGGTCGTCACCTCCTTCCGCGACGGCGAACTCATCCGGGTGGACCGGGCGACCGGCCGCTCCTGCGTCCTGGCCACCGGCCTGCGGATGCCGTGCAGCGTCCGCGTGCCCCAGGGCTTCGGCGACCACGACCCGCGCCGCGAGCTGTTCGTGGTCGAAGCCTCCGGCCGGATCGTGAAGGTGACGGTCCACTGACCCGGGCCCCCGCGGCAGCCCCTGCCCGGGGTGCCCCGGCCGGGCCGCCGCCCGGCACCGGACCGGGTGTGTGGTGCGGCGGCCCGCCCGGCCCGTGGCGAGCGCGCCGCCGGCCGGGCCCGGCCACGCCCCTTCCGGTGCCGGGGCGGTCCCGGCGAGGCGGTTCGGGCCGACCGTCACCGCGGCGCCGGCGGTCGGGGCACCTGCTGGGGCGTCACCGACATTCCGGGCGAACGGAGTTGAAGGGTCCGCATCCAGTCCCCGACGGGACGGGTCGGACAGCGCACGACCGTCGTACGGTGGCCCGCATGAACCTGCGCTTCTGGAGAACCGCGGCTCGCCATGCAGGGGTGTCCTTCCGGTACCGGCGGTCGCAGCAGGGCGAGGGCCGGCACGCCATCGTCGTCATCGACCACAAGGACCGCGTCGTGGGACGCCTCGACTACCGGATATGCCGGGAGTGCCGGATCGGGTACGTCGAACAGATCGAGGTCGCCCCCCACTGCCAGCGTCAGGGCCTGGGGCGCGGCGCGGTCCACGAAGCGCTCGCCCACGGCCCGGAGTACCACTGGACCACCTCACGGCAGTCCGCCGACGGCCGGTCGTTCTTCGCCGCCATGGCCGACGAGACCGGCCTGGCCTTCACCGGTCAGGGCGCCGTCTGCCCGCACCTGCGCGGCGGACGCCTCGATCCACCGGCGCGGCGCCGCCGCTGACCGGCCGGGCGGCCCGGCGGTTCCGCACCCGCCCCGCCCGGTCGCGGTCGCCTGCCCCAGGCGCGCCCGGCCGCCCGCCCTCCGGTGCCCCACCGTCCCCCTACCTCGGTCGTCCGGTTTCGCCGATGGAGCCAGGGATCCGCCGATTTGTTTCACGGGTAAAGTATTTCCCAAGGCGGCGCCCAGGGGCGTGCGTCTGCTGTAGGCATCCACCGCACCGCAAGGGAGACACCTGTGCCCGCTCCGCGTATGAGCAGTACGCCGCTGCCCGGGATCGGGATCCGCTACGACTTCACCACGCGGGAGGACCGCCGTCTGTCGGTGGTGGCGCACCGGGACGGCGGGCGGATCCTCAACGCCTACCGGCGGGACGATCCCGATGAATGCGCGATGTCGGTGAAACTCACCGCCGGTGAGACCGAGACGCTGATCGACGCGCTGATGCCCTCGCACCACAGCCCCAACCTGCTGTCCACCACCGACCTGGGGCTGCTCGCCGAGCGCGTCGAGCTGTCGTCCACCTCGTACTGGAACGGCCGGGTGCTCGGTGAGACGCGGATGCGCACGGAGACCGGCGCCTCGATCGTGGCGGTGCTGCGCCGGGCGGAGGCCATCCCCTCCCCGGCGCCCGACTTCCGGCTGGCCGGGGGCGACATCCTGATCGTGATCGGCACCCGTGAGGGTGTCGAGGCCGCCGCCGCGATACTCGGTCGGGAGTGATCAGGTGCACTCCTCCGCTGTCTTCCTCATCGAGTTCGGCGCGATCATCCTCGGCCTGGGGCTGCTGGGCCGGTTCGCCGCACGCTTCCGGTTCTCCCCGATACCCCTCTACCTGCTCGCCGGTCTCGCCTTCGGGGAGGGCGGGCTGCTGCCGCTGGGCGCGAGCGAGGAGTTCGTCGCCATCGGCGCCGAGATCGGGGTGATCCTGCTCCTGCTGATGCTCGGCCTGGAGTACACCGCCAGCGATCTGGTGTCCAACCTCAAGTCGCAGTACCCGGCCGGCCTGGTCGACGCCACCCTCAACGCCCTCCCCGGGGCCGCGATGGCCCTGATCCTCGGCTGGGGACCGGTGGCGGCGGTGGTACTGGCCGGCGTCACCTGGGTCTCCTCGTCCGGCGTCATCGCCAAGGTGATGGGCGACCTGGGCCGGCTCGGCAACCGGGAGACCCCGGTCATCCTGAGCATCCTGGTCCTCGAGGACCTGGCGATGGCCGTCTACCTGCCGATCATCACCGCCCTGCTGGCCGGGGTGGGACTGGCCGCGGGCAGCCTCACCCTGGCCATCGCGCTGGGCGTCGCGGGACTGGTGCTGTTCCTGGCGGTCCGCTACGGCCGGGTCATCTCCCGGTTCGTCTCCAGTGACGACCCGGAGAAGCTGCTGCTGGTGGTCCTCGGGCTGACCCTGCTGGTGGCCGGTATCGCCCAGCAGCTCCAGGTCTCGGCCGCCGTCGGCGCCTTCCTGGTGGGCATCGCCCTCTCCGGCGAGGTGGCCGAGGGCGCGCACAACCTCCTGAGCCCGCTGCGCGACCTGTTCGCGGCGGTGTTCTTCGTCTTCTTCGGCCTGCACACCGATCCCGCCAGCATCCCCCCGGTGATCCTGCCGGCGCTGGCGCTGGCCGTGGTCACCGCCGGCACCAAGATCGCCACCGGTCACTGGGCGGCCAAGCGTGCCGGGATCTCCGTCAAGGGCCGCTGGCGGGCGGGCGGCACCCTGGTCGCCCGCGGCGAGTTCTCCATCGTCATCGCCGGTCTCGCGGTCACCTCGGGCATCGAACCCGAACTGGGCCCCCTGGCCACCGCGTACGTGCTGGTCCTGGTCATCCTCGGCCCGCTCACCGCCCGCTACACCGAGCCGGTCGCCACCCGCCTCACCGCCCGTCTGGGCAGGTCCGGCAAGGCGGCACCGGCGCCGGCCGCGGTGCTGCCGGAGGCACGGGAGACGTCCGAGCGCCACTGAACGGGGCCCCGCGGGGCCCGGCCGCTCACTCCGGCGGCCGGGCCCCGCGGCGTCCCGGCTCTCCCCGCCGGGAGCCGCCCGGCGCCGTGGACGGGGCGGGCCGGACGCCGGTGCGACCGCCCGGCGCGGTGCGGCGCCGGGCGGTCCGGGTCCCGAGCGCGGGGGTCAGTTCCGCCAGGTGTCGTTCAGTGCGACGCGGCCGTTCCCGACGGTCGCGGTGCGGTTGGCGCCGCCTTCCCAGGTGACGTTGCCGTTGCCGTCCTTGCGGAGGTACTTGTACTCGAACTTGGTGCCCTCGGGCATGTCGACGTCCAGTTTCCAGACCGGGTAGGTGGCCGGGTCGAGCTTCCTGGCGTCGGCGGGGTTCCAGTCGCCCAGTTCGGGCCGGTTGCCGGTGACATAGATGTTCTGGCCCCACTGGGTGGTGGCGTTGACGCTGAAGGAGGCCCCGGGGTCGCCCGGCTGCGGCTGGCCGCCGTCGTCCTTGCAGTCGCGGGCGCCGACGTGCAGGGCGACCGCGCTGTTGGCGCCGACGCTCGCGGTGAACTGCCCGGAGCCGTTCACGGTGACCTTCTTCCCGCTCTGCACGTCGCAGTAGTCGCCGGACGGCAGCGAGGTCTGGAAGGTGCGGTCGAGGGCGGAGCCCTCGTGGTTGATGGCCACGAACGCCTTGTCGCCGCGGCCGAAGGCGATGGCGTTGTTGCCGTTGTCCCACCAGTTGGTGACCCCGGTGCCGGCGGCGGTGTTGCGGAACTTCACCATCGAGGAGATCTCGCGCCAGGCGTGCTGGCACTTCCAGCCGCCGGCGAAGCAGGCGTCGACCCTGCCGCCGTTGGGTGAGCCGGCGTCGTTGCCGGAGAACTCGTAGCCGGAGTGGACGTCGGGCGAGCCGTAGGGCCAGGCGAGCATGAAGACGTGGGCCAGGGTGTAGTTGGCGCCGTCCTTGTAGCTGAGCGTCTGGCCGTGCCGTTCGGTGTCGTGGTTGGTGACGAAGACGCTGGACCTGCCGCCGGGCATGTAGCCCCAGCCCTCGCCGAAGTTCTTCAGGTTCGAGAGCTTCTCGCCGTTGAAGACGCGCTTGAGGTCCCAGGCGTAGCGGACCTCCTGGGCGTCGCCGACGGCCAGGTACTCGCTGGGGGAGACGTCCTCGCCCTGGCCGTAGAGCGTCTCCTGCTTGATGTAGGCGTTCTGGTCGGTGAGCTTGGAGCGGATGGCCTTCAGGTCGTCGACCGCCATGTGCTTGGCCGCGTCGACGCGGAAGCCGTCGACGCCGAGGGAGAGGAGGTCGTTCATGTAGCCGGCGATCCGGCCCCGGACGTACTCCTCGCCGGTGTCCAGGTCGGGGAGGCCGCCGAGTTCGCAGTGCTGGCTCTCCCAGCGGTCGCGGTAGTTCTTGATCTCCCGCATGCAGTCGTCGAAGTCGCCGCCGCCGTACAGGCCGGGGTAGTCGTACTTGGTGAACCGTGAGCCCGCCGACCCGGTGCCCTGGGCGTTGGCCATGTGGTTGATGACCGTGTCGGCGATCACCTTCACACCGGCGCTGTGGCAGGTGCTGACCATGTTCCGGAACTGGTCGCGGTTGCCGAGCCGGGAGCCGATCTTGTAGCTGACCGGCTGGTAGCCCGTCCACCACGCCTCGCCCTGGAGCCGCTCCTGGGGCGGTGAGACCTGGACGAAGCCGTATCCGGCCGGGCCGAGCTGGTCCGTGCACGCCTTGGCGACCGAGTCGAACTGCCACTCGAACATCACCGCGGTGACGTCCTTGCCGCCCGGGGGCGCGGCCTGAGCCTGGTGCGGCAGGGCGATCAGGGCCGCCGATGCCGCCGCCATCGCGGCGGCGCCGGCGAGGAGTCTCCTGGCCATTGTTCCTCCTGTGGGGGAGTTGCGGGTGTTCGTGCGACCTCGCGGCAACGCGCCCTGCCCGTAAGGCCATTGAAGGTCTTGCTGCAAACCGTGGCAGCTTTTGCAGACGAGAACGTAGGGGGCCCTCGTTGTGTGGTCAACCTTTTGGACACACCCGGCTCACAGCCGCGAAACATCGGGGACTTCTCGTTGCAAGGACTTACGCAAGCTCTTGCGAAGATGCTAGGTTTCGGCCATGGCCCCGGCCCGGCGGCCGGATGCCCCTCACGGGACTCCGGCCGTCGGGCCTTCGAGGCCGTTCCGTCCGGGCGCGGGGCTCCATGACAGTCCCCGCCGGCCTGTTCCAGGCAGGCCCCGCGCCCCTCGGTCCGCTCGCCGTACCGGATCCACCGGGTTTCCATCATCCCGCACCACGGATGCCGGTCCCGTCGCCCGGTGCGTTCCGTGGGTTCGCCGTGCCGGTGCGGTGCCGGGTGGCCGACCGGGAAAATGGGGCATCCCGGGCGCTGACTGCAAGTTGCTGAAAGGGCTTGCCAGTTTCTTCCTGGCGATGCTTCACTCAAGGCCACATCGCTCGACCGTCGGCCGGGTCACCCCGGTCGCCCGCAGCCCCCTCCGCACCGGCCGGCTCCCCGAGCGCCCGGTGCGCGAGCACCCGCCCCCGGACGCGAGGTCCGCGCGGCACCCGGGCGCGGAGCGGCGGGTGCCGTCCGGTGCCCCGGCTCCCCCCGGAGGCGGACCGGCACCGGACTCGGCGGACGGCCATGCGCAGACCGTGGAGCCGGCGTCCCCGCTGGGGGACGCGGAAGGAGCAGCCCCATGCGGAACCGGCAGGACTACGACGTACTGGTGGTCGGCGGCACCGGTGTCGACACGATCGTGCGGGTCGACGCGCTGCGGATGCCGCCCGGCGACTCGGTGTTCGTGCCCCCCGTCGTCGACTACGTGGGCCACACCGGTAACGGGGTGGCGCTCGGCTTCCACCACCTGGGCGTGGCCACCAAGTTCATCGACTTCCTCGGCGATGACGCGCAGGGCCGGATGGTGCTGGACGCCTACGCGCGGCACGGCCTGGACTTCAGCCATGTGGTGTCCGAGCACGGCACCCCCCGCGGGGTGAACCTGGTCGACCCGCAAGGCCGCCGGTTCTCCTTCTACGACGGCCGCCACCCCGGGCAGCTCCGGCTCCCCCGCGACTTCTACCTCCCCTGGCTGGAACGCACCCGGCACGTCCACCTGTCGATCGTCGGCCACAACCGCGACATGTACCCGGACATCCGGCGACTGGGCGTCTCCAGCTCCACCGACCTGCACGACTGGGACGGCCAGGACGCCCACCACCGGACCTACGCGCTCGACTCCGACATCGTCTTCCTCAGCGCCGCCGCGCTGGGCGACCGGCCGGACCCGGTGCTGCACGCCGTCATCGACCAGGGCCGTGCCCGGCTGGTCGTCGCCACCGCCGGTGCCGACGGCTGCCACCTGCTGGTACGCGGCGAGGACACGGTACGCCGCTTCCCCGCGACCGTTCCGGAACGGCCGGTGGTCGACACCAACGGCGCCGGGGACGCCTTCGTGACCGCGTTCCTGCACGCGCACTTCGCCGGCCGGCCGGTCGAGGAGTGCGTGCTGGCCGGTTCGGTCTCCGGCGCGTTCGCCTGCGGCAGCGCCGGGACCCACACCGAGTTCATCGACCTGCCCGGCCTGCGGTCCGCCGTCGCGCGCGCCGCCGCCCGCTGACCCCGCCCGGCGCGGCACCACCCCGCCCGGCCCGCGACACCGCGACCCGGGTACCCGCACCGGCGGCGGCTCCTCGCACAACCGCACCGCACGACGGGTGACAGGCCCGGTGCCCTGGCCCGGCGTCCTTGGGGAAGCCCGCCCGGGAGGGCATGCTGGGCGGGGCTGTGGCGGCGGGGGGAACGGCGGCGACCAGGGCAGGAGCGGGCATGAGCGTGACGGGTAGGACCGGGACCGGCGGTCGGCGCCCCCGGACGGCGTCGTCAGGGGTGCGTCCGCCGGGACCGGGACGCCGCCGGCGCCCCGGCCGGGCGGCGGGCCGGGCGCGGCCCGGCGCGGCGGCGGCCGTGTCCCCACGAACCCCGGTGCCGCCGGCCGCGGGGGCCTCGCGGTGAAGGGCGCGCCCCGCGAGGCATGGCCGCGGCTCCTGGTCGAGGACTGGACCCCGACCCGGGACACCCTGCACATGTGGACGCAGATCGTCGGCAAGGTCCGCCTCGCGCACGCCCCGCTGCTCAACCACTGGTGGCAGGTCACGCTGTACGTCAGCCCGCGCGGACTGACCACCTCCGCCATCCCCTACGGCACCGGCGCGTTCGACATCGAGTTCGACTTCATCGACCACCAGCTCTCCATCCGTAGCAGCGAAGGAGCGGGCCGCCGGGTCCGGCTGGAACCCAAACCGGTGGCCCGGTTCTACGACGAGACCATCCGCGCCCTGGACGAGCTGGGCATCGAGGCGCCGATCCAGCCCCGCCCGAACGAGGTCGAGACGGCGATCCCCTTCGCCGAGGACCACCAGCACCGCTCCTACGACCCGACGGCGGCGCACCTGTTCTGGCGCCAGCTGCTGCAGGCCGACCGCGTGCTGGGCGAGTTCCGCTCGCACTTCGTCGGCAAGGTGAGCCCGGTCCACTTCTTCTGGGGTGCCATGGACCTCGCCTGTACCCGCTTCTCCGGCCGCTCCGCCCCTCCGCACCCCGGCGGCGCGCCCAACTGCGGCGACTGGGTGATGGTCGAGGGCTACTCCCGAGAGCTGAGCAGCTGCGGCTTCTGGCCCGGCGGCGGCGCGGAGGGCGCCTTCTACTCGTACGCCTACCCGGAACCGGACGGCTACGCCGACCAGCGGGTCCGCCCGGCCGGCCAGGCCCGCTACGCCCGGGAGAACGGCCAGTACCTGCTGCCCTACGAAGCGGTCCGCACCGCCGGGGACCCCGACCGGGCGCTGCTGGAGTTCCTGCACTCCACCTACGAGGCGGCGGCGGAACGCGGCGGCTGGGACCGGGGCATGCTGGAGGACGATCCAGGCCGCTGGGCCCGGCGACGGTAGCGCGTCCGCTGGCCACGGCGAGCCTCTTCGGGGCCGGGAGCCTAGGGTGGTGCGGGACGGGTGCCGTACGGGCCTGGCTCGGCGGCCGGTGTCACACGGAACGGGGCGCGGAAGTATGGGCAGCGGGCGGCGCGACGAGGCGAGACACACCGGGCCGGGGCGGCACCCGGCGAGTGTCGGCTGGTCACGGGCCCGTACCTTCCTCGCCGACCGCGCGGGGATGCACCGGCGGCTGGCCTGGCTGATGGGGGCGAGCGCCCGGGTGGGCACGACGCTGGACCTCGGCACCACGGCCCAGGAACTCGCCGACTACGCCGTCCCCTCGTTCGCCGACGCCTGCTCGGTGGACCTGCTGGAATCGGTCCTCCGGGGCGAGGAGTCCGACCTGTGGCGGGGGCCCGGCCCGCCGGAACGGCGCGCCATGGCGGTCGCCTTCGTGGCGGCCCTGGAAATGCTCGAACCCGACCCGGTCGGCGAGATCGCCGGGGCCCCGGCCACCCGGCTGAGCAGCCGGTGCCTCACCACCGGGCAGCCGATCCTGCTGGAGCGGATGTCCGGCACCGAGCTGGGGTGGATGACCACCACGCCCAGCGCGGCGCGCGCACTGGCCGACGCGAAGGTGCACAGCCTCATCATCGTGCCGCTGATCGCCCGGGGCGTCCTGCTGGGGGTGGTGGACTTCCTGCGGGCCGGCCGCCGCCCCGGCTTCACCCGTACCGATCTGTCCCTCGCGATGCGGTTCGCCGCGGAGGCCGCGCTCTTCATCGACAACGCCCGCCTGTACGGGCAGAAGCGAGAGGCCCTGCTCAACCTGCAGCGGGCGCTGCTGCCCCGCTCGACCCCGGCGACCCCCGGGCTCACGGTCACCACCAGCTACCGGGCGCCCAGGGACGCCTCCGGGGTCGGCGGGGACTGGTTCGACGTGATCGCCCTCCCCGGCGGGCGGACCGCGCTGGTCGTCGGGGACGTGATGGCCCACGGACTGGCCGCCGCCGCCACCATGGGCCGGCTGCGGACGGTCGCCCGCACCCTGATGACGCAGGACATCGCGCCCGAACGCGTGCTCGCCCGGATGGACGTGGCGGCGCGCGACCTGGAGGAGGACCAGGTCGCCACCTGCCTGATCTGCGTGTACGACCCGGCGGACGCCGGCTACACCGTCGCCACGGCGGGGAACCTCACCCCGCTGCTGGCCCACGCCGACGGGACCACGGCCTTCCCCGAGGTCCCCCGCGGCGCCCCGCTGGGCGCCGGCGCCATCCCCTACGACGCGGTGCGCCTGTCCGCGCCCGAGGGCAGCACCCTGGTGCTCTACACCGACGGCCTGCTCAAGGCCCGCGCCCGGGACATCGACACCCAGCGCGCCCGGCTGCTCGCCGCGGCCGCCGCGCTGGCACCGCTGGACGCGGACACCCTGGCCGACACGGACATCCGCGGCGCCGAGCGGTTCGACGAGGCCGTGGTGGTCTGCGCCCGCCGCCCCACCGCGCCGCAGCGGTTCGCGGCCCGGGTCTGGGACCTGCCCGCGGAGGGGACGGCCGCCGGTCTGGCGCGCACCCTGCTCCGCGAACAGCTCGGCAGCTGGCAGTTGCAGGAGCTGGCCGACACCGGTGAGCTGGTGGTCAGTGAACTCGTCGGCAACGCGCTGCGCCACGGCGACGGGCCGCGGCAACTGCGTGTGGTGCGGCACGACCGGCTGACCATCGAGGTCTCCGACACCGGCCCCGACCTGCCGCAGATCCAGCACGCCACCCTCGACGCCGAAGGCGGCCGGGGCCTGCAGCTGATCAACCTGCTCAGCCGCCGCTGGGGGTCGTGCCGGACCCCGGCCGGGAAGGTCGTCTGGGCGGAACACGACCTGCCGGCGCCGGACGGCGATCCGGCCGCGGCGGCCGCTCCCGGCCCGGAAGAGTGAGCGGCGGGGCGGCCCGGCCGGGGCCGCCCCGCGTGTCACGCACCCGGCGCCCGTCCGCCGGCGTCTCCCGGGAGCGGCCACCGGAATCGATGCGGCCGTCACGGCGGTCCGGGCCGGGTCAGCAGTCGGGAATCACCGCTCCGCTGTTGTCCCTGGCCTCGTCGTTGCCCCAGCGGGAGAGGTAGTACGCCGAGACCCACTGGCCGGCCGGACCCACGTCGAGGTCGGTCTTCAGCCACCAGTGGTTGTAGTTGCCCTGGCCGTCACGGATCTCGCGGCCCCACGCCTTGCAGAACACGTAGTTCGTCCCCGCGTACAGCGTGCCGGTCTGGACGGTGCTGGTCGGTGAGGCGTGCCCGGGGGCGTTGGCGAAGGTGTCCACCCAGTACCTGCCCTGCCCGGCGCAGCCGTTGTCGCTGGTCAGGTGCTTCTGGTGGTACGAGCCCGGATACGGTGCCAGCGACTGGCCGTTGATGCGGATGGTCTGGCCCGCGCCGTTGTAGAGCTGCTCGTAGTGGATGTGCGCCCCCGAACTGTTGCCGGTGGAGCCGGTGGCGCCGATCTGCTGGCCCTGGGACACGCTCTGCCCGTGGCTGATCGCGAACGACGAGAGGTGGAAGTAGTACGTCTTCCAGCCGCCGCCGTGGTCGATGACGACGTAGTTCCCCGCGCCCCCCGCCTCGTGGTAGCGGTACGCGGTGCCGGAGGCGGAGGCGAGGACCGGCGTCCCGGCCGTCCCGCCGCCGTCGGAGCGGACGAAGTCCAGCGCGAGCCGGACCTCGGCCGAGTGGTGGCTGTAGGTCCAGGTCTGTCCGCAGGGATACGGCGCCTTGAAATTGGGCGCCGCCTGAGCCGGTGGCGCGAACAGCAGGCCGGCCACGATCGCGGCCAAGCCCACCAGCACGACACGCAGTTGACGCATCACACCTCCTGGGAAGAACGGGTCTGCTGGTACGCAGAGACAGTGATGGTAGGCGGAAATCCGACTGATTTGGCGCGCGCATGCCAGACTCGGCACCTTCGGGCCACCGGACCGGCCGCGCCGGTGCGGACGGCGCGCCGGACCGGGGCCGGCGCGGTCGGAAGCCGGGGACCGGGGCCGGCGCGGTCAGAAGCCGTACCGGTCGCTCCGCTTCGCCAGCGACCACACGTAGTACCACCGGTTCTCGCGCAGGGTGCGGGGGCCGCCGTCCAGCAGCCCCTGGACCACGCCCCACACACCGCCCGCGCCCGCGACGCCGAGGATGGTCAGGGCCTCCTGCAGCGCCGGACCGTAGACCCCGACCAGGGTGGCGCCGACCGTGCCGATGGTGGCCCCGGTGACCGCCACCGCCCGCCTGCGCCGGACCGTCGCCATCTGCGCCTGGACACCCCGGATCTCGCTCTCGATCGCATGCCCGATGCGGATCATCTCGCGCTCGGCCTGGTCCGCGCCGAGCGCCTGGTCCAGGTTGAGGAAGGCGTCGCGCAGGAAGAGGCGAAGCTGCGCGTAGGAGGCGAACTCCTGCACGGTGATCTCACTGAAGTCGCGCAGCGTCACGCCCTCGATGAACGGCAGGTCGATCCGGAGCACCGGCCGTACCACCTGGCTCGCGACGGGCGAGGCGTCGAACTCCCCCACCACCCTGCCGTGCCGCACCAGGAAGTCCAGCGGCGAGGGCATGTCGTAGGCGGTGCGTACGCTGCGCCGGACACCGGGTCCCCCGGCCAGGCCGGGGGACCACGTGGTCTCGTCGGTCACCCAGTAGGTGGGCAGGTACCAGGCGAGCCCGGCCCTCAGCAGCGGCTCCGCGTCCGTGATCCACCGGCCCAGGGACGGCAGGTCGGGGCACTTCATGTGCACGGCCTGGGTGGTGTCGCGCGTGGAGATGGTCAGCGAGTCCAGCGCCGGATGCGCGCTGACCGGGTGCTGCCTGGAGTGGTCGCGCAGTTCCGGGATGACGCAGTGCCGGGCCCCGGTGTCGCCGTGCGAGAGGAGGAGGGTGTCGGCGACCAGCGCACTGCGTTTGGTGAGCGTCGACAGGTCACCGGTGGGGGTGTTCAGCCCGATGTGGAAGTGCGCCCGCAGGAGGTTCTTCTGCCGGGCCAGCTTCCGGGCCGCGCCGGTGCTGTAGAAGTGCGCCCCGTACGCCTTCGCCATGAGCTCCGGATCGGCCCGCTGCGCGGCCGAGGTGTGCGCGAACAGGGCGCGCATCTGCTTCGCGATCTCGGGATTCTGGGTGGTCTTCCTGCGCTGGAACACGTGTGCACCGTTTCGCTCAAGAACACGTCGCACGACCGGAGTTGGTGCGGGGCCGGCCTGCCGGCGGAGTCCCCAGCGTACCGGCGACCGCCGCCCGGCGCGGCCGCGCCGACCGGGCCCGGTCCGGTCCGGTCGGAACGTCTGTGGGAAGGCGTCACGCGCAGGAGGGACTCCACGCATCCCGGCGCCCCTCCGGGGGGTTGTACCGGCAGTCGCCCACTCCTGCAGAAAGGCGGGCCCATGCTCCGTCGTCTGACCGTAGTGCTGCTCGGCAGCCTCGTACTGACCGGCCTGTTCACCTCGGCCGCGACCGCGGCCCCGAACCCGATCCTGCCGTCGCCCGAATCCCTGATCACCGAAGGGATCACCATCGAGGGCCCCCTGATCAACAACCTCGGGCTGCCCAAGCTCGTCTAGAGCGCCCCCCGCCGCCGGACACGCCCCCCGGGCTCCGTTCGAGGCGCCCGCCGCCTGCCCGGCCCTCAGGCCGGGCGGGCGGAAGGCGGCCCCGTGCCGGCGGTCGGCCCGGGCCTCACAGCCTCGCGTGGGTGGTCGGCCCGGGCCTCACGGTCCCGTGCCGGCGGTTCGCCCCGGCCTCACGGCCCCGCGTGGCGGTCGGCGCGGGCTTCGCGGCACCGGCTCACCGCCGTGACCGGGGCCGCCGCTCTCTCCCCGGCGAACGGCTGCGGCCGCGCGCGGCCGTCCCGGCCCGGTCACCGGCGCGAACCGCCGTGCCCCGGACCGGCGGTGGTCAGCCGGTCCGCGCGGCGCCGGGGTCCAGCGTCGGCAGATAGCGCGGTGCCCGCCAGGCGTCCAGCCGGCGCTCCACCGCCGCCCCCAGCGCCAGCAGCTCTGCGTCCTGCCGGTGGCCGGCCATCAGCAGCAGACCCACCGGCAGTTCCGAAACGAAGCCGGCCGGCACCGACAGCGACGGGTAGCCGGCCACCGCCGCGGGGGTGGAGGACGGGATCACGTCGTTGTCGCCCCGCGCGCAGTCGGTGGTCCAGGCCGGCGGGTTGGCCGGGGCGGCGATGGCGTCCAGGCGGTGGGCCGCCATGGTCTCGTCGATGGAACGCCGGGACAGGTCCCGCAGCTCGGCGCGCATCGCCCGGTACTCCGGGTCCGTGGTGGGAGGCGCCGCCAGGGCCGACTCGAACAGTTCCTGACCGGCGAAGCAGGTCCGTTCCGCCGGGTGGGCGCGGTTGAACTCGATCAGCCCGGCGAGGTCCCGGGGCCCGTCGCGGGTCGCCAGGTAGGCGTCGATGTCGCGGTGGAACTCGACCAGCAGCGCGGGGAACTCCAGCTCGGCGAGTCGCGCCTGGTACGGCGGGGTCACCTCGACGACCTCCGCCCCGGCGGCCCGCAGCCGCGCCGCGGTACCGGTCATCAGGGCGTCCACCCGCGGGCCGAGCGATGGCAGCCGCCACAGGCCGATCCGCTTCCCGCGCAGGCTCCCCGGGCGCGCCGGGGTGCCGAGCGGGCCGTCCGCGGACCGGGTGCCGTCGCCGGTGAGCACCGACAGGGTGAGCGCCACGTCGATCACGTTGCGCGCCATGGGTCCCGCGGTGTCCTGCTCGGCCGAGATCGGCACCACGCCCGCCTGGCTGACCAGTCCGAGGCTGGGCTTGTGACCGACCACCCCGTTCATCCCGGCCGGGCAGACGATCGAGCCGTCCGTCTCGGTGCCGATCGCCACCTGCGACAGCGACGCGGCGAGCGCGGCCCCCGAGCCGGAGGACGAACCACACGGATTGCGGTCCAGCACGTACGGGTTGTTGGTCTGGCCGCCCACCGCCGACCACCCCGAGGTGGGTTTCGCGGCGCGGAAGTTGGCCCACTCGGACAGGTTGGTCTTGCCGAGGATCACCGCCCCCGCGTCCCGCAGCCGGGTCACCAGGACGGCGTCGGTGTCCGGCGGGCCGCCGGCCAGCGCCAGCGAACCGGCCGTGGTGGGCATTCCACGGGTGTTCACATTGTCCTTGATCAGGACCGGAATGCCGTCGAGCGGCCCCAGGGCGGCGCCGCGCCGGTGCCTGGCGTCGCTGGCGGCGGCCTGGCGCGGGGCCGTGGGGTCGGTGCGCAGCACCGCGTGGATCGCGGGGTCGACGGTCCTGATCCGGCGCAGATAGGCGGCGGTCAGCGCCGACGAGGTCAGCGACCCGTCGGCCATCCGGGCCTGCAACTGCGGGATCGTCACCGTGTCGAGGTCGACCCCCGGCAACGCGTGCGGGCCGGGTGGCGCGGCGCCGGGTCCGGCGGCCTCCGCGGGCGGTTGCGGCGCGCCCGCCAGCAGGGCACCCGCGACCAGCAGGGCGGTCAGAGCGGCAGCACTCCTGTTCCTCATGAGGGTCAGCGCACTACATGCCGACGCCTCGGCGCAAGGGTGCCGGGGCGGTGCCGAGCCGCGCGCACGCGGCGGTGTGCGGGCCGCCCGCGGCGTCGCGGGCGGCCCGTGCGGCAAGCCCGGCGCGGGTGGCGCGGCGGCCGGGGTACGGGGGCTGCCCCCACCGCCGACCCGGGGGCCGGCTGGATCGCGCCCCGAGCGCCGGTCCGAAACGCTGGGCGCACCGGACCGTCGCCCCCAACCGACCCACAGGAGAGCACCCGTGCACGAGCGCCCACACCCCAGGCTCCGTACCTCCCGCCGGACGCGCGCCCCCAGGCGTCCCGCGGAACCGGCCGCCGGCGCACCGGCGGCGCACCGCCCGGCCACCGGCGGGCGGGCCACCCGGGGGCGGGCGCGGCGTCTCGGCCTCGCGCTCGCCGGGGCGGTCACGACGGCCGTACTGGTGGCCGCCCTCCCGGCGCCCGCCCCGGCGGCGGCAGCCGGGACGCCGGCGGCGGGCGGCCACCGGGCCACCCAGGAGGCCATCGACGCGGCGGTCGAGAGCGGCGTGCCGGGGGTGATCGCGCAGGCCCGCACGGGGCGGACCACCTGGACCGGCCGAGCGGGCACTGCCGACCTGCGCACCGGCGAGCCGCGGCGGGCCGGCGACCGGTACCGGGCCGGCTCGATCACCAAGACCTTCGTCGCCACGGTGATGCTCCAGTTGCGGGCCGAGGGACGGCTGAGCCTGGACGACACCGTGGACCACTGGCTGCCCGGGCTGGTCCGGGGCAACGGCCACGACGGCCGGCGCATCACCCTGCGGCAGATCCTCAACCACACCAGCGGCATCCACAGCTACACCGAGGACCCGGACTTCCGGCGTGTCGCGTTCGGCACCGACTTCCTGCGGCACCGCTACGACACCTGGACGCCCCGGCGCATCGTCGAGCTGGCCATGAGCCACCGGCCCTACTTCGCCCCCGGCGGCGGCTGGCACTACTCCGACACCAACTACGTCCTGGCCGGAATGGTGATCGAGCGGGCCACCGGCCACTCCTACGCCCAGGAGATCGAGCGCCGCATCCTGCGTCCGCTGCGGCTGGACGCCACCACCCTGCCGGGCACCGGGTCCCGGCTGCCGCGGCCCAGCGGCCGCGGCTACTCGAAGCTGACCGGCACGCTCGGCGGGCCCGCCGAGCCGGGGAGCGTGACGTACGACGTGACCGCACTCAACCCGTCACTGGCGGGCGCGGCGGGGGAGATGGTCTCCACCACCGGGGACCTCAACCGGTTCTACACCGCCCTGCTCTCCGGGGAGATCCTCCGGCCGCGCGAGCTGGCCGAGATGACCACCACCGTGCCGGTCGGCGGTACGCGCTTCTCCTACGGCCTGGGGCTGATGAAGTACGAGTCGTCCTGCGGCCCGCTGTGGGGCCACAACGGGGGCATCCAGGGCTCCGTCTCCGACTCCCTGGCGACCCCGGACGGCGAGCACGCCCTGTCGTTCAACTTCAACGGCGACTGGAGCGGCTCCCTCGACCGCGTGGTCGAGGCCGAGTTCTGCGGCCGGTGACCCCGGGCGGGACCCGCCGCCCCCACCGCCCCGGTACGAGCAGGTGAGGGATACTGCCGTGCACAAGTGTCGGCTCGGACGGGGGAATCGGTGCGACCGCTGGCGAAGGACGACCCGCGGCAGATCGGCCCGTTCCGGGTCATCGGGCTGCTCGGGGGCGGCGGCATGGGACGGGTCTACCTCGGCCGCGGGGCCGACGGGCGGACGGTGGCGGTGAAGACCGCGCGCTCCGAACTCGCCGACGACCAGGGCTTCCGGACCCGGTTCGCCCGCGAGGTGGCCGCCGCCCAGCGGGTGGGCGGGCCGTTCGTGGCACCGGTGGTCGACTCGGCGCCGCACGACGACGTGCCCTGGATGGCCACCGAATACGTGCCGGGCGTCTCGCTCACCGCCGCCGTGCAGGAGCACGGGCCGCTGCCCGAGGACGCGGTGCGGCTGCTGACCGCCGGTCTGCTGCACGCGCTGGCCGCGGTGCACGCACACGGCCTGGTGCACCGGGACCTCAAGCCGTCGAACATCCTGCTCACCGCCGGCGGCCCGCGCGTGATCGACTTCGGAATCGCGCGCTCGGCCGCGGACACCGCCCTGACGATGACCGGTACCGCCCTCGGCACCCCGGGCTTCATGGCCCCGGAGCAACTCGTCATGCAGGGAGCCGAGACCACCGGCGCGGCGGACGTGTTCGCACTGGGCGGGGTGCTCGTGTTCGCCGCGACGGGCAGCGGTCCGTTCGGCACCGCCGAACCGCAGGTGCTGATGTACCGCACGGTGCACGAGCGGCCCCGGCTCGACGGACTCCCGGCCGACCTGGCCGACCTGGCGGCGGCCTGTCTGGCGAAGGAGCCGGGGCACCGGCCCGGACTGCCCGCCCTGACGGCCCGGATCGGCGCTCCGGGGCCGTACGGCGACTGGCTTCCGGAGGCCGTCGCCGGACAGCTGCACCGGCTGTCCGCGCGGCTCGGCGACCCCAGGTCCCCGGAGGGCTCCGTGCCGACGCCGCCGGCCGGGTCGCCCGCCGCCGACCGGCTGCCGGACCGCACCGTGCCGGGCCCGGTGCCGCCCACGCTGCCCGCCACCCCGCCGCCGGGAGCCCATGGCCCCGGTCCCGGCGCACCGCCCCAGGAGCGGTACACCACCGGTCCGCCGCCGGGGCCGTCCGGCGTCTCCCCGGTCCCGCCGCCGCACCCGCCCGCGGCCCCGGGGCCGGGCCGGCGCCGGGTGCTCGCCGCGCTGTCCGGCCTGGGAGTCGCCGCCGGCGGCGGGGCGCTCGGCTGGGCGCTGTGGCCGGACGGCGGTGCCGACGGCGGTGCCCGCGCGGGCACCGGCACCGGCAAGGGGAACACACCGAGCGGTTCCCGGCAGCCGTCCGGCGGCCCGCGGTCCGGTGGCGGCCCGTCGCCCGCCGGGGCACCGTCCGACCGGCTGCCGCGGGAGATACGCGACAGGGGCGTCGTCATCGTCGGTTCGGACCTCACCTACCCGCCGATGGAGTTCACCGAGGGGGGTGAGGCCGTCGGTGTCGACGTCGACCTCGGGCACGCGCTCGGCCGTCGGCTGGGCGTGCCCTTCCGGTTCGAGAACGCCGTCTTCGACTCCCTGCTGGCCGGCCTGGACGCCGGCCGTTACGACCTGGTCATGTCGGCGATGACCGACACCAGGGACCGTCAGGAAGGGAAGGCGGACGGCAGGAAGACCGGCAGCGGCGTCGACATGATCGACTACTTCCGCGCCGGACTCGCCCTGGTGGTCCGCAAGGGCAACCCCGAGGGCATCGGGGGCACCGGGGACCTGGCCGGCCGGACGGTCGCCGTCCAGCGCGGCACGGTGGCCGCCTTCTACCTGGACGAGTTGGCGGGGAAGAGCCGGGCGAAGTGGACGCTCCGGGAGCTCAGCACCCCGGCCGAGGTCCACGAGGACGTCGTCCGGGGCCGGTCCGCGGCCTGCCTGCACGACTTCCCGGTCGCGGCGCACACCGCGGCGACCCACTCGGGCGGCGACGCCCTGGAGCTCAGCGGCGGCCAGATCGACCCCGAGCCGTTCGGCATAGCCGTCGCCAGGAACGGCACGGTCCTGCGGGACGCCGTGCGGGAAGCCCTCGCCGGTCTCCTGTCCAGCGGCGAGTACACGAGAATCCTGCGGAAGTGGCACGTCGAGGACGGCGGGGTGCGGCGGGTGGTGCTCAACGGCGGCCGTTAGCCCGGGGATCGGGCCCCGGGCCGCCCGGCGGGAACTCCGCCGGTGGGCCGGGGGCGCCCGCGGTGGCGGGCCCGGCGCGGCCTCGCGCCCTCCGTCCGCCTCGTCGCCCGTCCCGGCCCCGCCCCGCCGCTTGCCCGCCCGGCCCCTCGCCCGGCCCGGCCGCCGGGAGCCGGCGGTCAGGCCGGGGTGCCACCGGTGTTCCGGATCATCTGCCGGAGCACCTTCAGCGTGGTGACGTAGTCCGCGTCGTCGATGCCCTGGTGGATGCGGTCGCGGATGGCCGGGGTGTGCTCCTTGAGACCGGCCCGGGCCGCTTCCCCGGCCTCGGTGATCCACAGCCGGCCGTCGTCGTCGCGGGTGAGCCGGCCGCGCTCCAGCAGGACCGCGGCCTCGCGCTCCAGGTCGTCCTCGGCTCTCAGGTAGCCGCTCATCGCCTGCCGGAGTTCGGGGACGGTCATGCCGGAGCCGTCGGGGGAGAGGTCGTGCGGGGAGAGGTTCCGCAGCAGCCAGTACTGGGGCTGGGTGAAGCCGAGTTCGGCCTGCCGGGCCCGGGTGAACGCGATGAGAGCCTCGTAGGCGACGCCGGTCCAGTACGCGGCCGGCTGCGTGGCGAGCTCGTCGTCGGTGAACTGCTGGTCCGTCATGTCCGTGCCCTCCTGCGGTGATCGCTGACATCAGGACGGTAAAACTTCAAGTGAAGTTGAAGTCAAGGCGGTCATGGGGCGTCTCGACGTCCGCCCCGGGCCGCGCCGTTGATCCGCCGGACCCGTGCCGCGCCCCCGCACGCCGGGCCGGCGGGCACCGCCCGGGGCCGGTGCCCGCCGGCCCGGCATGCGGAGCCGTCCACCGTCCGGTACCGGCGGGAATCCGACGCCATCCTGCCGGGAGCAGGGTGCCGTCGCGGATCCGCCAGCCACCCCGGTACGGGGCCTGCTGGACTGCCCGGGAAACCCGCTGCCCGCACAGGACGGAAACCATGGCTGCCACTTCCACCGCCTCGGCCGACGGCGCCGCCGCGCCCCCGCGCTCCCCGCTGTCGGAGTGGCTCGCCGTGGTCTCGGTGATGCTGGGCATCTTCACCATCGTCACCACCGAGATCCTGCCGATCGGTCTGCTGACGTCGATCGGGTCCGGATTCACCGTCTCGGACGGAATGGCCGGGCTGATGATGGCCATGCCCGGCCTGCTGGCGGCGGTCTCGGCGCCGCTCGTGACCGCGGCCACGGCCCGGATCGACCGCCGGCGGCTGCTGTGCGGCTTCATGGCGCTGCTGGCCGCGGCGAACTTCCTCGCCGCCACGGCCTCCGACTACCGGCTCGTGCTGATCTCCCGGGTCATGGTGGGGATCACGATCGGCGGGTTCTGGTCGATCGCGGCCGGGCTGGCCGTACGGCTGGTCCCGCCGGCGTCCGCGGCCCGGGCGACCGCCGTCGTGTTCTCCGCCGTACCGCTGGGATCCGTCCTGGGCGTACCGGCCGGCACCCTGGTCGGAGACCTCGCCGGATGGCGTACCGCCTTCCTGCTCCTGGGCGCCCTCTCGGTCGCGGTGCTGCTCATGCTGCTTGTGCTGGTGCCGCCGCTGCCCCCGGTGCACACCACCCGGCTGCGGGTGCTCGGCGGCACGGTCCGGCGCGTCGGCATCCACTCCGCGCTGCTGCTGACGTTCCTCGCCGTGCTGGCGCACTTCGGCACCTACACCTATGTGACCCCCTTCCTGGAGCGGGTCACCCACGCCGGCGACGGCCTGATCACCACCCTCCTGCTGCTCTACGGCGCGGCCGGCATCGCGGGCAACTTCCTGGGCGGGTCCCGGGCGGCGGAGCACCCGCGCGCCGTCCTCGGGTGCGCCGTCGGCCTGATCGCCGGGGCGACCCTGGCCCTCCCGCTGCTGGGCCGCTGGGACGTCGGCGCGGCGGCCCTGCTGGTGCTGTGGGGCGTCGGCTACGGCGCCGTGCCGGTCGCCTCGCAGACCTGGTTCGCCAAGGCGGCACCCGACGCGCCGGAGGCGGCGTCGGTCCTGTTCACCGCCTCCTTCCAGGCGACGATCTCGATCGGCGCGCTGCTGGGGGGAGCGGTGCTGGACCGGACCTCGCCGTCCACCGTCATGCTGCTCGGCGGCGCCACCGGGATTCTCACGCTCCTGGTGCTCCGGGGCCGCCGACCGGAGGGGCCGGACGGGCCGGACACCGCCTGACCGCCGCGCCCCCGCGACGCCGCGCCGTACCCCGCCCGACCGCGCCCCGCCCGACCGCGCCCCGCCCGACCGCGTCCCGCCCGGCCGTGACGACCCCGCCGTGGCGCCGGCGGGCTCACGGTGCGGTGCGCGCGCGGTGCCGGCGCACCGCGTCGCGGTTGGCGCACCGCGGGGAGCAGTAGCGCTGCCGCCCGGTGCGCGAGGTGTCGGCGAAGATCGTGGCGCACTCGGCCACGGCGCACCGCCGGAGCCGGTGCATGCCCCGCCCGACCAGGTGCAGGGCGGTGCCCACGGAGATGAGCGTGGCCAGCACCGAGCCGAACGGCCGGCCGTCCTCGCGGTAGTGCAGGTGCCAGCCGTCCCCGCCGTGGTCGGTCAGCCGCGGATGACCGGCGGACGCCGCCAGCATCCGGTTGACCAGCCGCGCGCGGTCCCGTTCGTCGTCGGCGTCGACGACCTGCTCCCAGGCGTCCAGTGCGGCCCGCGTGCGGTCCAGGTCCTGGGGGGTGACCGGGCGCTCCAGCGCCAACCCGGCGGCGCGGCAGCGGTCGGCGAGCTCCTCGGCGCTGGCCGGGCGCCGGTTGGCCAGGTCCGCGGCGAGGTTCACGACGTCCTCCCCGTAAGGGTTGAGATGCATAAGGCCATTACAGCATCGTGGGTCCGGTGAAGGACACCACCGGACACCCCACACCCGTACGGCGAGCGGCGGAGCGCGATGTCGCGGAGCTGGTGCGACTGCGGACGCTGCTGTTCGAGACGCTCGGCGGCGAGTTCTTCGACCCCGCCGCGGCGGACGGCGACTGGCGACACGCGCTCGCCGCGGTGCTGAAGGAACAACTGACGGCGGACGCCGTCCGGATCCTCGTCGTGGACGCCGCGGACGGCCTCGCCGCCTGCGGCATCGGCACCATCGAGCAGCGACTGCCCGGACCGCACCTGCGCAACGGCCGGATCGGGCATGTGATCGGCATGGTGACCGATCCGGCCCACCGGCGGCGCGGCCACAGCCGAGCGATCATGCTGCGCCTGCTGGAGTGGTTCCGGGAGCGCGAGGTGGCCCGGGCGGACCTGTACGCCTCCGCCGACGGCGCACCGCTCTACCGTGCCCTGGGGTTCACCGAACACCCCGATCCGGCGCTGTACTGGCGTCCGTGAGCGGCGGCCCGCCGCCGGAGCCGCCCGTCGTTCCCCCGGCGCCGCCCACCGTGGTCCCCGGAGCCGCTCGCCCATGTCCCCGGAGCCGGCTACCGCGTTCCCGGAGCCGGTCGCCGCGTCCCCGGTAGGCGCGAAGGCCCGCCCGGCCGGCGCCGACGTGCGGCGGGCCGCTCCGGGCCGGCCCGGCCCGCCCACCCGTGGATACCCGGCCCGCCGCGCGCCTGGTCTACGGCGGAATGGGGGCATTCGCCCGGGCGGCGCCGGTGTGGCGTGTCCCACCGGCGGGCGGACCGGGAGCCTCTTGCCTATGCAACGAGTTGCATAGCAGAATCGCGGCATGGCGCTCGAACACGCGATCCTCGTCTCCCTGCTGGAGAAGCCGGGCTCCGGGTATGAGCTGGCCCGGCGCTTCGAGCGGTCCATCGGGTACTTCTGGACCGCCACCCACCAGCAGATCTACCGCGTGCTCAAGCGCATGGAGAGCGACGGCTGGGTCGACGCCCGCGAGGTGCCGCAGCAGGGCCGGCCGGACAAGAAGGAGTACTCCGTCTCCGGACTCGGCCACCAGGCGCTCTCCGGCTGGCTGCACGAGCCGATCGAACCCGAGAGCGTCCGGCACGACCTCGCCGTGAAGATCCGCGGTGCGGCGTTCGACGACCCGACCGCGCTGATCAGTGAGGTCGAACGGCACCACCGGGCGCACACCGACCGGCTCGCGCACTACCTCGCCGGGGAGCACCGCGACTTCACCGGCCCGGACGCCCCGGGCGCCTCGACCGGGGGAGAGCTCCAGCACGTCGTGCTCCGCGGCGGTATCGCCTACGAGCGGATGATGCTCGCCTGGCTGGACGACGTGCTCGCTACCCTCCACCGGATGCGCGCCGAGCACTGACCCGGCCCCGCCCCACGCCGCACCACCCCGGCCCCCGGCGCGCCCGTCCGCCGGCCGGACCCGTCCCCACCCGAACCCACCCGCCGGAAAGGCGAACACCCATGGCCGACCCCCTGCTGTTCAACCCGCGCACCTACGACCCGGCGCACTTCGACCCCGAGACCCGCCGGCTGCTGCGGGCCACCGTCGACTGGTTCGAGGAGCGCGGCAAGCGCCGGCTGATCGAGGACTACCGCTCGCGCGCCTGGCTGGCGGACTTCCTGGCGTTCTCCGCCAAGGAAGGGCTGTTCGCGACCTTCCTCACCCCCGCCTCCGCCGGCGGCGGCCGGGACACGCGGTGGGACACCGCCCGGATCGCCGCCCTCAACGAGATCTTCGGCTTCTACGGACTCGACTACTGGTACGCCTGGCAGGTCACCATCCTCGGCCTCGGCCCGGTCTGGCAGAGCGGCAACGCCGCCGCCCGCGCCCGTGCCGCCGAACTCCTCCAGCAGGGCGAGGTGTTCGCGTTCGGCCTGTCGGAGAAGGCGCACGGCGCCGACATCTACTCCACCGACATGCTGCTGGAGCCCGACGGCAACGGCGGCTTCCGGGCCAGCGGCTCCAAGTACTACATCGGCAACGGCAACGCGGCCGGCCTGGTCTCCGTCTTCGGCCGCCGCACCGACGTCGAGGGCCCCGACGGCTATGTGTTCTTCGCCGCCGACAGCCGTCACGAGGCGTACCACCTGGTCAAGAACGTCGTCGATTCGTCGAAGTACGTGAGCGAGTTCCGGCTGGAGGACTATCCGGTCGGGCCCGACGACGTCCTGCACACCGGCCGCGCCGCCTTCGACGCCGCCCTCAACACCGTCAACGTCGGCAAGTTCAACCTCTGCACCGCCTCGATCGGCATCTGCGAGCACGCGATGTACGAGGCCGTCACCCACGCGCACAACCGCATCCTGTACGGCCGCCCGGTCACCGCCTTCCCGCATGTGCGCCGGGAGCTGACCGACGCGTACGTCCGGCTCGTCGGAATGAAGCTGTTCAGCGACCGTGCCGTGGACTACTTCCGTTCCGCCGGCCCCGACGACCGCCGTTACCTCCTCTTCAACCCCATGACGAAGATGAAGGTGACCACCGAGGGCGAGAAGGTCATCGACCTCATGTGGGACGTCATCGCCGCCAAGGGCTTCGAGAAGGACAACTACTTCGCGCAGGCGGCCGTCGAGATCCGCGGCCTGCCGAAGCTGGAGGGCACGGTCCACGTGAACCTCGCACTGATCCTCAAGTTCATGGGCAACCACCTGCTGAACCCGGCCGAGTACGCGCCCGTGCCCACCCGCCTGGACGCGGCCGACGACGACTTCCTCTTCCGGCAGGGGCCGGCCCGGGGACTCGGATCCATCCGCTTCCACGACTGGCGCACCGCCTTCGACGCCTACGCCGAGCTGCCCAACGTCGCCCGCTTCCGCGAGCAGGCGGACGCGCTCTGCGAGTTCGTCGCCACCGCGGCCCCCGACGAGAAGCAGAGCCGCGACCTTGACCTGCTGCTCGCCGTCGGCCAGCTGTTCGCGCTCGTCGTGCACGGCCAGCTGATCCTGGAGCAGGCGCGCCTGACCGGCCTGGACGAGGACGTCCTCGACGAGCTCTTCGCCGTCCTGGTGCGCGACTTCTCCGCGAACGCCGTCGAACTGCACGGCAAGGACTCCGCCTCCCCGGACCAGCAGCGCTGGGCGCTGGGCGCGGTCCGGCGACCGGTCGTGGACGAGGCGCGCTCGGCGCGCGTGTGGGAGCGGGTCGAGGCGCTCTCCGGCGCCTACGAGATGGCGCCGTAAGCCGGCGAGGGGCCGGGCCGCGGCGGTTCCGGCCCCTCCTCCCGCGGCCGGCCGGCGGCCCGGTACGGGAGGAACCCGGCGGTCGGGGCCGGCCCTCCCGGTGGCCGGGCGGGAGAGGGGAACACCCCGACGCGGTGCGTCAATAGGCCGGTTTTGCGCCCCTTCGGGGGTACTGTGCCGTGCCGGGAGGCGTGCCGGCCCGTGCCCCCGCGGCGTCCGGCGGCCTCCGGCGTGTGCCCTGCCGGCCCCACCCGTTCTGCGAGGTCCCCATGCGCTGGTCGAAGCGCCGACCGCCATCCGCCACCGCCGCCCCGGGCGGCGGCAGACCTCGTCCCGGGCGGGGTGCGGCGCTCGCCGCGGGCGTGACACTGACCGCCCTGGCCACGGTGGCCCCGGGCGTCGCGGCCGACCCCGCCCCGGCGGCGACCGGCCGGGTGGGGGCCGACACCGCCGCCGAGTGGTACGACACCACCGTCCGCACCATCGCGGTGGCCGGATCCCCGGCTCAGATCACCAACGGCCGCACCTGGGCCGTCAGCTGGCTGGCCGCCACCCGCGCCGTGCACGACGCCCCGGCCGGCCCGGACCGGCGGGCCTTCCAGGACGCCGCGCTGGCCGGCGCCCTGCACACCTCCCTGACCACCCTGATCCCGGCCCGCACCGCCGAACTCGACGCGGCCCTGCGCCGGACCCTGGACCGGGTCCCGGACGGCGCGGCGGAGCGGCGGGGACTGGCGGCCGGCCGACGGCACGCCACCACCGTGCTGTCCTCCCGCGAAGGCGACGGACTCGACCCCGGATCGGTGGAAGCCCCCTTCACGCCCCCTGCCCCGCAGCCCGGTGTCTGGCGGCCCACCCCGCCCGACCACCGACCCGCCGCCCAGGCGGGCAGCCGCCACGCGCGGCCGTTCCTGCTGGCCCGACCGGACCAGTTCCGCCTGGACCCGCCGCCCCCGCTCGGCTCGCAGCGCTACCGCGCCGACCTGGCGGAAGTGCGGGAGTACGGCGGCGCCACCGGGTCCCGGCGCACCCCGGAGCAGACCGAGACCGCCGAATTCTGGCTGGGCTCCCCGCTGGCCCTGTACAACGAGCCGCTCCGGGTCGCCCTGACCCGTTCGGTGGGGCAGCCGCTCACCAGCCGTACCCGACTCGTGGCGCTGTTCCACATCGCCCTGGTGGACACCCAGATCGCCACCTCCGACAGCAAGTACGCCCACCTGCGGTGGCGGCCGGTCACCGCCATCCGCTCCGCCGACCTCGACGGTGACCCCGCGACGGCACCCGACCCGCACTGGACACCACTGCACCCCACCCCGCGTCACCCGGACTACCCGAGC
The DNA here is from genome assembly GCF_044327625.1 of Streptomyces sp. NPDC018031. Taxonomy (NCBI): domain Bacteria; kingdom Bacillati; phylum Actinomycetota; class Actinomycetes; order Kitasatosporales; family Streptomycetaceae; genus Streptomyces; species Streptomyces sp. NPDC018031. The sequence goes on from NZ_JBIRFT010000005.1 coordinate 317,274, forward strand.
GGCCACACCAGCCACGCCGCGGCCGCCGAAGCGGTGCTGACCGCGCTGACCGGCCCCCGCACCCGGCCGTTCCGGATGACCAGCCCCACCGCGCCGGGCCTGACCCGCACCTACACCTCGTGGCACCGGCTGACGCGGGAGAACGTCGACGCCCGCATCTGGTCCGGGGTGCACACCCGCTCCGCGGACCTCGCCGGAGTCCGGCTCGGCGGCCGGGTGGCCGCACACGCCCTCAGCCGCTTCCCCGCGCTGCTGAGGTGACCCGGCCACCGCCGGAGCGGTGCCGCGGCACCGGTTCCGTCGCGGCCCCCGGCCGCGACGGAACCCCCTCCCGGCCACCGGCAGGAACGACGTCCCAACGCGGCCTGCCGCACCCGGCCGCGCGTTGCCGCCTCCGCGGTCCGCGGCCCGTCCCACCGGCCGTGTCGCGTAGGGTTGTTGCAGCATGCCCGAGACCCGAGTCGACACGCCCGCCGCGCTCGACATCCCACCGCCCCGGCAACCGGCCGGCCCCGCCGCACAGTCGCTGTACTGGCTGAAGACCACCGACCCGGACGCCCGGATCGAGGACTTCGGGCCGGACACCGACGTCCGGGTACTGGTACCGGAGGACGAACGCTTCCACCCCCTCCGCGACCGCCTGGCGGCCCGCGGCATCCCGGTACGCGGCGTCAGGTACCTGCTCGAACGGGAACTGCTCACCGGTACCACCGCGGACGGCGACCTCGTGTGGCGCGCCGCCCCGGCCCATCCCGCGCAGCCCGGGGCGCGCGAGATGACCGGCCGCGGCAGCACGGCCGCCGCGGCCCGCGAAGCCTTCGAAGCGCTGTGGCAGGCACAGCTCCCGGACGGGGACGCGGCGCCCTCCGCGGTACCGGCCGAGGACCTGGTGCCCGCCGCCTGGCTTCCCTACCTGCCGCACCCCGCGCTGAACCCGGCCCAGGCGCAGGCCGCCCCCACGGTGCTGTCCCAGGACGAGAACCTGCTGGTCGTGGCGCCCACCGGAGCGGGGAAGACCACCATCGGCATGCTGGCCGCGCTCCGCGCCGTGCTGGGTGAGAAACGCAAGGCGGCCTGGCTGGTGCCCCAGCGGTCCCTCACCGACGAGCTGGACCGGGAACTCGACGGCTGGCGGCGGCGCGGACTCCGGGTGGAACGGCTGTCCGGGGAGTACAGCGTCGACGTCCAGCGGGTCCGGGACGCCGACCTGTGGGTCACCACCACCGAGAAGTACGAGGTGCTGTGCCGCACCTCCGCGCTGCGGGACGCGCTGACCGAGGTGGGCTGCCTGATCGTGGACGAGATCCACCTGCTGGGCGACCCCGAACGCGGCGCCGTCCTGGAGGCGTTGCTGGCCCGGGTGCGGGACGGCGGCTCCACGGTACGGATGGTCGGCCTCTCCGCCACCGTCTCCAACGCGCCGGAGGTCGCGGAGTGGCTGCGGGCCCGGCTGGTCCGCATCGCCTGGCGGCCCGCCACACTGACCTGGCAGCTCCCCGTCGTCCCGGCGCACGCCGACTGGCGGCTGACCCAGGCCGCCCGCACCCGGGTGACCAACGCGATCGTCGACACGGTCACCCGCGACGGGGGAAGCGTCCTGGTCTTCTGCGGCAGCAAGCACTCCGTGCGCAGCACCGCGCTGGCCCTCGCCGCCGCGCGCGGCGCCGACACCACGGGCGTCCGCCCCGACGACGTCGAGCGGCTGCGGAAGGTCTGCGACGCGGCCGGCATCGGACTCCACTACAAGGACTGGGAGCACAAACGCGCCGCGGAGCGGGCGTTCCGGTCACGCGAGACGGACGTGCTCGTCGCCACCTCGACCGTCGCCGCCGGGGTCAACCTGCCCGCCCGGGCCGTGGTGGTACGCGACACCCAGGTCGGCACCCGCGACGTCGACGTGGCCACCGTGCAGCAGATGTTCGGCCGGGCCGGCCGCGTCGGAGCCGGGGAGACCGCAGGCTGGGCCTTCCTCATCGTCGACCAGGCCGAGCACGAGACCTGGCGGCAGCGGCTGGTCGGGGGCTACACCGTCGTCTCCCAGATCCTCTCCAGCCTCCCCGACCACGTTCTCGCCGAAGTGGTCCAGCAGCGCGTCCGCACCCGTGCGGAAGCCGAGAAGTGGTGGCTGAGCACCTTCGCCCACCACCAGGGCAGCACCACGGTGGAGCCCCTGCGGCGCGCGGTCGGCTTCCTGGTGGGCGCCGACTACCTCGGCCAGGCCGGCGAAGCGGACGGCGGCACCCTCACCGCCACGGAACTCGGCACCCTCACCGCCCGCGTCATGGTGCCCACCGCCACCGGATACCAGCTGCGCACCGCGCTGTCCGGCACCCCCGTCCCGAGGAACGCGGAGGACGCGGAGCGACAGCTGATCGAAGTGATCGCCACCGCCGTCCCCAAACTGGCCCGTGCCTCGCTCTCGGAGAGCCTCAAACCCAGGGTCGCGCTGCTGCTCCAGGCGGAAGGACACCTCTCCCGCGTCCCCGGGACGGCCGGCCCCCCGGACTTCTCCCTGCCGTACGCGCCGGGCGACCTGGCCCGCGCGAGCCTCCTCGCCGTCGCCAACAGCCCACGGGAGTTCGCCGTACCCCGGCGCGAGTTCGCCCGCATCCCCCACTCGGCCATGTACCCGGTACTGGAGGACGCCCCCCGCTACCTCCACTGGCTGGGATCGCAGGGGTACGGGGGCACCGTCCACCCCTGGGTGGCGATCGTGGCCGCCGACCTGAACCGCCGCGTCCGCTGGCGCCGCTGCGCCCCGCCGCGCGGCAGCGGCCGACTGCTGTGGATGTGCGAGCAGATGGCCACCGGGGTGCACGCCGACCAGGAGGTGCCCGCGATGTGGCAGGCCGCCCGCGAACGCGGCGTGACCGGCCCCGACTGGACGAGCCGCACCCCGCCGCGCGGATGCCGTCTGGACGGCGCCTCGTACGCGGCGCTGCTCGCCGAACGCGTCACCGACGGCGAGCTGGCGACCGGCCCGGACGGAGCACCGGTCAGCCGCTCGACCGGACGTGCGCTGACCGCCTGGAGCGGGCGCAGCCACCTGACCGTGCACACCCGGCAGCGGGAGACCACGCCCGCGTTCCCACCGCCGGGCGGCGACGGTGACGCGGAGCGGGGCGTCGCCCTCTTCTCCTGGCGCGGTGACTACCGGGCGACCGGCTGGCTGGCCGAGTACTCGGCCGTGGCACGCCGCGCCTGAGCCGGCACCGGGCCGGACCGGTCCCCGGGTCTCCGGATCCCTGACCGAGCGGCCGGGCGGCAGGGAGCGGGGCGGACCGGACCGCTCTGCCGGCCCGGTCCGCCCCGCTCACGCTCTCGTGCCGCTGCCGAGCAGGGAGTCGTCCTCGGTGCGGGCGCCCGGAAGCCGGTGGCGGGCGGCCACCAGGGCGGCATCGATGTCACGGGTCCCGGTGGACACGCACAGCGTGTAAGCGAGGTCGTCCATCCGCTGCCTGACCTCGTCACCGCTGTTCTCCGCCTGCAGGATCCGCAGCGTTTCGTACTGCTCGAGCAGGTTCTCCAGCACCGCAGGATGCGCCAGCAGCATCAGCCGTCTCCCTCCAGCCCCGTACAGCCCGGTCGCCGCACTGCCCGCCGTCTACCCGGAATCCGCGAGACATGCCAGGGACTCCTCGGCGGGCTCACCTCTCGCTCCCCGCCAGGCCGGACGCGGGCTCTCCGCGGGGCGTCGGCGTCGACGGTGAACGGCCGCCGCCGGCCCGGGGCGGAGCGGGGGCGGCCCGCCGCGACCGTAGCCGGGGGAGACACCGCCGCAGGTGATCGGCCGGAGTGTGGCCGGAGCGGCTCGGGGCAGACGGACGGCACAGCACGGACCAGTGTGAACGGTGTGAATGGAGGAGCGTGCGCATGGCGATGGCCCGCCTCACAGTGCCCCGCGATCCGATGGAGGGACGCCGGACGCCGGTGACCGTCCCTTCGCCTGCCACGGGAGCCCGGCGGTATACGTAGAGATCGCCCTGCCCCGCCGGAACGAGACCGCTGCCGCCCGCCGGAGCCCCGGCCGGCGGCAGCGGCGGCCCCGGGGGAGTCGCGGGCACCCGGGAGCACTCACCGCCGCGGTCAGCCGCCGCCGGTGGCGAGTCGTGCCGCGAAGCCGAAGAACACGATGCCGGCGCCGGTGGTGAGCCCGGCGGACAGCCGCTTGCGGCGGCTGAACCGAGCGGACAGATAGGTGCCGGCGAGAATCAGCACCGTGACATAGCAGATACTGATGGACTGATACACCAGCGCGAGCAACGCGAAGGACAGCGCTGGGTACGGGTATGCCGGGTCCACGAACTGGACGAAGAACGAGATGAAGAACAGGATCGCTTTCGGGTTCAGCAGCGTGATCAGCACGGACCGGCGGAACGGGCGCTCAACGGCGGCTCCCTCCGCGTCCGGAGGCTCGGCTGCGGCGGGCTCGTCGCGGGCTCGCCAGGTCCTCCACGCCCCGCGGAGCATGCCGAGGGCGATCCATCCGAGGTAGCCGGCTCCGGCGTACCTCACCACCGCGAACGCGACGGGGTTGGCTTTCAGCAAGGAGGCGGCTCCTGCCGCGGTAAGCAGCATGAGAGCCATCTCGCCGAGGAAGACGCCTGCCGCGGCACGGTAGCCCGTCCGCACGCCGCGCCGTACCGCCACCGACAGCGTGTACAGCGAGCTCGGCCCCGGAAGCAGAATGATCAGCAGAGTACCCAGCGCATAGGTGGGCAGGTTCGCCACTCCCAGCATCAGTTTTCCTCCGCTCTCCGGCTGTCTGGTCGGCCGCCGGACACCGCTGAGCGGATCATGCTACGACCTCCCGCGTCGACCCGGGTTCGGTTTTCGCCGGACCACGTGGGCCTTCGGCCCGGTGCCGAGCCGGACGCATGCCGTGTCCTCGGCGGTCACGGCTTCGCGTGTCCCGCCAGGGGTCCGGACCGGAACGGATGAGCACGCCACGCGCGGCGAGTGGGGCGCGGTCCCCAGCGGGGAGTCGTACGCGGCGGTTCCCCGCGGCCCGCGTCCACGGGGGACGGGTGCCGCGGGGTCCGCACGTCGCGCCACGGCCCATGGCCCGTCAGGCAGCGCCCGGCGAGGGCCCCGACCGTGGCCGCGGCCGTCGGGCCGCGACCACTGCCACCGCCGGTTCAGTCCCGCGGTGCGGCTCCGACCCGCGTCTGGGGGACGGGGGTGGTCGTCGGCTTCTTCCGTGGGCTGAACAGGAAGCAGCACAGGGCGGCGGTCACCAGGGCCGCGGCGCACGCCATGAGGGCGGTGTGCATGGCGTCGACGAAGCCGGTGGCGAAGGTGTCGGCGGTGACGCGTTCGTACAGCGCTGCCGTGGCGGAGTCCAGGCCGCCGGGCGGCGCGGGCGGACGGTAGTCATGGGCGGCGGCGGTGCTGTGGTCGATGAACCGGGCGCGCAGATCCCCCGGTAGCCGGCCGGCCTGCTTCTCGGCCTCGCTGCGCAGGGTCGAGGAGAGGCGGGCCGACAGCAGGGCGCCCAGCGCGGCGGTGCCGAGGACGCCGCCGACCTGCCGGGTGGTGCTGGAGACGCCGGAGGCCGCCCCGGCCAGCCGGGGATCGACGCCGTCCATGGTGGCCTGCTGCAGGGGCGCGAAGGTGGCGCCGCCGGCGATCCCGATGATGGCCAGACCGGGCAGCAGGCTCCACGCGCTGCTGGTGGGGCCGGTCATCGCGACCAGCACCAGCAGGCCGACGGCCAGCAGCGTCAGCCCGGCCAGCAGGACGTGCCTGCCGCCGAACCTGTCCGACAGCCGCCCGGCGTACATCGAGCCGGCGGCGGTGAGCACCGCGTTCGGCAGCACCACCAGGCCGGTCTGCAGCGCCGAGTACCCGCATGCGGTCTGCAGGTACAGCACCAGCACGAACATGATGCCGATCATGCCCAGTTGGAAGACGAACCCGACCCAGTTGCCGACCGCGAAGTTGCGCGCGCGGAACAGGGCCGGCGGCATCAGGGGCTCGTCCGGCCGCCGGTGCTGCCGGAGGACGAACACCGCCAGCAGCACGATGCCCGTGGCGATGACCGAGATGATGCTGATCGGCCCGGTGATGGTGCCCCAGTCGTAGCGTTCTCCCTCGATCAGCCCGAACACGACGCCGGTCAGCCCGGTGGTGGCCAGCGCGGCGCCGGTCAGGTCGAGTCGGTGCCGGCGGCCCGAGCGCATGGGTGGTGCGAGGGTCAGTGCCAGCACGGCGGTGACGATCCCGATCGGCACGTTGATGAAGAAGATCCAGCGCCAGCTGACGTGGGCGAGCAGGAAGCCCCCGAGGATCGGGCCGACGATCGGGGCGAGGCCGACGATCGCGCCGAACAGTCCGAACGCCCGGCCGCGCAGATGCGGCGGGAAGATCGTCAGGATCGACGAGATGACCTGGGGGAACAGCAGCGCGCCGCCCAGTCCCTGCAGCAGCCGGGCGCCGAGCAGCTGGGGCGGTGAGCCGGCCAGGCCGCACAGCGCCGAGGCGATGGTGAAGGTGATGACGCCGATCACGTACAGCCGCCGGTATCCGAAGATGTCGCCCAGCCGTCCGGTGATGATCAGCAGTACCGAGAAGAGGAGCAGGTAGCCGTCGATGACCCACAGCACCTCGTCGTACGAGGCGTCCATGCCGTGGATCAGGGTGGGGACGGCCACGTTGACGATGGATCCGTCGAGCAACGCCATGAAGAAGCCGATGCACATGATCGCGAGTACCCGCCACGGGCGCTGTGTGGCCGGGTGTTCGGTGGATTTGATTTCCGGCACTCCGGAGACCTCCCTGAGGGGACCGTCCGCGGGGTGGTGAAGCGGACCGGTCCGCTGGGGCCGGAACGGTCCCCGGCGGTCCCCGGGGCTCGGCAGGAGCCGCAAGGGTCGACGCGCATCGCCACCACCACAGAGCACCCTTTTCCAGGATGTGGTGAGCGACTTCCACCTTCCCCGGGTCATCCGGACCCGGGTGAAGCTGGTTGGCGAGGCGCGAGGCCCGACGGTGAGAAGTCAGTCGGCACCCTAACACGCCGGTCCGCGCGCCGGAGGTGGCCCGGTGGCGGTCGGTCACCGACGCGGTGGCCCGGGGGAGTGCCGTGATCGGCGGAGTCGTCGGCGAGCAGCGGAAGGTTCCGGTATCGACGGACGCTCACCGGATAATCGAACAATCTCGCGTACTACCAGTGTGCGCACGCCACGTTGGAGATCGTTTACGGGATGGCCCCGAGAGGTCGTCGTGGTGACGCTTCCGGACTGCTCCGGCAGGCCGATCCCGCATTCCGTGTCGCACCTGCGCCGGTACATTTCGGCACGGAACCGGCGGGACCGGATTCCGTCACCACTTCGCGGTCGCACATTCTTCCGGGTCGCCATTCTTTGAGCGCCCGGAGACCGTCGCGGATCCCGGTGGATGCGAGGGTTCTGCTGGTGGCGGCAAGACTCCGGGGATAAGATATCGCGCGCTGCTCGCGATGGCGGTCGGTGAGTTCAGGGGTGGGGGCGAAGGCACCGTGATCGAGCTGCGAAAGCGCGCAACCCGGAGCGGTCCTGCTGGAGATCGTGAGGGCGCGTTTGCTTTTCCCGGCCCGCGGGTCTTACAACTCACCCGCAAATCCTCATGTGATCACCGCAAAGCGGTCCACGCAACAGCAGTGGGCCCTTTTCTCTTCCGTGACGTTCGCGACCGGCGTCCGCGCCTGGGGTCACGAAGTGGACGTGTGGCGAGAAACGGGTGCTTCGTTTTCACGACAAGAGAAGTGTGGAGTGTGATGCCATGAACCGACTCGGCAGAGGATCGCGCCGGTTAGCCCGGAGGCTCGCGGAGCCGCCGGCGCGCATCGGGTTATCCGTTCTGTTGCTGGCGGGCGGCGCCATGGGGGCGACGGCCGGACCGGCCGCCGCCTCGACCGCCGACGGCACGCTGACGGTCGAGGTGCTGCGCGACTTCTTCGGCACCGGCGTGATCAACGCGACGATGGACGTGCCGCAGCGGGGCATGCGGGTGAAGGTCTCCGACCCCGCCGGGCACCTCGTCACCGGCGTCACGGATGCCACCGGAAAGGTCGTGGTGTCGCAGTCGACCGAGCTGACCGGCGGCCGGTACCGCGTCGACGTCAGCATCCCGGCGCCGTACAGCGGCTATCTGCAGGCGGCGCCCGCGTCGACGGCGGAGAACCACTTCGACAGCTTCACGTCGTTCGTGGACGTGTCGGACGGAAAGAACGCCTCGGTGGTCACGGGGGTGTGGGATCCGGCCGACTACGCGCTGCCGGACTCGCGCTACTTCGTACCGATCCACAACGGCGCCAACGGGAACGACAACCGGGCGTTGGTGGCGTTCGGGACGAAGACCCGGGGGACCTGCCCCACCGATGTGGCCTGCCCGACCACGCTGGCCACGCAGGACCAGGTGGGCACGACGTTCGGGCTGGCGTACGACAAGTACCGGACCCGGCTGTTCCAGAGCGCGTTCGCCCGCCGGTACGCCGCGTACGGGCCGGAGGGCGGGGGCGCGATCTACACCGTGCCGGTCAACGGATCCGGTGCGCCGCGGCTGTTCGCGCGGGTGCCGGACGCCGCGGTGACGCGGCACGACACCGCCAACATGATCAAGGACGGTGGGTTCACCGACGCGCCGGGCAAGGAGAGCATCGGTGGCCTGGCCCTGTCGGAGGACGGCTCCACGCTGTACGCGGTGAACCTGCGGACCCGCAGCCTGGTGAGCTTCGACGCGTCGGGGGCCACCGCCGCGGCGCCCAAGTCGACGGTCCCGATCCCGGACCCGGGGTGTGCCAGTGCCGACGACTGGCGGCCGTTCGGTCTCCAGGTCCACAACAACACGCTGTACGTCGGCGGTGTGTGCAGCGCGGAGAGCACGCAGCAGCGCGCGGACCTGAAAGCCTTCGTCTCCACCTTCGACGGCAAGCGGTTCACCACGGTGCTGAGCCACCCGCTCGACCACGCACGCGGCAGCGTCTTCGGGTCCGGTGACAAGGCCACCCACTGGAACCCCTGGAACACCAGCCTGGACACCTGGGACGACCGGAAGTCGGGCGGCGTCTTCATCGATCCGCAGCCGGAGCTGGCCTCCCTCGCCTTCGCCCGGGACGGCTCGATGATCCTGGGATTCCGCGACCGGTTCATGGACGTGCTCGGTTGGGGAGGGCTGGATCCCCGCCCGGGGAACGACACGCCGGAGAGCGGCATGGCCGGTGGTGACATCACCATGGTCTGCGCCACCCCCACCGGTGAGTACCAGTGGGAAGGCACCGGAAGCTGCCCCAACCACGCCACCCCCGCCAACAACGGCGGCCAGGCCGGCGATGTCGTCGAGTACTTCCCGGGCGACTTCTACGCCAACGCGCACCAGGAGACCGCGCTGGGGTCGGTGGCGTTCATCCCGCAGCAGCAGTGGGTCGTCAGCACCGAGTTCGACCCGGTCGTCAACGTCGCCACCTCGGGGACCGGGTACCACGACATCACGACCGGTCAGGGCCCGGGCAACAACCCGAACGCCAACGGGTTCCAGTTCGTCAGCCGGGAACAAGGCGGGTTCGGCAAGGCCGGCGGGCTCGGTGACATCGCGTTCGCGGCGGCGAACGCGCCGATCCAGATCGGCAACGTCGTGTGGTTCGACGGCGACCACAACGGGATCCAGGACCCGGGGCACGTGCTGCTGCCGGGGGCGACGATCAACCTGCTGGACGCCGACGGCAAACAGGTCGCCACCACCAGGACCAACGCCGCCGGCGAGTACTACTTCGGTGGTGTCGGCGCCGAGTACGAACTGACGCCCGGCGCGAAGTACACGGTGCAGTTCGACGTGTGCACCGCGGACACCGGCCAGGTGCCCGAACAACCCTCGGCGGACGAGCTGAGGTTCACGCTCCCGCGGGCCGGTGCCGACCGTGCGCACGACTCCAACGTGACCCCGCCGACCACCGGATCGCTGTGCAACGGCAAGGCGCCGGTCACGGCGCCGGCCAAGGCGGGCGGGGTCGATCACACCATCGACGCCGGGGTGTACATCCCGAAGGAGACACCGACCCCCACCCCGACGCCGACTCCCACCCCGACACCGACACCGACGCCGACACCGGATCCGACACCGCCCGCGGCCTCCACGCCGCCGTCGCCCGCGCCGCCCGCCAACCGCCCGGCCCCGGCCGGTGGAGACGGGGGCTCGCTGGCGAACACCGGTACGCCCTGGCTCGCGGAGATCATCGGCGGCGTCGGTCTGCTGGTGGGCGCGGGCCTGGTCATCGTGTTCGTGACCCGGAACCGGCGCGCCCGGCACCACTGAACAACCGCACAACGGTGATCTGCCCGTCCGTGATCCGAACGGCGCGGACGGGCAGATCACATCCCGGCCGGTCCACGAGGGCCGGCCGCGGCATGGTCCGCCACCGGACTGCCGAGTGCCGCCGCGAGCCCGCGGCGGCCGGACGGTGTGGTGATCGAAAGGATGCATCGCAGAGTGTCAGCGTCGAACCGCGTGCGGAGCGTGAGAAGGCGGCAAGCCCCACCGGGTCGTCCGTCCGGCCGGCGCCGATGGCCGCGGACGCGCCGGTCCGCCGCCGTCATCGGCATCGCGGCGGTCATCGGCATCGCCGCCGTCGCGGTGGCCGCGTTCCTGGTCGCCGACGGCGGCTCCGGCTCCGGCGACCCGCGCCCGCTGACGCCGGACGAGGCGAGCCGGCTGGCGATCACGCGCTACCGCAACTACCAGGCGCAGGGCCGCGCGGTGACGATCACCGTGCCGGGCACCGCCGGCGGGCTGACCGTCACCGGGTCGGTCGACTACCGGCGCATGGTCGGCTACGGCGTGGTGCACGGCACCGGGCGCGGCGAGTCCAGCGACGGGCTGATCCGGTGGACGCCCACCTCGGTGCACGTCCTCCCGATGACGGACGCCCCGGCGCACGCGCCCGCGTCGCCGCCCCGTTCGGGCTGGCACGACCGTCCGCTGCTGTCGTCCGGCAGCGCGCTGGACACCTCCCTGTTCATCGCGCTCGGCCTCGGCGGCGACCGGCCGGACAACGCCGAACTGCTGCCGCAGAACGGCGCCGCCTGGTGGGGGAGGGAGCGGGTGGACGGGCGCTCGGTGGACGTCATGACCGGGCCGTCCTCCCCTGACCGCTCCGGTACGGCGGGCAACGTGCGCTACTGGATCGGCTCCGACGGCACCATGTACCGGGTCCGGGTCAGCGTGGGTTCGCAGCCGGAGCCGGTGGTCATCGACTTCGACACCCACCGCTACGTACCGGTCCGGCCGGTACCCGGGACCACCCCGGCCCGGTAGCCGCTGCTCAGGACGTCCGCACCCGCGCGTGCGCGGCGAGCAGCGACGTCGGCGGCAGCCGGATGTCCCCCGTCTTCGGCAGGGCCGGGGCGGGCGGGACGGTGGTGGCGCCCGCGGTGGCGGCGCCCGGCAGCTGCGGCTGCGGAGCAGGCGCCGCGACCTCGGTGAACGGGATGCCCCCGGGCGCCGTCGGCGCCGCCCAGGTGCCGGACGGCGAGGACGACCCGGCCGGAAGCGGGCAGGCCGCGGTCGTCGCGAGCCGGGCGGGCACGGTGCTGCGCAGATCGTTGCCCCGCAGGCAGTTGCCCCGTCCCCGGGTGGCGGTGGGGAACGTCCAGCCGACGTCGACGCCGTTGCCGGTGAACGTGTTGTCCACGAGCTGGTTGCCGACCGGGGGTATGTCGGCGGTCGCGGTGATCACCAGTCCGGCGTTGCGGTTGCCGGCGACGCGGTTGCGGACGAACCGGTTGTCGCTGCCGCCGTCGATGCCGGCGCCGATGCCCCAGCCGCCGTCGGCCTGCTCCGGGGTGGCCGTCTGCTGGTTGGCGGCGATCAGGTTGCCCGCGATGACGGAGCCCTTCTGCGGGAGCAGCTTCTCCTGGTGGTTGGAGTTGGTGGTGAGCCCGACCCGGTTGCCGACCAGGCGGTTGCCGACCACGTACATGTCCTCGCTGGCGTTGGTGCCTTCGTAACCGACCGCGTTGAGTTCGGCGACGTTGTCCCGCACCACGATGTTGCAGGGCTTGCACTGGCCGACATAGATCCCCGAGTCGGCGCCGCCCGAGGCGTAACTGTGCTCGATGACACCGTTCTGGGCGGAGAACGCGTAGATGCCGTACAGACCGTTGCGGGTCGCGGTCACGTGGGAGACCAGGAACGACTTCAGGAAGGTGACGGGCTCGTCGCCGGTGTCGTAGCCGCCGCTCTCCCCCGGCAGGCCGGCGGCCGCCTTCGCCGAACCGGTGACCAGGACCCCGTTCTGCGTGTTGTTCCGCACGGTCAGGTTCTCCACGGCCACGCCGGGCGCCGAGACGACGACGCCGCTCGGCTGCCGCAACCGCCCGTCGATGACGACCTTGTCCCGGGACGAACCGCGCAGGGTGACGCGCGCCGTGTCGATCCTCACCGATTCGTGGTACACGCCCGGCGAGACCAGCACCAGGTCACCGGGGCGGGCCAAGGACACCGCAGCAGAGATCGTGGGGGCATCGGCGGGTACGCGGATCGTCACCTGCGCACCGGCCGGACGCCGGCCCTCGCCCGATCCGCCATCGCCGCCACAGCCTGCCACCAGAGTCAGCGTGCCCACTACCGCCGCCAACACGCGAAGAGCTAATCGAGGCATGATCTCAGTCTGGCATGACGCCCAAATCCACGCCAGAATCGCGAGGTTGACCGGCGCGCGCCATTCGGGTGTGGCACCCTGCACCCCATGCGCCGAGCCGATCACCGCCCGTCACGCCGCAGGTTCCTCGATGCCACCGGCGCCATGATGGCCGCCGGTCTGGCCGCCGGGTGCACATCGGACTCCGCCCGGCCCGGCCGGCGCGCCCCGGCCCCGGCGGCCCCGCCCGCGCCGGTCCCGGCGACGGGCCGCCATCAGGCGGGCATCACGCTTCCCCAGCCGGCCCAGCCCCATCTGCTCGCGGTGGTGGCCGACCTGGGTGCCTCCGTGGCCCCCGGCCCGTTGCTGGCCGAACTCGGCCAGGCCGTCCGCACCCTCACCGCGGGGACCGACACGCGGCTGCTGGGCCTGCCGCCGGGCGACCTCACCGTGACCGTCGGCGTGGGCCCCCGGCTGGTGCGCACGGCCGGTGCCTCGCTGCCCGGCGCGGCGGACCTCCCGCGATTCTCCCGCGAGCGGATCGCCCCGCCGGCCCGGGGCGGAGACCTGCTGTTGCAGATCTGCGCCGGCGACGCGCTGCTCCCGCCGGTCGTCGCCGCCGCGCTGCTGGACCAGGCCGGTGACCGCGTCCGCGAACGCTGGCGCCAGTCCGCGGCCCGCGGCGCGAACGTGTCCGTCGGCAACGGGATCACCGCGCCACGCAACCCGCTCGGTTTCATCGACGGCATCGTGGGCCCGCACACGACCGCCGAACAACAGCGCGACCTGTGGCTGGCGGGGCCCGCCGCGGTCGCCGGTGGCACCCTCGCCGTACTGCGGCGCATGGAACTGGACCTGCCGCGGTTCGCCGCCCTGTCCGTGGCCGAACAGGAAGCGGTCTTCGGGCGGCGCCGGGCCAGCGGCGTCCCGCTCTCCGGCGGCACCGCCGCCTCGGGCCCGGAACTCGGGGCCAAGACACCGGACGGGCGCTATCTCGTCCCCGCGGACGCCCACGCGCGCAGAGCGCACGCCACCGCGGTCGGGGTAGGACTCATGCTCCGCCGCTCCTACAGCACCGACGAGCCCGCGCCCGGCCTGCTCTTCATCAGCTTCCAGAACGACCTGCGGACCTTCACCGCCACCCTCGCCCACATGGACACCTCCGACGCACTGCTGCCCTTCACCACCACGACCGCCAGTGCGACGTTCCTGATCCTCCCCGGCTTCGACCGGCAACGCCCGCTCGGTTCCGCGCTGTTCGGCTGATCACGATCGACTCCCGGGCGGGGATCACCCACCCCCGGAGCGCCCGGACGGCTCCAGCGGCCGCGGGGCCGGTTCCTCCTCGGAGATCAGCCGCATCTCCCGCAGGAACGGCGGTGCCCACCAGGTGGCGCGGCCGAACAAGCCCATCAGGGCCGGCACCAGCAGGCAGCGGACCAGCGTCGCGTCCACCAGGACCGCCAGCGCCACGCCCAGGCCCAGCATCTTGGTGAGCGTGATCTGCGAGGTGCCGATCCCGATCATCACGACGGCGAGCAGGGCCGCCGCCGCGGTGATCACCCCGCCGGTCTGGGACACCCCGGCCAGCACCGCCTCCCGGTGGTCCCCGCCGCGCCTGTGGTTCTCCTTGATCCGCGACAGCAGGAACAGCGAGTAGTCCATGGACAGGCCGAAGGTCAGGCAGAACATCAGCACCGGCAGCGAGGTCTCGATGAAGCCGGTGGGGGTGAAACCGAGCAGCCCGCTGAGGTGCCCGTCCTGGAAGACCCACACCGCGGCACCGAACATCGCGGTCAGACTCAGCGCGTTCAGCACCACCGCCTGCAGCGGCAGCACCACCGAGCCGGTCATCAGGAAGACCATGACCATGGTGACCACCACGATGAACAGCAGGGCGTACGGCAGCAGATCGCCGATGACCGCGCGGCTGTCCACCAGCATGGCCGCCTGCCCGCCGACCTCCGTGGAGAACGGCGCCGGAACCTCCCGCACCGACCTCACCAACCGCTGGCTCTCCGGCGAGATGTCCTCCACACCGCGGGCCGGCCACACCGTGAGATGGCTGGTGCCCGACGCCGCCCGGTAGGCGGTGGCCGGGGAGGGCGCCGCGACCCGCCGGCCGTCCCGGTAGACGCCCGTCGGGCTGTCCACCCGGGACACCCGGTCCAGGGCGGAGAGCCGGCCGGCGTAGGCGTCGACGTCATCGGCGGGCGCGCCGGGCGCCAGGACGTCGATACCGCCGGTCGGGCTCACCGGGAAGGACTCCCGGATGGTGTCGTGGACGTGCCGGGCCGCCGCCGACTTCCCCAGCTGGCGGTCGTCGACGGTACCGAACTCGGCCCGCAGGAACGGCAGTCCCAGCAGGACCAGCAGCGCGGTGACGGCCCCCGCGACCACGGCGCCCCGGCGCATCACCGCACCGGTCAGCCTCCGCCAGCGCCGGTCGGCGGCGGCCTCCCGCTCCGCCGAGCGGCCGCGGAACAGCCGCAGCGCGTCCACCCGGTGGCCCAGGATCCGCAGCAGCGCGGGCAGCACGGTGAGCGCGGCCAGCGCGGCGAGCGCCACCACGGAGATCCCCGCGTAGGCGAAGGAGCGCAGGAAGTACATCGGGAAGATGAGCATCGCGGCCAGCGAGACGGCCACCACGAACGCCGAGAACAGCACGGTGCGACCGGCCGTGCGCAGGGTCCGCTCCAGCGCCCGGGGCGGGCCGGCGCCGTGTCCGAGCTCCTCCCGGAACCTGCGGATCAGCAGCAGCGCGTAGTCGATCGCCAGACCGAAGCCGAGTGCCGTGGTGAGGTTCTGCGCGAAGATCGACACATCGGTGAACCCGGTGATGATCCGCAGCACCGCGCCGGTGCCGGTGATGGCGACCGCGCCGACCGCCAGCGGCAGCAGGGCGGCCACCACGCTGCCGAACGCCAGCAGCAGGATGACCAGCACCAGCGGCAGCGCGATGAGTTCCGCCTTGACCAGGTCGTCGGCGGTCTGCCGCTGGGCTTCGTCACGCACCGCGACGGTGCCGCCGATGCGGATGTCGAGGTCGCCGATCCGGCCCTGGTAGCGGTCGTCGAGCCGGTCGAGCGTCCTGCCGGACCGGGTCTCGTCGCCGGTGATGCGGGCGACGATCAGCGCGTGGCCGCCGTCCCCGGCGCGCAGCGCCGGGTCCTTGCGCTGCCAGTAGTGGACGACGCCGGTGACGCCCTCCTCGTCCGCCAGCCGGTCCGCCAGCCGGGTGGCGGACCGCGCCGTCTCCGGGGCGTCGGCGGACCCCGGGGTCCGCACCAGCAGCACCAGGTTCGGGCGGGCGGCGGGGAACGTGGCGTCCATCACCGATGCGGCCCGGCTGGACTCGGCCGACGGATCCTCCGTGCCGCCCAGCTTCAGCCGGTCGGTGAGCCCGCCGCCGAGCAGCACCGATCCGATCAGCAGCAGCACGGTCAGCGACAGCAGCAGCCGGGGGCGGGAGGAGACGCGCAGGAGCAGTGACATGCAGTCCTCGGTTTCGGCGATCGGTACGGACCGTACCGGCGGGGTCCCGGAGAGTGCCGGGCGGCGCGCGGCCGGGAGCTCCGTCCCCGGGCCCGCCGGCCCGGGGACGGAGACCGGTGCGGTCCTACGGCTTGGTGACCGCGAAGATGAAGGCCGAGCCGAACTTGCGCAGCCGGTACTGGGTGAAGCCCGCCTTCGCCAGGTGCTCCGGCAGGGTCCGCAGATCGGTGCGGCGGATGCCGGTGAGCTTCACCCCCAGCCGGGAACTGGGGTAGTCGTTGATCGCGAAGGTGCTGGCGGTGTAGACGCCGCCCGGCTTCAGCAGCCGGAACACCTCGCGGTAGGCGGCCTCCGGGTCGGCGTACAGGTGCAGTGAGCCGGGGTTGCTGACCCCGTCGAAGACCCCGTCCCGGAACGGCAGCCCCCGCACGTCGCCCCGGACCAGTTCGACGTTGGTCCGGCCCGCGGTCTCCTGGACCGCCTTCTTCAGCATCGCCACGGAGATGTCCAGTCCGACGACCGTCGCGTCGGGCACCGCGCCCGCCAGCTCGTCGGTGAAGTACCCGGCGCCGCAGGAGAGGTCGAGCCAGGTCCCGGTGCGCGACTCGTCCAGCTTCAGCCACTGGTGGTAGACCGCGAACTCCTGCTGGTAGGAGGGCACGCCACTGCCGAACCCGGCGAACAGCCGGGCGAAGAACGGCCGCATGACCGTCTCGTAGAGCCGGACGAACGCCGCGGACTCCATCAGCTTCTGCGCGGTCGTCGGAGCCGCCGGGTCGGGCTTCCCGGCCTCCCGGACCATGTCCGTGAACTCGGCGGTCACCGGGGAGACACGCCCGCAGGAGACGCAGGTCAGCTCGTGCCCGGAAGAGCTTTCGACGGCCCCCCTGCACACCGGGCAGGCGAGGATGTCCAGCAACTGGAACGTCATGGTCGGGTGGTTCCCTTCATCGTCACGGGGGCGGCGCCGGCCGTCGCGGGGGTCCGGCCGGAGCGGTTCGGTGGGCGGGTCGGCACCGGCCCGGCCCGGGGCGGGCGCCCCGGGCCGGGCCGGGGCGCTCACCGCGCGATCAGCGTGTCGATCAGCTTCGCCAACTGGTCGACGTGGGGGGCGGCGAGCATGGACAGGTGGTCGCCGGGCGTCTCGTGCACCTCCACCGGGCGGGCCGCGTACCGCCCCCAGCCGCGCGCCGGGTCCCCGAGCGTCCAGGACAGCGACTCGGGCGGCACGTTGTCCGGGTGCAGGTCGGCGGCGCGGAAGAAGGTGAGGGTGCCCGGGTAGGGCTCGGCGGGCTGGTACAGGCTGCGCTGGTCGGCGACGTAGGCGCGGACGAAGCCGCGCAGCCGGGTGTCGTCGTCGAACTCCGGGGGCAGCACCCGGTGGTCGGCCAGCACCTGCCGCAGCGCCGCCAACTGCTCGGCCTCGCCCAGCCGCCGCAGCTCCGCCACGTCCAGCGCCACGTCCTTGCGGAACACGCGGCCGAACACACCGGCCAGCGACGCCAGCCAGGTGGCCTGGTCCCAGCTCTCGGTGTGCCGCTGCCGTTCGGGCAGCGGGGCCGCGGTGTCCAGCAGGCCGACCAGCCCCACCTCCTTGCCCATCCGGCGCAGCCGGGCCGCCAGCTCCATCCCGATGTGCCCGCCGAAGGAGTGCCCCACGAAGTGGTACGGGCCCTCCGGCTGTGCCTCGAGCACCAGCGGCAGGTACTGCCGGGCGAGCTCCGCGACCAGGGTGGCCGGGGCGATGTCGTCGGTGAACAGCGGCTGCAGACCGTGCACCGCGAGCCGTTCCGGCAGGGCGCCCACCAGCTCGTGGAAGTAGACCAGGTTGCCGCCCGCGCCGGGCAGCAGGTACAGCGGCACCTCCCCGCCGGGCCGCAGCCGGATCAGCGACCGGCGGCCGGTGTCGCCGTCCGCCCGCTCCAGCACCCGGGCCATGTCGGCGACCGTCGGCCCCTGGATCAGGGTCGCCAGCGGCAGCCGGCGCCCGAACTGGCGCTCCACCTCGGCCAGCAGCACCACCGCGAGCACCGAATTGCCGCCCAGCCGGAAGAAGTCGTCCCGCACCCCCAGGGAGCGCTGTCCCAGCACCTCCTCCCAGAGCACCGCCAGCCGCATCTCGGTCACCCCGCGCGGGGCGATCCGTTCGCCCTCCTCGCGGGCGGCACCCGACGGCTCCGGCAGCGCCCGGCGGTCCACCTTGCCGTTGGGGGTGTACGGCAGCGCGGGCAGCTCCAGCAGGGCCGCCGGGACCATGTACCCCGGCAGCCGGCGGGCCAGGTGCGCGCGCAGCGCCGGCAGCGACACGGCGGCGCCCGGACCGGCCACCAGGTAGCCGGTGAGCCGGGCGTCCACGCCGGTGCCGTGTACGGTCGCCGCCGCCTGGGCGACGTCCGGGTGGTCCCGCAGCGCCGCCTCGATCTCGCCCAGCTCGATGCGGTGGCCGCGCACCTTGACCTGGTGGTCGGTGCGGCCGATGAACTCCAGTGCCCCGTCCGGCCGGTGGCGCACCAGGTCGCCGGTGCGGTACATCCGCGTCCCGCCGCCGGGCGCGAACGGGTCCTCGGCGAACCGCTCCGCGGTGAGCCCGGGCAGGCCCCGGTAGCCGCGGGCCACCCCGGCGCCGCCGATGTACAGCTCGCCGGGCACCCCGGCCGGCACCGGCTCACCGGCCGGGTCCAGCACGTACAGGGTGGTGTTGGCGACCGGGCGGCCGAGCAGCGCCGAACCGTCCGGGTCCACCCGGTGGGTGGCGGACCAGATGGTCGTCTCGGTCGGCCCGTACATGTTGTGCACCCGGGCCCCGGTCAGCCGGGACAGCCGCTCGGCCAGCGGGGCCGGCAGCACCTCCCCGCCCAGCAGCAGCAGTTCCAGCCGGGCCAGGGCCTCCGGTCCGCCCGGCTCGGCGAGGATCATCGCCGCCTGGGAGGGGGTGCACTGCAGCCGGGTGACCTGGTGCCGCTCGATCAGCTCGGGCACCGTCGGGCCGGGCTCGGCGTTGCGGTCCGCGTGCCGTTCGCGGGCCTCGCCCAGCAGCGGCAGCGACTCCAGCACCGTGTCGTCGGCGACGCCGAAGTCGATCAGGCACGCGACCTCGTCCACCCCGGTGTCGGCGATGGCGTCCAGCCGCTCGGCGACCTCCTCGGCGGTGCCGAACAGCGCCGCCGAGCCGTAGAACCGCTCGAAGGCGTGGTCCAGCAGCGTCCGGAGGTCCTCCTCCGGCAGCGCGCCGAGGTCGTCGCCCAGGCCCATGGTCCGGGCCAGGCCGGCGATCAGCCCGAGCGAGGAGGCCAGGTAGTCGCGGAACGGCTCGCGCACCCGCTCGCGGACCACCTCCGGGTCCGGGCCGACGAAGGTGTGCACCATCAGGGTCACCCGGCCCGGCCCGGCGTGCCCGGCCTCGGCCCTGGCCGCGCGGTAGACCTCGATCTTCCGGGCCAGGTCGGGCAGGTCCTGCCCGAGCAGATGGGTCAGGACGTTGGTGCCCGAGGCCCCGGCCGCGCGGAAGGTGTCGGGGCTGCCGGCGGCGGTCACCCACAGCGGCAGCTCCGCCTGCACCGGCCGGGGCAGCGCCCGCACCCGGGCCGGTCTGCCGTACCCGTTGGGCAGTTCCACCGTGCCGCCCGACCACAGGGTGCGCAGCGTGTCGACGCCGTCGAGCATGACCTGCTTGCGGTCGGCGTAGTTCTCCGGCGCCAGCACGAAGTCGTCCGCCTGCCAGCCGGAGGCCACCGAGATGCCGGCCCGGCCGCCGGAAAGGTTGTCCACGACCGCCCACTCCTCGACCACCCGCAGCGGGCTGTGCAGCGGCAACACCACGCTGCCGGCCCGGATGGCGACCCGCTCGGTGACCGCGGCCAGCGCGGCGCCGACCACCGACGGGTTGGGGAAGACGCCCCCGAAGGCGTGGAAGTGCCGTTCGGGGGTCCACACCGCCTCGAAGCCGTGCGCGTCGGCGAACCTGGCACCCTCCAGCAGCAGCCGGTAGGTGCAGCCCGGCGACGCCTGGCCCTCGGTCCCGGAGGCGCTGGCGAAGTAGAACAGGCTCAGATCGGCGACCCGGCCGGGCCGGCGGCCCGCCGAGCGCGGCGGATCGGGCTGGAGCACCACGGTGGAGCCGTGGGTGAGGGTCCACACCAGCTCCAGTACCGAGATGTCGAACGAGACGGTGGTGACCCCCAGCCAGGTGCCGGCCGCCGCCGCGCCGAACTCCTCGGTCATCGCGGCGCAGAAGTTCACCACGTTCCGGTGCTCGACCATGACGCCCTTGGGCCGCCCGGTGGAGCCGGAGGTGTAGATGACGTACGCCAGGTCCGTGGGCGCCACCTCGACCGGGGCCGCGGTGTCCGGCCGCCCGGCGGCCGCCGGCTCGTCCAGGCACAGCACCTCGGTGCCCGCCGGGCACACCAGACGGTTCCGCAGCGCGGAGACGGTCAGCAGCAGCGGCGCCCCGGCGTCCCGCAGGATGTGGTCGTTGCGCGCCGCCGGCGCCGCCGGGTCCAGCGGCAGGTACGCCGCGCCCGACTTCAGCACCGCCAGCACCGCCGTGACCAGGTCGGGGGTCCGGGGCAGGCACAGGCCGACCAGGGTGCCCGGGCCGGCCCCGCGCTCGCGCAGCAGGCGCGCCAGCCGGCCGGCCGCGGCGTCGAGCTCCGCGTAGCCGCGCACCGTGTCGCCCTGCACCACCGCGGGCCGGTCCGGGGTGGCCGCGGCCTGCCGCTCCACCAGCCCGTGCACGGTGTCCTCCGGAACCCGGAGCGCGGTGCCGTGCCAGGCGGTCAGCAGGTGCCGCCGCTCGGCGGGGGTGAGCAGCGGCAGCCGGGACAGCGGGGTCGCCGGATCGGCCACCGCCGCCTCCAGCAGCGTGCGCCAGTGGCCCAGGTGGCGGCGGACGGTCCGCGCGTCGTACAGGTCGGTGGCGTACTCCAGGGTGCCGCGCAGCCCGTCCGGCCCCTCCTCGGCGATCAGGGTGGTGTCGAACTTGGCGGTGCCGGTGTGCACCTCCTCCAGCCGGCAGGAGAGCCCGGGCAGCCGGAAGGTGTCGGTGTTCGCGTTCTGCAGGATGAACATGTGCTGGAACAGCGGGCTGTGGCTGAGCGTCCGCTCCGGCTGGAGGACCTCCACCAGTTGCTCGAAGGGCAGGTCCTGGTGGTCGAAGGCGGCCAGTGAGGTGCCGCGCACCCGCTCCAGCAGCTCGCCGAACGTGGGGTCGCCACCGGTACGGACCCGCAGCACCAGGGTGTTGACGAAGAACCCGATCAGCGGCTCGACCTCCGGGCGCAGCCGTCCGGCGACCGGGGTGCCCACCGCCAGGTCCGCGCTGCCGCTCAGCCGCGACAGCACCGCCGACCAGGCCGCCAGCAGCACCATGTACGGGGTGCAGCCGTGCGCCCGGCCCAGTTCCCGCACCCGCTCCAGCAGTTCGGCGGGCAGATGGTACGGCTCCACCGCGCCACGGTAGGACTGCACGGCCGGCCGCGGCCGGTCCGCCGGCAGGTCCAGCAGCGCGGGCAGCCCGTCCAGCTCGCGCCGCCAGAAGTCCACCTCGTCCGCCAGGGCCTCGGTGGTCAGGTGGGTGCGCTGCCAGGCGGCGTAGTCGGGGTAGCCCACTGTGAGCCGCGGCAGTTCCGTCACCGTGCCGTCCGGGTCCGGCTCCGCCTCGCCGGCGAAGCCCCGGTACAGCGCGGCGAGTTCCCGGTAGAGCACCCCCAGCGACCAGGCGTCGGAGCTGATGTGGTGCACCGACAGCAGCAGATGGGCCCGTTGCGGGCCCTCGTGCACCAGCCGGGCGCGCAGCAGGGGAGCGGTGCCCAGGTCGAAGGGGCGCCGCGCCTCGGCCGCCGCCAGCTCCGCCACCGTCTCGCCGTCCGCCGGCCGGTGCTCGGGCAGTTCCACCGCGCAGTCCCGGACCACCTCGGCCACCGGCTGACCGTCGCCGACGCGCACCACGGTGCGCAGCGCCTCGTGGCGGCGCACCAGTTCGTCCAGCGCCCGGCGCAGCGCGTCGACGGTCCGCTCGTCGACCCGGCCCTCCAGCGTCACCCGGCCGGACAGGTTGTAGGCCGCGGCGCCGCTGTCCGGCAGCATCTCGGCCATCACCCACATGCGCTGCTGGCCCCAGGAGAGCGGCAGCGGCCCGGCGGTCCGGTCCAGCGGGCGCACCGGCGGGCGGTCGGCGGCCCGGCCGCCCCGGGCACCCTTCAGCAGGGCGATCAGCTCGTCGCGGCGGGCCCGCAGCCGCGCGCGCAGCCCGTCGTCGAGGGCTCCGGGCGGGGCGCTGAAGCGCAGCCGTCCGTCCTCCTCCCACAGCCGGATGTCGCGGGACCGCAGCTCGGCCAGGAGTTCCACCGGCGATGTCACAGCTCCCCCTCTTCCCGTTCGTCCCCGGCTTCCCCGGCGCGCCCGGCGCGCCCGGAGCCCTCGCCGGCGCCCTCCGCGGCCCACCGCAGGGTCTCCACGCTCTCGGCGACGCCGGACACCGTGGGCGACCCGAAGATCACCTGGGCGGTGACCTCGACGCCGTGCTCCTCGGTCAGCCGCAGCGCGGCGCGGGTGACGGCGAGCGAGTGGCCGCCCAGCGCGAAGAAGTCGTCCTCGGCCCCGACCCGGGCGACCCCCAGGACCTCGGCGAAGACGGCGGCCACCGACTTCTCCAGCGGGGTGCGCGGCTCGGTCACCACCGCCGCCCTCGGCTCCGGGACCGGGAGGCTCCGGCGCTCCACCTTGCCCGCCACCGTCAGCGGCAGCTCCGGCAGCGGCACGAACACCGTCGGCACCATGTACTCCGGCAGCCGCTCGGCGCAGTGCCGGCGCAGTTCCGCGGGCGTCGGTTCGCCGTCCGCCACCACCCAGGCGACCAGCGCCTGGGCGGCGCCGGTGCCGCGCGGCTCCACCACCGCCGAGCGGACCGCCGGATGGGCCAGCAGCGCCGCCTCGATCTCGCCCGGCTCGACGCGGAAGCCGCGGACCTTCACCTGGTGGTCGATCCGGCCCAGGTAGTCCAGTTCGCCGTCGGCCCGCAGCCGGGCCAGGTCGCCGGTGCGGTACATGCGCTCGCCGGGCCGGAACGGGTCGCCGGTGAACCGCTCCGCCGTGAGGTCCTCGCGGTGCAGGTAGCCGCGCGCCAGGCAGGGGCCGGCCACGCACACCTCGCCCGCCACCCCCCGGGGCACCGGGGTGCCGTGCCGGTCCAGCAGGTAGACCCGCACGTTGTCCACCGGGCGGCCCACCGCCGGCAGTTCCGCCCAGTCCTCCGGCGGGCCGGACAGCGTGTACGAGGTGACGACATGGGCCTCGGAGGGGCCGTACTGGTTGTGCAGCGCCGCCCCGGTCCGGGTGAAGAACTCCCGCAGTTCGGTGGTGACGTGCAGCTGCTCGCCCGCGGTGAAGACGTCGCGCAGCCCGGTCGGCCAGGTCCGGCGCGCGGCGGCCACCTCGGTCAGCTGCTGCAGCGCCACGTACGGCAGGAACAGCCGGGTGACGCCCTCCTCGGCCAGGTACGGCAGCAGCCGCAGCGCGTCCCGGCGGGTCACCGCGTCCACCAGCACCACGGTGCCGCCGGCCGCCCAGGCGCCGAACGTCTCCATCATGCAGACGTCGAAGTGCAGCGGGCTGAACTGCAGCACCCGGTCGTCCTCGGCGAACGGGAAGGCGCGCACCTGCCAGGCGAGCAGGTTGGCCAGTGCCCCGTGCCGCATGGCGATGCCCTTGGGGCGGCCGGTGGAACCGGAGGTGTGGATGACGTAGATCAGGTCGTCCCGGCCGGTGACCGGATCGATCCCGGACCCGTCCTGGCCGGACCAGTCCAGGGTGTCCAGGCGCAGCAGCCGGGTGCCGTCCGGGGCCGGCAGGTCGCGGTCGGCCAGCAGCACCGGACAGCCCGTCTCGGCGAGCAGCTCCGCGGTGCGCTCGGCCGGGTGGTCCGGGTCCAGGGGCACGAACGCCGCACCGGCCTTGAGGATCGCCAGCATGGCGACGATCTGCCGCACCGAGCGCCCGGCGTACAGCCCGACCAGCGCGCCCCGCCCGGCGCCGTGCCCGGCCAGCAGCCGGGCCAGCCGGTTGGACTCGGCCTCCAGCTCGGCGTAGCTCAGCGCGGTGTCCCCGAGGACCAGCGCCACCGCGTCGGGCCGCCGCCGCGCCTGCTCGGTGAGGTAGCGGTGCACGGGCCGGTCGAGGTCGGCGTCCAGGGGGCTGCCCCCGGAGGCCGCCAGCAGCTCCTCGCGCTGCCCGGCGGTCAGCAGCGGCAGCGTGCCGACCGGGGCCCGGGGGGTCCGCGGGGCGGCGCGCACGAACTCCTGGAAGGACGCGGCGAGCCGCTCCACCGTGGCCCGGTCGAACAGGTCGGTGGCGTACTCCAGGGAGCAGTCCAGCCCATCCCCGCGGTCCTCGGCGAAGAGCGTCAGGTCGAACTTGGCGGTGCCGTTGTGCACGGCCTCCCGGGAGACCTCCAGCTCCCCGGCCCGGCCGCCCCGGTAGGGCGTCTCGAAGTAGGTGAGCATGGTCTGGAACAGCGGGGAGTGGCTGAGCGACCGCTGCGGCCGGAGTTCGGCGACGATCCGCTGGAAGGGCACGTCGCGGTGGTCGAAGCCCGCCAGGAAGGTGCGCTGGACGCGCTCCAGCAGCTCGGTGAGGGACGGCCCGCCGGACAGGTCCACCCGCAGCGGCAGGGTGCCGACGAAGAAACCCACCACGCCGGCGGCCTCCGGGCGTTCCCGGTTGCTGACCGGCGTGCCGACGACGATCTCCTCGGCGCCCGCGTGCCGCGCCAGCACCGCCGCCCAGCAGGCCAGCAGCACCACGTACGGGGTGACCCGGGCGCCGGCCGCCAGCTCGCCGATCCGCGCGGTGTCCTCGGCGCCGAAGGAGAAGTCCAGCAGGTCGCCGCGGAAGGACTGGCGGGCCGGCCGGGGACGGTCGGTGGGCAGTTCCAGCAGCGGCGGCGCGCCCTCCAGCTGCCGCCGCCAGTAGGCCAGCTGCCGGTGCGCGGTGACCGGGGACAGCGTCTGCCGCTGCCACTCGGCGGCGTCGATGTAGTGCACCGACAGCGGTGGCAGGGCCGCCGGGTCGCCGTCCGCCTGGTACAGCCGGAACAGCTCCCGGAAGAGCACCGACAGCGAGGCGGCGTCCGCGGCGACGTGGTGCACCGACAGCACCAGGTGCGCCTCGTCGGGCGCGGTGGTCACCAGCAGGGCGCGCAGCAGCCGCCCGGCCGCCAGGTCGAACGGCTCGGCCGCCGACTCCCGGGCCAGCCGCTCCAGTTCGGCGCGCCGCTCCGCCTCCGGCAGCCCGGTGAGGTCCGCCCGGCGCACCGGCAGCGGCGCCGGGTCCAGCAGCACCTGCTCCGGCACCCCGCCGGGGCCGGGCCGGTAGGCGGTGCGCAGCGCCTCGTGCCGGTCGGCCAGTGCGGAGAGGCAGCCGGCCATCAGGTCCGCGTCCAGCGGTCCGGCCAGCCGGACCGCGCCGCTGACGACGTACGTCGGTTGGTGGCCCTCGACCTGGTCGAGCAGCCACAGCGCCTCCTGGCCCGCCGACAGCGGGAAGGTGCGCCCGTCGCGCGGCACCGGGGCGATCGCGGCGGTGCTCCGGGCCTCCGCCGCGAGATGGGCGATCAGCTCCGGCTTCCGGGCGCGCAGCCGGTCCCGGAGGTCCGGGGTGAGCGCTCCCTTCGCGGCCGACACCCTCAGGTCACCGCCGTCGGCGGTGACCCGGATCCGGGCCGCGGCCAGTTCGTCCAGCAGCGCCACCAGGCCGGCCGCGCCGTCCCCGTCACCCGCCCGCGCGGCCGTCTCGGGTCCCCCGTTCACAGCGTGATCTCCTCTCGTTCCTCGCCGTCAGGCTCGTCCAGTACCTCGGCCAGCAGATCGAGCACGTGCTTGGTCAGCTCCTCGACGCTCGCGCCCTCCAGGAACCGCACCACCGGGACCACCACCCCCAGGTCGGACTTGACCCGGTTGCGCAGGTCCAGGGACATCAGCGAGTCCAGGCCGAGTTCGGTGATCGGCTGCTGCGGGTCGATCTCCTCCGCGTCGGCGCGCAGCACGTCCGCCAGCCGGGCGGCCAGGTACTCGCCGACCAGCCCGGTGCGCTGCTCGGCCCCGGCCGCGGCGCACGCCTGCAGCAGTTCCCCGGAGCCGTTCTCCCCGGCCGCGCCCAGGAAGGGCGCGAACTGGCCGGTGAGCCGGGCGGTGGGGAAGGCGGCGAAGACGCCCGCCCAGTCCAGCCGGGCCACCGTGACCTGCGCCGGGTCGTGGTGCAGCACCCGGTCGAAGACCTCCAGCCCCTCGGCCGGGGACATGCTGCCCACCCCCACCCGCGCCAGCTGGTCCAGACCGTCCTCGCGGACGGCCAGGCCGACCTCGTTCCACGGGCCGTAGCCCAGGGCGACCCCCGCGCCGCCGGCCGCCCGCCGGTGGTGGGCGAGCGCGTCCACGAAGGCGTTGGCCGCCGCGTAGTTGGCGGCCCCCACTCCCACCGGCCCGAACACCGCGGGCAGCGCCGACACCATGAGGAACATCCGCGCGTCCCCGAAGACCCGGTGCAGGTTCCACGAGCCGGCCACCTTGGGCGCCGCGACCTCGCGCAGCCGCTCGGTGTCCAGTCCGCTGAGCATCGCGCCCCTGACCACGCCCGCCAGGTGCAGCACGCCCACCACCGGCGGCAGGCCGGCCTCGGCCAGCTCCGCGCGCAGCCGCGCCACCCGGGCCGGGTCCGCCACGTCCGCGGCCGCGGTGTGCACCCGGACGCCCAGCCCGGTCAGCTCCGCCACCGCCGCGCGCTGAGCGGCGGTGCGGACCCCGCCGCGCGAGGTGAGCACCAGGAAACGGGCACCGTGCCGCACCACCCGGCGGGCCAGGGCGAGCCCCAGGTCGCCGAGGCCGCCGGTGAGCAGATAGGTGCCGGCCGGGTCCAGCCGTGGGGGTGCCGCCGCGGGCCGGGCCGGCTCCTCGTCGCGCACCAGCCGCGGGGCCAGCAGCCGCTCGCCGCGTACCGCCAGCTGGTCCTCGGCCGGTTCGCCGCGCCCGCCGGTCAGCACCGCCGCCAGCCGCGCCGCCTGCGCCGGACCGGCCGCGCCGGAGGTCCCGGGGCCGGCGGCCGGGTCGAGGTCGACCAGACCGCCCCACAGGTCGGGGTGCTCCACCGCCAGGACCCGGCCCAGCCCCCACACCGGGGCCTGGAGGACGCCGGAGACGGTGACCGGGGTGTCCCCGGCGGGCTGGGCGCCCCGGGTCACCAGCCACAGCCGCCCGCAGCGCGTGGGATCGTCCAGTTCCAGGCAGCCGCGGACCAGTGCCAGCGCGGCCTCGCCGCCGGTGCGCTGCGCCGCCGCCACCTGCTCGGTGGTGGCCTCCGGCAGCTCCGGGGCGTCCAGCGGCCACAGCATGGCCACACCGCTCAGCGGCCCGGCCCCCAGCGCCCGGAACAGCGCCCGGCGCACCCGCTCGGGGTCCGGGTCGCCCTCGGACCGCACCACCTCCACCCGGTGGCCGCGCGCGGTCAGTCCGGCCGCCAGCGCGTCCCCGGCGCCCGCCGCGTCGGCGTACACCAGCCAGCGGCCCGGCGCCGCCGGTTCCGCGGCGCCGGAGTCCGCCGCGTCCGCGGGCGGCGGGACCTCGGTCCAACGAGTGCGGTAGCACAGCCCGGCACCCGCGTCGCCCGCCGGGTCGGCGGACTCCACCCGGCGCATCCGCAGCCCCCACGCCCGGGCGACCTCGCCCTCGGCGTCGAACAGCCGCACGTCGGCGGCGAGTTCGCCGTCCGCCTCGGCGGCCGGGGTGCGTACCACGTGGGAGTACACGGTGCCCCGGGGGCGGCGGCGGATGGCCAGCTCGGCCACGCCGACCGGCAGGGCCAGCACCGCCTGGCCGGTCAGCGCCTCCGGGGCCAGCGCCCCGAGCAGCAGGAAAGCGTTGTCCAGCAGCCCGGGGTGGAACTCGTAGGCGTCGTCCTCGGTGCCCCGCGGCACCTGGAGGCGGCCGAACACCTCCCCGTCGCCCACCCACATCCGGTCCAGGCAGCGCATCCGCGGCCCGTACGCGGCGCCGGCCGCCGCCACCCGGTCGAAGAACTCCCCGGCGTCCACCTCGGTGACGCACCGGGCGGCGATCTCCGCGGCGTCGTCACTCCACGCCGGACCGTCCGCCGGGGCCCCGGCGGGCTCCGCCGCCGGGCCGGCGACCGCGGTCACCGCCGCGGCGGCGCCGGTCACCGGGGCGGTGCGCCGCTCGGCCTCGGCGGCGCGCACCGCGGCGTCCTCCCCGGCCAGCGACCGCAGCCGGTCCAGGTCCGGCAGACCGGCCAGCACCGCGTCGGCCGGCGGGCCGAAGTCCAGCAGGCAGGCCAGCTCGTCCACACCGATCTCCGCCAGCCGCCGCACCAGCGGCAGACAGGAGTCCGGGGAGCCGATGAGCGACCGGGCGGAGGCGAACCGGTCGTACAGGAACGCCACGAACTGCGACAGTTCCTCGTCCGGCAGCGATTCCAGATCCGTCTCGCCCCGGCCGCGGGACCTGGCCAGCCCCTTCAGCAGCCCCAGGTTGGACTTCAGATAGGCGCAGTACGGGTCGCGCGCCGCTTCGGTGGCGGCCGCCGCGTCCGCGCCGACGAAGGTGTGCAGCATCACCGTGACCCGGCCCTGGTGCGGGTCGAGCCCGGCACCGGCGCGGGCCGCCCGGTACCCGGCGATGTTCTCCGCCAGTCCCTCGACGCCCTGGTCCAGCAGATGGGTCAGCAGATGGGCGCCGACCCGCCCGGCCTTGGCGAAGCTCGCCGGGGAGCTGGCCGCGGTCAGCCACAGCGGCAGCTCCGGCTGGACCGGCCGCGGATAGGTGCGCAGCCGGACCGGCTTGCCGGTGCCGCTGGTGGCCGGCACCTGCTCGCCGCGCCACAGCGCGCGCACCGTCTCCAGCGCCTGCTCCAGGTAGGCGTTGCGGTCGGCGTAGCGCTCGGGGAAGAAGGCGAAGTCGTCCGGGTTCCAGCCGGACGCCACCGACATCCCCACCCGGCCGCCCGACAGGTGGTCCACCACCGCCCACTCCTCGGCCACCCGCAGCGGGTCGTGCAGCGGCAGCACCACGCTGCCCGCCCGCAGCCCGATCCGGCTGGTCTCCCGGGCCAGCGCCGCGTGCAGCAGCGCCGGGTTGGGGTAGAGCGAGCCGAGCGGGGTGAAGTGCCGCTCGGGGACCCAGACGCTGTCGAAACCGTGCTCGTCGCCGAAGCGGGCGCTCCGGATCAGCAGGTCGTAACGGTCCGTCCCGCGCAGGGAGTTCTCGTCACTGGCGAAGAACATCAGACTGAATCTCATGACGCGCGCTCCCCATCGCCGGTCTCCGCACGGGCACCGGCCCGGAGCGCCGCCACCGCCGGGCCGGCGGGTGCCAGCCGGGCGCTGGCGTGCCGGGTCCAGCCCGAGGCGGTGTCACCGCCCGCCCGGCTGTCCACACTGAACGTCAGCTGCCGGCCCGGCCGGCCGTGCAGGCCGACCTGGACGATCCGCTCGCCGCCCGGCGGCACGCTCAGCACGCTGTGGTACCGCACGTCCCGCAGCGTGTACGGCGTCTCCGGGTCCAGCTCGCGGGCCGCGGCCAGCGCCATCTCGATGTAGCTGGTACCGGGGGCGACCACCCGCCCCTGGATCCGGTGGTCGTCCAGCACGGCGACCTGGTCCTGCGCCAGCGACCGCTGCCACACGTGCCGGGCCGGGTCCGCGGCGAGCCGCGGCAGCCGCACGCCGAGCAGCGGATGCCCGGAACCGGACCCCGCCGGGGCCTCCGCGGCGGCGCCCGGCGCGGCCGGGCCGCCCACTTCGTCGGGCAGCCAGAACCGGCGCCGCTGGAAGGGATAGGCCGGCAGTGCGCAGCGGCGGCCCGGGCGGCCCGCCCGCAGCCGCTTCAGGTCCACCGGCACGCCCGCCGCCCACACCGCGCCCAGCGCGCGGGCCAGTGTCCGCTGCTCGGAGCGGCCACCGCGCAGCGAGGGCACCCACTGCCCGGACTTCCCGGCGGCCTTGGCGGCCCGCTGGGCGAGCGGGGCGAGTACCGCGTCCGGGCCGATCTCCACCCCCAGCGCGCAGCCCTCGCCGGTCAGCGTGTCGATGCCGTCGGCGTACCGCACGGCGTGCCGCAGCTGCTCCACCCAGTAGTCGGCGGTGGCCATCCGCGGCCCGGCCAGACGGCCGGTCAGCGACGAGACCAGCGGCAGCCGGGGCGGGCGCATGGCCGGCTTCCCGGCCGCGACGCGGAACTCCTCCAGCACCGGCTCGACCAGCGGCGAGTGGAAGGCGTGCGAGGTGCGGATCTCCTTGGACAGCCGGCCGTCCCGCCGCAGCGCCTCGGCGACCCGCCGGACCGCCTCCGCCTCGCCCGACAGCACCACCTCGTCGGGGCCGTTGACCGCGGCGAGCGACACCCGGTCGGCGAACGGCTCCAGCGCCCGGAGCACCTCGGACTCCCCGGCGCGCACCGCACGCATCGCGCCGCCCGGCGGCAGGCTCTGCATCAGCCGGGCGCGGGTGCCCAGCAGCGTCAGCGCGTCCTCGAGGTCGAACACGTCCGCCAGACAGGCCGCGACGTACTCGCCGACGCTGTGCCCGAACAGGTACGCCGGCTCCACCCCGAGGGACCGCCACAGCGCGGCCAGCGCGTACTCGACGGCGAACAGCGCCGGCTGTGCGAACTCGGTCCGGGCCAGTGCGTCCGCGTCCTCGACGACCGTGTGCGCGTCGATGGCGAGCCGGTCGCGCAGCACCCCGGCGCACCGGTCGAACGCCTCCCGGTAGACCGGCCACCGGCGGTACAGCTCGGTGCCCATGCCGGCCCGGTGGGCGCCCTGCCCGGTGAACAGGAAGGCCACGGCGGGGGCGCGGCGCGGGGCACGGCCGGTGGCGGCCGCCGCCGACGGTCTGCCGCTGCGCGCGTACCGCTCCAGCGCTTCCCGGGCCTCGGCCGGGTCGGCGGCGGTGACCGCAAGCCGGTGCGGCCACACGGCGCGGCCGGTGGCGGCGGTGTGCGCGATGTCGCCGAGCGGGTCACCGGAGCGGGAGAGGTGGTCGGCGTACCGGCCCGCCAGCTCGCGCAGCGCCTTGGGACCGCGCGCGGACAGGGCCAGTACCGTGTCGCCGGCCGGTTCCTCCGCCGGTCGCGGAGCGGCGGTCGAGGCGGGCGCCTCGCCGAGCACCACATGGGCGTTGGTGCCGCCGAAGCCGAAGGCGCTCACCCCGGCGACGCGCCGCTCGCGCGGCCAGGGACGCGGTTCGGTGGGGATCTCCAGCGGTGAGTCGAGGTCGGCGATGTGCGGGTTGAGCCGGGTCAGGTGCAGGTGCGGCGGGATGGTGCCGTGCGCGAGGGTGAGCACCACCTTGATGAACCCGGCGATGCCGGCCGCCGCTTCCAGGTGCCCGATGTTGGTCTTGACCGAACCGAGGTAGCAGGGCCCCGCGGTGTCCGGCCGGTCCTGCGCCAGCACGGTGGTCAGCGCCTCGTACTCGATCGGGTCGCCGAGCGCGGTGCCGGTGCCGTGCGCCTCGATGTATCCGAGCTCCTCCTGGGCCACCCCCGCCGCGTCCCAGGCCGCCCGCACCACGTCCTGCTGGGCCTGGCCCCGCGGCGCGGTGAGTCCGTTGGACCGGCCGTCCTGGTTGACCGCCGAGCCGCGCACCACGGCCAGCACCCGGTCGCCGTCCGCCACGGCCAGCGAGAGCGGCTTGAGGACCACCACTCCGCAGCCCTCGGAGCGGACATAGCCGTCGGCGCGTTCGTCGAACGCCTTGCACCGGCCGTCGGCGGCCATCATCCGGGCGCGGGAGAACACCGCGGTGTAGTCCGGGCTGAGGATCAGGTTCACCCCGCCCGCCAGCGCCAGTGAGCTCTCCCCGCGGCGCAGCGCCTCGCACGCCTGGTGCACGGTGACCAGGGAGGAGGAGCACGCGGTGTCCAGCGCCATGCTGGGGCCGCGCAGGTCCAGCAGGTACGACAGCCGGTTGGCGGCGATGCTCAGCGCGTTGCCGGTCCCGTAGTGGGCGTCCAGCGCGGCCGCCACCCCCGCGGTCAGCCGGGTGTAGTCGTTGTTGCTGATGCCCACGAAGACGCCGGTGTCGCTGCCGGAGAGGGAGTCCGGCGCGATCCCGGCGTGCTCCAGCGCCTCCCACGCCACCTCCAGCAGCAGCCGCTGCTGCGGGTCGACGGCCACCGCCTCGGCGGGCGCGATGCCGAAGAACTCCGGGTCGAACCCGGCGACGTCGTCCAGGAACCCGCCCCAGCGGGTCGCCAGGCCGCCCGGCCGCGCCGGCTCCGGGTCGTACCGCGCGGCGGCGTCCCAGCGGTCGGCGGGTACCTCGGTGATCGCGTCCCGGCCCTCGACCAGCAGGCGCCAGAACGCGTCCGGGTCCGCGGCGCCGGGCAGCCGGCAGGCCATGCCGATGACCGCGATCGGCTCGTCGGCCGCCGTGCCGCGCGGCAGCGCACGCGCGGGCCCGGTGGCCGCTCCGGTGAGGAACCGGGCCAGGTCCTCGGCGGTCGGGTGCCGGTAGAGCAGGGCGGCGGGCAGCCGGCGGCCGAAGGTGCGCTGGAGCGTGCCGGAGACGGCCACCGCGGCCGCCGAGTCCACCCCCTGGGCGCTGAACTCGGTACGCGGGTCGAGCTGGTCGGGGGAGCGGTCCAGCTGCTCGGCGACGGCCTCCAGCACCTGGCGCAGCACCGCGTCCGGGTCCGCGCCGGTGCCGTCGGCGGCCGCCGCTCCCGCCCGGCCGGCCGGGGCCGGGCTGCCGGTCCAGGTGGCCACGGTGTCCAGGGCGCCCGTCAGATAGCCGTGCCGGGCGGCCCGCCGGGCGATCTTCCCGCTGGAGGTCTTGGGGACCGCGCGGTTGCGCAGCAGCACCAGCGCGTGCAGCGGCACGTCGTGTTCGGCGGCCACGGCGGCGGCGACCGCCGGACCCAGCCGCTCGGCGTCCACGTCGTCCTGGCGCACCTCCTGCACCACGACGACGCGTTCGGCGCCGTCGGACTCGACCGCGAAGGCCGCGGTGCAGCCCGGGCGGAACACCGGGTCCACGCCCTCGACGGTGCGCTCGATGTCCTGCGGGTACAGGTTCCGGCCGCGGACGATGATCATGTCCTTGATGCGGCCGGTGATGCACAGCAGGCCGTCCGGGGCGATGAACCCCTTGTCCCCGGTGGCCACCCAGGGCGGTGTGCCGGCGTCGGCCGGCTCGCCGGCCGGCCGGTTGCCGAAGGTGGCCGCGGTCTCCTCCGGACGGCGCCAGTAGCCGTGGCCGGCGCTCGGGCCGCTCAGCCAGATCTCGCCGACCCGGCCGGGCGGCAGCGGCCGGCGGGTCTCCGGGTCCACGATCAGCAGCCGCTGGTCGTGATGGGTGGTGCCGACCGCGACCACCGCGCGGGAGCCCGGTGTGCCCGGGGCCACCGCCACGATCCGGTCCTGCTCCAGGGCCGGGCCGTCCAGGTGGTGGACGGCCGGGCCGTCGCCGGGCCGGCCGGAGGAGACGAAGACGGAGTTCTCCGCGAGCCCGTACGCCGGGTACATGGCCCCGGCCCGGAAGCCGTGCGGGGCGTAGGTCTCGGCGAACCGGCGCAGGGTGTCGGCGCGGATCGGCTCGGCACCGTTGAGCGCCACCTGCCACCGGCCGAGGTCCAGCCCTTCCCGGTCCTCGGGACGGACCCGGCGTACGCACAGTTCGTACGCGAAGTTGGGCGCGCAGCTCAGCGTCCCCCCGTGGACGCTGAGGGCGCGCAGCCAGCGGACGGGATCCTGCAGGAACGCCTCCGGCGGCATGTACACCAGTTCGGCGTGCCAGTACAGGGCCTGGAGCAGATTGGCGATCAGCCCCATGTCGTGGAAGAGCGGCAGCCAGGAGACGAACACCGGCCGGTCGGTGTGGCCCATGGCGCGGGCCATCATGCCGCAGTTGTGCAGCAGGTTGGCGTGGCTGAGCATGACGCCCTTGGGGTTGCCGGTGGACCCCGAGGTGTACTGGAGGAACGCCAGGGTGTCCGGCTCGGGTCCGGGGTCGGTCCAGCCCTCCGCCTCGGACAGCGGCACCCGGTCGGAGGCCAGCCAGCGGGCCTGCGGGTAGTGCTTCCCGGCGAGCCGGTCGTACAGCGCGCCCGGGGCGGCGACGATCGCCGCCCCGCAGTCCCGGACGACCGCGTCGAGCCGGGCGGCGTGCTTGTCCGACCGCGGCGGATAGGCCGGCACGGCCACCAGGCCCGCGTAGAGGCAGCCGAAGAACGCCGCCACGAATTCCGGGCCGGACGGGTACAGCATCAGCACCCGCTCGCCGGGACCGGCCAGTGTGCGCAGCCGCGCGGCAATGGCCCGGGCCCGCAGATCGAGGTCGGCGTAGGTCAGTCGTTCCGTTACGGATTCGCCGTCGGCCAGGAACGTGAAAGCCGTTCGCTGTCCGTCTTCCGTGCCCCGGAGCCGGAGCAGCTGGACGAGATTCGTGACCGCAGGGTCCGGCAGTGCCTTGAGGGAATAACCGCTCACGTCTTCCTCTTTCGGAAAATGCTCCACACAGGTGTCGGCACGGAGAGGGCACAGCGCCGGGGACCGCCGCCCTGCCGCACGGCGGTCCCCGGCGCTCGGGTCAGCTGTCGGCGCCGGCCTCGGCGGAGTCCTCCCGGGCGGGCGGGGACTGCGGCGGGTAGAACAGCTCGACGGCCGGCTCGGCGCGCTTCAGGGCGCCCACGAAGTCCTCGGTGGTCGCCAGCTGGATGAGCTTGCTGTTCTTGAAGGCGCCGGTGGAGTAACCGGTGAGCACGGCGGCGTGGGCGGCCTCGATGTCCGGGAAATCCACCACGACGGCGAAGTTGTACTCGACGTCGCGGGTGAACCAGTAGTTCACCACTTCGCCGCCGAGGGAACCGTAGAACTTGAAGGCGTGTTCGTCGCGAGCGACGATTCCCTGCGGGTTCTTCAGAACACCGCGGACCACTTCCTCCGAATACTGCGCGAGGATCATGAATTGCATGACAACACCCCTGACGGATCAAGCTTCTTTCCCGCAGATGCTGCCTGGGCCGGCGAGTGGCCAACAACCGTTTGTCCGATGCGCGCCAGCACCTGTCGCGCTGCGGTCACCGGGCGATCCGCCGGGCCGGCCGGCGGATCCGCGAGGGGCGGTGCGACCCCGGCCACCGGCCGCGGCCGCACCGCGCACCACGGCGTGCCGGGGGTGTCCGCGCCCCGGCCGACGGCGGGCACCACACGGCGCCTCGCGGGCAGCGCACGGCGTCCGGTGGGCAGCACAGGGCACGCGGCGGGCAGCGCACGGCGTCCGGTGGGCAGCACAGGCCACGCGGCGGGCAGCACACGGCGCGCGAATGGGCAGCACACGGCACCCGGCGGGCAGCGCACGGCGCCTGGCGGGCAGCACACGGCATACGGATGGGCAGTACACGGCTCCCCGGGGGCGGCACTCGGCGCCCGGTGGGCCCGTCGGGCCCACCGGGTCATGGCGCCGTAGCGGCTCCGGGAGAGGTGCGGGGCGGCGCTGCGCCGCGCCCGGCGGCGGCCGCTACAGGGGCACCGCGGTGCCGGCGTCCCGCTCCTGGGCGAGCCGGTACAGCAGGTCGCAGGTGAAGGCGTCCTCCAGCGGCACGCCCACCGACTTGAACAGCGTCACCTCGGCGTCGGAGCGCCTGCCCGGGTGGCGCCCGGACAGCAGGTCGCGCAGCTCCACCAGTGGTGTGTCCGCGGGCATCGCACCCTCCGCGATCGGGATGATCAGGTCGCCCGCCTCCCGCAGCACCGCGGCGGCGGACTCCACGAACACGCGGGCGCGCGCCACCAGTGCCGACGGCAGCTCCCGGCGGTCGGCCCCGTAGCCGCCCACGGCGCTGATGTGCACGCCCTCCCGCGCTACCGCGGCCGCCTCGAACAGCGGCACCGGCGAGGACGTCACGGTGCAGATCACGTCCGCGTCCGCCACGGCCGTCCCGGCCCGGTCGCTCACCGCCACCTCCCACCCGCGGTCGGCGGCCCACCCGGCGAGCCGCCGCGCCCGGTCCGGGTCCCGCCCGTACAGCCGCACGGTGTCCCAGGGCCGGATGCCGGCCAGCGCCTCCAGATGGCCCCGGCCCTGGACACCGGTGCCGAGGACGGCCAGGACCCGGGCGTCCGGGCGGGCCAGCCGGTCGGTGGCCAGGGCGGTCACCGCGGCGGTGCGCAACTCGGTCACCGCGGTGGCGTCGATGAGTGCGGTGGGGCGGCCGGTCCGGGCGTCGAAGAGCGTCACCAGGCCCTGGACGCCGGGCAGTCCGTGCGCCGGGGCGTCCGGGAACAGGCTGAGGAGCTTCACCGCCAGGGTGCCGCCGTGCACCGCGGGCATCAGCAGCAGGTCGCCCGCGCCGGTGTCCACCGCGGTCCGGGCGAACTCCGGGGCGCCGTCCGGGGTGGTGAAGGCCGCTCCGATCCGGGCGGTCAGCTCGGTCACCGGCAGCAGTTCCCGTATCGTCCGGCCGTCGAGGACCCTCAGCACGGCGACCCCTCCGCTCCCGGCGTCCGCGCAGCGGCGGCCAGCGCGTCCGCCAGCAGCTCGCCCAGCAGGTCGATCTGTTTGTCACTCAGTCCCGGGTGGCACGGCAGATTCATCTGCTCATGGAACCACAGGTGTTCGGCCACCGGGCACTCGCCGAAGCGGTGGCCGCGCGAGCGCCACTCCGGCGTGAGGTGGAGCGGGAAGTAGCGCACCGGGACCTGGACGCCCCGCTCGGCCAGCTCGTGCAGGAGCCGGTCGCGGGCGATTCCGCCGCCCTGCCGGACGAAGAAGGTGAACAGGTGGTTCGACTGGACGACACCGTCCGGTTCGCGCGGCACCTCGATCACCCCGGGGTACTCGGCGAGCACCTCGGTCAGCCGGGCCGCGATGGCGCGGCGGCGGGCGACGAACTCCGGCAGCGAGCGCAGTTGGGTCACGCCCATCGCCGCGGCGGCCTCGCTCAGCGTGGCGTTGGTGCCGGGCCGCAGTACGGCCAGGCAGTCGTGGGTGTAGGCCAGCCCCGGGTACAGGGCGCCGGGGAAGGCTTCCGCGGAGGTGCCGAAGCGGCGCGCCCGGGGGCTGTACCGGGCGTCCGCCTCGTTGCCCCGGAGGCGCTCCACGCGCTCCGCCCAGCCGGCGTCGGAGAAGGTGAGCATCCCCCCTTCGCCCAGCGTCGTGACGTTCTTGCTGGAGTGGAAGGAGAAGCAGCCGAGATCCGCCAGGGAACCGGGGCGGCGGCCGTGGTAGCTGCTGCCCAGCGCGTGCGCGGAGTCCTCGACCACCAGGGCGCCGT
The DNA here is from genome assembly GCF_044327625.1 of Streptomyces sp. NPDC018031. Classification (NCBI taxonomy): domain Bacteria; kingdom Bacillati; phylum Actinomycetota; class Actinomycetes; order Kitasatosporales; family Streptomycetaceae; genus Streptomyces; species Streptomyces sp. NPDC018031. Next base: position 354,666 of record NZ_JBIRFT010000005.1, read on the forward strand.
GGGCCCGGGCGATCGCCGTGATCTCGTCCATCTCGGCGGGCAGCCCCCCGTAGTGGACCAGGATGACGGCCCGGGTGCGGTCGCCGACCAGCGTGCGCAGGTGCTCGGGGTCCATGTTGAGGGTGTCCGGGCGGACGTCGCAGAACCGGACCGCCACCTCCGGATGGCGCAGCAGGGGCTGGATGGTGGCCTGGTACGTCTGCGGGGTGACGACGACCTCGTCGCCCGGCCGCAGCCCCAGCAGGTGGATGGCGAGCTCCAGCGCCACCGTGCCGCTGGTCACGCTCATGGCGTGCGGCGTGCCCGCGTAGGCGCGGAAGTCGTCCTCGAACCGCTGCCGCCACGCGCCCCCGGAGAGGGTCTCCCCGGAGCCGAGCACGCTGGTGACCGCCTCGATGTCGGCGGCACCGGCGGGACTGCCCACCGGCAGGTACGGGACGCGCCAGTCCCGGCCGGCATGCCGGAGGGCCGCGGTCTTCTGGACGGTCTTGCCGGTCATCGATGCTCCCAACGGTCGTCGGTGGTGCGGGCTGTCCCGCCCGAACGGGCCGGTCCGGGCCCGGCCGTCCGGCGGGGCGGCGCGTGCCCCGGCGGGGCACCGGACCGGTCAGGTGACCGTCCCGTGCCCGGTCCCGGCGCCGACCGCGTCCTCGGCCGCGCACCGCCGCGCGGCGGTGAGCAGGGACCGGCACACGGCGCCGAGCCGGCCGCGGGCGGCGGCGCCGCTCAGCAGCCGCCGGCCGTCGGGCAGCCGCTCGAAGTCGCCGGGCACCGTCACCAGTTGCTCGGGGACGGCGATGCCCTTCATCGCCCGCACCACCGTCCGCAGCCCGTCGCAGACCTGGACCGCGGTCAGGTTCTCGCCGTGCGCCAGCAGGGCCACCGGCTTGCCGCGCAGCCGCGGCGTGTCCACGTGGTCCAGGGCGTTCTTCAACGCTCCGGAACAGGCGCCGTGGTAGGTCGGCGACGCCAGCAGCAGGGCGTCCGCGCGGGCCACCAGTGGCACGAACTCCCGGGCCAGCGGGTCGGCGTACAGCTCCGGCCGCCCGTGGCAGGAGGGGTCCACGACGGGCAGCGGCCGCACGGCCAGGTCCCACACCAGCGGCTCGGCGCCCATCGGCGCCAGCAGCCCGGCGGCGGCGTCGACCGCCGCCGCGGTGTGGGAGCCGCGGCCGGGACTCCCGACCACCAGCAGCACCACGGGCCGGCCGGTCATGTCGCCCCCCTCGCCGGGCCGGTGCCGCATTCCCCCGTCTGGTTGCGCATCGACGCCTCCACCTCCTGGACCTGCCTGGAAATCACGCGCACCCGAACACGATCGCCGGAGCGGGCCGCCGGCTGAAGCGCGCTGTCCGCTGGACGACGCCGGCTGTCCCAAACCGGCGCCCGGGAGCGGCTGCCGCGGTCCCGGGCCCGGCGGTCAGCTTTGCCGTCCGGCCGTGCCGAACCAGCCCTGCCGGGCCGCCAGTACCCCCGCCTCGAACCTGCTGCGGGCGTTCAGCTCCCGCATCAGCTTGGTGACGGTCCGGCTCACCGTGCGCTTGGAGACGTCCAGCCGGTGCGCTATCTGTTCGTCGGTGAGCCCCCGGGCCAGCATCCGCAGCACGTCCTGCGCCTGGTCGTCGTCGGTCGACCAGCTGTCGGTCCCGGGCTGCGAGGCGGCTTCCCACAGCCCCAGGAAGAGGTAGTGGAGCATGCTGACGGTCTCCGGGCAGCGCGACACGGTGACCGTCCGGTCGGCGCCCGGCGCACCGGCCTGCCCACGCACCACCGAGGTGGAGTAGTCCACCAGTGCCAGGGTGACCGGCACCCTGGCGGCGGTGCGCACCTGGACCCCGGCCCGCGCCTGCCACCGGAGGTACTCCGAGGTGGCGGGGTGGGCCAGCATCCGCTCGTCCCAGATGGCGGAGATCCGCACCCAGCGGCGCAGCAGACTCCGCAACGCCCCCGCCTCGTCGGCCAGTTCCTCCGGCGCCGCCGGGACATGGGACCGCACCATGACGACGTCCCTGCGGGCGGTGGACAGTGCGTGACGGAACTCCGATGCGGCTGTCGTCCTCCGCGGCGGCTCCCATTCCCCGCGGGGGGAGAGCGCCTGGACTGCCGTGGCGATAACGGTCATGGGTCCTTTCCTTTTCCACTGTCCCGGGGCGTGTGCAGGCAGGGGAGGCCGTATACACAGCGTTCTGCGGTACGGTCCGGAAAGTCCGGTCCGTTCATTCCTCGTCGGAGATATGGATCTCGACGACCGACGGGTCGTCCTCGGGCCGGTCGAGTTCCGCGGGGCGGGCCGCGGACAGCGTGTGGTTGAGCCGCGCCAGGTCGAGATGGCCGGACCAGTTGGTGATGACGAGCGTCGCCACCGTGTTGCCGAGCAGGTTGGTGATGGCGCGGCCCTCGGACATGATCCGGTCGATGCCGATGAGGAGCGCGATCCCGGCCATCGGCACGGACTGCGTCACCGCGATCGTCGCGACCAGGGTGAGCAGTCCCGATCCGGTCACCCCGACCGCGCTCTTGGACACGATCAGCGCCAGGGCCAGGAACAGCAGCTGGTCGCCGGCGCCCAGGCCCTGTCCGGTGGCCGCCGCGACGTACATCGCCGCCATGGTCAGGTACAGGCAGGTACCGATGAGATGGAGCGAGTAGCCGCCCGCCAGCACCGGGGCGCTGGCCGCGCGGGGCGCCCCGGCCAGTTCCAGCTTCCGCAGCACCCGGGGGAAGACCGGGCCGGAGGAGGAGGTGCCGATCACCACCAGCAGTTCGTGGCGGAGGAACCGCACCAGACGCAGCAGCGAGAAGCCGTTGTACCGGGCCAGCAGCCCCAGCCCCCCGAACACCACCACCGCGCAGGTCAGATAGAAGGCGACGATCAGATAGAGCAGCCCGCGCAGCGGCACCAGCCCGAACCGGCTGATGGTGTACGCGGCCCCGCCGAAGGCGGCCAGCGGGGCGCAGCTGACCACGATCCGCACCATGCAGAACAGGATGTGGCTGCCGCGGTCCAGCAGGTCCGCCACCGGCTCGCCGCGCCGTCCCGACATCACCAGCGCCACCCCGAACAGCACCGCGACCACCAGGGTGTGCAGGGGTTGCTCCCCGGTGAACGCCGAGCCCAGGTCGTCGGGGACGACCGCGTCCAGGTTCAGCGAGCCCGCTCCGAAGCTCTCGGCCTGCCGCTGGAGCGGCTCCACCTCGTCCGAGCCGGACCGCAGATCGCCGGCGCCCACCGGCAGCCGGCCCAGCAGGTTGCCCACCAGCAGGCCGATGACGAGTGCCAGGGTGGTGGCCGCCTCGAAGTAGCACAGCGCCTTGACCGACAGGGTGCCGAGCCGGCGCGCGCTGCCCACCGACGCGATCCCCCCGGCCACGGTGGTGAAGACGATCGGGCCGATGAGCATCGTGGTCAGGGAGACGAACGCGTCGGAGAGGAAGCGCATCCGGGCGGCCGGCTCCGGGGCCACCAGCCCGACGACGACGCCGCCCGCCAGCCCGCACACCATCCAGAAGGTCAGCTGCCGGTGGAACGGACGGACCGCCGCGCGTTCCACCATGAGTTCACGCACCCCCGAAGCTCCCCCGTCGGACACCGCGTCGCGGTGCTGGACGGCTCGTCTGCGCCGCCCGGACGCGGCCGATGCTAGACAGCGACTGCAAACTTTCGAGCTTACAGATCTACAGAGGGCTGTTAAGCGTCTGTAAGATCGCCGTCCACGACGGTGTTGCGAACGCTGTTCACTCTTTGGGGGCGGGACGTTCGCGAACGCCACCGGACTCGCTGATCGCCGGGGGATGACAGCGGTATGAAAGCTCTGCTCGTGGAGGATGACGACGAGGTAGCCGGTGCGCTCATCGAGGGGCTGCGGCAGTACGGCTGGACGGTGGACCACGTCTCCACCGGTGCGGCCGCCCTGCAGCGCGGCTCCTGGGGCGACATCGTGCTCCTCGGCTGCCGGGTGCCGATCATCGCGGTCACGGCCCGGTCCGACGAGATGGACAAGGTGCTCGGGCTGCGGCTGGGTGCCGACGACTACATCGTCAAGCCGTACCGGCTGCAGGAACTCCTCGCCCGGATGGCCGCGGTGCTGCGGCGCACCCGGCCGGAGCCGGCCGCCGAACCGACGCCGGTGCTGGTCAGCGGCAGGCTCACGATCGACCGGGAACAGCGCACGGCGCTCCTCGACGGCCGGCCGGTGCCCCTGACCCGCAAGGAGTTCGAGCTGTTACTCCTGCTCGCCGGCTCGCCCAACCGCGTCTTCCCGCGCGAGCAGCTGCTCGACGCGGTGTGGGACCAGCAGTGGGTGGGCAACTCCCGCACCCTCGACACCCATGTCGCCGCGCTGCGCCGGAAGCTCGGCAGCACACGGTGGATCAGGACGACCCGCGGGGTCGGCTTCAGCTTCGAGCCGCAGTCCCCCGGCTGAGGAGCCGGGGGCCGGACCCGTCCATGCGTCAGATCCATGCCGTCCTCCAGTGCCTCCTCACCGGCTGCGTCCTCACGGTGCTGCTCGTCTGCACCGGCTGCCTGTACGCCCAGCAGGCCCGGCACGACGCCGTCGCCGAGCTGGACGCCGTCGCCGGCTCGCTGGCCCGCGGTCTCACCGGGCCCATGAGCGGCGGCGACCGCGCGACCGCCGAACGCCGGATCGCGGAGGCCGTCGGCGAAGGGCCGCTGAAGGTGTACGCCCGGTGGCCCGACGGCTCGGTGACCGGCGTGTCCGCCGGGCCGGACGGAGCCGTCCGGACCACCCGCGGGCACGCCCGGCGGGAGGGCCTGCCCCGCGCCCACCACGGGTCGGCACTGCTGCCCGCGCTCGGCGAGCAGTTGTGCGCCGAGGAGGTGGTGCCGGCCCGCGGCCCGCGCGCCGGGGCGCTGCTGGTGCAGCGGCCCGCCACCGGGCTGCGCGGCCGGATCCTCACCGCCTGGACCGTGCTGGGGCTGCTGCTGCCGGTCGCGACCGCGGTGTGCGTGCTGCCGGTGCTGCTGGCGCGCCGCCGGACGCTGCGCGCCCTGGACCGGATCGGGGACACCCTGCACGCCATGGCCGAGGGCGCCTTCCACGCGCGTGCCGACGCCGCCGGCGCGGGCGGCGAGCTGGGACGGCTGGTGGCCCAGGTGAACTGGCTGGCGGCGGTGGTGCAGTCGGCGATGGAGGAGCAGCGCTCCTTCCTCGCCGACGTCGCCCACCAGCTGCGCAACCCGATGGTGGCGCTCCGGCTGCGGATCGAGAACATCCGGCCCCTGCTGCCGCGTTCGGCCGGCGAGCGGCACGCCCGGCTGCTGGCCGACGTGGACCGGATGGACCGGACCCTGACCGAGATGCTCGACCACGCGCGCGGCGGACCGGTGGACCGCGCGGCGCACATCACGGACGTGTGCGGGGTGGTGGAGGAGTGCGTGCGCGGCTGGGCCTCGGTGGCCCAGCAGCGGGCGATCCGGCTGAAGCTCGCCCGGCCGCGCCACGCCTGGGCCCTCACCCGTCCCGGCGCCGTGGAGCAGGCGCTGCACGTGCTGCTGGACAACGCGCTGAAGTACTCCCCGGAGGGTGGTGTGATCGAGGTGGGCATCACGGTGGACGGGCCGCAGGTGCGGGTCCGGGTGTGCGACGAGGGGCCGGGGCTGCCGGACTTCGAGCGCGAGGCGGCCCTGGAGCGCGGCTGGCGGCGGGGCCCGTACCCCGGCAGCGGTCTCGGGCTGTCCATCGCCGCCAAGCTGCTGGACTCGGCCGGCGGGCGGCTGGAGCTGCGGCCGGGCGAGGGGCGGGGGCTGAGCGCGGTGCTGCGGCTGCCCGGGGCGCTGCCGGGTGAGGCGGCCCGCGGCCGGGACCGGGGGCGGCCGGCGGTGTCACCTTCCTGACCGCGGCGGTGTCCTGTTCCGGTCTCCGCATGGCGCGAAGCGGCCAATGCGGGTTCGCCGCGGCGCCCAGTGGCTTTCATGCCATGACGGTTGTCGCGTGCCGCGGCACCGCCCTGGGGGCGCCGCGGCACGCCGTCCTTCGAAGGAGGGTTCCGCCATGGTTCTCGTCACAGCCGACTCCCGGCGGCTGACCGACCCCCGCGCCCTGACCGCCGAGGCGCACCGGCTCCTCGGGGCCGGCGGCGACGTCTTCTGCTACTGGAACTACACCTCGCCGGAGGATCCGCTGCTCGCCGTGGTGCGCCGGGCCGGCCCCCGGCCGCGGGAGGGTGCCGGCGGCGTCCGGCTGGTGCTGCCGCACGGCGCCCGGGCCGTGCCGGAGGTGACCGAGCACGTCGAATGGCACCAGCGGCACGGCGCGCAGGTGCGCTACAGCTCCCGGCTGCCTCCCGGCGCGATGGTGCTCACCGACGACGGGGCGATCCTCAGCACGGGGCTCCAGCCGGGCTCCCCCTACGTGGTGGTCGAGGACCCCTCGGTGCGGCCCGCGCTGGGCGCGCTGGGCCGGCTGCTGTGGCAGTGCTCCGAGCTGCCGCCGGAGCAGCGGGACGGCGTGCCCAGTGCGGCCGAGCGGCAGATGCTGCGCATGCTCATGCAGGGGCTGACCGACAGCGCCGTCGCCCGCCAGCTGGGCATGTCCGACCGCACGGTGCGCCGGGTGGTGGCCCAGCTGATGGACCGGCTGGGGGCGCAGAGCCGGTTCGAGGCCGGGGTGCGGGCCGTCGAGCGGGGCTGGATCTGAGCCGGGCGGCGGCGGGTCCGGGCCCGGGCCGCGCGGTGGCGCCGGGCCGGACGAGATGCTGCGGGCCGGACCCGGCGGAGAAGCGGAACCAACCCCTTACGATAGGCCGCGCCTATGGATTTGATTGACTTCATATCTTGGAGCTTTGGAATCCTTCGCGGTTACCGTCGTGCCCATGGCATTGGCAACGCGGACGGACCGACGGCCGTCCATGGCGCGTACCTTCTGGGACTCGACCGTCGGCAAGAAGATCGTGATGGCCGTGACCGGCGGCATCATGATCCTCTACCTGGTCGTCCACATGGTGGCCAACGTCAAGATCTTCTTCGGCCCTGACGAGATGAACGAGTACGGGCACTGGCTGCGGGTCATGGGTGCCCCGGTACTGCACCACATGTGGGGCCTGTGGATCGCCCGCGTGGTCCTGCTCACCGCCGTGATCCTGCACGCGGTGTCCGCGTACCAGCTGAGCCGGCGGGACCTCCGGGCCCGGCCGCAGAAGTACGCCCACCGGCGGGCCCGCACCAGCTACGCCACCCGCACCATGCGCTGGGGCGGGGTGATCCTCGGCCTGTTCATCGTCTGGCACGTCCTCGACCTCACCGCCGGCACCGTGCACTCCGGCGGCTTCGAGGACGGCCGCCCGTACCAGAACGTGGTGGACACCTTCTCCACCTGGTACGGGAACGTCATCTACATCGTCGCCATGCTGGCGGTGGGCATGCACGTCCGGCACGGCTTCTGGAGCGCCGCGCAGACCCTGGGGGCGGGCAGCCGCACCCGTGACCGAGCCCTGAAAACCGTCGCCAACCTGCTGGCCCTGGCGTTGACGGTGGGCTTCATCTCCGTCCCCGTGGGCGTCATGACCGGAGTGGTGAGCTGACCGATGACCGCGTACACCGACTACACCGCCGGCGATCCGATCGCCGACACCAAGGCCCCGTCCGGACCGGTGAACGAGCGCTGGGACACCCACCGCTTCAACGCCAAACTGGTCAACCCGGCCAACCGCCGCAAGCACACCGTGATCGTGGTCGGCACCGGCCTGGCCGGTGGCGCGGCCGGTGCCGCACTGGCCGAACAGGGCTACCGGGTCGTCCAGTTCTGCTACCAGGACTCGCCGCGCCGCGCCCACTCCATCGCGGCCCAGGGCGGCATCAACGCCGCCAAGAACTACCGCAACGACGGGGACTCGATCCACCGACTGTTCTACGACACCGTCAAGGGCGGCGACTTCCGCGCCCGCGAGTCCAACGTCTACCGGCTGGCGCAGGTGTCGGTGGAGATCATCGACCAGTGCGTGGCCCAGGGCGTGCCGTTCGCCCGCGAGTACGGCGGACTGCTCGACACCCGCTCCTTCGGCGGCGTCCAGGTCTCCCGCACCTTCTACGCCCGCGGCCAGACCGGACAGCAGCTGCTGCTCGGCGCCTACCAGGCGCTGTCCCGGCAGATCGCCGCCGGCAACGTGGAGATGCACCCGCGGACCGAGATGCTCGACCTGATCGTCATCGACGGGCGGGCCCGCGGCATCGTCGCCCGCGACCTGATCACCGGGGAGATCTCCAGCTACTTCGCGGACGCGGTGGTGCTCGCCACCGGCGGCTACGGCAACGTCTTCTACCTGTCGACGAACGCCATGAACTCCAACGCCACCGCCGTCTGGCGGGCCCACCGCCGCGGCGCGTACTTCGCCAACCCCTGCTTCACCCAGATCCACCCCACCTGCATCCCGCGCTCCGGCGACCACCAGTCGAAGCTGACGCTGATGAGCGAGTCGCTGCGCAACGACGGCCGCATCTGGGTGCCCAAGGCCAAGGGCGACACCCGCCCGCCCGCGGAGATCCCCGAGGACGAGCGCGACTACTACCTGGAGCGGATCTACCCCTCCTTCGGCAACCTGGTGCCGCGCGACATCGCCTCCCGGGCCGCGAAGAACGTCTGCGACGAAGGGCGCGGCGTCGGCCCCGGCGGGCAGGGCGTCTACCTGGACTTCGCCGACGCCATCCGGCGCATGGGCCGGGAGAAGGTGGCGGAGAAGTACGGCAACCTCTTCGACATGTACGAGCGCATCACCGCGGAGAACCCCTACGAGGTCCCGATGCGCATCTACCCGGCCATCCACTACACGATGGGCGGCCTGTGGGTCGACTACGACCTGCAGACCACCATCCCCGGCCTGTTCGCCATCGGGGAGGCCAACTTCTCCGACCACGGCGCCAACCGGCTGGGCGCCTCCGCGCTGATGCAGGGGCTGGCCGACGGCTACTTCGTGCTGCCTCCGACCCTCAACGACTACCTGGCCCGCAACCCCCACCAGCCGCCCGCCGACGACACCCACCCGGCGGCGGTGCGGGCGCGGCGGGAGACCGAGGAACGGCTGGCGAAGCTGCTGGCCGTGGACGGCGACCGGACCCCCGACTCCTTCCACCGGGAGCTGGGCGAGCTGCTGTGGGACCACTGCGGCATGGCCCGCAGCGAAGCCGGCCTGCGCAAGGCGCTGGACCGCATTCCGCAGATCCGCGAGGAGTTCTGGCGGCGGATCAAGGTGCCGGGCATCGGCCAGGAGTTCAACCAGTCGCTGGAGAAGGCCAACCGGGTCATCGACTACCTGGAGCTCGCCGAGCTGATGTGCCTGGACGCGCTGCACCGGGCCGAGTCCTGCGGCGGGCACTTCCGGGAGGAGTCACAGACCCCCGAGGGCGAGGCGGCCCGCCGGGACGACACGTTCTCCTACGCCGCCGCCTGGGAGTTCACCGCCACCGGTACCGCCCCCGTGCTCCACCAGGAGCAGCTGATCTTCGAGTACGTCCACCCCACCCAGCGGAGCTACGCATGAAGCTCACCCTGCGCGTCTGGCGCCAGAAGAACGCCGACACCCCGGGCGCCATGGCCCTCTACCAGCTCGACGGCGTCTCGGAGGACATGTCGTTCCTGGAGATGCTCGACGTCCTCAACGAGGAACTCATCGTCAAGGGCGAGGAGCCGGTCGCCTTCGACCACGACTGCCGCGAGGGCATCTGCGGCGCGTGCAGCCTGGTCATCAACGGCGAGGCGCACGGGCCGGAACGCACCACCACCTGCCAGCTGCACATGCGGTCGTTCCGGGACGGCGACACCATCGACGTGGAGCCGTGGCGCGCCGCCGCCTTCCCCATCATCAAAGACCTGGTGGTGGACCGCTCCGCGTTCGACCGGATCATCCAGGCCGGCGGGTACATCACCGCGCCGACCGGCGCCGCGCCCGAGGCGCACGCCACCGCGGTGCCGAAGCCGGCCGCGGACTACGCCTTCGAGCACGCCGAGTGCATCGGCTGCGGCGCGTGCGTGGCGGCCTGCCCCAACGGCGCCGCGATGCTGTTCACCTCGGCGAAGGTCAACCACCTCAACGTGCTCCCGCAGGGCGCGCCGGAGCGGGAGACCCGGGTGCTGGACATGGTCGGCCAGATGGACGCGGAGGGCTTCGGCGGCTGCACGCTGGCCGGTGAGTGCGCCATGGCCTGCCCCAAGGGGATCCCGCTGACCTCCATCACGGCGATGAACAAGGAGTGGCTGCGGGCCGGCCTCAAGGTCAAGCGCTGAACAGGGCGAGCGCCGGGCGGGCCGAATGGGCCGGGCACCGGGCGCCCGGGGCCGGGGGCCCGCCCCGGGCGGCGTGACCCGGTCCCCGGCGACACGGCACCCGTCACACGCGGGATGCCACCCCCCGCACGAGGCCGCCCCTCGCAAGACGGCACCCCGCGAACGACGCTCCGTGGGCGGGGTGCTTCGGGCGGCGGAGACCACCCCCTGAACCGCCGTCTCCGCCGCCCTCCGGCCGCCGGTCCCGCCGGCGGCCGGAGCCGGGGCCCGCGCCTCCACGGCGGCGGCGCGGGCCCCGGCCGAGCGGCGTGTTCGCGCTGCTCCTGGGCGACTCCCGTTCACTGGAGGCCAACTGGCCGCCCGGGCGGCCGGCGGAGAGCCAGTGGCGTGCCCCGCGGCCGGCGGAACGGAGGGGACGGCGCCATGCGGGGTGCCGCCGCTCGGGGATGCCGCCGCGCGGGGGCGGGCGGCGGCGAGCCGGCGGCGCCCGCCGATCGGGTGAACGGCCGCCCGGCGGAACGCTGTTCACCAGAACGACACACGCGATCGGTGTTACCGCCTGGTAAGCCGTCATGCGTGGCGCGCAGGCTGCGCTGGACCCGCTGTCCCCTACGGAAGGAGTCCTTCGTGGCCACGCTCCGCAGAGCCCGATCGGTGACCCTGGCACTCGGCACGGCCCTGGTGGCCGTCGCCGCGACCGGTCCCGCGCAGGCGGGGACCGCCGCCCCCGAACCGCTGCCGGCCGTCACCCCGCGCGCCGAGACCCAGCCGCTGTACGACGACGACGCCGGCGGCAACGCCGACGCGGACGATCCCGCCATCTGGCGCAACGCGGCCGACCCGGGCCGCAGTCTGGTGATCGCCACGGCCAAGGAGGGCGGGCTGCGGGTCTACGACCTCGGCGCACGCCAGGTGCAGGCGGTCCCCGCCCCGCCCGCCACCGGCCCGGACGACGCGCCCGGCCGGTTCAACAACGTCGACCTGGTGCACGGCCTGAAGCTGCCGTCGGGCCGGACCGACCTCGCGGTCACCACCGACCGCGGCAACGACCGGCTCCGGATCTACCGCATCGACCGCGACCGGCCCGGCGGCCCGCTCACCGATGTCACCGATCCGGCCGCCCCACTGGTGTTCTCCGCCGACCAGCAGGAGGTCGACGAGCAGCGCACCGCCTACGGGCTGGCCACCTGGACGGACCGGGCCACCGGCCGCTCCTACGCGCTGGTCAGCCGGCGGGAACGGACCGGTGTCGCGCTGCTGGAGCTGACCGCCACCCCCGCCGGCACGGTCGGCTACCGCACGATCCGCACCCTGGACCTGCCGTCGGTGTTCCGCCTGCCGAACGGCTCCGACTGGTCGCCGTGCGCCGAGCCCGGGGAACTGCCGCAGGTGGAGGGCATGGTCGTCGACCCCGCCGACGGCACGCTCTACGCCGGGCAGGAGGACGTCGGCATCTGGCGGATGCGTGCCGACCTCACCGGTACGCCCGTGCTGGTCGACCGGGTCCGTGAGTACGGGGTTCCCGCGACCTACGACGAGCCGACCGACGAGTGCGTCGCGGGTGCCGACCCCGGCTTCGGCGGCACCCGCCTGGCCGCCGACGTCGAGGGGCTGACCCTGCTGACCGAGTCCGACGGGGACGGCCGTCTGCTCGCGTCCAGTCAGGGCGACGACACCTTCGCCGCGTACGACCGCGAACGGTCCGACGACAACGAGTACGAGGGCGGCTTCCGGGTCACCGCCGCCTCGCCGGTGCTCGACGGCTCGGAGGAGTGCGACGGAGCCGCGGTACTCAACGCACCGCTCGGCAGCAGGTATCCGCACGGCCTGCTCGTCGTCCAGGACGGCCGGGAAACCCCGGCCGACGGCGACCGCGGCGCCACCGGCTTCAAGTTCGTCGCGCTCGAGGACGTCCTGGACGCACTCGACGACTGACCTCCGGGGACCGCCGGCGGGCCGCCTCCCCGAGACCGGGGTGGGACCGGTCTGCCCGATGGGCCGGAAACGGCCGGATATCTCCGGTCGGTGCCGGCGTCGGCGGCCGCACCGACCGGAGTCGCCGGGGTACGACCGGCACCACCTGCTGCCCCTGGGTGTGCCGCCGTGCCGGCCCGCCGGGTCCGCCCGCCCGGTCCGCCGCCGGGCGGGCGCCGTTCGGCGCGGTCCGGCAGCGGGAGCGGCCCCCGGCGGCGCCTCAGGCGGCCGGGGCGCCTTGCTCGGTGGTGTCCGCCTCGATGCCCGAGATCAGTTTGGTGGACAGGTCCGAGCGCACGGTCAGATACGTGTGGGTCTGCTCCCCGGGCGGGCCCCAGGTCAGCCGTACCCGGGTCCAGGCCCGCCCCATGCCGGAGTCCTCGTAGGTGACCTGCCAGGCGGACGGGACCCGCGCGGACCGCAGCACCCCGTCGGCCTGGTGGCTCCGCTCCCAGGAGGTGAGCGACTCCCGCAGGCCGTCGGTCAGGTAGTGGTCCCGCAGCGCGTCGGCGAGGCCGTCGCGCCCGGTGTCCTGGAGGACGTCGATGTACGTTCCGTAGAAGTCCGCGACCCGGTCGACCGCCGAGTCCGGGCTGCCGGCGCGCGGGGGCACCGGCCCGCGGTCGGCGGCGGGTCGCGCCTCTCGGTGTTCGGAGCCCGCGGGGGCGGCCGCGACGGGGGCGGTGGCGGCGAGGGCGAGGGCCAGCAGCGGCAGGACGCCGTACCGGGCGAGTCGGCTGCGCGACAAGGTTCGTCTCCTTCGTGGCGGTGCGCGGCGGTGTCCGGCGCGGCTGTGCGCGCGACACCCTTACGCCGGAGGCGAGTTACCGCTCGGCGCGCTGCTACGCCTGGCGGGGGCGCGATCGCGCCATGCGCCGCCGAGCCCGGGCGCCCGCGGGCCGGGGCCCGTCCCGGCGGCCGCTCAGAGGTCGAGGACCACCCATGCGGGGTCGTGGTCGGAGCCGTCACCGCCGTGCCGGGTGCGCCGGTCGATGTGCGAACCCAGGTGCCGGGCGTGCGGGGTGGACGTGGCCAGCCGGGCGAGCGCCGGTGCGTCCGGTGCGTCGTTCATGTTGCCCAGCACCAGGAAGCGTCCGTCGGGCCGGGTGCGTGCGGCGACGATCCGGGCGATGGTCTCCACCTGCCGGCGCCGGGTCAGGTCGTTGGCGGCCTTCCCCTTCTCGGGGTCCACGCCCGGCTCCACGAAGTGGCTCTTACGGTGGCGGTCGTTGCCTTCGACGAGCGTCAGGTGGGGGTAGGCCCGGTCGAGGTGGCGGGCGACGAAGAAGCGGAGCGTGTCGATGTCCTCGCCCTCCCGTGGGACGCGGTCGGCGGCCGGGGCTGACGTCACGTCGGCCGGGCGGGGAGCGACGGCGGTACCGGCCCACTCGTGGCAAGCCGCCCCGCCCGGCGGTGCCCGTGCGCGCGGCCCCCGCGCCGTGATCGTCGGTGGCTGCTGCGAGACTGCCCGGCATGAGTGACGAAGTGCGGTTGAGAGACGTCGAAGAGGCCGACCTGGAGCTCTTCTTCCAGCAGGAACACGACCCGGAGGCGGCCCGGCGGTCCGGGTTCACCCCGCGGGACCGGGAGACCTTCATGACGCACTGGACCACCAGGGTCCTCGGCGATCCCACCGTGCACGTGCGGACCGTCACGGTGGACGGCGGCGTCGCGGGCAACGTGGTGGCCTGGTGGCACGAGGAGCGGCGGTTCATCGGCTACTGGCTGGACCGCGCGTACTGGGGCCGGGGCGTGGGCACCCGGGCGCTGACGCTCTTCCTCCGGCTGGAGGAGACCCGCCCGCTGTACGCCGACCCGTTCGCCGGGAACACCGGCTCGGTGCGGCTGCTGGAGAAGCTCGGCTTCCGGCGGACGGAGACGGTGCGGCACGGCGAGGACGAGCACATCATGCTGGTACTGGGCGACTGACCCGGGCGGCGGGCGGGCGCCGGGCGGAGCGGGCCGCGGCGCCGGTACCGGGGGTGGGCGGCCCCGGTACCGGCGCCGCGCGGGAGGCGGGCCGCACGGCCGCCCGGCCGGTATCCATAGGCCGGTCCTATGCACAGCTACGAGGTTCTGCGGCGGGCTGCGCACTCCACACAATGGCGTGCGGGCGACCCCGGGACGAGCCGGCGGTCGACCGGCTCACGCCGCCCCGCTCCCCCCGCTCTCTGCGCACCGGCGCACCGCCGGGTCATGTGAGCCCGTCACATGGAGAACCTCGTGAAGATATCCGGTCATCCGGTCAGCGCGCTGGAACCGTTCGGCGTGCGGGTGGACGCCGCCCGCCCCGGCGCGGACCTCGGTGAACTCCCGGTCCCCGACCTGCGCGAGCTGGTCCGCGACCACCATCTGCTCCTGCTCCGCGGCTTCGCAGGCATTACCGGCCCCGAGGACCTCACCGGCTACAGCGAGGGCTGGGGGGCGATCGGCATGTGGCCCTTCGGGGCGGTGCTGGAACTGGTCGAGCACGCCGACCCGGGCGACCACATCTTCGACCACGGCTACGTCCCGCTGCACTGGGACGGCATGTACCGCCCCCAGGTACCCGAGTTCCAGGTCTTCCACTGCGTGTCCGAACCCGGAGCCGGGCACGGCGGCCGGACGGTGTTCACACAGACCGGGGCCGTACTGCGGCACGCGGACCGGGCGACGCGTGAGCTGTGGGAACGGGCCACCGGCGAGTACCGGCGGAAGATGGAGTTCTACGACAGCGAGGCCGTCTCCCCGGTGGTGACCGCCCACCCCGACCGGGGCTTCCCGGTGATCCGCTACAACGAGCCGGTCCCCGCGGACGCGGACTTCGTCAACCACCCCGACCTGCGGTTCACCGGCCTTCCGGAGGACCGCACCGAGGAGTTCCACCACACGCTCACCAGCGCCCTGTACGACCCGCGGCACCTGTACGCGCACAGCTGGCGGACCGGCGACCTGGTGGTGGCCGACAACTACACCCTGCTGCACGGCCGGGAGGCGTTCACCAGCGGATGCCGGCGCCACCTGCGCCGGGTGCACGTACTCGGCTCACCGCCCCTGGACAACCCCGCCCTGGTCCGCTCCACCACCGCGTCCCCGAGCGCCGAAGGGGCCGCCTCGTGACCGCGTCCACCCTGATGACGGGGGCGGAGTACCTGGAGAGCCTCCGGGACGGACGAGCGGTCTACGTGGACGGCGAACGCGTCGCCGACGTCACCACCCACCCCGCCTTCCGCAACGCCGCCCGGTCGGTGAGCGCCCTCTACGACGCGCTGCACGCCCCCGCGACCCGGGAGACGCTGACCGCGAAGGACGACTTCGGCACCGTCACCCACCGGTTCTTCAAGCCCAGCAGGTCCGCGACGGAGCTGCTCGCCGCGCGGGAGGCCATCGGCTGCTGGTCCAGGATGGGATACGGCTTCCTCGGGCGCACCCCGGACTACAAGGCGTCCTTCATGTCCGGACTCGCGGCGAACGCCGACTTCTACGGCGAGTTCGCCCCCAACGCGGTGCGGTGGTACCGGGAGTTCACCGGCCGCGGACTCTTCCTCAACCACGTCATCATCAATCCGCCGACCGACCGCAAACAGGCCGTCCACGACATGCGCGACGTCTTCGTGCACGTGGAGCGGGAGACCGACGAGGGCATCGTGGTCTCCGGAGCGAAGATGCTCGCCACCGGTTCGGCGATCACCCACGCCGGATTCGTCGCCCCGGTCGCCTCCGCCGCGCTGGCCCCCGGCAAGGGCGAGGACTTCGCGGTGGTGTTCTTCGTCCGGATGGACAACCCCGGCGTGAAGCTCATCTGCCGCACCCCGTACGCCAGCCGCACCCCGGAGCCGTTCGACGCCCCGCTGTCCAGCCGGTTCGACGAGAACGACGCGGTCCTCGTGCTGGACCGGGCGCTGATCCCGTGGGAGGACGTCCTGGTCCACCGGGACATCACCAGGGCCACCGGCTTCTACGCCAGATCCGGCTTCCCCAACCTCTACACCTTCCAGTCCGGCATCCGGCTCGCGGTCAAGCTGGAGCTCATGGCGGGGCTGCTCTCCCTGGGCGTGCGCGCCAACGGCACCGACACCTTCCGCGGCGTGCAGGCCGCCGTCGGAGAACTGGTCGCCATGCGCCACATGGTGTGGGGCCTGACCACCGCCATGGCACTCGACCCCGAACCGGGCACCGACGGCATCATGCTCCCCAAACTGGAGTACGCGGCGGCCATGCGCACCTACAACGCCCAGGTGTGGAACCGGGTGCACGAACTCTTCGGCGCCACGCTCGGCGGCTCACCGATCGTCGTCCCCTCCTCCGGCCGCGACCTGGACCACCCCGAACTGCGCCCGCTCATCGAACGCTTCTACCGGGGCTCCGACACCAGCGCCCATGACCGGATCAAGCTGTTCAAACTGATCTGGGACGCCACCGGCACCGAGTTCGGCGGTCGGCACGAGCTCTACGAGCGCAACTACTCCGGAAACGCCGAACAGATCCGCCTCGACACCCTGAAGTGGGCGACCGGACGCGGGACCGTCGCCGACTACGAGGGGTTCGCCCGCGCGTGCATGGCGGACTACGACCCCGACGGCTGGGTCCGCGGTCCCTGGCGCGGCCCCTCGGCCGCCGGCTGAGGCCGCCCGCGGCGGCGGCGCCCGACCCCAGTGGACCCGACGTGTCCCCGCCCGGCCGGACGGCCCGCGCGGCACCGAAACATGTGGAGACTCGTATGTGCGGCATCACCGGATGGGCCGACTTCACCCGCGGACCCGGCACACCGACCGAGGTGATCCGGGCCATGACCGACACCCTGGAACGCAGGGGCCCCGACGCCGGCGGGGTGTGGACCGGCCCGCACGCCGCCCTCGGCCACCGGCGCCTGTCCGTCATCGACCTCGAAGGCGGCGCCCAGCCGATGCGCACCCCGGAGCGCGGCCCGGACGAGCTGCCCCGGGCGGTCATCAGCTACGGCGGCGAGGTCTACAACTTCCGCGAACTGCGCGCCGAACTCGCCCTGCTCGGCCACACCTTCACCACATCCAGCGACACCGAGGTGGTGCTGCGGGCCTACCTGGAATGGGGCGCCGACCTCGTCCACCGCCTCAACGGCATGTACGCGCTGGCGGTCTGGGACACCGAGCGGGAGGAACTGCTGCTGGTCAGGGACCGGCTCGGGGTGAAGCCGCTGTACTACGCGGCCACCGGGAACGGGGTGGTCTTCGGCTCCGAACCCAAGGCCCTCCTCGCCCACCCCGGGATCCGGGCCGAGGCCGGACCGGAGGAACTGTGCGACGCCCTGCTGTTCCTGCGCACCCCGGGCCGGGTGCCCTTCCGCGGGATGCGGGAACTGCCCCCCGGCCACCGGCTGCGGGTGCGGCACGGCCGGATGGCCGAGGAGCGCTACTGGTCACTGGAGGCCCGCCCGCACACCGACGACCTCGACACGACCATCGCCACCGTCCGGGACCTGCTCGACGACATCGTGCCCCGCCAGATGGTCTCCGACGTGCCGCTGTGCGCGCTGCTCTCCGGCGGGCTGGACTCCAGTACCGTCACCGCCCTCGCCCAGCGCTCCCGGCTCGCCGCGGGCGGCCCGCCGCTGGCCACCTTCTCGGTCGACTTCACCGGCCACACCGAGAACTTCCGGGGCGACCCCATCCGCCCCACACCGGACGGCCCGTACGCCCGCCAGGTCGCCCGGCACGTCGGCAGCGACCACCACCCGGTGGTCCTGGACCGTGCCCGGCTCACCGACCCCGCGGTGCGCCGCACCGTGCTGCGCGCCTGGGACCTGCCCTTCAACTTCGCCGACCTGGACATCTCGCTGTACCTGCTGTTCGCGGCCGTCCGGGAACACGCCACGGTGGCGCTCTCCGGGGAGGGCGCGGACGAGATCTTCGGCGGCTACCTGTGGTTCTCCGACCCCGGCGCGCGCCGGGCCGAGACCTTCCCCTGGCTGAAGCTGGGCGCGCACCGCGGGCTGGATCCGCGCGCGCTGTTCCGGCCCTGGTTCACCGACCACCTGGACCTCGCCGAGTACGAGGCCGACCTGTACCGCACCGCGCTGGCCGAAGTGCCGCGGCTGGCCGGGGAGGACCCGGCGGACCGGCGGACCCGCGAGCTGAGCCACCTCACCCTGACCCGGTGGCTGCCCATCCTGCTGGACAAGAAGGACCGGATGAGCATGGCCACCGGTCTGGAGGGCCGGGTGCCCTTCTGCGACCACCGCCTCGTGGAGTACCTCTTCAACGTCCCCTGGGCGATGAAGACCTTCACCGGCGAGGAGAAGGCGCTGCTCCGCGCCGCCGCGGCCGACCTGCTGCCGGAGCCGGTACTGCGCCGCCGCAAGGCGGCCTACCCCTCGATCCAGGACCCGGCCTACGACCGGGCGCTGGTGGCGGACCTCACCGCGGCGGCCGGCGGCGACTCACCGCTGGGCGCCGCGCTCGACGGCGACGCGGTCCGGCGGCTCGCCGCGGACACCGGCACCGGCACCCTTTCCGAATTCCAGCGCATCCTCGTGGAGTCCACCGTCCGCCTGGAGAACTGGCTCAGCGCCTACCGCGTCGAGCCGGTGGGCCTCCCGGCCGCGGCGGACCCGCACCACGCGACGACGGGAGAGAACCGATGAAGGCGATCGAGGTCCGGGAGACCGGAGGGCCCGAGGTGCTGCGCCACGTCGACCGGCCCGACCCGGTGCCCGGCGCCGGGCAGGTGCTGGTCGAACTGGCCGCCGCCGGGGTGAACTTCATCGACCTGTACCGCCGGGAGGGCCGGTACCCGCTGCCGCTGCCCGCCGTCCCCGGCGAGGAGGGGTCCGGACACGTGCTCGCCACCGGGCCGGGGGTCACCAGGTTCGCCCCGGGGGACCGGATCGCCTGGACCACGGTGCTCGGCAGCTACGCGACCAAGGTGGTCGTCCCGGAGGAGAAGGCGATCGCGGTGCCGGACGCCATCGACCTGCGGACCGCCGCCGCCGCGCTGGTGCAGGGCATGACCGCGCACTACCTGGCCCACGACTCCTACCCGGCGCGCGCCGGGGAGACCGTCCTGGTGCACGCCGCGGCGGGCGGGGTGGGCCTGCTCCTGACCCAGCTGCTCAAACGGCGCGGCGTGCGGGTGATCGGCACCGTGTCCACCGAGGCGAAGGCCGAACTGGCCCGTCACAACGGCGTGGACGAGGTGGTCCGCTACACCGAGGTGCCGGACCTCGCGGCCGAGGTGCGCGCCCTCACCGGCGGCGAGGGGGTGCACGCGGTGTACGACGGGGTGGGGGCCGCCACCTTCGACGCCGGCCTGGACAGCCTCCGCACCCGCGGCACCATGGTCATCTACGGCGGCGCCAGCGGCCCGGTCCCGCCGGTCGACGTGATGCGCCTGCTGTGGGGGGGATCGCTCACCCTCACCCGCCCCTACCTGGAGCACTTTCGGGCCACCACCGAGGAGTTCGAGGCACGGGCCGGGGCGGTGTTCGGCGGCATCACCGACCGGACCCTGACCGTCACCATCGGCGGCAGCCACCCGCTGGCCGACGCCCGGCGGGCGCACGCCGACCTGGCGGCCCGCCGCACCACCGGCAAGCTCCTCCTCGTCCCCTGACCCCCGACCGGAAGGCGACCCACCATGGGCGACATCGTGGGCGCGGGGCTCCTCTCGCACGCCCCCGTCATCATGTTCCCCGAGCAGCGCCGGATCGAGGCGAACGGCGGCCGCGACTTCACCCTCGCCACCGGGCTGGCCCGGCTGCGCCGCGAGGTGTTCGACACCGTGGACCACGACACCGTGGTGGTCCTGGACAGTCACTGGTCGACCACCACCGAAGCGGTGGTCACCAGCCACTCCCGCCGTGCCGGGACCTACACCTCGGACGAGATGCCGTCCGAGCTGAGCCGGCTGCCCTACGACATCCCGGGTGATCCGGCGCTGGCCCGGGCGGTCGCGGCCACGGCGGGGGAGCGGGGCCTGTGGGTGACCGCGGTCGACGACCCGTTCCTGCCCCTGCACTACGCCACCCTCAACCCGTGGACGTACCTGGGGCGGTCCGGCAGACCCTGGGTGTCGGTGTCGGTCTGCCAGACGGCGACCACCCGGGACTTCCTGGACATCGGGGCCGCGATCGCGGGCGCCGTGGCGGCGCTGGACCGCCGGGTGCTGCTGGTGGCCTCCGGCGGCCTGTCGCACGCCTTCTGGCCGCTGGCAGAACTGCGCGAGCGGATGGCGGGGGACCCGGCGCACATCGTCACCCCGCAGGCCCGGGAGGCGGACGAGCAGCGGATCGGCTGGCTGGAGGCGGGCCGCCACGACCTGGTGATCAGCGGCATGCCGGACTTCCTGCGGTTCGCGCCCGAAGCGCGCTTCGGCCACTACCTGATGCTGGCCGGAGCGGTCGGCGGGGCGGACTGCACGGCGCCGGGCCGTCGTTTCTCGGCCTACGAGAACGCCATCGGCACCGGTCAGACGCATCTGTGGTTCGACCGCCCGGCCACCGGCTGGACGGGCGCCCCGGCCGCCCCGGGCACCGCGGGCGCTGCGGGCGGCGGGGGCCGCCACGGAGACCCGGTCCGGCGCTGAGCCGCCCACCGCCCGGCCGGGCGGTGGGCCGGTGAGGGCCGGCGCGGCGCACCCGGTGGTACCCCGGGGCGGGGGTGCCACCGGGCGCGTGCCGGCCCTCGCCGCAGGCCTCAGCCGGTGAAGCCCGCGGTGATCGAGGTGAACTGCCAGGCGGGCCGGTCCCGGTTGACGGCCCAGAAGGAGAGCCGGCCGATGTGGTGAGCGTTGGCCCAGTCGCGGATCCGGGTCCAGGTCTCCGGGGTGGTGACCTCGCCGGTATCGCTGCGGTCGTTCATGCCGGAGATGCCGGTGTGCGCGTAGGCCTCGGCGTCCGACCAGCCGAAGGTCGACACGAGTTTGTTCTTCAGCCCCTCGGTCGCGTTGACGGTGCTGCCGTACATGTCGGCGCCGCCACCGAAGTTGAACGGCATGATCGTGAAGTTGTCGATGTCCGCCTGGAGCGCGTGGGCCCGCTCGATGAGGCGGTTTCCCCAGGAGTTGGGGCCGGTGTTCAGCGTCGGGAAGGTGAGGATGGTCCGCAGGCCCGGGTTGTTCCGCTTGACGATCTTCAGGGCGTTGAGGATGCGGTCCTGGACCGCCGGGTTCTCGAACTCGTCGGTGTTCTCGATGTCCACGTCGATCGCCTTGAGCCCGTAGGCGTCGATCACCTTCTGGTAGGCGCCGGCGAGCGCTTCCGGGGTGGCGCAGTTGGGGCCCAGCTTGTTGCCGCTCCAGCCGCCGATGGACGGGACGATGTCGCCGCCGGCCGCCCGGATCGCCTTGATGGTCGACTCGTCCACGCCTCCGGTGAGCGGGCGCTGGCTGTCCCACGCGGGGTTGCAGCCGTTCTGGGCGAGGATGAACGCCATGGTGAACCCCTTGATGCCGGTGGCGCCCATCACCTCGGTGGCGCTCGGCGGGTTGCCCCAGCCGAGGTAGAGGTAGGGCGCGGCCTGGACGAAGCCGGGCCCGCCGCCGCCCGCCTCGGTCGTCGCGGTCACGGCCGCCGAGTCGGGGGAGGTGTTGCCCGCGCGGTCCCTGGCGCGCACGGTGAAGCCGTACCGGGTGCTCGGGGCGAGGCCGGTGACGGTGGCGCTGGTACCGGTCACCGAGGCCACCCGGGTGCCGTCCCGGTAGACGTCGTAGCCGGTGACGCCGACGTTGTCGGTGGAGGGGTTCCAGGCGAGCGCGACACTGGACGAGGTGGTGCCGGTCGCCCGGAGACCGTCCGGGGCGGTGGGTGCCTGGGTGTCGTCGCCACCGCCGGGCCCGTCGAGGCTGACGTCGTCGGCGTGGTAGGTGCCGTGGCCGTACCAGCCGTGCAGGTAGATCTCGGCGCTGGTCTGGGTGGCGCCGGTGGTGAAGGTGACGGTGAGCCGGGTGTAGCCGGGGGCGGAGGGGGTCCAGGTGGACGGGCCGCCGGCCACCCCCAGGTACACGTAGCTGCCGCGCACCCAGCTGGAGAGGGTGTAGGTGGTGTTCGGCTGCACGGGGACCGTCTGCGAGCACCGCGCGGTGCCGTTCGCGCTCACGGCACCGGCGAGTGCCTTGGTCCCGCTGTGCACGGGGCTGTCGACCACCGAGCCGGTACCGCCCGGGCAGGACCAGCCGGACAGCGAGCCGGACTCGAAGCCGGGGTTGTCCAGCAGGTTGGCGGCCTGGGCCGGGGTCGGCGCGGCCAGCGCGCCGGCGGCGGCGAGCAGCGCGGTGCTCAGGCAGGCGAGGAGTCGTCTCGGGATACGCACAGGACCTCCTGGTGCGGTGGTGGAGCGCAGGCGGGGGAGGGGGTGGCGGCACCGCCCCCGTGGCCCGGCGCCGCCGGGTGCCGGGCCGCGGGGGCGGGGGAGCACCGTCCGGTCCGCGTCGCGGCGGACCGCGCGGTTCATTGCAGGCCGTTGTCGAGGGCGGTCATCAGACGGCCGTCGGGGGTGTCGCCGGACATCTCCCAGACCATGGCGCCCAGGAGGTTCTTCGACTTGATGTAGGCGGTCTTCTTCCCGATCGACCAGGCGTCGTCGAACGTCCACCACTGACCGCCCGCTCCGGTGTAGCCGTAGGTGGAGACCGACTGTTCGTCGTGGTGGACGGTCAGGCCGGGCACGCTGGTCAGCATGTTCTGGTAGCCGCGGATGCCGGCCTCCTCGGCGAACTGGCCCGGGGCGGCGCCCCTGGCGGACTGCCACTCGCCCCGTTTGCCGCCGTCGTCGACGCTCTGCCAGCCGCGGCCGTAGAACGGGAAGCCGATGGTGAGCTTGCGGGGGTTGACCCCGGCGTCGGTGTAGACCTTCAGCGCGCTGTCGACGCTGAAGTGCGTCGGGTACGGGTCGTCGGTGTCGGTGTACAGGTTGCCCTGGTGCCCGGTGCGGCCGGGTTCCCAGGAGTTGTCGCTGCCCGAGCCGTGGAAGTCGTAGCCCTGGATGTTGGCGAAGTCCAGGTAGTCGAAGATCTTCGACAGGTCCCAGCCCTGCTCGATCTTGACCGGGTCGGCGGGGGTGAAGGCGGTCAGCAGTTTGCGTTCGCCGCCGGTGGCGTCGAGCTGCTTGCGGAACTCCGCGAGCAGGGCGGTGAGGTTCTCCTTGTCCTTCGGGTCGTAGTGGTTCCCGGCGTGGCCGTCGGGGGAGCCGGGCCACTCCCAGTCGATGTCGATGCCGTCGAAGACACCCGCTCCCGTGCCGGGCCCGCCCGCGCCGTTGTAGACCGGCAGGTCGCCCTTGATCCACACGTCCACGCAGGACTTCACGAACTTCTCCCGGGACGCCGGGGTCGCCGCCGCGTCGGAGAAGAACTTCGAGAACGTCCAGCCGCCGAGGGAGACCACGAACTTCAGGTGCGGGTGCTTCGCCTTGAGCTTCCTGATCTGGTTGAAGTTGCCGCGCAGCTTCCCCCAGCCGTCGTCGGCGACGCCGTCCACCGACTGGGCGGCCGACATCGGCCGGGCGTAGTCGGCGTCCGCGTCCCCCGCGCCGGTGCCCTGGTCCGGGTCCTGCGGATCGGTGGAGGTGCCCTTGGTGACGCCGGCCATGCAGGTCAGGTTGGTCGGGTCGATGTTCTCGAAGGCGTAGTTGACGACGTCCAGCCGGGCGGCGGCGCCCGAGGTGTCGAGGTTCTTCACGAAGTACTGGCGGCCGTAGATGCCCCACTGCACGAAGTAGCCCACGTTGAGGTGGTTGCCGGGGCCGGCCAGGTCGTCGGTGGTGACCTTGAGCGTGCCGGAGGCGGGCGAGGAGTTGTCGGCCGCGTCCCGCGCCTTGACGGTGAAGGGGTACTCGGTGACCGGGGAGAGCCCGTCGATCACGGTCGTGGTGGTGTCCCCGGCGACGGTCTTCGCCAGCGTGCCGCCCCGGTAGACGTCGTACGCCGCCACCCCCACGTTGTCGGTCGACCTGTTCCAGGCCAGGGTGACGGTGGAGGCGGTCTTGGCGGTGGAGCGCAGATCGCCCGGAGCGGTCGGCGGGGCCGGGTCGGTGGCCGGGTCCACGGTACCGGCGGCCACCGGCGCGCTGGGCGGACCGACGTTGCCCCGGGTGTCCTTGGCCCGCACCCGGAACTCGTAGCGGGTGGCCGGGGTCAGCCCGGTGACGGTCGCCGAGGTGGTGGTGGCGGTGGCCACGGTGGCGCCGTCGCCGCCGAGCACCTCGTAGGACGCCACCGGGTAGTCGCCGGCGGGGGCGGCGGTCCATCCCAGCGCGATGCTGCGCGCGGTGGCGGTGGTGACCTTCGGGGTGCCGGGCGCGCCGGGCGGCACGTCCGGGGAGCCGTCGCACTTGTCGCCGTTGACGGTGCAGCCGGTCGGGGTGCCGGCCGGACCGTTGCCGATGAACCAGTAGCTGAACGGGTCGGTGCTGCCGCCCGCCGGAACGGTGCCGTTGTAGTGGGCGTTCCTGACCGTCACATGGCGTCCGTTGACGGTGGCGTCGCCGTAGTAGTGGCCGGTGGCGGTGGTGCCGGGCGGCAGGTCGAATTCGAGCTGCCAGCCGCTGACGGCGGCGGAACCGCTGTTGCGGATGGTGTAGGTGCCCTTCCACCAGGAGCCGTTGTCCTGGACGGAGAAGCCGGCGGTGAGGGTTCCGGCCGCCTGCGCGGTGCCGTGCGCACCGGTCAGCAGGGCCAGGGGAAGGAGGAGGACGGCGAGCAGGGTCGCGGCTCTGCTCCGGAATCTGCGCTGGTGACGGGACATGGCTCTCTCCCTGTGGGGGTCGTACAGGGGTGTTCGAACCGTTCGGGCGCACCACCTGGGCCGCGTGCTGCGGGGGGTCGGCGGCCAGGAGCAGTCGTACCGTAAATGGTCTGGACCAAGTCGTCAACGGGTGCCGGGGAGCGGCGTGGCCACCTCCGCCGGCCGCCCCGTCCGGTGCGGCCGTGGTGCGGCGCCGGCCGGTCGTGCCGTGCTGTGACTGGACGCGCGACCCTGTGTCGTAACAGAATTGGTTGCGACAGATCCCGGGGGGGCCGATCCGCGGGAGGGGGAGGGTTCGTGAGCGGCAGCAGCCGGATGACGGTGGCCACGCACGCGCTGACCTGGATGGCGCTGGTCTGCCCCAAGCGGGACGACGGCATCGTGACGTCCGAGGAGATCGCGGTCAGCATCGGCACCAACCCCGTGGTCGTCCGCCGGGTGCTGGGCGGTCTGCGCGAGGCGGGGCTGGTGGTGTCGCAGCGCGGACGGGGCGCGGGATGGCGGCCGGCCCGCCCGCCGGAGTCGATCACCCTGCGCGACGTCTACCTGGCCGTCGAACCCGAACCGCTCATCGCGCTGCACGCCTCGCCCCCCAATCCCCGCTGTGTCGTCGGGCGGGGCATCCCGCCGGTGCTGCGGGCGGCCTACGACCGGGCCGAGGAGTCGATGAAGGCCGAACTCGCCGCCGTCACGGTGGCCGACGTCCTCGGGGAGACGCTCGCCTGAACCCCGGCCGCCGGCGCGCGGTCCACCCCGGCCGGTCCACACGGACCGGCCTCTCTTCGGAGCCGTGTCGTAACCACTTCTGTTACATCAATGGAGGCCCCGTACCCGTGTACCGCCCACCCCGCGTCCTCGCCGCCGGCATGCCGGCCCATCGGCACCGACCGCTCCGTGCTCGCCGGCCGCGGCCGGCCGGGCAGCCCGCCACCACCGACACCCCCTGACCGGACAGGACCGAACCAGCATGATCACCACCGAACGCCTGCGGCTGCGCCCGCTCACCGAAGCCGACGCCCCGTGGTGGGTGCGCCTCCACTCCGACGAGGAGGTGGCGCGGTACGTCGGCGGCTACACCCCCGCACAGGCCGCGGAGCGCCTCCGCGAGATCCGGCGGCAGTGGACCGAGCGCGGCCACGGACTGTGCGCCGTCGAAGTGCGGGACACCGGCACACCCATCGGACGCTGCGGCCTCCACTGGTGGGAGGGGTTCCAGGAGACCGAGATCGGCTGGACCTTCGCCCGCGCGCACTGGGGCCGGGGCTACGCCACGGAAGCGGCCGGCGCCGTCCTCGCCTGGGGCTTCGACACCCTGGGACTGGAGCGGATCACCGCCATGATCCACCACGGGAACACCGCCTCCCGCTCGGTCGCCCGGCGCCTGGGCTTCACCCCCCTGCGCGAGGACACCGTGCTCGGCCGCCCGTGCACCGTGCACGCCCTGGACCGGGACGCCTTCCGGCGGTCCCGCCCCGCCGCGCTCCGCGCCGGCGGCGACCCGCCCGCCCCCCCCGGCCCGGCCCGGAGCCCCGGCGGTGAGCGGCCCGGAGGCCCGAACGCCCGCCGCGCCCGCCCGGCTCGGGGGGAGGAACGGCCCACCCGGGATGGTGTGATGGGCAGATGACGCACATACGAAGAGCCCTGCCGCTGGTGCTGCTGCCGCTGGTGCTCGCCGCCTGCGGATCGGAGTCGGCCGACCGCTCCGCACCGCAGACGCGGGCCCGGCCGCTGGGCGCCGAACCGGAGATGGCGTACGTGACCGAGGTGCCCGGCTACACCCTCGCGCCGCAGTCCGTCGGCGTGCTGGGCGACCGGGGCTTCGGCGGCTCCTACACCGGGCCCGGCGGCGGGGTGATCGAGCTGCGGGTCGACGAGCGCGGGAGCGGACCGGCCGGCTGCGCGGAGCCGGCCACCGCCCGGGCCGAGGGCGAGCGGACGACATGCGAGCGGGACGGCGGGAACTGGTACCGGACGACCGGCACCGCCCACGAGTACGTCCGTGAGGACGCCGGCCGGGTCATCCGGGTCTCCGCGGACCGGGACGAGGTCCCCCGCGGCATCCTCCGCCAGGCCGTGGTGAACGCCCGTCAGGCGGACGACGGCGAGCTTGCCGAGGTGCCGCCGAAGCCGGCGGGCGGCGACCGGCAGGGCGGTACCGAGCGCGGCGACCTGCCGACCACGGGCGACGGGGCGCCGCGGGACCCGGCGGGGCTCACGGAGGGGACCAGCGGCTGACTCCCGGGGCGGCGGCGTGTGCGGCCGCCCCGACGGGCTCCCGGCCCGGGGGCAGCGAGCCGTCCGGTACCCGGCACCCGGAAGCGGAATTCGCGGGGCCGGACCGGGCGGCCCGCCGCCCGACACCCCATCCATAACACCGGGTTAGGACGCTCCCGGGAGTACCGTGCCGGCCGGCCAGGGCGTAGGAATTCCTCGTGACCCCCCACCACCGCGCGCGAACTCTCGCGTGTCATCGGAAAAGAGGAACCTTGCGGATACCCAAGCTGATCACCGCGCTGGCAGCCGCGCTGATCTCTCTGCTCGCACTCTCCCCCAGTGCCGCCACCGCCGAGAACCGGTCGACCAGCGGTGACGTCGGCCCCTCCATCATCGGTGGCGGGTACGCCCAGAACGCTCCGTGGGCCGCCCGGCTCTTCTCCAACGGTCGGCAGACCTGTACCGCCACCATCATCGCCCCCACCTGGATCCTCACCGCCAAGCACTGTGTCAGCGGCGGCGGGCTGTCGTTCCGCATCGGCAGCCTGGACCAGACCAGCGGCGGCACCACGGCGAACGGGACCCAGGTCTACAACCACTCCGGTTCGGACCTGTCGCTGGTCCGCCTCGACCGCTCCGTCTCGGCGACCTACGCCCGGCTCGGCCAGCCCGGGTCGGTGACCGTGGGCCAGAACGTCCAGGTCTACGGCTGGGGAGCGACCTCCCAGTGCGGCTCGGAGATCAACTGCCAGTCGCGGCTGCTGAAGGTCGCCAACGTGACGGTGACCGGCGGGTGCCGGGACGCCTACTCCGGCCAGGCGATCTGCGCCCGGCGCGGTGACGGCATCACCGCCGGCGGCGACTCGGGCGGCCCCATGATGGCCAACGGCGTGCAGGTCGGTGTCGCGTCCACCAGCGACCGCCAGACCACCACCGCCTACACCAACGTGACCGCGTACCGCTCCTGGATCCAGTCCGTCGCGGGCGTCTGACCCCGCACGGACCGGCCGCCCCGCACGCCGGCGGCGACTTCGGACCCGGGTGCCCGGAGGGCGGATCCGCATCCGACGAGCGGATCCGGACCGCTGTGCGACGGTGGCGCGCTGAGGGCGCCTGACGGGCCGCGACGTCCGTCAGGCGCCCTCGCCATGGCGCCGCGCCCGGTGGCGGCGCGGGCGCCCGGCCCCGGTCAGCCGGCCGGCCGGCGCCCGAGCGGCAGCAGGTACTGCAGCGGCTGGTCCAGGTCGTCCAGCCCGAGGAGTTCGTGCGCCAGGTCGTCGTGGAAGCCGCCGAGCGGGGTTCCGGCCAGGCCCAGCGCGGCGGCCGTCAGCAGCAGCGTCTGCGCCAGGTGGCCGGTCTCCAGCAGGGCCAGCCGCAGCGCGCGCAACCCGTAGCGCCGGCGCAGCAGGCCGAGGTCCGTGTACAGGCCGAGCACGACCGGCGCCGCGTCGACGCCGATCCAGTCGGGGTCGGCCGGCGGCCGGGAGAGGTAGGTGGAGAGCGGCTTTATCTCCGCCACCGCGGGCACCGGCCCGATCCGGCGCAGCGTCCGGCGCTCCGGCACGCAGTCGTAGGTGCCCGCCGGGACACCGGCCACGTCGAGGACGAGCAGACGCACCCGGGCGGTGTAGAGCGCCCCGGCACTCGGGTAGGGGCGGTGCGTCAGGGACCGCGTCGAGCCGTCCGCGAGCCGCTGCTCGGAGCGGCCGCTCTCGGCGAGCGCGTGCCACAGCAGCGTGCCCAGCCCGGCCGCGTCCAGGGGCCCGCCGAGCGCGCCGCGCACCGACGCCCGGCTCGCCAGCACCGTACCCAGCGGCACCTCGGGCAGCGGGCCGGACGGGAGGTCCAGCTCCGGCGGACCGTCCACCGCGGCCGCCGGCGGGGCGGGCAGCGGCCGCAGCGCGGTGTCCTCGTTCCGGCCGATCTGGAACTTGCTCTGCTCCAGGTACTGCAGGTCGGGCGAGCGGTGCCCGGCCGGGAAGAACGCCGTCGGCTCCCCGGGGTCCAGCAGGGTCCGGGCGGCGAGCCGGCACATCGCGCGCTCCTCGTCCGGGCTGATCCCGAGCCGGTTGAGGAGCATGTGCAGCTGCGACGCCCAGACCCAGGGCAGCACCGCGGCCCCGTCCTCGCCGAGTTCGGTCCGCAGCAGCCCGTCCGTGTCCCGGACCAGGTGCACCCAGTCGGTGAGCCAGGGCGCCGCGGTGTCCCCGTCCAGCCCCTCCCGGACGGCCCGGGCCCGCCGCTCCAGCGTCGGACGCTGGCTCGCGTAGACGGAGTTGACCCGGGTGTGTACGGCGGCACCCGGCAGCAGCGGGACCTCGGTGACCCACCGCCAGCCCGCGGCGTGCCGCCGCAGCCACTGCGCCCCGCGCAGCCGGTCCATGCCGAGCGCGTGCACCGTGGCGTGGGCCAGGTCCGCCGCGACGGCGAGGCGTTGCGAACCGCCGGGCAGCCGGCGGAGCACCCGCAGCGCCTCCAGGGCCACCCGGGAGGAGACGACGAAGACCCGCTCGGCGGCCGGCAGTGCGCGCGGGCCACCGTAGCGGCGCGTCTCCGGGACGTACGCCACCGTCCGGACCTCGCCGTGGTGCGAGGGCCACGACCCCGCGACCGCCGGGCGCTCCTTCGCCGCCCGGGACAGCGCCGCCGGCAGTTCGGCGGCGGCCGCCGCGCGCAGCCCGCGCACCCGGACGCGCACCTGCGGGCCGTCCTCCCCGTACCGGATGAAGAACCACTCGGTGGCGTCGCCGGACGCCACCAGCCCGTCGAGGAGCGGAGCCGCGTCCTCGACCAGGAAGCCGTCGGTGTCCTCGGTGCCGGAGTGCAGGAAGAGGTGGTAGCTGTGCCAGGTGTCGGTCGTCACTGCGGTCCTCGTCTGTCGGAGGAAGTCGGGGGAGGCCGGGGGAGTTCGGGGGAGGTGGGGAGGTGGGGAGAGGTGGGGGAGGCCGGGGCGGAGGTGGGCGGGCGGAGGCCGGCGCGGGGCCTCAGGGGAAGGGGTGCGGATGGATCGCCAGGTCCCGCGGGCGCAGCGGCCGGGCCGTCCGGCCCAGCCGGTACGGGACGTCGAGCAGCCGGGGCAGGCCCCTGGTGCGGTGGTTCACGTGCCCGAAGGTCATCGGCAGCGAACCGGGCACCACGACCTTGGCGCAGTGGAGGCCGAGCCGGTCGCGCAGCCCCGGTTCGGTCTGGTCCACGGCGATCACCTCCAGGTCCGCGCCGGCGAGCCGGCGCACGGTCGCGTCGAGCAGCTCGGAGAGGTCGTCCACCGGCTCCGGCGCGCCGGGCCAGGTCTCGCCGACCGTCCGGCACGGCGTGTCGACGAACAGGAACTCCAGCCGCGGGCCCGCCTCGGGCAGGGTGTTCAGGCCCACGTGGTCGTCGAGGGACACCACCAGCTCCGGCCGCTCCAGCATCGGCCGGAGCCGTTCGGGGTCGCGCGGGCCGCCGTCGGCCAGTGAGCGGTGGGCGGACTCCAGGACGTTGGTGACCACCTCGGCGACCGCCGACCGGATCGCGGTGCGGGGGTCGTGGTGGGCCCCGGCGGCCAGGAACATCCGGGGCGCGTCCGGGTGCGGGCCCGTGTAGCGGCAGACGGCCACGACCGCCGGGATCCCGAAGTCGTTGGTCGCGTCGAGGAGGACCAGGCGGTAGCCGGCCACGGCCGCCCGGTCGGCCAGCAGCGCCACCTCCGCGTCCTCCGGCGGCGCCTGGACCCGGTTCAGCGGCGTGGCGGCGTACCACGCCATCAGGAACGCGTCCCGCTCCGCCACCTCGAACAGGCCGTACAGCGCCGCCTCCTCCGGGCTGTTGCCGAGCCCGCAGCCATTGGACGACTCGTACACCACGCGCGGCCGGCCGGCCCCCGGCACGTCCCAGTACGCCACGTGCTCGGGCACGGCGACGGCCCGGCCCCGGGTGAGCGACCAGCCGTGCACCCAGTCCAGCTCCAGCTCCGGGGTGTACGGCACGGTCAGGGAGGCCGGATGCCCGTGGTAGGCGGGGTCGGGCAGGCCGAGCCGCTCCGGGTCCACCGCCAGCTCCGGCCCCAACGCGGCGAACGAGGCGCGCAGCAGGGTCCGGCGGCCGGTGGGACGCATGCCCGCGTACCGCTCGACGCTCTCGAAGAGCGCCACCCGTTCACTGTGGTCGAAGTCGGCGGCCCGGCCGTACCCCCCGTCGTCGACCGGCCGCCCGTCCGTCACGAACGCCGTGGTCAGACAGGAGGCGGAGTCCTCGGACCGGAACAGCCGGCGCACCGGCCCGAACCGTTCGTCGTGCAGCGCCGCGCGGAGATCCGCGGTGCCGGTCCGGGGATTCTCCTCCCGCAACCGGGTGCGGTCTGGCAGCGGCCGGGGACCCGACGGCAGCGGCGTCACCCCGTCCGCGGTGTCCGCCGGCAGCGGGCGGCACACCGCGCAGCCGCCGACCGGGCGGATCCGGTGGGTGGACCAGGTGGCGCGCCCGTTGTGCACCAGATACACCGTGGCGGTGTCCGCCGGCGCTTCCTCCAGCAGTTCCAGGGCGAGGGCGCCGATCGCCTCGCCCAGCGCCGGGGAGGGCACCCCGGCCAGCGCCAGCCGGGGGCTCTGCCACGGCACCCGGCCGCCCGCCGTGGCCAGCCGCTGGTACTCCGCGCAGCACAGGCAGGCGGCCGCGCCCGGCCGCAGCACCGGCCCGACCACGGCCAGCGCCCCGTCGAAACGCACCGGGACCAGGGGCCCCGGGCGGCCGAGCGCATGCCGGCTCAGCTCCTC
The DNA here is from genome assembly GCF_044327625.1 of Streptomyces sp. NPDC018031. Taxonomy (NCBI): domain Bacteria; kingdom Bacillati; phylum Actinomycetota; class Actinomycetes; order Kitasatosporales; family Streptomycetaceae; genus Streptomyces; species Streptomyces sp. NPDC018031. The sequence goes on from NZ_JBIRFT010000005.1 coordinate 386,543, forward strand.
GGCGACGCCCAGCGTCCACTCCGCGAGCCAGACCACGGCCGGTCCCGCGGGGGCCGCCGGCACCGCACCTGCGTCCAGCACCGGCACCGGCAGCGGACCCAGCGGGGGTGGCACCATCGATGTCATCGCTCGCCCTCCCCGGTGGCCAGTACGGTGAACCCGAACGCCGCCAGCCGGCCGGCGAGTTCCCGGGCACCGGCCGCCACCGGAGCCGCCGGGTCGGCGCGCAGCCCGGTCAGCCGATGCAGCGCGGTGTGCAGCGCCGGTTCCCGCCCGGCCACTTCGGTGAGCCACCCGGTCGTCCACCCGCTGTCCTCCCACGCCGCGGTGCGCGCCCCGGCGACCGCCAGCGGCGCCACCGAACCGGAGGACGGGTACAGCGGCCCGGCCGTGCTCGGGCCCGCGCCCTCCGCGGTCACGGCGGCCACGGCGGAGAGGGCGGCGAACGCCGCCGCGTCCCCCGGAGCGGCCTCCACCGCCCGGCCGAGGACCGCGGCGCGGCCGCCGCCGGCCGGGTCCCGGCGGACGACGGCGTGGTGCGCCCGCGCCTCCGGCCCCGCCGGGAACACCTCCAGCCGGGCCCGCACCCCCAGACGTACGGTGAGCGTGGTCCACCAGTGGTGGGCCTGCGGATGCCCGGACCAGACCGGTGCCGGCAGCGCGGCGCCCGCGGGGGAGGGGGCCGGGGCGTGCCGGGCGGCCCGGCGCAGCGCCCGCCCCCAGGCGTGGCCCGGGTTCGCCCCCACGGTGAACAGGCCGTCGCCCAGCCGGAGTTCGGCCGCCCGGCAGAACACGTCGAGGCGGGCCAGGTCCAGGCGGGGCGCGCCGGCCAGGACGGCCCCGCCGGGCAGCTCGCAGCCGGCCAGCGGCACCGGCAGCTGCGGCAGCGTCCCCGGGTGCGGCGCGGGCAGTACCCCGAGCCGCTCGTCGCCCAGTGCCGCCACCCGGGCCAGCGCGCCGGCCAGGGTACGGGCGGGCTCGACGGCCGTCCGGCGGTCCGCGTCGATCCGGTCCGGCCCCAGCCAGGTCCGGTAGTCGGCGCGCGGCGGCCGGGCACCGGCCACCAGCACGGCGGGCAGCCCCGGCAGCAGCCGCGGGTCGTCCCCTTCGTCCGCGGGGTCCGGCAGTCCGCCCGCCGCGCACAGCAACCGGTGCGCGGCGGCGCCGGCGAGCAGTGCGGTGAAGGCCGCCGGCCCGGCCGTGTCCGGGTCGCCGGCCGGCGTCCGCGCGAGCAGGGCGGCCGCGTCCGCGCGGGCCTGCGCCGGGCTGCCCGGGGCGGTGACGTAGCCGGTGCCGCCCCGGACCGCGACCGCCACCGCACACGGCTCCTCGGCCGGTCCGGTGCGCAGCAGCACCACTCCGTCGGGCACCGCCGTCCCGGCCGGGCGCGCGACCCGGGCCCCGCCCCGCGTCAGGGCCCGTGCGGCGGCCTCGGCGAGCGCGCCGCCGGGCGGGCCGCCGACGACCTCCACCGGGGCCGCCGCGATCGCGGCGGCCGCCAGGGCGGGGTCCCCGGCCGACGCGGTGAGCCAGTCCGCCGCCGGCCCGGTGGGCGCCGCCACCAGCAGATCGTGGGCGTGCAACTGGGCGACCAGGGTGTCCAGCGCCTTGCGCAGCGCCGGGTCCGGCTCCGCCCGCCGCAGCAGTTCGCTCGCGTCGCCGGTGCGCAGCGGCGGTTCGAGCAGCCGCCACAGGGCCGGCAGCGCGGTGCTGCCCTCCAGGGTGACGCTGCCGCGCCGGCCGCGCAGGTGGAGCCCGTTGCGCAGCACGGTGACGGCGACCCCCGGGCGCAGCCGCCACCCGGTCGCCGTCCCGAGTGCGTCCGGGGCCGCCGTGGCGGCGGTCCGTCCCGTCATGACCCGCCCTCGACCGCGTCGATGACGGCGCCCACTTCCGCGCGCCAGTCGCAGCCGGTCAGGCCCGGCACGGCGCGGATGACCAGGTGGGCGGCGAGGTAGCGCTCCAGCGGCCGGATGTCGCAGATGGCGAACAGCCGGTAGAGGGCGTTGGTGCAGGCCCGGTACACCAGGTAGTCGGGACGGCTCCACATGGTGCCCTGCGGGTCCGAGCGGCGCAGCAGTCGGTGGAACTCGCTGTACCGGGTGCGGATGTCCTGGTTCCAGCGTTCCATGGCCTCCCGGTCCCCGGTGGCGGCCGCCCGTTCCCGGTACTCGAGCGGGAATCCGTGCAGGTCGGTTCCGCTGTCGTGGCGGGCCTGCGCGAGCCGCCAGGCGCCGGCCGACCAGTCGGCCCACGCCCGTTCGAAGCCCGCCGCGCCGCCGTCGGCGATGCGGCCGACGAGCCGGGTCACCGCGGTACCGGCGCGTTCCCAGTGCCGCTCGAAGCCGTCCCGCAGCCGCCCGTCCGGGTCGTCGTGGACCAGGAAGTCCTCCAGATGGGAGACGTACGAGTAGTGGCCGCCCGCGAGCCCCTCGGGGTGGGCGGCGGCGTGCGCGGCGAGCGCGGCGACGGCGAGCTGCATCCGTGCCTGGGGACTGTCGCCGTGCTCGCCGAGGAACTCGGCACCGGCCCGCAGCGCGGGCAGCCCGAGGCCCAGCAGGTCGTCCCGGAGGGCCGCCCCGCCGACGCCGAGGAGGCCGAGCAGCGCGGAGCGGTCGACCGGCTCGATCCGCACGGTGTTGTCCGGCACGATCGGCCCGTAGGGCGGGGCGATGAGTTCGGCGCGTCCCGCGGCGGCCGCCCGGTCGAGCAGCTCCGCCTCGGTGAGGTCGCTGCGCGAGGGGTGGGCCCTCACCCACCCGCGCACCGCGCGGGCGGCGTCCGCGGCGGCCGGCTCCACGGCCGCGGCCCGGCCCCGGAGGCGTAACCGCAGGTGCGGGCCGTGGAGCCAGTGCCGTTCGACATGGGCGGTCAGGCCCCGGTCGCGGCAGGAGCCGGCGAGCGGCAGCAGGACCCCGCGCAGCAGCGGCGCCTTGACCGGGTGGTGGTAGTAGGCGACCACGTCGCGGGCGGTGGCGTCCTCGGTTTGGGCCTGCGGCACGGTCGCCTCCTGGGTCCGGGGGGTGCGGGTCAACACGGCCGTCCGGCGCGGTAGGTCTCCACCACGAGCTCCGTGGCCCGGGCGGGCGCGGACTGTCCACCGGGTGCGGGCAGCGCCTCCTCGAAGACCAGGCCGTCCGGGTGGCGGGAGATCCACTTGGCCAGGCAGCGCAGGTGCAGCGCGTTGCCCAGGTCCACGAACTGCGGCTTCGGGCGGCCCAGTCCGGCGAGGAAGTCCTCGGTGGCACGCCCGGTGGGGGCGGTCGCGGCGGGGTGCAGGAAGAGCTGTTCGGGGAGGGCGAGCAGCGCCCGCCAGCGGGCCGCGGCCGCTGCCGGGACCCCGTCGCCGGCGGCCAGTTCGGCACCGAGCGCGCGGACCACGCCGGGAGGCAGCAGCCAGCGGCGGCGCAGCAGCACCACGTGCCGGTGGCGGAGGCCGGGTGTGCGGACCACCTCACCGCCGGGCGCCGGCACGGTGTGCCGGGGGACCAGAGACCGGAAGTCGACGACGCCGTTGGGGTGGTCGCTGAGGTAGGCGCCGATCCGGCGCGGCAGCATGATCGGGGCGAGGAAGCCCGGGTACAGCACGTCGAGCAGCTCGCCGGTGGCGCGCAGCCGGAACCGCAGCTGGTCGCCGGCCCGGTCGTGGACCAGCTCCGTCTCGCCCTCCGCGATCGACGCCCAGCGGGTGTCGGGGCCGATCTCGTCGGCCACCAGCGGCGGGTGCAGGTTGGCGTTGAACCCGCCGACCGGGCGGATCTGCGCCGCACGCGCCGCCGGGCCCAGGCCGTCGCGTATCCGCCGGGCCACCTCCTCGGTCGCGGACGGATCGAGGGCGTCCAGGAACCGGCTGGTGAACCGGCCCCAGCCGCCGTACACGTGGTTCACGCACAGCAGGCCGCCGACCGGGTCGCGCTGCACGAAGTACGCGTAGCTGAGCGGGCGTCGCACGGCCCACCGCGGCAGCCGCTCGCCCAGCCCCTTGACCAGGTCCGCGGGGAGCAGCAGGTAGCCGTCGTCGTCCGCCGGGCCGGACGGGGCGAAGGCGTCCCGGACCGCGTCGGCGACCGCGCCGCGCAGGGCGGCGAGTTCCGCGGCCCCGGTGGGGAACGCGTCGCGGTCCTCGGGGCGCAGCGCGGCGATCCGCCCGGCCCGCTCCCATGCCTCGGCCACGTCGGCGCCGAACTCCCAGGGATGGTGGCAGCTGCCGCCGCTGCCGTACCGCTCGACGAAGCGGTCGCGGGCGATCCTGCGCATCAGATGGCCGAGGTCGAAGAGTTCGGCCAGCGCGGTGACCTCGCCGAGGGCCTCGTGGTCGGCTCCGTCGAGGAAGCCGTCGAGCCGCAGCGGCCGCGGTGCGACGACGTCCTCGGACAGCACGTTGAGCGGCGCGGCCCCGGTGGGCACCGGGCGGCCCGCGTCGGTGAGCAGGCCGGCCCAGCGCCGGGAGAGGCCGGCCAGGGCGGCGGGCCGCTCGGCGGCCGGGGCGTCGGCGAACCGGCGGGTGAGATCGGCGAGTTCGTCGATCCGGCCGGCCAGTGCCCGGTCCTCCGCGGCGGCCTGCTCCGGGGACCCGCCGAGGGTGCGCAGCCAGCCGGCCAGAGCGCCGAGCGGGTCGTCGTCCTGCGGCGGCACCGGGTCGGCGGGCACCAGCAGACCGGCCTCCCGCAGCCGGTCGAGGAAGGCGCCGGCCGTCGCGTGGCGGTCGTCGGCGGCGGGCAGCGCGGTGGCGAGCGCGTCCGCCAGCTCCCCGAGCCGGACCGGGGTGCCGGCGAGGCGGGTGACGAGCCGCAGCGGGCCGCCGAAGGCCAGTTCCACCTCGTCCTCGTCGACCGCCAGGTAACGGCCGCCGGCGAAGACGGTCCGGTCGCGTGCGTAGCCGGCCCGGTCGCCGGCGACGCGAGCGGTGCTGGTGATGCGGTGCGGAAGTCCGGCGCGGCGGTGCGGACGGTCCAGCAGCGCCACGGTGAGCGCCGCGGTCAGGGTCCGGTTGACCTTCACCGTCGCCCGCAGCGGTCCGTCGAACAGGTGTGGTTCGCCCCAGGAGGGCACCCGGCGGTGCGCGCCCGGCGGGTCCGGCAGCCGGCCCCAGCCGACCGCGGTGAACCAGGACAGCGGGCTGGTCTTGGTGCTGGCGCGCAGGGCGTGGCGCAGTACGTTGGGTTCTTCCTTGCGGCTCCTGCGGTCGTCGGCACCGGTGCCGGCGCGGTGCACCGCCCGGAGCAGGTCGGCGCTGGTGAGCGCGACGGCCCGGGTGAGGGCGGGCCGCCGGCACAGAGCGGCGAGGGCGGTGCGCTCGGCGGCCAGGGCCCGTTCGGCCGCCGGGGCCAGGGCGGCCAGCACCGCCTCCCGCCGCTGCCGCAGGGCGAGCCAGGCGGCCAGCCGGGGCACCCGGTCGGGCAGGTCGCCGAGCCGGTCCAGCAGGGCCGGCCGCGGGGCGCGCCCGTTGTGCAGCGCACGGCGCAGCGGCAGCACGACGTCGCGGTGGAAGGCCGGCGGGTGGTCGGGGCGGCTGGCGTACAGGTCGTCGCAGAGCGGGCGGGTGAGGTCCCGCAGGTCGCGGTCGAGCGCGGACAGCCGGGCGAGCGAGGCGCGGAACTCCGCGGCGGCCGGTGTCTGCGCGGGGTACGCGAGCACGGTCGCGCGGGCGAGCGCGTACGGCGCCGACCGCACGAGGTAGCCGACGGGTCCGCCGCTCGCGGAGTACGGCATGCTGGGTCCTCGTCCCTTTCGTGGCTCCGGCCCGCCACGGGCCGCACCCGCGGTGCGGGGACACGGCCCGTGGCGGGCTTCGGTCGATCGTGTACCGCCGGACGCGGGTCGGGGGACGCGCGCCGGTGCTACGGGACTAGTACGGGAGCTGCGGCAGCTGCGGGGTCGCACACGAGGACGACCCGCAGGAACAGGAGCTGCCACCGTTGGAGGCGCCGCCCTCGGGAAGCGCGACGGTGTCGCGCATCGAGGTCACGGTGAGCTCGCCGAGGTCGAGGTCCTCGAGCTCGAAGCCCGGGCCGCCGGAGGTGTCGGACATGGGTGTCTCCCTTCGCTGGTCGGCTTGTCGGCGGGAAGGCCGGATGGTCCCGGTCGGTCAGCCCGCGTCGACGACGCCGGTCTCCAGCTGCGGCTGGGCGCAGGAGGACGAGCCCTGGCAGGAGCAGGAGCCCCAGGACGCCCCGCCCTCGGGGAGGGCGGCGGTGTCGCGCATGGAGGTGACGGTGAGTTCGCCGAGGTCCAACTCCATGTCCTGGAGGTCGAAGTCGGCGTTGCGTGCGATGTCGGACATGCGTATCTCCCTTGAGGGGAAGTGAAGACCGAAGGTGCACTGGATGAGCCGTGCTGGATGGATCCTTACGGCTTGCGAAGAACGCGTCACCCGGCGAGAACCCCCCTGCCGGTGACGCCCGGTGACCGGAAACGATCACCGCGTATTGCGGGTATGACTATATGGCCCGTGTCGGGTGAGAGAACACGGTTTTAGTGGCTCATCTCTGGATTGGCTGGGTCATTTCCGTTGTCTCATATGCAACGGGCACGGACCTTGGCCGCCGAGGTCCGGCGGCGCCGGCCGGGAGACGCCGCCGGTGCGGCGGGACGCTCGCCGGTCAGCCGCCGGGCAGGGCGTCCAGGCAGCAGCCGACGAAGTCCCGGACCACCGGGTTGGTGTCGTCCGCGGGTGCCCAGGCGACGGCGACCCGGCTCGGGCTCACCCCACTGACGGGGCGGTAGGTGATGCCCGGGCGGGTGTAGAAGCGAGCGGCGGCCTCGGGGGCGAGCGCGACCCCGTAGCCGTTGGCGATGGCGCTGAGCCAGTCGTCGGGCAGTTCGGTGACGGCGCCGACGCGCACCGGGTGGCCGTCCCGCTCGTCGGCGGCCAGCCAGTAGTCCCGCCAGGGTCCGGTCTCGGATGGCGCCGCCACGAAGGGCTCACCCCACAGCTCCGGGAACGGGACCACCTCGAGGGCGGCCAGCGGGTGCCCCGCGGGCAGCGCCACCCAGCGGGGTTCGGTGAACAGCGGCCGCACGCGCAGGGCGTCCTGACCGGGGAAGGGCAGCCGCACCAGGGCGACGTCCGCGTCCCCGTCGGCGAGTCCGGCGGACGGGTTGGACCAGGCGGCCTGCCGCATCTCGACCCGCCAGCCCGGCCGGCGGCGGGCGAACGCCGCCACGATCGGCTGCGTCGCCTCGTTGGCCCCGCTCGCCATGGAGCCGACCCGCAGCACCCGCGCCGCCCGGCTCGCCGCGGCCTTCGTCCCGCGCACCGTCCGGTCCCACTCGGCCAGCAGCGCCGGGGCGCGCCGTGCCAGTTCCCGTCCCGGGGCGGTCAGCGCCATCCCGGCCCGGGAGCGGGTGAACAGCGCCGTGCCGAGCCGGGTCTCCAACTGCCTGATCTGCTTGGTCAGCGCGGGCTGCGAGACGAAGAGCCGCTGCGCGGCGTGGGTCAGGTTCCCGTCCTCCGCGACCGCGACGAAGTACCGCAGCAACCGGGTGTCGACATCCATGCCACCAGGTTATGGAGGCGGGTATTGGACCCTCCGGCCCGGGCCTGGCGAGGCTGGTGACCGCAAGCGGGAGCCGGCCCACCGGACCTCCCGGCAGGCCCGGCCCGAAGGGGGAGGCACGTGTTCACCGCCCACGCCGTCATCACCGTCACCGCAATCGTGGCGCACACCGCGAGCGCCGTGGTGGACCTGGTGAAGCCCAGGTTCCTGCTCACCGCCTCGGCCGACGCGGGGGTGCCGGAGTCCTGGTTCCCCTGGCTCGCGGCGCTCAAGGCGGCCGGAGCCACCGGACTGCTCCTCGGGCTCCTGGGCGCCCACGGCATCGCGACGGCCGCCGCCGTCGGTCTGGTGCTGTACTTCGTCGGGGCCGTCGCCGTGAACGTACGGGCCCGTGCCCTGCCCGGTCTCGCCTCCTCCGGCGGCTTCCTGGCGCTGTCCGTCGCCTGCCTCGCGGTCACCGTCACCCGGTGACCCGGAGCGGGCCGGAAGCGCCCCCGGCGACCCTGCGGTCAACCCCCGGTCACCTCAGCCGCCCTGGAAGACCGTCGTGCACAGCAGTGTCCCGCCGTCGTCCACCAGCCACGCCCAGTACCGCGTACGGTCGTTCGGTCCTTGCACGCAGTTCCCGGCGCCGGCGCCCGGCGGGGCCTGGTAGACGCCGGTGATGTGCATGATCTGGTTGTAGGCGGCGGGGACCTGCGTCGCCCGGCAGTCCACGGCCGTCATCGGACCGATCGCGATCCGGTCCCCGGACTGCTTGCCCAGCATGCAGTAGTGCTTGCGGTAGACACGGGTGAGGCACAGCCTCGTGGTCTCGCCCGAGACGGAGGAGCTGTAGGTCCACGACGCCTGTCCCGTCCCGCCGGGGCAGCTGCTCCCCGTCGTTCCGGTCACGCGGACCAGGCCCGCCCACTCACCGCCGCAGGACACCGGCTTCGGCGGGACGGCGGCACTCCAGTCGATGCTGCCGCCGCCGCGGCCGGTGTCGAAGACGGGCAGGCAGTCACCGACCGACACGGCCTGGAACGCCTCCTCGGTGGGGTCGCGCTCGGGCTCGGGCGACGAGGTCTCCGGCTCGGGTTCGTCGTACCCGCCGGAGGCGTCGTCGCCCGAGCCGCCGTCCGGGTCCGGGGTGTCGGTCTCCGCCTCCCCGGTGAGCCGGCCGGATTCCGGGCCGGTGGCCGGGGGAGTGGCGTCCTGGCCGGCCGGGGAGGCGCTCGTCGACGAACCGTGGGCCGCGCCGTCCGGTGACTTCGACCCGTCGTCGGCGTCCCAGGGCCGCCAGACCACCAGGGCGGCCACGAGCAGCACGAGCAGCAGCACACCCGACGCCGGCCCCTGGCCCCGCGAGCCGGTCCCCGCGCTGCCCGGGGTGCCGCTCCGGTGCTCGTCCGCCGCCCGTTCCCGGGCGCGCCTGGCGGCGTCCGCCAGCTCGCGCAGCTCGCGTTCGCGCTGTTCCCGGGCCGCCAGCGCCTGCTGCTCGCGCTCCCGGCGGGCCGCCCGCTCCCGGGTGTCGACGAGGGTGGGCGGCGGCGGTGGCACCGGACGGGTGCGCTCGTCTGCCATGGCCGCGGCGGCACCCAGGTCGGTGCTGAGCGCCCGCCCGTGCGCCTCGTAGGCGCCGATCAGCGCGGTCCACCGGACCGGCAGCCGGTGCCCGTCGGGCCGCCGCCCGGCCATCCGGTCGGCCGCCTCCAGGAAGAGCAGCAGCAGGTCCGCCGGTGCGGGCCGGCGGTCGGGTTCGACGGCCAGGCACGGGCGGATCAGCGGGTCCAGCTCCGGTGGCAGCCCGGCGAGGTCGAGCCTGCCGTTCTGGACCCGGGCCAGTCGCTGCAGCGGGCCGTCGTCGGTCTCCGGATAGGGCGCGCGGCCCACGGCGAGCTGGAACAGCGTCGCGCCCAGCGAGAACACGTCGGACTTGGCGGTGGAGCGCTCGCCGAGCGCCTGCTCGGGGGAGGTGTAGTCGATGGTGCCCAGCGTCAGCGAGGTGGTCGTCCGGTCGATGGCGTGCGAGACGCCGAAGTCGATGAGCAGCGGTCCGGTCTGCGGCAGCAGGATGTTCTGCGGTTTCACGTCCCGGTGCACCACGCCCTTGTCGTGCAGGGCGAGCAGGGCCTGCACGGCGCCCGCGGCGACCCAGGGCAGTGCTGCCGGCGGCAGGGGTCCGGCCTCGCGGACCAGATCTCCGAGGGAGGGGGCCGCCACGTACTCGATGGCCATCCAGGGCCGCCGGGCCCGCGCGTCGGCGTCGAGCACCCGGGCGGTGCAGGTGCTGTCGACCCGCCGGGCTAGTTCCACCTCGCGGGCGAACCGCTTCCGGTCCGGCTCGCTGACGACGCCTTCCGCCAGCAGCGTCTTGACCGCGACGAGCGGGCCGTCCGCACGGGACCGCGCCAGGTAGATGCGTCCCATGCCGCCCGTGGTGAGCCGCCACAGCAGCCGGTAGGGCCCGAGCCGCTTCGGGTCGTCCTCGCCGAGCGGCCTGACGCCTACACCGGCCATCCCCGTCGCCTCCCTCGGCCGTGCCCCGCGCCACCGGCGCCGGGCCGCCAACCCGGCCGCCCGTGCGGTGACCTGAGTGTGCATCACCTGTAGGTGACACGACAATCGGGCCCGCCGCGGTTGCGGCTCCGGATCGAAACGGCCGGGACGGCCGCGGTTCCCCCTCGGCGCGCCGGCCCGTCGGCGCCGCGGTCGACTTCGTACGTCAGGACGCCGTGAACGACCGGGCGGATCCGCTCGCCCGGGGGCCGGGAAAGACGGGTGCCCGCTCACCGTCCGGGAGCGGGCACCCGCGGGCCGGGAGGACGCACGCGGGCGCCACCTCGCACGACGCGCCACCCCTCGGGCGCCGGCGCGGCGCGGCCCGGTCAGGCGAACCGGCGAAGCCGCCGCCTGACCGGGCCGCGCCCACCTCGCCGTCGTCCCCATCCGGAATCCGGACGCGGCACTGACCGAGGAGGAGGAACCTAGGCCGCGGACTTCTTCTCCCGGGCCAGCTCGGCCTGCCAGGTCCGCTCGAAGTCCTTCATCAGCGGCGGGTAGACGATCAGGTGCCGGAAGGGCGAGATCGCCGCCATGTAGGCCTTCCCGAAGATGCCGTTGGGCTTCACCAGCACCGCCATCTGACCGCGGTACCCGCCCTTCCCGTCCTCCACCCAGGACAGGTGCATCACCGCGTGCACGGTGCGGTTGGCCATCTCGGACGCCCAGTCGTTCTCGGTGAGGTACACCGAGTTGAAGGGGAGCCGGGGGAACTCCGGCCCGTACGGGCCGTCCCGCAGTTCGGCCGGGAGCCGGTCGCGCAGCGTCGAGACCCGGCGGCCGACCCCGGTCTTCTTCTCGTCCCAGCCGAACACCTTCCCGAGCTTCCAGCGGATCTCGAAGAGCATCCGGGCGGCCCAGGACGGGCTGGTCGACGTGTCCCCGCCGGAGGTCTGACGCACCAGCTTGTGGAAGTCGTCAGGCCCGCCGGGGGTCGGCAGCGCCCACACGTCGTAGAGGTGGAAGTCGGGTGCGATCTTGTGGATCAGCCAGGGCCGTGAGGTGTGCGCGCTGTTCGGGAGCTTCATCGTGGACCTCCGTGTGTTCAGTGGTGTGTCACGGCAAGGGAGTCGAGTCCGAGGACGCCCGCGACGGCGCGGGCGGCGAGCAGTTCGTCATGAGGAGCCTGCCCGGCGAGGGCGATCACCGTTCCGTCCAGTGCGCCGACGAAAGCGAGTGCGAGAGTTCTGACCGGCGGGCCGGGCGGGATCGACCCCGCCTCGCGTCCGGCGCTGATGAGGTCCATGCAGTCGGTGACGAACTCTTGGTAAGTGCGTTCGACCTCGCGTCCGACGGGATGGTCCTGGCCGTTGAACTCGAGTCGCAGTGCGGTCACCACGCGTGCCACGTCGCGCCGGCAGTAGACGGCGTGTCCGCGCGCCAGCGTGAGCAGCGCCGCCACGGGCTCCGACTCCCGCTCGATGAGGCTGCCCACCTCCTGCGTCCAGGTCTCGCCGATCCATGCGATCACCGCGAGCGCCAGGTCCTGCTTGTCCTTGAACTGGTGGTACAGCGCGCCGCGGGTGTACCCGGCCTCGCGCGCCACCTCTTCGAGCCGCAGGCGGCCGTAGCCGTAGCGGGACAGGCCCCGGGCGGCCGACTCCAGCAGCGCGTTCCGGGTGTACGCGCTTCGGTCGGCCTGGGTTGGGCGGCGCGTGGTCGCGGGTCCCGTCCCGCCCGCACGGGTCATGGGGTAGCTCCTACATACACGTTTGTATGTTACTCCCTCGTGGGCGTCCCGCGCGCGACGCCCCCCGTCGAAGAGTCAGCCCAGGGAGAGGCAGCGCGGCTGGAAGCCGGGGTCGGCCGGACCCTGGCGGCCGAGCGCGTCGAGGACCCACTGCGCGACGTTCGGGTCCTTGGTGGCCTGGTCGTGCATGAAGAGGTCCAGCGGGCAGCGGTCCTGGAGCACCGCGTTGGTGACGCGGTCGGCAGGGCCGCTCAGGAACGCGCTCGTGTACGGGATGACCACCTCGTCGTAGCGGGTGGTGATCACCGTGTAGTCCGGCCCCGCGGGGGCCTCCGGGCCGGCGTTCAGCCGGCTCAGCAGGTCCGAGCCGGTGCGCTGGTCCAGGCAGGAGGGGCAGAGCAGTACGCCGGCGGCGAGCGCGAGGGGGTTGGCCGTCCCGTGGTTGGAGGGCACGATGCCCACCAGGTCGTCGACCTGTGCCGCGCCGCCCAGGAACTTCACGTAGTAGCGGGGCATCATGCCGCCCTGGCTGTGGCCGACGATGTCCACTTTCGCGGCGCCGGTGGCGGCCCGGACGGCGGCGACGAAGTCCCGGAGCTCGGCGGCCGAGTCGGCGATCGGGCGGGTGGCCGCGTGCCCGTAGTTGAAGGCGAAGACGCAGTAGCCCGATCTCTTGAGCACCGGTGAGAGCACCGCCCAGTTCTCCCGCATCAGTTTGAAGGTGCCGTTGACCAGGACGACCGGCTCCGGGTGGTCCCGATCGGGCTTGCAGGACCAGTCGTTGGCGCCGGCCGGCGGAGCGTCCAGGCCGGAGGCGGAGGCCGGGGCGGCGGGCCCGGCGAGGGTGAGGGCCGCGGTGGCGGCGGCGGTCAGCAGCAGTCGGGTGATCAGGCGAAGGCGCATGGCGGTTCCCCCCAGGGTGGACGAGACGACCCGGCGCGTCGGCGCGCGGCATCGAGTGACGAACACTGGTCGGCATTGCCGACCGGCGTTCCGAAATATGTACTGGGTGTTAACGACAGGTCAATGTCTGCTGCGTCACTCCGGTGAGGCGCTCCCTGCAGGCCGTGCCGGCGCGCGGCGCCCGCGTGCTGCCCGCGCGCCGGTTCCCGGTCCGGGTCCGGCATCGCCGGCCGCTTCCGGTGGGCGCTGGCCGGCCCTGCCGGGATACGCCTCCGGCCCGGCGGGGTGCCGCGGCAGACGATGGGTGATTCCCTGCGCCCACGTGAGAATCCGCTCCTTGGGGGTAATCGCCTCACACAGGGTGATCTGATGGGCAATCGGGGCGAAACGGCCATCCGGTGGCCGCCGAAGGGGATGAGTGCGGATGCGGAGGAGGCCGGCGATCCAGGCGTCGACGCTGGTGTGCGCGTGTGCGGTGCTGAGCGTGGCGGGATGTGCCGACAGCGAACCGCCCGGGAAACGCTTCCGCGGCAAGAGCGCGGACCGGATCGCCGCCGAGGCCGTCCGGGCGACCCGGGACGCCGGTTCGGTGCGCGTGACGGGGGCGGTACGGCGCGAAGGGTCCGCGATCGGCGTCGACATCCGGGTGGACGCGCGCGGGAACTGCGTCGGCCGGATGACCGGCGAGGGCGGCCGGGCGGACATCATCCGCACCGGACACACCGCGTACATCAGGGGCAACGACAAGTTCTGGGCCAATGCTGCCGGTGGACGCGAGGCGGCGGGCTCGGCGGACCGGCTGGCCGGCCGGTGGGTGAGGACACCGGCCGGGCAGGCGCCCATCTCCGGGGTGTGCGACAAGCGCGGCTTTCTCACCGCGGCCGACGGCGGCGGCGCGCACCCGAAGGGGATGTCCAAGGGCGAGACGGTCACCGTGGACGGCAAGGAGGTACTGGCGCTGCAGCGGAGGACGGACGACGAGCGGACGACCGTGTACGTCGCCGCACACGGCAGGCCGTACATCGTGAAGATCACCCAGGGCAAGGGCGCGGCCAAGGGAGACCTGAACTTCACCGACTACAACGAGCCGGTGAAGGCCACCCCGCCGCCGGCCGACCGGGTCGTCGAGCCCGCGGCGGACCTCGGCGGCGCATGACCGCGGGCGAGCCCGGCCGGTGCGGGCGGCCGCGGGTGGCGCGCGGACCGGCGGCCCGCGGTGCCGGCCCGGGCCGGCACCGGCGTGCGGGCAGCGCACCGGCGCCGTGTGCCGGCCGCCCCGGTCCGGCCGGCCGGCGGGCGTGCCGTAAGGTGACGCCGCATGCATGTGATCGCCGTGCTCGCCTCCGACGGTGTGTCAGCCTTCGATCTGAGCATCCCCTGCCAGGTGTTCGCGCTCGCCCGGCTTCCCGACGGCACGCCCGCCTACGACGTGCGGGTGTGCGCCGAACGCCCGGTCACCGCGACCGCGGGTGAACTGGAACCCTTCCGCATCTCCGCCCGGTACGGGCTGGACGACGCACGCGCCGCCGACACGGTGATCGTCCCCGGCGGCCCGGTGGACCGGGTGCCGCCTCCCGGGACGCTCCGGCTGCTGCGGGACCTGGCCGCCGGCGGGGCGCGCACCGCGTCGATCTGCACCGGCGCGTTCGCCCTGGCCCACGCCGGACTGCTGGACGGCCGCCGGGCCACCACCCACTGGCGGTTCGCCGGTCTGCTGGCCGACGGCTTCCCGGACGTCGAGGTGGACCCCGCCGTGCTCTTCGTCGACGAGGGCGAGATCCTGACCTCGGCCGGGATCGCGGCCGGGCTCGACCTGTGTCTGCACATGGTCCGCCGGGACCACGGTGCGGCAGCCGCGGCCGACGTCGCGCGCATGATCGTGATGGCGCCCCAGCGGACCGGCGGCCAGGCGCAGTTCATGACGCACCCCGATCCCGGCGCGGATCCGGAGGACCTCGGCGCCACCCTGCAATGGATGCGCGAGAACCTCCACCGGCCGCTGTCCGTCGCCGACATGGCCGCCCACGCGCGGCTCAGCACCCGCAGCCTGTCCCGGCACTTCCGCGCGCAGACCGGCACCACCCCGCTGCGCTGGCTGCTCGGCCACCGCCTGCAACGGGTGCGGGAGTTGCTGGAGACCACGGACCTCCCGATGGGCCGGATCGCGGAGGCCACGGGGTTCGGCTCCGTGGAGACCCTGCGGCACCACTTCTCCCGGGACGTCGGCACCACCCCGAAGTCCTACCGCGCGAGCTTCCGGGTCTGACCCCCGGCGCCCGCCGGCCGCGCCGCACACCGCCGCCGTGGCACACCGGCCCCGCGGAACGCCCACCGGCGGGGGCGGTGCAGACATCCGCCGGCCACCGCACGCCGCCGCCGGAGCGGCTGGCCGTATCTTACGGATCATGGGCAGTAGCGCCACTGTCGGGTGTTCGGCGGCGCGGACAGACTGAGCGGCGAACCGCTTCGCCGAACCACTCAGGAGCACCCCTGCGCGGAGGCCAGGTGGCTGGTCGGGCGCCACTGCCGGCCGGCGGCCGGCCTCCTCGCCGAGGAAGCGCCGGAGGGCGAACGCCAGGACACCGTCCGGCGAGCCGGGTGCGCGATCCGGGCCGGTGAGACCGGTACCCGGGCCGGGGCGGCATCCGCCGCAGGTCCCGTCCGGCGCGCCCCGCCCACCGGTCCGCCCCGCCGGGCCCGCCCGGCACGACCCCGCACAAACCGCACCGCCCGCACGACCGGCCGGGCAGCACGCGCCCCGGCGGGAGCCCGCCGCACCATCACCCCGAGGAAAGAAGGACGACCGATGGACCTCGACCGGCTCGATCTGCCCCTCCCGCGCACCCTGGTGGCGTCGGCCGCACTGGACTTCGCGGAGCACCTGGAATCCACGACCGTCTTCCACCACAGCGTCCGCACCTACCTCTACGGCCACCGGCTCGGCGAGCGGCGCGGCCTGCGTGCCGGTCACGACTACGACGACCAGCTGCTCTTCCTCGGCTGCGTCCTGCACGACGTGGGGCTGAGCGACAAGGGCAACGGACAGCAGCGCTTCGAGGTCGACGGGGCCGACCTCGCCGCCGGCTTCCTCACCGCGCAGGGGCTTCCGGCCGCCGAGGTGGAGGTCGTCTGGGACGCCATCGCCCTGCACACCAGCGACGGCATCGCGGGACGCAAACGGCCCGAGATCGCCCTGGTGTCCGCCGGCGCCAGGTTCGACCTCACCGGTGGCCCGGAACCCCTCCCCGCCGAGTACGTCGAGCGGGTCCACACCGCCCTTCCCCGGCTGCGCGTCGCCCGCGCGCTGCGGGACGAGATCGTGGCGCAGACGCTGGCCGACCCGGCCAAGGCCCCGATGTTCAGCCTGCCCCGCGAACTCCACCGGCAGTACACCGGGCACGCCTTCCCGACCTGGGAGGAGCTGACCGTCGCCGCCGACTGGCAGGACGACGGCGGCCCCCGCTCCTGAGCCGGCACCCGATCCCGAGCCCGGCACCCCGCTCCCGAGCCCGGCACCGGCACCCGATCCCGAGCCCGGCACCCCGCTCCCGAGCCGGCGCCGGAAACCACCGGCGGACCGGGCCGGGGCGGGCCGCCGGGCGTGGTCGACGCCTTCCCACGGCCGACCCGTCGCCCCGCCGACTCGCCGACGGTCTCCCCGCCGACCCGCCGACCCGCTGCCCCGTCGCCCCGGCCCCCGGGGCGGCCGTCGCCCCGCCCCGGGGCCGCGGGGCCGGCTCAGAAGTGGTCCGGGCACCACGGCGCGACGGGGACCGGGAAGAGCGTGTCCGCCGTGCGCAGCGCTCCGGGCCGCAACTCCGCCACCAGCCCCGCCGCCGCCAGCCGGGAGGCGGATTCGCCGCCCAGGTACAGCGCGGCGAGGGCGGCGGCGTCCAGTGCCAGGTCGGCGGGGTCGTCGGTGGGGGCGGCGCGGCCCGAGCCGTCGGCGGCGGCGTCCAGCCGCCAGCGCCCGCCGACGTACCCGCCCTCGTCGGCGACCTGGAGGACCAGGGCGCCGGCGGCCGGGTAGGTCCGGGCCGCGAGCGCCGCGGGGAGGTCCAGCAGACGCAGCCACAGGCAGTCGGCGGGGCCGGGCAGCGGACGTACCGCGCGGGCGTTGACCAGCAGCAGGGGCAGCGGGTCGTCGGGGGCGGCGTCCGGTACCTCGATCCGCCGGATCCAGTCCAGCGCGAGCAGATGCCCCCACAGGGCACGCAGCGCCTCGGGCGTGGTGGCGATCAGGTCGCTGACGGTCAGTGTGCTGTCCGGCACCCCGTCGGTCCACTTCCCGTCCACCCGGTACAGCAGCAGGCCGCTCGGCCGCCCGTCGGCGTCGTGGTGCACGACGGCGGTGGGCTCGACCCGGTCCGCCTCCGCGGGAGCGGTCCCGCCGGTGCGCCGCAGCCAGTGCCGGTCCGAGCGGCTGACCGCACCCGGGCGCGTCCGGCGGGCACGGTCGAAGAGCGCGGGGCCCCACCGTCGGATGTCCTCCATCGAGGCGTGCCGGAGCTCTCCGGTGCCGACCGGGCCCGGGCGCAGCCCCCGGGCGGCGGTGACGTCGACGGCGAAGCCGCCGTGCCGGGTGACCGGCGCGAACCCGTACCGCCCGTACACCGGGTACTCGGCCGAGTGCAGCACCGCCGCGGCCTCGCCGCGCGCCGCCGCCGCCCGCAGGGCGTGCGTCATCAGCGCCTTCATCAGGCCGCGCCGGCGGTGCGTGGGGACCACCGAGAGGCTGCTCACCCCGGCGGCGGGGAGCGCGGCGCCGCCGGGCACGCTCACGTCCAGGGCCAGACCGCGCAGCGTCGCCACACACCGCGGCCCCTCGTAGGCGGCCAGCCAGCGGCCCGGCTCGAAGACCTGCCGGTGCCGGTCCGCGGCGCCCGGCCGCTGCGGCAGGAAGTTGCCGCTGTTGTAGGCGCGGGCCCAGTCCGCCAGCTCCGTCTCGTCGATCTCCCGCACGATCGGAGTGCGGGTCGTTTCCGCCCCGTGGTCCGCCACAGTCGTCTCCTCGTTCATCGGTGTGTCCATCGGAGCGTCCACCGGTGTGTCCACCCTCGTCGTCGTCCCGCTTCCGGGCCCCGTCCCGCGTCCGCCGCCGTCCGGCGGGCGCGGTCACCCCGGGTGGCCCGAGCGGTCCGGCCGCCCGGCCGCCGGCCCCCCGGCCGGACCCGCGGCCGCGGGGCGGGCCGCCGGCCGCCCGGTGAGGTGCGGCCGCAGGCAGCCGCTGACCGCCAGGGACGCCGCCCCCGCCAGCGCCATCGTCACCGGTACCGGCAGGAACTCGGCCACCGCCCCGGTGAGGGTCGCGGCCAGTGCCTGGTGGGTCTGCATGCCGGCGCTCGCCAGCCCCATCGCCTGACCGCGCAAGTGGTCCGGCACGGCGTCCAGATACCGCTCCTGGGTGCCCAGGTGGCCGGCGAAACCGAAACAGGCGACGCCGACCAGCACGCACCCGAGCACCGGGCCGGGGCGCAGGGCGAAGGCGAGGAACGGCAGCGCGAGCAGCGTATACAGCGGCACCGCCAGCCGCAGCCGCCGGGCCGGGTCGGTCCAGCGGCCGACGACCAGGTCCCCGGCGAACATCCCCGCCGCGCTGCAGGCGAACAGCGCCCCCGCCGCGTCACCCGCGTACGGGACGTACAGCGCCTCGGCGCCCACGATCAGGCCGTTGGGCACCCACTGCAGGAACAGCAGCCCCCGCACCTCCCGCCGCTCGAACAGCGCCTTGTTGCCGCGCCAGGTGTCCGAGACCGCCTCGGCGAACCGCAGTTCGCCGGCCGCCCGCGGGGGCCGGGCCCGCAACCCCACCCGGTACACCGCGGCCACCGCCAGCTGCGCGCCCGCGGCGGCCCACAGGGCCGCGTACGGGCCGACCAGCCCCATCAGCAGACCGCCCCCGCCGAAGCCCGCGACCTGCATCGCGCCGACCGCGAGGTTGAGCGTGGAGCGGCCCAGCACATAGCCGCCGCCCGGCAGCAGGTCCACGACCAGCGAGAGGGCGACCGCCTTCGGCACCGACTCCAGGTAGCCGAGCACCATGACCAGGGCGAGCGCCGCGGGCACCGACAGCGCTCCCGACGCCAGCACACCGCAGGCCACCGCCCGCACCACGGGCCAGCCCGCCAGCAGCAGCCGGGGCGGTACCCGGTCGGTGAGCGCGCCCAGCGTCATCGCACCGGCCAGGTACGGCAGGAACCCCGCGAGGAAGGCCACCGAGGACAGGAACGGGGAGCCGGTGTGGGCGTAGACCAGGCCGGACAGACCCAGCGTCCCCATCGTGGAGCTCGCGACGGACAGGGTGGTGCCGAGGAACAGGGCGCGGAATTCGCGCAGGGAGAACAACTCGCGGTACGTGCGCATGCCGTAGAGCGTGTCCGGAGCGCCGGACCGTGCCCATTGTTTCGTTGCTGCGCGAAACCACGGGGGGTGACCCGGATACGCTCCAAACGGGCCATGGAGTGATCTTGGCGGCGTGAGGGGGCGCCACCTTCACGCGAAGCCGGTGAAGTCGCCGACGTGGTCGCACTTTCGCCAGCGGGTTTCTCGCAGGCCGCGTGGGCCCGTGTCCCGAGTCGGCGGCCGTCACATCACCGCTCCGCCTGGTCGGGCGTGAGCTTCACGTCTCCGTGGGCTCCTGATCGTCGTGACCTTGCTCCTGCGCCCAGACGATCGCCCAATCGTCGAGCGGACGAAGGGCGTCACGGAGTGCTGTCCCCAGCCGAGTCAGCTCGTAGCCATCGGCCGAGTGCGCGATGATCCCGCTCGATGCGAGTTCGCGGAGCCGCTGGTAGAGGACGCTGGACGACAGCCCTTCGCACCGTGCCAGCAGCGCGCGGGCACCGAGCGGACCCGCGCGCAGCTCCCAGAGAATTCGCAGCGCCCACCGACGGCCGAACAGGTCCATCGCGGCCATGATGGGACGGCCGGTCGTCGATCCACGAACCGGTGTTCCTGGGCGCGGCGTCGGCATGATCCTCCTTGCGTTTCTTTATTCGAAACACTGGCATCCCCTCGGTGTTTCTGATTTCGAAACGAGCTCGACGGGAGAGCCGATGTCGCGGATAGCCCTGCTGGGACCGCAGCGCACCGACCAGGCCGGCGCACTGCTCGCGCGCATGGTGCCCGGGGACGCCCCGCCGATCGGGCTGTTCCGCATGTTCGCCGGAAACCTCCCCATGGCCGGCGCCGTGCACGGGTGGGGTCGCCACGAGTCGGGCAGCCGGCCGACGTCCCTGGACGGAGGTCGTCATGCATAGGTCGTTGGTCCTGTATTCCGAGCCCGCCGACCCTGATCACTTCCGCGACTACTACGTGAACAACCACCTTCCGCTGGTCAGGAACTGGCCCGGCCCGCTTGCGTGGCGCTACAGCTTCGACGTGGGGGCGACCGAGGGAGAAGCGCCGTATTTCGCGGTCTTCGAAGCCGACTTCGCCGACGCCGCCGCCATGGCCGCGGCGCTGGCGTCGCCGCATGGCCGGCGGGTGGCCGCCGATGTCGTCAACTACGCCACGGGCGGTTTGGTCGTCATCCACTACCCGGTGCGGGACGGAACCGGCTGAGGCAGGACGATACGCTCCGGGACGCGTTCGGCCGGCCGCAAACCATCCCACGGCCCGGTCGGGCCATGTCCGGGTCACAGCCCACCACCGCGCGACACCACACCGGGAGCGACGTGACTGTACTGGAGTGCACCGCCGAGGACCTGGCCAGGACACGGTTCGGCCTGTCCCCCCTGGCGCAGACCGTCGGCGCGGTCACGCTGCTCGCGGGCGGGCGCGGGACGCGGCCCGGCCGTACGCCGTGGACGGCGCGGGTCCGGCCGCGGTTCGCGGAACTGTGCGCCGCCGACCCGGCGCTGCGCGCGCTGGCCGCCTTGCACCGCGGCGCGGACCGCCTCCCCGACTTCTACCGGCTCCCGCCCGAGGGCGTGGACACCACCTTCGAGCAGGAGGTGGCGGCGGTCCGGGCGACGCCGCCCGAGCGGGCCCGTGCCGAGCTCTCCGGCGCCCGCGCGGGGCGCCCGGTGCCCGGACCGCTCGACGGCCCGGACGCCCCGCACCGCGTGGCGGACGCCCTCACCGCGGTGTGGACGGAGCTGCTCGCCGCGGACTGGACCCGGTTGCGCGCCCTGCTCGAACGGGACATCGTGCAGCGCGCCGGGCGGCTGTCCGTGCACGGCTGGCACCAGGTCATGACCGGGCTCGACATCGACCTGTCGCTGTACCGGCTGCCCGGCGGCGGCAAACGCATCGTCATCGGCGGTACCGACGGCGGCACGTACCACCTCGGCGGCGCCGGTCTCGTCCTGGTCCCCAACGCCTTCGGCACCGACGGCGTGCACCCGGACCCGCCGCGCGGGTTCGGCATCGGCTACCCCGCCCACGGGGCCGCGGCGCTCTGGGAGCCGGGCGCTCCGGACTCCGACGGGGACCTCGCCGCGCTCATCGGCCGGGGCCGCGCCGCGGTCCTGCGGGCCCTCGACACCCCGGCCAGCACCAGCCACCTCGTCGCCCAGCTCGCCATGACCCTGGGCGGGGTCGGCGGACACCTGGCGGTGCTGCGGCGGACCGGCCTGGTGGCCCGCACCCGCAGCGGCCGCACCGTGCTGTACCGGCGCACACCACTCGGCGACGAACTGGCCGGCCGCTGAGAGCCGCGATCCGTCCGCGGCCGTGGAGGCCGGCCGGCGGATCACCGCCGAGGCGATCGCCATCGATCCGGACGAGGGCGGTGCCCGGCCGGCCACGACCGCCCCGCAGACTCCACCGGAGCCGCGCACCTGCCCTGCCCGCTCCGGTGGGCAGGGCGGGTGCGCGCTCACATCACGGTTCGAGGTCGACGACCCCCTTGCCGTCCCGGATGTCCAGGGGCACGGAGACCTGGTCATGCGCGATCAGCCATTCACCGTCGATCTTCCGGAAGCAGAAGGTGGCCCGGACCCACATGCCACCCCCCGCCGTCCCGTCGGGCAGCGTGCCGCTGAGGCGACCGAAGCCGTGTGCGAACGCCAGGTCTTCGCCGACCGTGGGCATCAGGTCGCGCACCTCGTAGGTCACTTCCTGGAAGATCGTGAAGACGTTCGCCCAGTTCTTGAGTTTCGCGTCGACCCCCAGGTGCTGGAGCGGCGGATCGATGTCGAAGGACACCACGTCCGTCGCGTAGAGCCGCCGCAGGCCCTCCAGGTCCTTGGCCCGGATCGCGTCGGTGATCCCGTCGATGCGGCGGCGGATCGCGGCTTCGTCCGTCTCACGCGGGGCAGGCGGGGTTGTCCGTGCTGCCACGCTCCGGGCGACGACTTCGTCCAGCAGGGTGTCCAGGGCGCCGATGTGGTGGGCACCCGGCTTGAGCACCGAGTGGGCCTCGAAGTCGGTGTGCAGGGACAGCGCGAGCTGCGGGGTCACCGCGGCCATCTGAAGGAGCTCACACAGTGCACGCAGCTGCCGGGCCGCATGGGTGCCGCCGCGAGCACCGTAGGAGACCATCCCCACGGCCTTGTGGGTCCACTCCGCGTGCAGGTAGTCGATCGCGTTCTTGAGCACGCCGGGGATGGAGGCGTTGTACTCGGGGGTGACCATGACGAATCCGTCGAAGCCGGAGATGGTGTCCGCCCATGCCTGGGTGTGCCCATGCTGGTACCGACCGGTGAGCGCGGGCAGCGGTTCGTCCAGATGCGGCAGGGGGTGGTCGAGCAGGTCGATCACCTCGAATTCCGCGTCGCCGCGGCGGGTCGCCCGCTCGTGCACCCACCGGGCGACCTGGTCGCCCCTGCGGCCGGGGCGGGTGCTGCCGATGAGTATGCCGATCCTGGTCATCGCTGTCTCCTGAGGTGTGCGGCCCGGGTCCGCCGGGCCGATTCCGTCTCCGAGAGGTACGACGACACCGCCCCGCGGAATGTCAGGGAGAGCCGCGGGCCTGACAATCGGACCTGCTGTCTCGTCGGACCGGCGAGGGACGATCCGAGACCAGGGAGCCACCGGGACCATGACCGACCACGCGCAGCCACGACGCGACGAGCCCGACGCCGGCTTGGACACGATCATCAGCGAGCGGCGGCGGCTGATCGGTCTCGCCTACCGGCTCCTCGGCTCCCTGGCCGAGGCCGAGGACGCGGTCCAGGAGACCTACACCCGCTGGTACGCCATGTCCCGGCAGCAGCAAGAGGCCATCGAGACCCCCGGCGCCTGGCTGGCGACGGTGGCCACCCGCGTGTGCCTGGACCTCCTCGGCTCGGCGCGGGTACGGCGCGAGCGCTACGTGGGCGAATGGATCCCCGAGCCGCTGCCCGAGCGGGCCGACTGGATCAGCGGTCGGTCGGGCACCGCCGCGAACGACCCCGCGGATCCGGCCGACCGGGTCACACTCGACGAGTCGGTGAGCATGGCGCTCCTCGTCGTCCTCGAATCCATGACCCCGGCCCAGCGCGTCGCGCTCATCCTCCACGACGTCTTCGGCTACCCCTTCGGCGAGATCGCCGGGATCACCGGCCGCACGCCGGCGGCATGCCGCGAACTGGCCTCCTCCGCCCGGCGCCGCGTCCGCGCCTCCCTGCCCCCTGAGAACCCGACAGCCCACCAGGAGCGCCTCGTCAGGCAGTTCAAGCAGGCGTGGGACGCCCAGGACATCAACGCCCTCGTCGGCCTTCTCGCCCCCGGCGCCACGTTCACGGCGGACGGCGGCGGCGTGGTCGCCGCCGCCGTCCACCCGATCGAGGGCGGCGAAGGGATCGCGCGCTACCTCACCGGCCTCGCGGTCCGGGCGGCCGGCGCCCTGACGGTCCTGGAGCGCATGGTCAACGGCCAGGCCGGGCTGGTGATCGAGCACGAAGGCGTCACCGTGGCGGTCTACGCGTTCAACGTAGCGGACGACCGGATCACCCAGATCTGGGCGGTACGCAACCCCGACAAGCTCCGCCCGTGGAGGGCGGGCTGACCCCTCGGGGTCGGTGATCGCCTGCCCGGCGCGAGCCGCCGCAGGTGCTCGCGCCGGGGGCTGTCCACCTCGCACCTCGCCGGGGGAGCGGGCCGGTCTGGTGGCGGGCGGGTGACGCCCAAGCATGATGCGTCCCGGGTCCGTCCGCGCCCCTGGCGCAACCAGGCAGGGGAGACCGAGGACGTCGTCGAGGAACGTCCGTCCGCGCTCTCCAGGACGATCCGTGACCGCGGTGCCAATGACCGGGCACTCGAACGACGACGCACCCACGACGGCGACACCGCCCGCTCGGCATCGGACGACACGACCGGCGGGATCCTCGGTCCAGGACGACTCACACCAGGCCGATGACGCATCTCCGACTCAGGTCACTAGCGTGCGGCGAGCCGCTCCAGCAGGGCGGTGCTCCGGGCCAGCAGCGCCCGCTCCTCATCGCTGAGTTCGGCCTCGATGGCCTGCGCGAGCCAGCCGGCCCTGCGGCCGCGCTCCGCTTCGAGCGCGTCCCGGCCCGCGTCCGACAGCTCGACCAGCGACTTGCGGCCGTCCGTGGGGTGTGCCCGGCGTGTGATCAGGCCCTGTTCCATGAGCAGTCCCACCGCCCGCGCCATCGACTGGGGGCGTACGCGCTGATCGGCGGCGAGGTCGCTGGTGGTCATGGCGCCGTTGCGGTCGAGTGCGCCGAGCACGGCGGCCTGGCCCAGCGGGATGCGGTCCTCGTTCTTGACGCGTCGGATGAGCTTGCCCATCGCGGTGCGCAGTTCGGCGGCGATGGCGGCGGCTTCCGAGGTGGGCATACGGCACTTTACCCCATTGGGCAGCATTGCTGTGCAGCTGACCTGCGCAGCAATGCTGTACAGCCAAACTGCGCAGCATTGCTGTAGGGTTTGCCGTCGTCGGGCTCGGCGCCGGCGTTGTCGCAGCCGGGGCCGCGGTACACCACCACGGGAAGGAACGCCCATGTCCGCAACGGCAGCCGGAACCGCCTCCACCACCATCGAGACCGTCACCGCCCGCCGGATCATCGACAGCCGGGGCAACCCCACGGTCGAGGTCGACGTCGTCCTGGCGGACGGCTCCCTGGGGCGTGCGGCTGTCCCCTCCGGCGCCTCCACCGGTGCCCGGGAGGCCGTGGAACTGCGCGACGAAGACCCCGCGCGCTGGCACGGCAAGGGCGTCGACCGCGCGGTGGCCCACGTCAACGGGGAGATCGCGGCGTCGGTGCGCGGCCGGGACGCCGCGGACCAGGCGGGTCTCGACACGGCGCTGGTCGCTCTCGACGGCACCGCCACGAAGTCCCGGCTCGGTGCCAACGCGATACTCGGCGTCTCCCTCGCCACCGCCAAGGCCGCCGCGGCCGCCCACCGCCGGCCCCTCTACCGCTACCTCGGCGGCGCCGACGCCCACCTCCTGCCGCTGCCGATGATGAACATCGTCAACGGCGGCGCCCACGCCGACAATCCGCTGGACTTCCAGGAGTTCATGATCGCGCCGGTGGGCGCGGACACCTTCGCCGAAGCCGTCCGGATGGGCAGCGAGGTCTTCCACACCCTGCGCCGCGATCTGCTGGCCGCCGGGCACTCCACGGGCGTCGGTGACGAGGGCGGTTTCGCGCCCGCGCTGCGTACCGCCGAGGAGGCGCTCGACTTCGTGATGGCCGCCATCGAGCGCACCGGCTACCGCCCCGGCACGGACATCGGCCTGGTCATGGACCCGGCGTCGTCGGAGTTCTTCCGCGACGGAGTGTACGACTACGCGGGCGAGGGAGTGCGCCGCACTCCCTCCGAGCACGCCGACCACCTGGCCAGGCTCATCGACGCCTATCCGGTCGTCTCCATCGAGGACCCGATGGCGGAGAACGACCTGGACGGCTGGCGCGAGCTGACCGCCCGCGTCGGCGACCGCTGCCAGCTCACCGGCGACGACGTGTTCTGCACCAACGAGACGCTGCTGCGCGAGGGCATCCGCACCGGCGTCGGCAACTCGGTCCTGGTCAAGGTCAATCAGATCGGGACCCTGACCGAGGCGCTGGCCGCGGTGGACACGGCCCACCAGGCGGGCTGGACGGCCGTCATGTCGCACCGCTCGGGCGAGACGGAGGACACCACCATCGCGGATCTGGCGGTGGCGACCGGCTGCGGTCAGATCAAGACCGGCTCGCTCTCCCGCTCCGACCGCACCGCGAAGTACAACCAACTGATCCGCATCGAGGAGGAGTTGGGCGACGCGGCGCGCTTCGCGGGCCGCTCCGCACTGCGCCGGGCGTGACCAGCGGGTGGCGAGACCGTCGCCCGGGGCCGCACCGGCCCGGTCCGGCCGGATCCCGGCGGCCGGGCCGGCCCGACCGCCGGGGCGCCGGGGCGGCCGGGGCGGCCGGGGCGTGCCTCACTCCGGGCGGCCGTCCGGCCGGGGCAGGGCGATGAGCCCGGCGTCGGTCGGCTGGAAGCCGCAGGCCTCGAAGTAGAAGGGGCGCAGGTGCTCGTCGAAGTCCACGTGGAGCCACTCGCAGTCGGCCGCGCGGGCGTGCCGCGCCGCGACGGCCACCAGCTCGGTCCCGACACCGGTCCCGCGCAGGTCCCCGGCGACCATGGTGTCCAGGATGAAGGCGTGCACCCCGCCGTCCCAGGCGACGTTGACGAACCCCACGAGCCTGCCGTCCTCGCGGGCGCAGACCCAGCCGAGGCTGTGCCGCTGCACCTGCGTCCGCCAGTCGATGGGCAGCGGAGCGTGCTCGAACGCCTCCGCGTGGAGGGAGTTGAGGGCCGTGTTGTCGAAGTCCCCGCGCCACTCGTACGTGATCCTCATGGGCCCGTATCGTAGGGGCGTCCGGAGCCCCCGGCCCGGGCGGCCGGACCACCGCTCGGCCGCGCCTCGCGGACGGGCGCGGTGGCCCGGTACACGCCGGTGACCGGAACGGTCAGAGGTCGATCCACCGGTGGGTGCGGGCCAGTTCGCTGACGGTGCTCCGCACCTGCAGGACCTGAGCGGCGGTCAGCGAGGGGACCGCCCTGAGGAGTGCCTCGGTCAGTTCGTGCTGGAACTCGCCGACCGACAGCAGGTCGCACACCGAGTCGTCGGCGCCGCCGGCCGGCTGCGACGGCGCGGTGCCCAGTGCGGGCACGGTCCGCGCCGGCGGGACGGTGCCACTCTGCTCCACGATGCGGACGTCCGAGGCCTTGGGACCGCGTTCCCCCTCTTCGACCTCGAAGGTGACCCGCAGACCCGGACGGAACAGGTACTTGTCGTCCAGTAGATCGTTCACGTGCATGAAGACGTCTTCTGTGCCGTTGTCGGGTGTGATGAAGCCGTAACCACGGACCTCGTCGAACCGGACAACCTTCCCCATCGCCATACCAGGCACCCCACTCAACCCCAGACCAACCTCGAACCACCGCATCAGCACGGCTGCTCGGCGCGAACGCCGGGCCTCAGGATACAAGCAGCCACTGTTCGCCACCGGGGGTACGGCGAACCCGGCCGGGACGCCGGGAGGTGCCGGGGCGGGCGCCGGCGGGGCGGGCTCATCGCGCGCCCGGCGCCCCGGTGCGGCGCGCCCCGGTGCGCTGCACCCAGGTACGGGCCCGGGCGGACCGATGCGGGCCCGGCGCGGCGAAACTAGACTGACGGCAGGGCGGAAAGTCCGCTCCGCTAGGAGATGTGTGCCATGTCCACACGAGGCAACAAGCGGCGCGCCCGGAAGAAGAAGGCGGCCAACCACGGCAAGCGCCCCAACGCCTGACGGGCGCGTCTGCGGCCCCCGCGGCCGGCCCCGCCAGCGCGGGCTCCGTGCGGAGGGTCCGGCGGGAGTGCGCCGGACCGCCGGCCGCGGCCCGGCTCAGGCGACCCAGTGCGAGCGCCGGGCGGCGGACGACGCCGCGGCGCCCTCCGCGAGGGCGGTGGCCATCCGCCGGACGGCCTCGCGCAGGGTGTCGGGAGGCGCCGTGTAGGGGATGCGCAGGCGCTGTTCGAAGAGGCCCGGGTCGGCGGCGAAGTAGCCGCCGCCCTCGATCCGCACCCCGTACTCCAGGGCCTGGTCGGCCAGTGCCGAACTGACGGGTTCTCCCAGGTCGGCCCAGATCGACAGACCGCCCGGCGGCAGCCGCCAGGTCCACCGCGGAAGATACTCGGCCAGGGCGCCGGCCAGGGCCGCGCGCTGGGTGCGCAGCTGCTCCAGCCGCGTGGTGAGCAGTTCCGCGGACCGGTCCAGCAACGTCAGGGCCAGCAGCTGGTCCAGGACCGAGCCGCCCATGTCGGTGGCCACCCGCTGCCCGGCGAGTTCGGTGACGAGCCGCGCGGGGGCCCGCAGCCAGCCGATGCGCAACCCCGCCCAGTGCGTCTTGCTCATCGAGCCGATGGTGATGACCTGGCCCGCTCCGCCGGCGGCCGTGGCGGCGAAGGGCGGCTCCGGCGGGACGTCGAGGGCGAGTTCGGCCAGCGTCTCGTCGA
This sequence comes from Streptomyces sp. NPDC018031, assembly GCF_044327625.1. NCBI lineage: Bacteria > Bacillati > Actinomycetota > Actinomycetes > Kitasatosporales > Streptomycetaceae > Streptomyces > Streptomyces sp. NPDC018031. The sequence continues at coordinate 414,555 of NZ_JBIRFT010000005.1, forward strand.
TCACCAGCCAGCCGCCGGAGCGGGCCGCCGCGCGCAGCAGCCGGGCCCGCTCCGCGGCCGGCATGAGGTGGCCGGTCGGATTGTGGAAGTCGGGGATCAGATAGGTGAGCCGGGGCACCACCTGGCGCAGGGTCGACTCCGCGACGCCGATGTCCCACCCGGTGTCGGTCACCGGCACCGACTCGGTGCGCAACCGGGCGCGGCGCATGGCCTCCAGGGCGTTGGGGTAGGACGGGCTCTCGACCACGGCCCGGTCGCCGGGCCGGCACAGCAGTCCGAGGACCAGGGTGAGCGCGTGCTGGGCGCCGGAGGTCACCAGGATCTGCTCGGGCACGGTGGCCAGCCCGCGCCGGGTGAACCGCTCGGCGACGGCGGCGCGCAGTTCCGGCAGCCCGTAGGGGTGGTAGCCCGCCGTGCCGGCGTGTTCCGCGAGCAGCGGGGTGATGCGGGCGAGGGCGTCGGTGAGCAGCTGCCCGGGCAGCTGCGGGGCGGCCCGGGCCAGGTCGATCGCGGAGTCCTCCGGACCCAGGAGCCGGGTGACGCCCCTGGGCCTCCGGCCTTCCGGCAGGTCCGTCCAGGTGCCCGAGCCCTGACGGCTGTGCGCGAACCCGCGCTCGCGCAGCAGGTCGTACACGGCGGTCACGGTGGCCCTGCTGGTGTCCAGCGCTGCGGCCAGTTCCCGTTCGGCGGGCAGCCGGACGTGCAGCGCGATCCGCCCGTCGAGGATCAGCTCACCGATCGCCCGGGCCAGATGGCGATAGGCGGGCCGGGCGCCTGCCGGGTCGGGCAGCATGCCGGCGAGCTGCCGGCTGCCCAGCGCCCGGTCGCCGTGTGCCGCCCCGGCCGGGGGCCGATGGGGGGTCCGCTCCGCCATAACCGACCATTCCTTCGAGATTGGCCATGTCTTCCAGGCCAATCACTCTACAGACTCGCTCCGGCGGCCTGGTCGGACGGCGGCCGCCACGAGGACCCCACGACGAAGGAGCGGTATGGAGCGGCAGACCGGCGACGGCTACCAGGGCGGAGCCGGGCTCCGTAGGACGGTCCCGGCGGCGCCGCCGGTCACCGACGAGCGGCCGCCGCCGCTCCCGCTCGGATACGTCCGCCTCGCCGAACGCCCGCTGCGCCGGCTCCCGCAGCTCTTCCTCGGCCTCGCCCTCTTCGGGTTCAGCCTCGCGGTCATGCTCCGGGCCTCGCTGGGGGTGAGCCCGTGGAGCGTGCTGTACGAGGGCCTGGTGCGCCACACCTCGCTGAGCTTCGGCACGGTCGGTGCGGCCGTGGGGGTGCTGGTGCTGCTGCTGTGGATCCCCCTCCGGCAGCGGCCGACGTTCGGCACCGGGGCGAACATCGTCGTCCTGGCGTGCTCGTCCGACCTCGGCCTGCTGGTGGTGCCGGCGGACCTCGGGCTTCCCGCCCGGGCGGGTCTGCTCGTCGGCGGGATCCTCCTCAACGGCCTGGCCGTCGCGGTCTACGTCGGTGCGCGGCTGGGGCCCGGCCCCCGGGACGGGCTGATGACCGGTGCCGCCGCCCTGACCGGGCGCTCCATCCGGCTGGTCCGCACCCTGATGGTCTCCGTGCTCGTCCTGGGGTGCCTGATCGGCGGGACGGCGGGCGTCGGCACCGTGCTGTACGCGCTCGGGGTGGGCCCGGTCGCCCAGTTCTTCCTGCCCCGGTTCGCCTACCGCGGCGCCGCCGAACGCCCGCCGGCCCGCCGCCCGGACGCGCCGTGAACCGCCGCCCCGGGAGCGCGGACCCGCCCCGGCCCGGTCACGCCTCCGGGAAGTGGCAGGCCACCTGCCGCCCTTCGGACGGCCCGGTGATCCGCAGCGGCGGCGCCTCGGACCGGCATACCTCCCGGGCCTTGGGGCAGCGCGGATGGAAGGTGCAGCCGGGCGGGGGAGCGGCCGGGCTCGGCGGATCGCCGAGCAGGGTGATCCGCTCCCGGGCCCGCTCGGCCACCGGGTCCGGCAACGGCACGGCCGACAGCAGCGCCCGGGTGTACGGGTGGGCGGGCGCGGAGTACACCCGTTCCTTCCCGCCGATCTCGACGATGCGGCCGAGGTACATCACGGCGACCCGGTCGCACACCCGCTTGACCACCGACAGGTCGTGGGCGATGAAGAGGTAGGCGAGACCGAGTTCCCGCTGCAGCCGTTCCATCAGGTTGACGATCTGGGCCTGTACCGAGACGTCGAGGGCCGAGACCGGCTCGTCGGCCACCACCAGCCGGGGGCCGGTGGCCAGCGCGCGGGCGATGCCGATGCGCTGCGCCTGCCCGCCGGAGAACTCGTGCGGATAGCGGTCGACGTGCTCGGGGATCAGCCCGACCAGTTCCATCAGCTCCACCGCGCGTTTGCGCGCCTCGGCCGCCGAGGCACCCTGCACCAGCAGCGGGTCGGAGATGACTCGGGCCACCGTCTGGCGCGGGTTGAGGGAGGAGTGGGGGTCCTGGAAGACCATCTGCAGATCCCTGCGCAGGGGCTTCATCGCACGCTGGGACAGGTGGCTGATGTCCCGGCCGTCGTAGTGGAGGGAGCCGGTGGTGGGTTCCAGGAGGCGGACGATCAGGCGGCCGGTGGTGGACTTGCCGCAGCCGGACTCCCCGACCAGGCCCAGCGTCTCCCCGGCGGCGACGTCGAAGCTGACGCCGTCGACGGCGCGGACCGGCGCCGAACGGGCCCGTTTGCCGGGAAAGGCCATCGTCACGTTCCGTACCGAGAGCAGCGGTGGGGTGATGGTCATGAGACGACGCCTTCGTGCAGGGGAAGGTGGCAGGCGACCGAGTGGCCGCCCGGGCCGCCGAACGCCGGGCGTTCGGTGGAGCAGCGGGACCGCTCCGCCGCGGAGGCGGTGGCCGGCCGCGGGCAGCGCGGTGCGAACGCGCAGCCGGGCGCGGGGGTGAGCAGCGACGGCGGGCTGCCGGGGATGGCCCGCAGCGGTTCGTCGTCCCGGTCGTCCAGCCGGGGGAGGGAGTCCAGCAGGCCCCGGGTGTAGGGGTGCGCCGGAGTGGCGAACAACCGCTCCACCGGGGCCTGTTCGGCGGCCCGGCCGCCGTACATCACCAGCACCTCGTGGGCGACCCGGGCCACCACCCCCAGATCGTGGGTGATCATCACGACGGCCAGGCCCCGGTCCTGCTGGAGCCGGGCGAGCAGTTCCAGGATCTGGGCCTGGACGGTGACGTCCAGCGCCGTGGTCGGTTCGTCGGCGATCAGCAGCTCCGGCTCGCAGGCCAGGGCCATGGCGATCATCACGCGCTGCCGCATGCCGCCGGAGAACTGGTGCGGGTACTCGCCCGCCCGGCGCCGCGGTTCGGGGATGCCGACCTCGGCGAGCGCCTCGACCGCCCGCGCCCGGGCGGCCCTGCGGCCGGAGCGGAAGTGGACCCGGTGGTGCTCGGCTATCTGTTCGCCCACCGTGTAGTAGGGGTGCAGGCTGGAGAGCGGGTCCTGGAAGATCATGGCCATCTTGCGGCCCCGCAGCCGGTTGAGCCGGCGCTCCGGCAGGCCGATCAGTTCCTGTCCGCCGAGGGTGACGGAGCCGCCGATCTCGGCATCGGTGTGCAGGCCCATCACCGCCATCGAGGTGACGGACTTGCCGGATCCGGACTCCCCGACGATGCCGAGCGTCCGCCCGGGGCGGACGTCGAAGCCGAGGGAGTCGACGGCCCGGACCGGGCCGTGTGCGGTGCGGAAGGTGACGCTGAGGTCCCGCACGGACAGCAGTGGCGCGGAGTCGGCCATCAGTACCTCACTCGGGGGTCGACGACGGCGTACAGCAGGTCGACGGCCAGGTTGGCGATCACGATGAAGGTGGCGGCCAGCAGGGTGACGCCGAGGATGACCGGTTGGTCCCCGGTGGAGAGGGCGCCGTGGAAGAGCCGCCCGACCCCGGGGAGCCCGAAGATGGACTCGGTGATCACCGCGCCCGCGAGCAGCCCGCCCAGGTCCATGCCGAAGATGGTGAGGATCGGCGTCATGCCCGCCCGCAGGCCGTGCTTGACGACCACGGTGCGGCGCGGCAGGCCCTTGGCGCGGGCGGTGCGGATGTACGGCTCCGCCATCGTCTCGATCATCGAACTGCGGCTCTGCCGCGCGTACATGGCCGCGTACAGCACGGCCAGCGCCAGCCAGGGCAGCAGCAGGTTCGACGCCCAGTCCAGCGGGTCGTCGCCGAACGGCACGTAACTGGGGTAGGGCAGCAGGCCCGCCACCCGGATCACCCCGTAGATGAGCATCATCGAGGTGAAGTAGACCGGCAGCGAGGCGGCGGCCACCGCGCCGACCATCAGGGCCCGGTCGGTGAGCGTGCCCTTGCGCAGGGCCGCGGCGACCCCGGCGGTCAGGCCGAGGGCGAGCCAGATCACCGCGGCGCCGAAGGCGAGCGAGGCGGAGACCGGGAGGCGGTCCATGAGCAGGTCCCACACCGGTTCGCTGTTCTCGTAGCTGTAGCCCAGGCACGGGAAGTCGCAGTGCAGCGCGTACCGGCCGCTGCCCATGGTGCGGCCGGTGAAGATGCCGGTGACGAAGTCCGCGAACTGCCGCCACAGCGGCTGGTCCAGGCCCAGGTGGGCCCGGACCGCCGCCAGCCGCTCGGCGCTGCACGACTTGCCGCAGGCCGCGGCCGCCGGATCGGACGGCAGGACGTAGAAGATGGTGAAGGTCACGGCGGCGACGGCGATCAGGACACCGACGACGCCCAGCAGCCGGCGGCCGATGTAGAGGATCATGTGCGGCTACCCCTCGGGTCCAGGACGTCCCGCAGCGCGTCGCCGAGCAGCGTGAAGGCGAGCACGGTGAGGAAGAGGCAGGTGCTGGGGATGACGAAGTACATGGGATCGGTGTCGTAGAAGGCGACGCTCTCGGCGATCATCTGGCCCCAGGACGGGGTGGGCGGGCGGACACCGACGCCCAGGTAGCTCAGGGCCGCCTCGGTGGCGATCATCCCCGGGATGATGAGCGTGGTGTAGGCGATGACCGGGCCGGCGACACCCGGCAGGATGTCCCGGGTGAGGATCCGCCAGGGTCCCGAGCCGCCGACCCGGGCGGCGTCGACGTACTCGCGGTGCTTGAGGGAGAGGGTCTGGCCGCGCACCACACGGGCGATGCCGGGCCAGCCGAACAGGCCGATGACGGCGACCATCAGCAGGATCCGGTTGACGTCCCGGGCCACCGACATCATGGCGATCATGAAGATCAGGGACGGGAAGGACATGGTGAGGTCCATCAGCCGGGAGAGCACGGTGTCGGTGCGCCCGCCGAAGTAGCCGGCCGCGACGCCCGCCGCGGTACCGGCGATCACCACGATGGCGGTGGCGGCGAAGGCGATGAGCAGTGAGACCCGGGCGCCGTGCACGACCCGGGCGAACAGGTCGCGGCCGGTGACGGGTTCCACGCCGAGCCAGTGCTCGGTGGAGATCCCGCCGAGCGGGCCGATGGGCTGCCCGCCGAGGTACGGATCGACGGCGCTCTTGTCGAACTCCTCGGGTGACCAGCCGCCCAGGGCGCTGAGCAGCGGGGCGGCCAGCGCCATGACCGCGAAGAGCGCGATCACGACGAGGGAGATCCGCACCGAGGCGCGCCGGCGCAGCTCCCTGCGGGCCAGAGCCCAGGGGCCGTTGCCGGGTGCGGCCGCCGTGGTCGGGGGCGGGGTGGTGGCGGTGGTGGCCATGGTGGCGGTGCCCCTCAGCCCTGGGCCTTGGCGGGGTCCTTGAGACCGACCGAGGCGTAGTCGAGCTGGCCGCCGAAGGAGGTGTGCCCGTACGCGCCCGCGATGTTGTCGCCCACCACCAGCGGCCAGCGCCGGACCAGCACCGGAACGGCCGGGGCCTGGGCGAGGATGTCGCCGTCCAGGTCGCGCCAGGCCGCGGCCGCCTTCCCGGCGTCGGTCATCGCGGCGATCTCGTCCATCCGGCGCATCGTGGCGTCGTCGCGGAAGAGGGAGTGGTTGCCGGTGTTGCCCTTCTCCTTGATGTACCGGCCGTCGAAGACGAAGGGCAGGAAGGTGGAGCCGGAGGGGTAGTCGGGGCACCAGCCGGTGTAGACCAGGTCGGTGCGGCCGGCGGTGTCGCCGATGGTGGCGTAGAACGCGGACGGGTCGACCGTCTCGATGGTGACCTTGATGCCGGCCTTGCCGAGCGCCTGCTGGATCGCCTCGCCCCGCCCCTTGTCGCCGATCGAGACGGTCAGCTTCGTGCTGAGGCCGTCCGGCTTGCCCGCCTCCGCCAGCAGCCGCTTGGCCCGCTCCACGTCTCCGGTGGCGGGGATCCTCAGGGTGTCGGGCTGCTTTCCGTCGAAGAGCGTGGCGGGCATGTAGGCGGTGGAGACGTCGTTGAAGGCCGGGCCGCCGGAGGCGGTGACCACGACCTCCTTGTCCAGCGCGTACTGGACGGCCCGGCGGATCCGGGGGTCGTCGAACGGGGCGCGTCCGGTGTGCATCTGGAGCATGTCGGTGCAGTTGGTCGACTCGGCGAGCAGCCGCTCGCGCACCCCGGCGTTCGGCAGCACCTTGGCCGCGCTCTCCGGCCGCAGCGCGTACCAGGGGACGGCGGAGGCGTCCGCGCCCTGGCTGGCGATCATCCGGTCGTCGATCTGGTTGGGCTTGAGCCCCATCACCATGACCAGCCGGTCCGGGTACGCCTTGCGTATCCCGTCCGTCGCCGGGTCCCAGTGCGGGTTGCGGACCAGGACCAGCTTCTTGTTGCGCTGGTACGTCTCGATCTTGTAGGGGCCGGAGGAGAACGGCCGGTTGTCGTATCCGGGGCCGGTGTCCTTCTCCCGCGGCACCGGCGCGAAGGTCGGCATGACGGTCGCGTCGGCGAACTCGGCGAATGGCTTGCGCAGTTCGAAGACGATGGTGTGGTCGTCGGGGGTGCGGATGGAGTCGAGGTGCTTGCCCTCGGCCGGTCCCCGGTAGCCCTCGGCGCCCTTGAGGTAGCGGGCCGCGTAGTCGGCGCCGCCGGGCAGGTCCGGCGAGAAGGACCGCTCGACGTTGTACTTGACGTCCTGGGCGGTGACCGGCGTCCCGTCCTCGTACCGGATCCCCTTCTTCAGGCGGAAGGTCCAGGTCCGGGCGCCGTCGGAGGGTGTGCCGAGGTCGGTCGCGAGGTCGGGGACCAGCTCGCCGCCCTTGGTCCCCGGCGCCGCCCGGTAGGTGACCAGGGTGCGGTACAGAAGCCGGGTGCCGAACTCCATGTCGCTCATCACCCAGTTGCGGGCCGGGTCGAGGTGGGTGAAGTCGGTGTTGGACAGCACCGTGAGGGTGCCGCCCTTCTGCGGGGTGCCGCCGATCACCGCACCGAGGTTGGCGGTTGCGGGGTTCTTGCCGTTCCCTCCGCCGGACCGCCGGCCGTCGGAACAGCCCGCGGTGCCGAGGACGAGCGCCGCCGCGACGGCGGCGGCGAGGGCGGTACAGGTGCGCTTGTTCATCAGGGGTCACTCCGTGAACAGTCGGACAGCCGGAACGTGGCTGGAATGTGACCGGTAACATAGTAATGTGAAATGGTACTGACAAGGTGTAGGTCTCGCCGTTACCCACCCGTGCCCGAGGAGGGGCTCTCATGGACCGACCAGCGGTCACCGAAATCCGCAAGGTGAGTCACGATCTGCCGGTCTCGCCGGAACTCGCCGCCTTCATGTCCGCCCACTGGGCCGCGACCCCGCTGCCCCGGGACATCCGGCTGCCGGTGGCGGACCTGACGCCGGCCCGCCGCGCCCGGCTGTCCGCCCACTTCCCCGGCGAGCGGCTGATCGTCCCCGCGGGCGGTCTCACCGTCCGCTCCAACGACTGCGATCACCGCTTCCGGCCGCACAGCGCCTACGCGTGGCTGACCGGGCTGACCGGGGAGGACCAGGCGGGCCATGTGCTCGTCCTGGAGCCGGACGGACCGCGGAGCCACGAGGCGGTGCTGTACGTCCGCCCCCGCTCGCCCCGCTCCGACGAGGGGTTCTACCGGGACCGCCGGTACGGCGAGTTCTGGGTCGGGCGGCGCCCCGACCTCGACGAGGCGGAGCGGATGGCCGGCATCCGCTGTGAGCGCCTGGAGGCGTACGGGGCGCTGCCGCCGGGGCGCGACGCCTCGTCCGACACCCGGCTCGCCACCGTCCTCAGCGAGTTGCGGCTGGTCAAGGACGCCTGGGAGGTGGGTCAGCTGCAACTGGCGGTGGACCACACCACCGCCGGCTTCGAGGACGTGGTGCGGGCGCTGCCGCGCGCCCTGGCGCACCCGCGCGGGGAGCGCTGGATCGAGGGCGTCTTCGGGCTGCGGGCCCGGGCCGAGGGCAACGGCACCGGCTACGAGACGATCGCCGCCGCCGGCGCCCACGCGTGCGCCCTGCACTGGATCCGCAACGACGGGCCGCTGGACTCCCGGGAACTGCTGCTGCTCGACGCGGGCGTGGAGACCGACTCCCTCTACACGGCGGACATCACCCGCACGCTCCCGCTCTCCGGCCGGTTCTCCTCCGTCCAGCGCCAGGTCTACGACCTCGTCCTCGCCGCGCAGGAGGCGGGCATCGCCGCGCTGAAGCCCGGTGCCAGCTTCCGCGACTTCCACCGGGCGTGCATGCGGGTGATCGCCGACGGGCTGGCGGAGTGGGGGGTGCTGAAGAACGCCGACGGCGACTTCCATCGCCGCTACACCCTGTGCAGCAGCGGGCACATGCTCGGCCTCGACGTCCACGACTGCGGGCAGGCGCGGGCCGAGGCGTATCTCGACGGGGTGCTGGAGGAGGGGCAGGTGCTCACCGTCGAGCCCGGGCTCTACCTCCAGCCGGACGACGAGACGCTCCCCGCCGAACTGCGGGGCATCGGGGTGCGGGTCGAGGACGACCTGGTCATCACGGCGGACGGGGCCCGGCTGATGTCGGGCGCGCTGCCGCGGACGCCGGACGCGATCGAGGAGTGGATGGGCGGACTGATGGACGCCTGACCGCGCGGCCCCTTGGCACGGCCTGTGCAATGTGAAATATTACTGCCGTGCTCACGAGAAACTCCTCGGACGTCCTCGTCGTCGGCGCCGGTGTGATCGGCGCCGCCTGCGCGTACTACGCCGCCCGCGCCGGCCTCCGGGTCACCGTGCTCGACCGGGGGCCGGTCGCGGGCGGCACCACCGGGGCCGGCGAGGGCAACCTCCTGGTGTCGGACAAGGAGCCGGGCCCCGAGCTCGCGCTCGCCCTGCTCTCCACCCGTCTGTGGCGGGAACTGCCGGACGGGCTCCCGGCGGCGATCGAGTACGAGCCCAAAGGAGGGCTGGTCGTCGCCTCCGCCGAGAGCGGCATGGCGGCGCTGCGGGACTTCGCCGCCGGACAGCGCACCGCGGGCGTCACGGCGGAGGAGGTTCCGGCGGACCGGCTGCGCGACCTGGAACCCCACCTCGCCGCCGGGTTCGCCGGGGGATTCCACTATCCCCAGGACGCCCAGGTCATGCCGGCCCTGGCCGCCGCGCAACTGCTGCGGGCCGGCGGCGACCGGATCCGGCTGCGGCTCGGCGAGGAGGTCACCGGCCTGCTCACCGGAGCGGCCGGCGAGGTGCGGGGGGTGCGGACGGCGACCGGCACGATCCACGCCCCGTACGTGGTGAACGCCGCCGGCACCTGGGGCGGTGACCTCGCCCGCCTCGCCGGCGTGGACCTCCCCGTCCTGCCCCGCCGGGGCTTCGTCCTGGTCACCGAGCCGCTGCCGCGCGTGGTCCGCCACAAGGTCTACTCGGCGGACTACGTGGCCGACGTGGCCAGCGGATCCGCCGCCCTCCAGACCTCGGGCGTGGTCGAAGGGACCCCGGCCGGGCCGGTGCTGATCGGCGCCAGCCGGGAACGCGTCGGATTCGACCGGTCCCTGTCGGCGGAGGCGCTGCGCCGGCTCGCGGCCCAGGCCGTCGCGCTCTTCCCGGTCCTCGCCCGGGTGCGGGCGATCCGCACCTACCCCGGCTTCCGCCCGTACCTGCCCGACCACCTGCCCGCGATCGGCCCCGACCCGCGGGTCCCCGGACTGCTGCACGCCTGCGGCCACGAGGGCGCGGGGATCGGGCTGGCGCCCGCCACCGGGCTGGTCGTGGCACGGTCCCTGACCGGCGCCGCACAGCCGCTCGACATCACCCCGTTCCGGCCGGAGCGCTTCGCCTCCGCCGCCTGAGCCCGACGCCACGAGAGGAGGGCCACCGTGGCCCGAACCCCCGCCGAACTGGTCGGGGCGGAACCCGGTCCGCCGTTCGAGATCACGATGGACGGCCGGACCCTGACCGCCCTGCCCGGACAGACCGTCGCCGCCGCGCTGTGGGGCGCCGGCATCGTCGCCTGGCGCACCACGCGCGCCGGCGGCCGCCCGCGGGGCGCGTTCTGCGGCATCGGCCAGTGCCACGACTGCCTCGCCACCATCAACGGGGAACCCAACCGGCGGGCCTGCCTGGTACCGGCCCGCCCCGGAGACGCGATCACCACCCAGGAAGGACACGGACATGCCGGCCTCGCCGTCTGAACCGTACGACCTCGCGGTCATCGGCGCGGGCTGCGCGGGGCTGGCCGGCGCCGTCGCCGCCGCCGCCCACGGACTGTCCGTCGCCCTGCTGGACGCCTCCAACACGGTCGGCGGCCAGTTCTACCGGACCCCGGACCCCGCCCTCGGCGCCGCCCGGCCGGAAGCGCTCCACCACGACTGGCGGGCCTTCGCCGAGCTGCGCCGGCGCCTGGAGCACAGCGGCGCCGTCCACCTGCCCGGCCACCACGTGTGGGCGGTGACCGACGGCGGCGGCGACGCCCGGTGGACGGTGCACGCGGTGACCGGCGCGGACGGAACGGACGGCCGGCCGGTGCGGATCCCGGCCCGGGCGCTGCTCGTCGCCACCGGCGCCTACGAGCGCCAACTGCCCTTCCCCGGCTGGACCCTGCCGGGCGTGGTGGGGGCCGGCGGAGCCCAGGCGATGCTCAAGTCCGGCCTGGTGCTGCCCGGCAGCCGGGTGGTCGTCGCGGGCAGCGGACCGCTGCTGCTCGCCGTGGCCTCCTCGCTCACCGCCGCCGGGGCGCGCGTCCCCGCGGTGGTGGAGGCGTCCGGCTACCTGCGCTACGCCCGGCACCCGCGGGCCCTCGCCGTCAACCCGCACAAGGCGGCCGAGGCGGTAATCCACGGCTCCGCCCTGCTCCGCCACGGGGTGCGGCTGCGGACCCGCAGCGCGGTCACCGCGGTACACGGCGGCGACGGGGCGTCCCCCGCCGGGACGGAGCCGGCAGCCGGGGCACGGGTGACGGCGGTCACCGTCTCCCGGCTCGACGCCGACTGGCGGCCGGTGCCCGGCACGGACCGCCGGATCCCGTGCGACGCGCTGGCGGTGGGCCACGGCCTCGCCCCGCAGATCGAACTCGCCGTCGAACTCGGCTGCGCCACCCGCCGTACCCCGGACGCCACCGCCGCCCTCGTCCTCGACGACCACCAGGAGACCTCGGTGCCCGGTGTGTGGGCGGCCGGGGAGACCGGCGGGGTCGGCGGCGCCCGACTGGCCCGCGCGGAAGGCGAACTGGCCGGCATCGCCGTCGCCGCCCGGCTCCTCGGCCGGCCCGCGCTGACCGGAGCACCGCGGGTCCGGCGGCTGCGCCGCCACCGGGACCGGATGCGGGCCTTCGCGGACGCCATGGCGGCGGCCCACGCGCCCGGCCCCGGCTGGCCCGGGTGGCTGACCGACGACACCGACGTGTGCCGCTGCGAGGAGGTGACCGCCGGCCGGATCCGCGAGGCCGTCACCGGTCTCGGCGCCCGCGACGCGCGGAGCGCCAAACTCCTCACCCGGGCCGGCATGGGCTGGTGCCAGGGCCGGATGTGCGGTGCGGCCGTGGCCTGCCTCACCGCCGGCGACGGCGTGCCGACGTCCACCGAACGCCGCCCGTTCTCGGTGCCCGTCCCGCTCGGCGCGCTCGGCGCCCTCGACGACGACTCCGGCGACCCGGCCGAAGCCGGCGACTGACCGCTTTCCCCGTACACCGGACCACCGGACCACCGGACACGATGTCCCCACCGCAGAAGGGCTGATTCACATGACCGCCACCACCTGGAACGCCGACCGACCCTGGCGCGGCATCATGGTCGCCACCGCGCTGCCGCTCCGCGAGGACCTCTCCGTCGACGAGGACGCCTACGCCGAGCACGTCCGCTGGCTGCTCGACAACGGCTGCGACGGCGTGGTCCCCAACGGCTCCCTCGGCGAGTACCAGACGCTCACCGACGCCGAGCGGGCCCGCGTCGTGCGGATCGCGGTCGAGGCGGCCGGCGACGGAGCCCGGGTGATGCCCGGGGTCTCCGCCTACGGCAGTGCCGAGGCCCGCCGCTGGGCCGAGCAGGCCGGCGAGGCCGGATGCGGCTCGGTCCTCCTGCTGCCCCCCAACGCCTACCGCGCGGACGCGGAGGCGGTGCGCGCCCACTACGCCGAGGCGGCCCGCGCCGGAGTGCCGGTGGTCGCCTACAACAACCCCATCGACACCAAGGTGGACCTCGCCCCCGCCCTGCTGGCCCGGCTGCACGGCGACGGGCACATCGTGGCCGTCAAGGAGTTCAGCGGCGACGTGCGACGCGCCTGGGAACTCGCCGAGCTCGCCCCGGAACTCGACCTGCTCATCGGCGCCGACGACGTACTGCTGGAACTGGCCGTGGCCGGCGCCGTCGGCTGGATCGCCGGCTACCCCAACGCCTTCCCCGCCACCTGCGCGGAGCTGTACCACGCCGCCGTCGCCGGTGACCTGGCCACCGCCCGGCCGCTGTACCGGTCGCTGCACTCGCTGCTGCGCTGGGACTCCAAGACCGAGTTCGTCCAGTCGATCAAGCTGTCGATGGACCTGGTCGGGCGCCGCGGCGGCCCGGTCCGGCCGCCGCGCGCCCCGCTCACCGGGGAGACCCGGAACGCGGTGCGGACCGCGACCGAGAAGGCCGTCGCCGACGGCCACCGCTGACCACCGGAAGGATCTCCGTGCGTACTCGCCATGTCCTGCACGCCGTGGACTCGCACACCGAAGGCATGCCCACCCGTGTGATCACCGGGGGCGTGGGGGTGATCCCCGGCGCCACCATGGCCGAACGCAGGCTGCACTTCATCGAGCACCTGGACCACCTCCGCACCCTGCTGATGTACGAGCCGCGCGGCCACGCGGCGATGAGCGGCGCGATCCTCCAGCCGCCCACCCGGCCGGACGCCGACCACGGCGTCCTGTTCATCGAGGTGTCCGGACTGCTGCCGATGTGCGGGCACGGCACGATAGGAGTGGCCACGGTGCTGGTCGAGACCGGCATGGTGCCGGTCACCGAACCGGTCACCACGGTCCGCCTCGACACCCCAGCGGGGCTGGTGTCCGTCGACGTGACCGTGCGGGACGGAGCCGCCACCTCGGTGACCCTCACCAACGTGCCCGCCTTCTGCGTGGGCCTGGGGCGCACGGTGGACGTCCCCGGCCACGGCAAGGTCACCTACGACCTCGCCTTCGGCGGCAACTTCTACGCCTTCGTCGAACTCGACGCCCTGGGCCTGCCGTTCGACCGCGCCCGCAAGGACGACCTGCTCGCCGCCGGGCTGGCCGTGATGGACGCCATCAACGCCACCGACCGGCCCGTCCACCCCGAGAGCCCCGAGATCGGCGGCGTCAAGCACGTCTATCTCGCGGCCCCCGGCTCCGACGCCGCCCACTCCCGGCACGCCATGGCCATCCACCCCGGCTGGTTCGACCGCTCGCCCTGCGGCACCGGCACCTCGGCGCGGATGGCGCAGCTGCACGCCCGGGGCGAGCTGCCGCTGCACCAGGACTTCGTCAACGAGTCCTTCATCGGCACCCGGTTCACCGGCCGGCTGGTGGGGGAGACGGAGGTCGGCGGGGTGCCGGCCGTCGTCCCCACCGTCACCGGCCGCGCCTGGATCACCGCGACCGCCCAGTACCTGCTCGACCCGGACGACCCCTTTCCCGGAGGATTCCTGCTGTGACCACCACCCTGCCGCCGGTTGTCTCGCGCAACCCGGCCGACCCCTCCGACGTCGTCGTGGAACTGGCCGCCCCCGGCGCGTTCGCGGCCGTCGACGCCGTCGAGCGGGCCCGCGCCGCCCAGCCCGGCTGGCTGCACGGCGGCGCGGCAGCACGCGCGGCCGCGCTCACCGCGGTCGCCGCCGCCCTGGAGGGCGAAGCGGAGGAACTGGCCGCCCTCGCCGTCCGGGAGGTGGGCAAGCCGCTCGCCGAGGCCCGGGCCGAGGTGGCCCGGACGATCGCGATCTGGCGGTACTACGCCCAAGCCCCCTACGAGCCGTCCGGCGCCGTCCACGAGACGGCCGCGGGCCCGGGCCTGCTGCTCACCCGCCGGCGTCCGCACGGCGTCGCCGGGCTGATCACCCCCTGGAACTTCCCCTACGCCATCCCGAGCTGGAAGGCGGCCCCGGCGCTCGCGACCGGCAACACGGTCGTCCTCAAACCCGCACCCGAGGCCACGGCGTGCGCCCAGCGCCTCGCCGAGATCGTCCGGCAGGCCCTGCCCGCCGGGGTGTGCGCGGTCGTGCCCGGCGGGGCCGCCGAAGGCCACGCCGTGGTCTCCGCCGCCGACGTGGTCTCCTTCACCGGCTCCACCGCCACCGGCCGGGCGGTGGTGGCCACGGCCACCGCCCGGGGCGTGCCGGTCCAGGCGGAGATGGGCGGCCTCAACGCGGCGATCGTGCTCCCGGACGCCGACGTGGCGGGGGCCGCCGCGCACATCGCCGCCGCCATCGCCGGATACGCGGGGCAGAAGTGCACCGCCACCAGCCGGGTGATCGCGGTCGGGTCGGTGCTGGACCCGCTGCGCGAAGCGCTCGCGGAAGCGCTGCGGGCGGTGCCGGTCGGAGACCCCGCCGACGCCGCCACGGTGTGCGGGCCGCTCGTCTCCGAGCACGCCCGCGCACAGGTCGCCGACGCATGGGAGGGGGTCCCGGTGATCGCCGGCGGCACCATCCCCGACGCCCCCGGCTGGTACGCGGCACCGACCCTGGTGGAGAAGGTGCCGACCGGCCACCGGCTGCTGCGGGAGGAGGTCTTCGGGCCCGTCGCCGCGCTGCTCCCGGCCGACGACCTGGACCACGCGGTGCGGCTGACCAACGAGGTGCCGTACGGCCTGGTCACCTCGGTGCACACGGCGGACCTGGACCTGGCGCTGCACGGACTGGACCGGCTGGACACGGGCATGATCCGGATCAACGCGCCGTCCACCGGCGTCGACTTCCACCTGCCGTTCGGCGGTGCCAAGTCCTCCGCCCACGGCCCGCGCGAACAGGGCGCCGCGGCTCTGGAGTTCTACACCGCGAGCCGCACCTACACGCTGTCACCGGCCAAGGCAATGTGACATCGTACAATGGCCGTTCCACCGCGGTACGGAGGGAACACCATGGCTCACCTGCAGCAGCGCACCCTCATCACGGCCAGGGAGCGACTGCGCGACCAGGTGGCCCACGCCCTGCGGGCCGCCCTGATCGCCGGAGAGCTGAGGCCGGGCCAGGTCTACTCGGCCCCCGGCCTCGCCGAGGACTTCGGGGTGTCCGCCACTCCCGTGCGCGAGGCGATGCTCGACCTGACCCGGGAGGGGCTGGTCGAGCCCGTCCGCAACAAGGGGTTCCGGATCACCGAGGTCACCGAGACCGACCTGGACCAGTACACCGAGATCCGGGCGCTGATCGAGATCCCCACGGTCGGCCGGATCACCAGGACCGCCGACCGGGACGCCCTGGAGGCGCTGCGGCCGGTGGCCGAGGAGATCGTGCGGGCCGCGCGCGAGCACGACCTCATCGGCTACCTGGAGGCCGACCGGCAGTTCCACCTCTCGCTGCTCGCCCTCTGCGGCAACGACCGGCTCGTGGAGACCGTCGGCGACCTGCGCAAGCGTTCCCGGCTGTACGGCCTGACGGCACTGGACGAGCGCAACCGGCTGATCCCCTCGGCCGAGGAGCACCTCGAACTGCTGGACCTGATGCTGGCCGGTGACGCCGAGGGGGCCGAGGCGTGCATGCGCCGGCACCTGGGGCACGTGCGCTCGCTGTGGGCGGCGCCCGAGGGCGGCTGACCGGGCGGCGCCCGCGCCCGGGCGCCGCCGTCACGGGGTGACGGCGAGTTCCAGATAGGCCGCGAGGATCGCCAGGTGCAGGCCGCCCTGCAGAGGCGTGGCGCGGCCGGGCACCACGGTGAGTGTGGAGACGACGAGGGTCAGCGCGAGCAGCACCATGTGGGTCGCGCTGAGTCCCAGGATCAGGGGCCCGGAGAGCCAGTACGAGGCGATGGCGACGGCCGGGACGGTCAGACCGATGCTGGCCATGCACGAGCCGAGGGCGAGGTTCAGGCTGGTCTGGACGCGGTCCCGGCGGGCCGCCCGCAGCGCCGCGATGGTCTCCGGGAGCAGGACCAGCAGGGCGATGACGACGCCCACCACGGCGTGCGGCATGCCCGCCGCCGCCACCCCGGACTCGATCGTGGGGGAGATGACTTTGGCCAGGCCCACCACGGCGATCAGCGCGAGCCCGAGGAGACCGAGACTGGCCCAGGTGGCCCGCAGGGACGGCGCCTCGGCGTGCGACTCCGCGTCGATGACCTCGCCGTGCCGGGTGATGGGCAGGAAGTAGTCCCGGTGGCGGACGGTCTGGGTCGCCACGAAGAGCGCGTACAGCACGAGGGCGGCGATGGCCGCGAAGACCAGTTGCGGGGCGGAGAACTCGGGGCCCGGGGCGGTGGTCGTGAAGTTCGGCAGGACCAGGCAGAGGGTGGAGAGGGTGGCGATGGTGCCCAGCGCGCCACCGGTGCCCTCGGCGCGGAAGACCGCGATGCCGTGGCGCAGCGAACCGATCAGGAGGCTGAGGCCGACGATGCCGTTGCACGTGATCATGACGGCGGCGAAGACGGTGTCCCGGGCCAGCGACGCGCTCTTGTCGCCGCCGTCCACCATCAGGGTGACGATGAGCGCCACCTCGATGACGGTGACGGCGAGCGCGAGGACGAGGGAGCCGAACGGTTCGCCGACCCGGTGCGCGATCACCTCCGCGTGGTGCACCGCGGCGAGCACCGCCGAGGCCAGGATCAGCGCCACCGGTGCCACCGCGGCGCCCGCCAGGTCCCGGCCCAGGGTGAGGACGAGCAGGACGACGGCGGCGACGGGGACGATCACCGTCCACTTATCCACCAGTTTCGGGACAGCCATGAGGTGATCGTCCCTCAGAGGGGAGGGAACGCCTCCCGAGCGACACGGCACGCGGCCGCAGCCGCCCCTTCGGCCCCACCCGCCCCGGTACCCGGCCCCGCCCACCGCCCTGTGCCCCGGGTGCCGGCCGCCCTGGCCGGGGGTGGCGGTCCGCGCCGGACGGGCGCCGGCCGCGCGGGCCGGCCCGGGAGCCGCCGCGGGGCGGCCTCAGCCCTCCGCGTCGACCCGTGGCAGCACCCGGTCCAGCCACCGCGGGATCCACCACGCCGCCCGGCCCAGCAGGGTCATCACCGCGGGCACCAGCAGCAGCCGGACCACGGTGGCGTCGATCAGGACGCTCGCCGCGAGGCCGAGCCCCAGCATCTTGACCACGACGCTGTCGCTGAGCAGGAAGGCCGCGAAGACGCTGACCATGATCAGGGCCGCACAGGTGATGACCCGGGCGGTGATCTCCAGCGCGTGCGCCATGCCGGCCTTCGCGTCACCGGTGCGCAGCCAGGCGTCCCGGGCCCGGGTGAGCAGGAAGATCTCGTAGTCCATGCTCAGCCCGAAGACGATGGCGAACATCATCATCGGCACATAGCTCTCGATCGGGACGGTGCCGGAGACGCCGAGCGCGGGCCCGCCCCAGCCCCACTGGAAGACCGCGACCACCACGCCGTAGCTGGCGGCGATGGAGAGCAGGTTCAGCACGGCGGCCTTCAGGGCGACCAGCAGGCCGCGGAAGACGGTCAGCATGACGAGGAAGGCGAGGCCGATGACCACCGCGATGATCAGCGGCAGACGGTCGGCGACGATCTCCAGGAAGTCGATCTGCGCGGCGGTCGTCCCGGTGAGGTAGGTGTCCGCCGCCGTTCCGGAGACGGCCTGGGGCAGCACGTCGTCGGTGAGCCGCTTGACGAGGTCGGTGGTCTTCGCGTCCTGCGGCGCGGCCGTGGAGTAGGCGGTGCCGATCAGCACGTCCCCGTCCTGGGTCGCCTTCAGGGGCGTGATGTAGGCGGCGTCCGGGACGTCGGTGAGGGCCTTCTGGGCCTGGTCGGCCAGGCCGGACCGGTCCGATTCGGGGACCTGGCTCTGGTCGATGACGATGGTGAGCGGGCCGTTCGACCCCGGCCCGAAGGCGTCGGACATCAGATCGAAGGCGCGCCGGTCGGTGAACGAGGTGGGGTCGGCGCCGTCGCCGATGTGGCCCAGCCGCATGGAGAACAGCGGGATCGCCAGCACCGACAGGATGACGACCCCGCCGGCCAGGAACCACCAGGGGCGGCGCTCGACCCGCTGGGCGTAGCGGTGCCAGGTGCCCTGGGGCTCCTCACCCGGCCGGGCGCCCGTCTCCGCGACGGGGGTGCGTACCCGGTACCGGTCGATGCGCCGGCCGATCAGCCCCAGCAGCGCGGGGACCAGGGTGAGGGCGCCGAGGACCGCGGTGATCACCGTCACCGCGGCGGCCACGCCCAGCTTGCCCATGAAGGAGATGCCGGAGACCCACAGGCCGGTGAGCGCGATCACCACCGTGCAGCCGGACACCAGGACCGCCTTGCCGCTGCCCGCCGTGGCGTTCGCGGCGGCGTCCACCGGATCGGCGCCGTCCATCAGGTTCTGGCGGTGGCGGGTCACCAGGAACAGGGCGTAGTCGATGCCCACACCCAGCCCGATCATCGTCGCCAGGGTGGGGGAGACGGTGGCGAAGACCGACGCGGCGGCCAGCAGACCGAGCAGACCCAGCCCGCAGACGACCGCGATGAGCGCGGTGACCAGCGGCAGTCCGGCGGCCAGCACGCTGCCGAAGCCGATGAGCAGCACCAGGATCGCCACACCGAAGCCGATGGCCTCGCTGTCCCGGTCGTCCGCCGGCGGGCGGGCGAGTTCACCGAGCGGCCCGCCGTACTCCACCTCGACACCCGCCTGCCGGAGGGGCCGCACGGCCTGGTCGACGCCGTCGAGGTAGCCGGAGCCCAGGGTGGAGGGCTGTACGTCGAAACGGACCGTGATGTACGCGGTCCGCTGGTCGTCGGAGAGCGGGCCCACGTCGGGGGTGCCCGCGGGAAGGGTGGGCGGGGCGCTCCCGGGGGCCGGCAGCGGGTTCTGGGCGGACAGCACGTGGGGCAGCTTCTCGACGGCCGTGACCGCAGAGGAGACCTGACCGCTGACGTCGGTGAGCGGCCCGGAGGCGTCATGGAGCACGATCTGGGCGCTGTAGCCGCCGGCCTCGGGGTCGTGCGCCTTGAGGACGTCGAGGCCGTCCTGGGACTGGGTGCCGGGCAGGGAGAAGTCGTCGGTGAAGTCACCGCCCCACGCGCGGTCCGCGACCTGCAGCCCGGCCAGGGCGGCCAGCCACAGCACGATCACGACGATCCAGTGCCGGGCGCACCACCGCCCGGTCGCCCGCAGCGCCCGGCCGGACCTGGGGGTGCGGCCGGCCGGTTCCGGGGGCTGGTGCGAGACCGGCATGCGCCCTCCCGGCGGGGCGCGGGGCTCCTTCGGCCGCCGCGCGGAGTCCGGCGGCCGCCGTGCTCCGCTGGCCGGGTACGGAAGACCGGGACTCCTCCGCATTGAAGGCACACGGCTCCGCCTCCGGCACGCGGTGCGGGGGAAACGAGTGAGGGCACGCCCGGCGGACCCGCCCCGCCCGGTCCGCGCCCCGCCGCACACCGGCGCCGCGCACCACGCCGCGCCGGGACCGCCCGGCCGGCGCACGGCACGGCCGGGAGGCCCCGGCGCTCGCGGTCAGCGGCTGCGGACCGCGGTCAGTAGTAGGGGTCCCTTCTGACGACGCACAGCGCCCAGATGATGAAGCCGTACATGGCGATCAGGACGATCGACCAGAGGGGGTAGTAGGGGAGCGAGAGGAAGTTCGCGATGAGGAGCAGCGCCGAGATCAGCACCCCGGCGACCCGGGCCCAGAGGCTGACCTTGAACAGCCCCATGCCCACGAGGATGGCGACCGCACCGCAGATGAGGTGCACCCATCCCCAACCGGTCAGGTCGAACTCGAAGACGTAGTCCGGGGTGCTGACGAAGACGTCGTCCTCGGCGATCGCCATGATGCCGCGGAAGACGCCCAGGACGCCGGAGATGATCAGCAGGACGGCGGCGAAGGTCACCAGCCCGCCGGCTATGCCTCCGCTCTCGCCGGAACGGTGTTGAGTCGTCTGTGTCATGGTTCTTCCTCTGGGGTGAGGTGGGTGGGTCCCCGAGTCCGGTGCGGACCCCCTTTCCGCCGTCCCGCGGTGCGTCACACCAGGATGAGGACGACGAAGATCAGGCAGGCGATGATGTTCACCAGCCAGCTGTGCGTGTTCATCCAGTCGCGGACCCGGGGCATCACGGTGTCGGCACGGGAGCCCAGGAGCAGCAGCAGGAACAGGGGCAGCGCGGCCACCAGGACCGTCAGCCCGACGAACGGGAGGGCCGCCGCGTAGCCGGCGCCGCTCTGCTCCAGGTTCACGCCGACGGTCAGCATGACCATCAGGTCCGAGGGCATCAGCGAGATGACCAGCAGGCCGACCGTGAACGCCTTCCTCGGGCTCGCCGTCATCAGCGTGGCGAGCCATTTCGGCGGTTCGGCCGTCGCCCGGCCGAACCAGTTCTTCAGCGCGGCGATCACGAGCAGCGCCACCAGGACGTACTGGATGATGTGGCCGACCGAGCCGTTGTCCGAGGGGTCGCCGGTGTCGACGGCGGAGCCCAGCAGGGTGGCGATGCCGAACATCACCGCCACACCGGCGAGCGTCGCGCACGCGACGCCGGCCAGGAACCCCAGGGACACGCGCACCGCGTGCGGTGCGGTCACGAAGATGACGGCCGACATGATCTGCGGCCCCACCATCATGGTGACCGCCAGCGGAAGGA
Organism: Streptomyces sp. NPDC018031; assembly: GCF_044327625.1. Taxonomy (NCBI): domain Bacteria; kingdom Bacillati; phylum Actinomycetota; class Actinomycetes; order Kitasatosporales; family Streptomycetaceae; genus Streptomyces; species Streptomyces sp. NPDC018031. Next base: position 435,573 of record NZ_JBIRFT010000005.1, read on the forward strand.
TGTTCAGGCCGTCCATGGTGCCCCGCCGTGCTCAGCCGGGTGTCCCGGCCCGGCTCACCGCAGGATCCTTTCCTTGGCGCGCTGGAACTCCTCCTCGGTGATGTCGCCCCGGGTCTTCAGGTCCGACAGCCTGGCCAGTTGTTCGGCGGGGTCGGCCCCGCCGGCCGCGGTCTCCCGGATGTACGCCTCGACCGCTTCCTGCTGTTTCTGCGCCGCACGGAACTCACGCCGGCCCATGCCCTGGCCGCGCGCGATCACGTACACCAGGACGCCCAGGAACGGCACCACGATGACGAACAGCAGCCAGCCCGCCTTCGCCCAGCCACTCAGGTCGTGGTCACGGATGACGTCGGCGATGACCCGGAACAGCAGCATGAACCACATGACCCACAGGAAGATCCACATGATCGTCCAGAAGGCGCCCAGCACCGGGTAGTCGTACGCCAGGTCCACGTATTCCATGTCTTCCTCCCGTCGGTCCCCGGTGGGCGTCCGGCCCGGCCCGGCAGGGTTGCCGAGTATCCGGAACCGGCCGGCTCAACCGGTCTCGATGTGCTCTCGATGCGACGGGAGGGCCTGTGCTGGACGGGGACCCGGCCGCGAAGAGGGGAGAATCCCCGGACCGGTGGGCCGGGCGGCCGGCGGTGCGGGATCTTCGGTGCGGTTCGCGGTCCACGTCGCGGCCCCCTGTCCTGTCGGGAGAGCGGAGCCTCTTAACGTCATCGTCCCTCGCGGCCGGAAGACCCGCCACCGGCCACCGGAAGGCCCGCCGGGAGACGGGCCACCGGCCGCCGGCAGGCCCGCCACCGGCCGCTCGCCGGCCGCCGGGAAGGCCCGCCGCCGGCCGGCTGCGGCCTGCGGCGGGTCCGCCGCCGGCCGGGAGCGCGGGCCGGAGGCCGGAGCGTCCCGCCGGCGCGGCGGGCGCCGCCGGGCCGGGCGCGTGCCGGGCCGGCGGTTCCCCGGGCGGGGAGCCCGCACCGCCCCGCCGGGCACGCGCCGGTGCGGCCGCGGTGCGGTGGCCGGGGCTCAGCCCGCCAGGGCCGCCGCCCCGGTCTCCGGAGGGTCCAGCAGCGGGTGCGACCCGAGCCCGTCCAGCAGCTCCCCGAGCCGCGCCGTCTCCTCGGCCGGCAGCGGCAGCAGCGGCGGGCGCGGCGGTCCGGCCGGCCGGCCCAGCAGCTCCAGCCCCGCCTTGACCGCGCGCGGCAGGCCGTGGCCGACGATGAACCTCAGGAACGGCAGCTGCGCCGCCAGGAGCGCGTCGGCCCGTTCCGCCGTCCCCTCCCGCACGGCGGCGTACAGCGCGAGCGGCCAGCGGGGCAGCAGGCAGGGGGCCGCGGTGCACCACCCGGCCGCGCCCGCCCGGAACGCCTCCAGCGCGACGGGGTTGCTCCCGTTGTAGACCGACAGCGTGCCCTCGGACAGCTCCCGGAGGGCACGGAAGCGCGTGACGTCCCCGGAGCTCTCCTTCACCATGGTCAGGTTCGGGATCTTCCGGGCGAGTGCCACGACGGTCTCCGGCAGCAGGTCGATGCCGCTGGTGCCGGGGTTGTTGTAGAGCATCACCGGCAGGTCGGTGGCGGCGGCCACGGTCGCGAAGTGGCGCTCGAGTTCGGCCTCGGTCAGCTTCCAGTACGTCTGCGCCAGGACCATGATCGCGGTGGCGCCGTGACGGGCCGCCACCCGGGCCCGCCGCACGGTGGTCTCGGTGCTCCAGTGGGAGACGCCGACGAGCGTGGGCACCCGTCCGGCGACGGTCTGCAGGGTGGTCTCGCAGACGGCGTCCCACTCGGTCTCCCGGAGGTAGGCGCTCTCGCCGGTGCTACCGAGCGGCGCCACGGCGTGGCTGCCGGCCGCCACCAGATCGCCGACCAGCCGGCGCAGCGCCACCAGGTCGACCCCGCCGGTGGCCGGTGCGAACGGGGTGACGGGGTAGGAGATGATCCCTGCCAGCGGAGGAGTGGACATCACAGCACGGTCCCTTCGGGCACGGTGACGCAGTCGGGGTGGTTGCGCAGCGCGCGGCGCGCGTAGTACGCGAAGTTCGCCTGGTTGCGACGGTCGGTGGAGGTCCAGTCGTGCGCCTCCCGGGCGAGGGCCGGCGGCAGCGGCCGGATGGTGCCGGCGGCCATGGCGAGGAGCTGGAGCCGGGCGGCCCGTTCGATCAGAACGGCCAGGTTGCAGGCCTCTTCCACGGTGCGGCCGGTCACCAGCTGGCCGTGGTGGGCGAGCAGGATCGCCCGCTTGTCGCCGAGGGCCGCGGAGATGATCTCACCCTCTTCGTTGCCCACCGGCACGCCGGGCCAGTCCTTGAGGAAGGCGCAGTCGTCGTACAGCGGGGTGGTGTCCATCTGGGAGATCTCCAGGGGCACCTCCAGCATGGCGAGTGCGGCCGTGTGCAGGGCGTGCGTGTGGATGATGCAGTGCACGTCCGGGCGCGCCCGGTAGATCCAGGAGTGGAAGCGGTTCGCGGGGTTGGGCATGCCCTGCCCCTCCCGGACCACCAGGTCCTCGTCCACCAGCAGCAGGTTGTCCTCGGTGATCTCGTCGAAGCCGAGGCCGAGCCGCTGGGTCCAGTAGGTCCCCGGTTCGTCGCCGCGGGCGGTGATCTGCCCGGCGAGTCCCGAGTCGTGCCCGCCGTCGAAGAGGATGCGGCAGGTGAGGGCCAGCTTCTGCCGGACGGTCAGTTTGGAGTCCGCGAAGTTCCGGCGCATCTGCCGCTCGGCGCGGCCGACGAGCACGTCCTTCGTCTCTCGCAGTGTCGTTGCCATGTCTGCTCCACTTCCGGGCTCCGGTACGTCCGAAGAACCCATCGGCCGGTCTCCCGCGGCGGGTACGTTTCCGTCAGGAAACCGCGATCACTATATGACACAAGGTTTCCTGCGGGAAGGGGTCGGCGGCCCCGGACGGTCGTCCCGTCGTCCCGGGGCAGGGGCGGGAGGCGGGCGTACTAGGATTTCGGCCTGGTCGCTCCCGGCCCGCGGGCGGCGGTGCGAAGGGACGACGCGGTGATCAATCGGGTGCGGCAGTTGCGCAAGGAACGCCTGATGACCCTGGAGGCCCTCGCGGACCGCGCCGGAGTGACCAAGAGCTATCTCTCCAAGGTCGAACGCGGCCAGAGCACGCCGTCCATCGCCGTCAGCGCCGCGCTGGCCCGGGCCCTGGACGTCCCGCTGGACACCCTGTTCACCGCCTCGGAACGGCTCACCGACGTCACGGTGACCCGGGCAGGGGAGCGGCGACCGCTCACGCCCGACGAGGAGCCCGGCTCCCGCTACGAAGGCATCGCCCTGCGGGCCGGCACCAAGCGGATGACGCCGTTCATGCTGTACCCGCCGCAGGACGCCGGGCCGGTCCCGTTCCGGGACCACCCGGGGGAGGAGTTCCTCTTCGTACACGCGGGCCGGGCCGAACTCCTCTTCCCGTCCCGGTCCATCGAACTCGCGGTGGGTGACTCCGCCTACTTCAAGGCGACCGTGCCGCACAAGGTCCGCTCGGTGGGCCCCGAACGAGCTGCGGTCCTGCTGCTGGTCTGCGACGACCGGACCGGACCCGACACCCCGCACCCGCATCTGCCCTGACCTCCCGGGCCGCGGGCGGGCCGCGGGGGCAGCCGGCCGTTACGCCGCCACGGCCGGCCGGCCCGCGTCGGCCATCGGTGCCACGTCGGGGGATCGCCGGGCGGTGATGACGCACCTGGGACGTGACTGTGTGCCACAGTGGACAAAAGGGGCTGCGGCAGGTTGCGCGTCTCAACCGCCCGGACCGCCCCGGCACCGGTCGACCGGCTGTCCCCTCCCGGGAACCGGTGCGATTCGGCCGGCCGGCAGGACCCGCGGTCCTGCCGGCCGGCCGACGACTCCCGGTCCGGCGACGCCGGCTACCGGACGACGTCCGCCACGACCTTGGGCGGCCAGGTACCCGTGTCGAGGAGCCCGGTGGAGAAGGCACGGGAGACCAGCGCGGTCCGGTTGGGCACCTGGAACCGGCGCAGCAGACCGGTCACCCGGTAGTCGATGTTCTGCCGGCTGAAGTGGAGCCGGGCCGCCAGGTTCAGCGTGGACTGGCCGGCCGCGATCCCTTCCAGGATGCGGGCGTCGACCTGGTCGAGGTAGTCGTGACCGGGGGCGGCGGCCGGCTGCGGCTGCTCCGTGCGGACCGGGGCGTGCGACCGGCTCAGGGCGACCAGGATGGCGGTGGAGTCCGGCGGGCCGCCCCGTATCGCGAAGGCGGTGAGCGTCAGGTCCGAGCGCCTGCCGTCCGGCAGCGCCGGGGCTATCGCGGTGGTGAACCGGTGATCGGTGCCGTTGACCAGCCGGAACAGCCGCCGTACCAGCCGCGGCCGGGCCTCCGGGCGGACCAGGTCCGGGAAGCGCCGGCCGGGCATCTCCCCCGGCCGGCCGCCGACCCGCCGGGAGAAGAGCTCGTTCGCCTGCCGGACGACCAGCCGGGAGTCCAGGCCCGCGATGCCCATGTCGTCGTCCGGTTCGCGCACCGAGCGGGGGGCCGGTCCGCCGGGGGCGGCAACGGTCGGGCAGGCCGTCCGGGTCACCATGTCACCCCGTCGGCGAGCTCCTTGATGGTGGGGTGCTCGCTGTCGAGTGTGGCGGGGACATGGCGCCCCAGCTCGTCGCCGAGGCGGGCGATGACGTCGATGAGCATCAGCGAGTCCATTCCCAGCAGGAACAGGTCGGCGTCCAGGTCGGGCAGGCCGTCCGCACCGCCCTCCAGCATGGCGGCCACCTGGCGCTGCAGATAGTCCTCCACCAGGGCCCGGCGGGCCGCCGGATCGGCCGCCTCGAAGCGGTGGCGCAGGCCGTCCGTCGCCGGCCCGTCCCCGGCCTGGCCGGCGAGCGCCCGCTCCCGCTCCACCCAGTGCCGCTTCCGCTCGTACGGGTAGGTGGGCAGCGGGACGCGGCGGTGCTCCGTCTCGTACCACACCGACCAGTCGACGTCCGCCGCCGCATGGGTCCAGGCACGGCCGAGCGCCTCCAGCAGCGTCCGCCGGGCCGATGCCTCCGGGGCCGGGGCCAGTTCCAGCGGCACCAGGCCCTCGCCGTCCGGCAGGTTCGCCACCGCGGGCCCGGCGTCGGGGCCGGAGGCGGTCCAGGTGGCCCGGGAGGCGGCCTCCTCGGGGGTGAGCCAGTGGCCGCTCGCACCCAGGGACACCGGGAGGTCCCAGGTCGCCGGGGCGCCGGGGGAGCCGCCACCGGCCACCAGGGCGAGTGCCTGCTTGAGCCCGAAGACGCCCGCCAGGCATCCGGCGACCACCCGGCCGACGCCCGCCCCGCCCAGCGCGGCGGGCCGCACCCCGGCCGCCTGGCACGTCCGGGCCACCGCGTAGCAGGTGACGAACGCCGCGAGGTCGTCACCGCCGGCACCGGTCAGCAGGCCCGGCGCGTCCCAACTCGCCTCCGGCAGCTCGGCGGCGCAGGCGTCCGCCGCCTCCCGGAACGGGGTGAGGCCGCGGTACAGCGACGGCGCGTCCGGCGCGGGCCCGGCGGCTGCGGTGAACACGAACGCCACCCGGCCGGGGCCCTCGCCGGGTGTCTGCAGCACCCGGGCCGGGTCGCCGATCGCCAGGGCCAGCGCCGCGTCCGAGAGGTCGTCACCGACCACGGCCCGCCGGTGCACGAAGGTCCGGCGGCCCACCGCCAGGGTGTGGGCGACCGCGCCGAGGTCCAGCTCCGGGTGGCGCTTGAGATGGCGAGCGAGATCGCCGGTCGCGCGGGTGAGCGCCTGGGGCGTGCGCGCGGAGAGCACGAGCAGTTCGGGCCCGCCGGACGCGGACGCGGCGGGGGCCGGGGCCGGCGGCTCCTCCAGGACCACATGGGCGTTGGTGCCGCCCACCCCGAACGAGCTGACCCCGGCACGCCGGGGCCCGGGGCCCGCGGTCCAGGCCGCGGTCTCGGTGGCGATCCGGAACGGGCCGTTGGTCAGGTCGATGTCCGGATTGGGCTTCCGGAAGTGCAGGCTGGGGGCGACGGTGCGGTGACGGAGCATCAGCGTGGTCTTGATCAGACCGGCCAGGCCGGCGGCGGTGTCCAGGTGGCCGATGTTGGTCTTCACCGACCCGAGCAGCACCTGGCCGGGCGGCACCCCCTCGAACGCCCGGGTCAGCGCCGCCACCTCGATCGGGTCGCCGAGCGGGGTACCGGTGCCGTGCGCCTCCACGTAGCCGATGGTCTCCGCGGGGCAGTCGGCGACCCGCTGGGCGTCGCGGATGACGTCGGCCTGGCGTTCGACACTCGGGGCCGTGTAGCCGGTCTTGTGGGAACCGTCGTTGTTCACCGCCGTCCCCTTGATGACGGCGTGCACGGTGTCGCCGTCCGCCACCGCGTCGACCAGCCGCTTGAGCACCACGACGCCGACCCCGCTGGAGATCACCGTGCCGCCGGCGTCCGCGTCGAACGCCCGGCAGTGGCCGTCCGGCGAGAAGATCATCCCGTCCTGGTGGAGGTAGCCCTGGTCCTGCGGCACCCGGAGGTGGACGGCCCCGGCCAGCGCGGTGCCGCACTCGCCCGCGAGCAGGCTCAGACAGGCCTGGTGGACGGCGACCAGCCCGGTGGAACAGGCGGTGTTGACGCTGAGGCTCGGCCCCCGCAGGTTCAGCTTGTAGGACACCCGGGTGGCGAGGAAGTCCTTGTCGTTGGCGAGCATGAGGCGGTAGTGGCCCACCGACGACTCGTTCCGGAAGCGCTCGGCCAGCTGGGTGAGCAGGTAGGTGTTCATGCCCGCGCCGGCGAAGACGCCGATCTCATCGGGGTGGTTCAGGGGTTCGTACCCCGAGTCCTCCAGGGCGGCCAGCGCGCATTCCAGGAAGTGCCGGTGCTGGGGGTCGAGGATCTCCGCCTCGTCGTCCGGTACGCCGAAGTGGGCGGCGTCGAACATCTCCAGGTCGGCAAGTACGTGACCGGCCTTCACATAACCCGGGCGGTTCAGCTCGGCGGGGTCGACGCCGCCCGCCAGCAGCTCGTCGTCGCTGAAGAAGACGAGGCTCTCGCGGCCGTCCCGGAGGTTGTTCCAGAAGCTGTCGGGGGTGGCGGCACCCGGGAAACGGCACGCCATCCCGATGATGGCGACGTCGGTTTCCCGGATTGTCGGTGCCTGCTCCATGTCTGCCTGTGCCTCTCGTCCTAAAGGGTGATGCCCAGATCGGCGGCCACGGTCCGCATGCCGAGGAAGCCCTCGGTCACGAACCGGGCCGCCTCCTCGGTGGCGCCGAGTTCCCGGAAGATGTCGATGAGTTCGCTCTGGTGGCCGGCCCGGTCGCCGCGCTCCGCGGCAATGTCCAGGACCACCTGCTTCATCCGTTCCTCGATCGCCGGCAGGTCCGCCGCCCGGGGGAAGGTGATGCTGAAGGTGGAACGGTCGTAGTTCTTGTTGCGCCGGACCGAGCGCCGGTGGCTGGCGGCGTTGAGCTTGTAGAACATGCAGTCCCAGTGCTTGAACGAGTAGTAGTTCAGCAGGGGGAACAGGGTGCAGTGGGTCTCCAGCGGCGAGGAGTTGTACAGCCCCTTGGCCTTGAGATCGGCCACGATGCGGTCGGGGTCGTAGGAGTAGCGCATCGCGATGAACGGAAAGACGATCTTGGGCAGATCCTCCTCGTCGGCGAAGAGCACCTGCTCGGCCTCGTTCCGGAACACCGTGTCGGTCAGCCGGGCGCCGAAGGTCTGGTAGAAGCCGCGGACCACCTCCCTGGTGTCGGACTCCATGGTGAGGATCTGCTGCGGATCGGCGCACAGCGCGATGTAGGGGATGCGGTGCCGGAACGCGTAGAGGATCGCGCGGATCACGAAGAACGTGCGGCAGGAGACGCAGGGGAGCTTCTCGTCCAGATACTTGCCGGGTTTGGCGACCGGCCGCTCGAACACCTCCCGCATCACCAGTTTGATGTTGTCGTCGTCCGAGTCCAGGACGAAGGTGGCCGGGATCTTCTCCCGGGCCAGTGCGATGTTGTCGGCCGCGTGCGCGCTCTCGAACGGTACGTCGAAGGTGTAGGCGAGGACCCGCTTCCCGTACTCGTTGACGAACTTGTCCAGCATGTAGGTGCTGTCCTTGCCGCCGCTGTACATGAACAGGCAGTCGTACTCACCGCGGGGGTTGGGCCCGCTGCGGGTGAACTCCTCGTGGATCTGCTCGGTGTAGCTGAAGTTCTCCATCAGATCGCCGACGACGCCGAGCCGGCACAGGCTGCACACGCCTTCGTCGTCGAGGCTGATCCCCGGGTGCTGTTCTTTCAGGGCGCATACCTGGCACACGCGCATGGTGGTCCTCTTCCGGGTCATCGGGATGTCTCATCGGCCGTGCGGTGCTGCTGCCGTCTGCGGCGCAGATCGCCGAGACCGGTGCGGGAGGGCCGGGACCCGCGGGGCTCCGGCACCACCGGGCGCTGTCCGGGGTGGCCCGAGCGCCGGGCCCGCACATGCCGGGTCAGCGACCGGACGGTGGGGTACATGAACATCTCCACCCGGGTCAGCGAACCGCCCACGTCGGCGTTGATCCGGGCCATCACCCGCATCAGCAGCAGCGAGTTGCCCCCGGCCTCGAAGAAGTTGTCGTCGGTACCCACCGCGTCCAGCGCCAGCACCTCGCGCCAGATGCCGGCGATGGTCCGCTCCAGCTGATCGGCCGGCTCGGTACCGGACCCCGCGGCGCCGGCCGGCCGTGGCAGGGCCCGCCGGTCGGTCTTGCCGTTGGCGGTCAGCGGAACGGCGTCCAGCTCCACGAAGGCGGTGGGCACCATGTAGTCCGGCAGAGTGGTGAGCAGATGGGCGCGGAGCTCGCCCGGCCGCGGCCGGGGGGTGGTGTGCGGCACGACATAGGCCACCAGCCGCCGGTCGCCGGGCCGGTCCTCACGCACCACCACCACCGCCTCGGCGACACCCGGGTGCCGGCCCAGGGCCTGTTCGACCTCGCCCGGCTCGATCCGGTAGCCGTGCAGCTTGACCTGGTCGTCCAGGCGGCCGAGGCAGTCCAGTTCGCCGTCCGGCCGCAGCCGGACCAGGTCACCGGTGCGGTAGACGGTGCCGCCGGAACCGCCGTACACATCCGGCAGGAAGCGCTCCGCGGTCAGCTCCGGGCGGTTCAGGTAGCCCCGGGCGACGCCGGCGCCCCCGATCAGCAGCTCGCCCGGCACCCCGGGCGGCACCGGGCGCAGCCGGCGGTCCACCACGTGGAACGCGGTGTTGGCGATCGGCCGTCCGAGGGTGACCGGCTCGCCGTCCCGCACCCGCTTGACCGACGACCAGATGGTGGTCTCGGTCGGGCCGTAGAGGTTCCACAGCCGCGCGCCGTGCGAGAGCAGCTGCCCGGCGAGGTCGTCGGTGAGCGCCTCGCCGCCGCACAGCACCCGCGGCATCGGCGACCCCGCCACCCCGGGCCACCCGGCGTCCAGCAGCATCCGCCAGGTGGCCGGGGTCGCCTGCATCACGGTGGGGCGGACCCGCTCCAGCAGCCCGCGCAGGGCCGCGGCGTCGCCGACCGCGGTCTCCGGCGCCACCTCGACCCGGCCCCCGGCGACCAGCGGCGCGAACAGCTCCAGCCCCGCGATGTCGAAGCAGACGGTGGTGACCGCCAGCAGGGTGTCGTCCTCGCTCAGCCCGGGGGTCCCGCACACGGCGGAGACCAGGTTGGTCAGCGCGCGGTGACCGATCCGGACCCCCTTGGGACGCCCGGTGGAACCCGAGGTGTACAGGACGTAGGCGTCCTGGTCGCTGCTCACCCGCTCGCCCGGCTCCGGGTCGGCGGACTCGATGCCGGCCCGGGACCGGTCCAGCACCAGGGTCTCCCGGTCGCCGGCGGGCAGCCGCGGCAGCAGCCGCGACTCGGTGACGACCAGGGGCAGCGCGGTGTCCTGGAGCATGTACCCGATGCGCTCCGCCGGGTAGATCGGGTCGAGCGGTACGTACGCCGCCCCGGACTTCATCACGCCCAGCAGCGCCACCGGCAGCTCGGCGGAGCGCTCCAGGAACACCCCGACCAACTGCCCGCCGCCGATCCCCCGCGCCCGCAGCTGCCCGGCCAGCGCGGACGAGCGGCGGTCCAGCTCCGCGTAGCTCAGGCGCTGTTCGCCGCAGGTCACCGCCGGCGCGTCCGGCCGGCGCCGGGCCTGCCGGGCCACCAGATGGTGCACACAGCTGTCGAGCGGCAGGCCGGGGGCGGACGTGTCGTTCCACCGCTCGGCGGCGCGCCGGTGCGCCTCGGATCCGAGCGGGACCCGGGCCAGGTCCTGTACGGACCCGCGCGGCGCGGCCACTTCGGCGAGGAACGCTTCGGCGTACTCGGCCAGCAGGACGAGGGTGCGGTGGTCGTGGCCGCCATCCCGTACCACCCACCGGCACTCCCGGGCGTCCGCCCGGCGTGGGACGCGGATGAGCAGCGCGGTGCCCTCGGCCGGCGCGGCCGGTGCGTCGAGGTCGTCGCACACCTCGACGGCGATCGGCAGACCCGGCTCGGAGGGCCGCCGGCCGCGCAACCGCGGGTGGCGGGCCCACAGGTCGAGGGGGTGGCCGCCGCGGCGCTCGGCCTCGTCCGCGCCGCCGGCCACCCGCGCCGCGAACCCGGCCAGGTCGGCCCCGTCCACCGCGGGGATCCGCAGCGGCACGAAGGGCGCGTACAGCGCGTCGACGGAAGGACACCCGGTGGCGCGGCCGGCATCGGCGCGCAGGTGCACGTCGGTGCCCTCGTCCACGCCGATCCGGGTGAGGAAGGCGAGGTGCGCGGCGAGCAGCCAGCGGTCGTGGGACAGACCGGCGCGGGCGGCCGCCCGCGCGGTGTCCGCGGGGACCGGGATCCGGAGGGTGGTGTGCCCCCCGCCGCGCGCGGTGGTGTCCCGTCCGGCCAGGTCGGCCGGCACCAGGTCGGCGAGCCGGCGCAGCCAGTGGCCCTCGTGGCGCAGGGCCCTGGCCTGGGCGCCGGCCGCGGCGGCCAGCAGCTCCGGGTCGGGGACGGGGAGCCGGTGGCCCGGCCGGATACCGTGCCGGGCGGGGCCGTCACCGGTGAGCGGCCGGCCGTCCGGGGCGGTGAGCCCGGTGAGCCGGACGATCCCGTCCGCCACCGACACCACCAGGCCGTCGCCGTCCGCCCGCAGGACGGTTCCGGGCGGTCCTTCGGGTGGCCCGGGCAGCGGGCTGAGCCCGCCCACCAGCACCGCGCCGTCCGCGGTGGCGATCTTCGCGGTGCCGAACCCGTTGGGATAGGGCCCGTGATCGGCGGCCCGGACGGCGGCGTGCAGCACCGACGAGGGCCGGTCCCAGGACAGGAAGCCGCCGTCCGGCGGCCGGTCGAACCGGCCGTGGTAGGTCCGGGCGGACAGGTCCTGTGCGGTACGCCGGACGTCCCCGCTCTCCAGCCGGCCGAGCAGTTCGGCGAAGGACGCGTAACCGGCCTCGAAGCACTTGACGTTCAGGGTGTGGCTGGTGTCCTCCTCGGTCACCGCGACCGGCCGCCGGACCAGGATGTCGCCCTCGTCGGCCCGCTCGGTCATCACGTGCCAGGTGACGCCGTGGGTGGTCTCCCGCTCCAGCAGGGCCCAGGTCGTGGCGTTCAGGCCGGCGTGCCGCGGCAGCGGTCCGTCGTGGAAGTTCACCGGCAGCTCACGCGGCAGGTCCAGCAGCGCGGGTGGCAGCATCCGGAGGTTGGCGACGCTGAAGAGGTAGTCGAAGGGCACTTCACCGAGCCGGTCGGCCAGATCGGGGCCGAAGTCCGGCGTGGGCAGCCGCCGTTGCCGCGCCCAGTCACGGACGCCGGTGTCCGCCGACACCAGCCCCAGCACCCGGTGCCCATGGCTCAGCAGCAGCTCCGCGCAGGTCACCACCAGGGAGTTGCCGCCGACCAGATAGCAGCTGAAGGTGCGGTCGACCGAGGACCGGGGTGCCGGCAGGCCGCTCATCGCCGTCCCCGGCACATCGCGGCCCGGGTCTTCACGGCGGGACGGCCCGGCTCCCTCCGGGGTGCGGCGCGTGCTCGTCGGTGGCCGGGAGGAAGCGGGGTGGAGCCGGTCGGCGCGCACATCGATCGTCCGTCCATTCAGTTCATCGTTTCGGAATCACATCCGTCCCATCCATATCCGGGCGCACTTGAGCCTCCGTGGAGTCCGGATCGCCGCGCCGCGTCCCGCTCCGCCGCCGGGCCCGCTGATACGCCGGGATTTCAGGGATTTCTCTAATCCGCACCGGCCCGCGTTGACCACGCGGTGACGCGCTGGCTTCACTGGGCGTTCGGGCCCGTCACACGGTGTGACGTTCCCGAATCCACCGTTCAGGCCGGGGGGTTCGGAGCGACCGGACAGTCAGTCGGGTTTCGTCGGACATCCAACCCGTGCCCGCGATCATCCGGGCACCAGCCAGGGGGCTCCCATGCATGGATCCGTTTCGCCGGACGGCGACTCCGTCGCCGTGACCGGAGTGGCGCGCCGTACGCCGGAACGGGAGGGAACCGGCCCGGCCGGCGGGCCCGGCGGTCCGGGGCCGTTCGCCGGTCTCCCGGGCGCCGCACCGGCCGCCGGACAGCTTCCCGTCCTCCAGGCGGCATGGGCCGCGGTCGAGGACGCGGGCCTGGCGCCGGACCGGCCGACCGGCCCGGTCGGGCTGTTCGCCGCCGGTCCCGACGCCGCCCGGATCGAGCCGCTGACCCGGCTGTTCGGCACCGCCGGACCCCGCTGGACCGGGCCGGACCCGGTGGCCGCGGCGGTCTCCGGCCTGCGGAACGGGGACTGCCGCCTCGCGCTGGTGATCGCCACCGACACCGCCGGGGCGGTGGCGGCGGTGCTCACCACGGCCGGCGCCGACGGATTCGGCTACCCGGTGGACGTCACCGGGGAGGCTGGCCGGGACGTCCGGCACCTGGTCGACGCGGCGCTCCGGCAGGGCCGGCCGGACGCCCCCACCGAAGCCCCCACCGAAGCCCCCGCCGAAGCCCCCACCGAAGCCCCCGCCGAAGCCCCCACCGACGGTGCCGCGGTGCCGTTGCCGCTGTCCGCGCACAGCGCGGAGGCGCTGCGCGCCAAGACGCACGAGCTGCGGGCCCACCTCGACGCACACCCCGGCCAGGCGCTGGCGGACGTGGCCTTCTCGCTGGCCACGACCCGGGCGGCGCATCCCCACCGGGCCGTGGTCGTCGCCCGGGACCGGGAAGGGGCCGCGGAGAGCCTGGACCGGCTGGCCGGCGGTACGGCGGACGCGCGGGTGGCCGGCGGCGTCGCGGGCGACCGGGGCCGGATCGCCTTCGTGTGCCCGGGCCACGGCCCGCAGTGGCCGGGCATGGCCGGTGAGCTGTTCGAGGCGTTCCCGGTGTTCGCCGAGGAGCTGACGGCATGCGCGCGGGCGCTCGCCCCACACGTGGAGTGGCCGGTGCCGGAGGTGCTGCGCGGCGCCTCCGGCGGCCCCGCGCTGGGCCGGCCGGAGGTGGCCCAGCCCGCCCTGTGGGCCACCACGGTGGCGCTGGCGGCGCTGTGGCGGTCCTTCGGCGTGGTCCCGGACGCGGTGATCGGGTCCAGCGCGGGGGAGATCACCGCCGCCACCGTGGCCGGCGCGCTGTCCCGGGACGACGGCGCCCGGGCGGTCGCCGCGTTCAGCCAGGCGCAGGTACCGCTGCTGGGCCGGGGGGTGATGCTGTCCGTGCTGGCACCCGCCGAGGAGGTACGCCCCTACCTGGCGCGCTTCGACGGCGAGCTGGAACTGACCGCCCGCTACGCCCCCCGCTCGGTCGTCGTCTCCGGCACCCCCGGGGCGGCGACGGCCCTCGCCGCCGACCTCGCCGCCGACGGGGTGCGCACCTGGCGGATCTCGCTGGGCCTGGCCGGGCACAGCCGTCAGATCGACCCGGTCCTCGACCGGCTCCGGGACGAGCTGGCATTCCTGCGGCCGCGCCCGGCGCCGGTGGCCTACTACTCGGCGACCACCGGCGGCCGGCTCGACCCGGCCGGCCTGACGGCGGACTACTGGTGCCGCGTCATGCGCAGCACGGTGGAGTTCGAGCGGGCCACCCGGGCTCTGCTGGCCGACGGGCACGGGGTGCTGCTGGAGGTCAGCCCGCACCCGGTGCTCACCCACACCGTGGCGGAGACCGCGGACTCGGCGGGGGCCGAGGCGCTGGTGACCGGTACGCTGCGCCGCTACCAGGGCGGTCCGCAGCGGCTGTTCACCGCGCTCGGCGAGCTGTACGCCGGGGGCGTGGAACCGGACTGGCCGGCGGTGTTCGCGGGCCGCGGTGCGCGCCGGGTGCCGCTGCCCACCTACCCCTTCCACGCCGCCGACGACGCCCCCGCGGACGCCGGGGCGGCCGACCGCGCGGACGGCGCCGGCGCCGCCGGATCACCGCTGGAGCGGCTGGCCGGGGCCGGCCCGGAGGAGCGGCGCGAGGCGCTGCTGGCGCTGGTCGGTGAGCAGTTGGCCGTGGTGCTCGGGCCGGACGCGCCGTCGGCGGTCGACGAGTGGACGCCGCTGTCCGAGCAGGGCCTGGACTCGGTGGGCGCGACGGAGCTGCGCAACCTGCTGAACGCGGCCACCGGCCTGGACCTGCCGGTGACGCTGGTGTTCGACCACCCCACCACGGCGGCTCTCACCGACCGGCTCGACCGCGCGGTCACCGGTCGGGACACCGAAGACCCGGGAGCGGCGGGGCCGGTGGCGCCCGCCCTGCTGCGGGACGGCGCCGACGAGCCGATCGCCGTGGTGGCGATGAGCTGCCGGCTGCCGGGCGGGGTGCACAGCCCGGAGGAGCTGTGGGAGCTGCTGACCGCCGGTGGTGAGGCGTACGAGCCGTTCCCGGCCGACCGGGGCTGGGCCGTCGACGAGCTGTACGACCCGGACCCGGGCGTGGCGGGCCGCCACTACCAGCGGGAGGCCGGGTTCCTACGGGACGCCGGCCGGTTCGACGCCTCGTTCTTCGGCATCTCCCCCCGGGAGGCGCTGGCGATGGACCCGCAGCAGCGGGTCCTGCTGGAGATCTCCTGGGAGGCCCTGGAGCGGGCCGGCATCGACCCGCGGACGCTGCGCGGGACCCCCGCCGGGGTGTTCGTCGGCGCGATCGCCCAGGACTACGGCCCCCGGCTGCACCAGGCGCCCAAGGACCTGGAAGGGCACCTGCTGACCGGCACCACCGCGAGCGTGGCCTCCGGCCGGATCTCCTACACCCTGGGGCTGACCGGCCCGGCCGTGACGGTGGACACCGCCTGCTCGTCGTCGCTGGTCGCGCTGCACCTGGCGTGCCAGGCGCTGTCCCGCGGGGAGTGCTCGGTGGCGCTGGCCGGCGGTGTCACGGTGCTCTCCTCCCCGGGGCTGTTCGTGGAGTTCAGCCGCCAGCGGGCGCTGGCGCCCGACGGCCGGTGCAAGGCGTTCTCGGCCGGCGCCGACGGGTTCGGCATCGCCGAGGGCGCCGGCATGGTGGTGGTGGAGCGGCTGTCCGACGCGCGCCGCCAGGGTCACCCGGTCCTGGCGGTGATCCGGGGCAGCGCGGTGAACCAGGACGGTGCCTCCAACGGGCTCACCGCGCCCAGCGGACCCTCCCAGCGGGCCCTGATCGCGCAGGCCCTGGCGGCCGCCGGGCTCTCCGCGGCGCAGATCGACGCCGTCGAGGCGCATGGCACCGGCACCCCGCTGGGCGACCCGATCGAGGCCGGGGCGCTGATCGAGGCGTACGGCCGGCACCGGGTGGACGGACGGCCGCTGTGGCTGGGGTCGCTGAAGTCGAACATCGGCCACACGCAGGCCGCGGCGGGCATCGCCGGGGTCATCAAGACCGTACTCGCGCTCCGGCACGGCCTGCTGCCCCGGACCCTGCACGCGGACCGGCCCTCGCCGCACATCGACTGGACCGCGGGCACCGTGGAACTGCTCACCGAGCCCCGCCCGTGGCCCGCGACCGGGTCGCCCCGGCGGGCCGCGGTGTCCTCCTTCGGCGTCAGCGGCACCAATGCCCACGCGATCCTGGAGCAGGCGCCGGCCGAGCCCGCCCCCGACGCGGCGGAACCCCGGACGCCGGACCCCGCCGGGGAGCCCGGGCCGGTCGCCGGAGTGGTGCCCTGGGTGCTGTCGGCGAAGAGCGAGCCGGCGCTGCGCGCCCAGGCGCGTCAGCTGCGCGCGCTGCTGCTGGCCCGGCCGGAGGACGGCCCCGAGGACGCGGTGCGGCCGGCAGCCGACTCCGAGAACGCGGCGGGGAGGGCTGCCGACTCCGAGGACGCGGTGCGGCCGGAAGCCGGGCCGGAGGACGCGGCGGGGTGGGCAGCCGGCTCCGACGACGCGCTCCGGCCGCTGCTGGACGTCGGGCACTCGCTGCTGACCTCCCGGTCCCTGTTCGACCACCGTGCGGTGGTGATCGGCGCCGACCGGGACGCCCTGCTCGGCGGTCTCACCGCGCTGGCCGGCGGCGCGGAGTCCGAGCGGGTGGTCACCGGCCGGGCCGGCGGCGGCAGCGTCCGGAAGGTGGTGTTCGTCTTCCCCGGCCAGGGCTCGCAGTGGCTCGGCATGGGAGCCGGCCTGTGGGACGCCGACCCGGTGTTCCGCACCGCCCTGCAGGAGTGCGCGGACGCGCTGGAACCGCACGTCGACTGGCCGGTGGTGGAGGTGGTGTGCGGTACCGCCGGCCCCGCGCTGCTGGAGCGGGTGGACGTGGTGCAGCCGGCGCTGTGGGCGGTGATGGTGTCGCTGGCCGCCGTGTGGCGGTCGAGGGGGGTGCGCCCGGCGGCGGTGGTGGGCCACAGCCAGGGCGAGATCGCCGCCGCCTGCGTGGCGGGTGCCCTGGCGCTGCCGGACGCCGCCCGCGCGGTGGCGCTGCGTTCCCGCGCGCTCACCGCGCTGTCCGGCACCGGCGGCATGGTGTCGCTGGCCCTGCCGGCCGCCCGGGTGCGCGAGCGGCTGGCCGGCTGGGAGGGCCGCATCCAGGTGGCCGCGGTGAACGGCCCGGGGTCGGTGGTGGTCGCCGGCGACCGCGACGCGCTGGCCGAACTCGTCGAGTCATGCGCGGCCGACGAGGTGAGCACCTGGTGGCTGCCGGTGGACTACGCCTCGCACTCGGCGCATGTGGAACGGGTGCGGGAGGACCTGCTGGCGGCGCTGGCGCCGGTCCGGCCCCGGCCGGTCACGGTGCCCATGGTGTCGACCGTCACCGGCGAGTACCTCACCGGCACGGAACTGGACGCCGGCTACTGGTACCGGAACCTGCGCGAGACGGTGGAGTTCGACACCGTGGTCTCCGGCCTGGTGACCGCCGGGCACCGGGCGTTCGTCGAGGTCAGCCCGCACCCGGTGCTCACCGTGGGGGTGCGGGAACTCGCCGAGGCGGTCACCACCGACGCCATCGTGGTGGGCACCCTCCGCCGGGACGAGGGCGGCCCCGGCCGGCTGACGGCCTCCCTGGCGCAGGCCTTCGTCGACGGCGTCCCGGTGGACTGGAGCGGGAGCTGCCCCGGCGGCAGGCGGGTGGACCTGCCCACCTACCCGTTCCAGGGCCGGCGGTACTGGATCGAACCGGCCGAGCCGGCCACCCGGGCCGCCGGACCGTCCGACCGCACCGAGGACACCGCCTTCTGGTCCGCCGTCGAACGGCACGACCTCGCGACGGTGAGCCGGGCGCTGGACGTCGACGGCGACATCCCGCTGGCCACGCTGCTGCCCAAGCTCGCCGACTGGCGGCAGCGGCGGCGGGAGGAGTCGGCGATCGACGCCTGGCGGCACCGCGTCACCTGGCACCCCTTCGACGTCCCTGCCGCGCCCGGCCTCACCGGCCACTGGCTGCTGGTGCTCCCCGCGGAGCCGTCCGGGCACCCGTGGGCCGGGGCCGCCGCGGCGGCGCTGCGCGACCACGGAGCCGAGGTGACCACCGTGGAGTGCGGCGCCCCGGACCGCGCGGCGCTCGCCGACCGGCTCCGTGCGGCGGCGGGCACCGGCGCGGCACCCGCCGGGGTGCTGTCGCTGCTGGCGCTCGACGAGCGCGGCGAGGCCGGGTTCCCCGGCGTACCTCGGGGACTGTCCGGCACCCTCGCGCTGGTCGGCGCGCTCGGCGACGCGGGGATCGGCGCGCCGCTGTGGCTGGCCACCCGAGGTGCCGTCACCACCGGCCGTGCCGACCCGCCGGACAGCCCCGCCCAGGCACCGGTGTGGGGCCTGGGGCTGGCGGCCGGGCTGGAACACCCGGACCGCTGGGGCGGCCTGGTCGACCTGCCCCGGACCGCGGACCACCGGGCCGCGGCGCGACTGGCCGCGGTGCTCACCGCCCCCGGGGCCGAGGACCAGCTCGCCGTCCGCCCCTCCGGGGTCTCGGTACGCCGGATCACCCCCGCCCCCGCGGCCCCGGCCGGTGACACCCCCCGCTGGCGGCCGCGCGGCACCGTACTGATCACCGGCGGTACCGGCGCGCTGGGCGGCCATGTCGCCCGCTGGCTCGCCCGGGAGGGCGCCGAGCACCTCGTCCTGGCCGGCCGGCGCGGTCCCGACACACCCGGCGCGGCGGAACTGGCGGCCGAACTCACCGGGCTCGGTGCCGAGGTGAGCGTGGTGGCCTGCGACACCGGCGACCGCGCCGCGCTGGCCGCGCTGGTGGCCCGCCTGGACGCCGAGGGCACCCCCGTCCGCTCGGTGTTCCACGCGGCCGGCACCACCACGTCTACGCCCCTGGCCGGCACCGGCACCGCGGAACTCGCCGCCGTGCTCGCCGCGAAGGCCACCGGCGCCGCGCACCTGGACGAACTGCTGGCGGGGCGCGACCTCGACGCGTTCGTACTGTTCTCCTCCGCGTCCGCGGTCTGGGGCGGCAGCGGCCTGGGCGCCTACAGCGCGGCCAACGCGTTCCTCGACGCCCTCGCCGAGCACCGCCGGGCCCGCGGCCTGCCCGCCCTCTCCATCGCCTGGGGCATGTGGGACGGCGCAGGCATGTCCGGGGGCGGGACCGGCGAGCGGCTGCGCCGCAACGGCCTGCGGCCACTCGACCCCGCCCGCGCCGTCGCGGCCCTCGCCGCCGCCCTGGGCCGGGACGAGACCACGGCCGCCGTGGTCGACGTCGACTGGCCGCGGTTCGCCGCCGGTTACACCGCCACCCGCCCCCGACCACTCCTCGACGGCATTCCCGAGGTGGCGCGGCTGACCGCCGACGCCGCGCCGGAACCCGCCCCGGCGGGACCCGGCGGCCCCGGCGCCGCACTGGCCGCGCGGCTGGCCACGCTGCCCGAGGCCGAACAGCACCGGACGCTGCTGACGGAGGTCCGCACCCACGCCGCGGCCGCCCTGGGACAGCCGGGCCCGGACGACATCCCCGCCGACCGGCCCTTCCGCGAGCTGGGCTTCGACTCCCTCATCGCGGTCGAGGCCCGCAACCGGCTCAACGAGGCCACCGGACTGCGGCTGCCCACCACCGTGGTGTTCGACCACCCCACCGCCCAGGCGCTCGCCCGGCACCTGCACAGCACCCTGCTGGGCACCTCGCCGGACCGGCCGGAGCCCGCCGCGGCCGGCGGCGCGGCCGCGGACGACGAGCCGATCGCCGTGGTCGCCATGGCCTGCCGCTACCCCGGCGGGGTACACGGCCCGGAGGACCTGTGGGACCTGGTGGCCGCCGAGCGAGACGCCATCGGCCCCTTCCCCACCGACCGGGGCTGGGACCTGGACCGGGTGTACGAGCCGGGCGCCGAAGCGGCCGGCCGCAGCACCACCCGGGAGGGCGGCTTCCTGCCCGGCGCCGCCGACTTCGACGCCGACTTCTTCGGCATCTCGCCCCGCGAGGCACTCGCCATGGACCCCCAGCAGCGCCAGATCCTGGAACTGTCCTGGGAGGCGTTCGAGCGCGCCGGCATCGACCCCGGGTCGCTCCGGGAAAGCCCGACCGCGGTGTTCGTCGGCGCCGCGGCACAGGGCTACGGCGGCCCGCTGGAGCACGCCCCGCGGGGGACCGAGGGCTACCGGTTCCTCGGCGACGCCCCCAGCGTGCTCTCCGGCCGGGTGGCCTACGTACTGGGGCTGCGCGGACCGGCGCTGACGGTCGACACGGCCTGCTCCTCCTCCCTGGTCGCCATCCACCTGGCGTGCGCCGCGCTGCGGCGCGGCGAGTGCTCCATGGCGCTGGCCGGCGGCGCCGCGGTGATGGTCGAACCCACCTCGTTCTCCGAGTTCAGCCGGCAGGGCGGGCTGGCGCGGGACGGACGGTGCAAGCCGTTCGCGGAGGCGGCCGACGGCACCGGCTGGGGCGAGGGCGCCGGGCTGGTGGTGCTGGAGCGGCTGTCCGACGCACGCCGCAACGGGCACCCCGTCCTGGCGGTCGTCCGGGCCACCGCGATGAACCAGGACGGCGCGTCCAACGGCCTCACCGCGCCCAGCGGTCCGGCCCAGGAACGCGTCATCCGCCAGGCGCTCGGCAACGCCGGGCTCGGCCCCGCGGACGTGGACGCGGTGGAGGCGCACGGCACCGGGACCACCCTCGGCGACCCGATCGAGGCCCGGGCCCTGCTGGCGACCTACGGGCAGGACCGGCCGGCGGACCGGCCGCTGTGGCTGGGATCGCTGAAGTCGAACATCGGCCACACCCAGTGGGCCGCCGGGATCGGCGGCGTCATCAAGATGGTGCAGGCCCTGCGGCACGGCACGCTGCCGAAGACCCTGCACGTGGACCGGCCGTCCTCGCACGTGGACTGGGACGCGGGCGCGGTCCGCCTGCTCACCGAGGCACGCCCGTGGCCGGAGGCGGACCGGCCGCGGCGCGCCGCGGTCTCCTCCTTCGGCGTCAGCGGCACCAACGCCCACGCCATCCTCGAACAGGCCCCGGAGCCCGCCGGACCCGAGCCCGCGGCGGCGGCGCCGGACACCCCGGCCGAGGCCGCACCGGTCGCCTGGGCGCTGACCGCGCGGACCGCCACCGCGCTGCGGGAGCAGGCGGCCCGGCTGCACGCCGCGGTGGCCGGCCGGCCCGGACCGGACTGCGCGGACGTCGCCTACTCGCTGGCCACCGGCCGCGCCGCGCTGGAACACCGCGCGGTGGTCGTCGGCGCGGACCGGGGCGAACTGCTGGCGGCGGTCGGCGCGATCGCGGACGGCCGGGACCTCGCGGGCATCCCCGGGGTGCGGCACGGCACCGCCGCCGACGGGAAGGTCGCCGTGCTGTTCTCCGGCCCGCACCTGGGCGAGGGACTCCGGCTCCCGGGCCGGGCCCGCGAACCGTACGAGCGCCACCCGGCCTTCGCCGACGCCCTGGACGAGGTGTGCGCACACCTCGAACCGCACCTCGGCCTCCCGCTCCGGGAGGTGCTGACCGGCGACGACGGCGAAGAGCCGGCCGACCCCGGCCACGCCCAGGCTGCACTGTTCGCCTTCCAGGTCGCGCTGCTGCGGCTGTGGGAGTCCTGGGGCCTGCGGCCGGACGCGGTGGCCGGCCACTCGGTCGGCGAACTGACCGCGGTGCACGCGGCCGGGGCGCTCTCGCTCGCCGACGCGAGCGCCCTGGTGGCCGCCCGGGCCGCGCTCGTGCGGGCGCTGCCGCGGGGCGGGGCGGCGGTCGCGGTCGCGGCCACCGAGGAGGAGGCCGCCGGATGGCTCTCCGACCGGGTGGCCGTCGCCTCCGTCGACGGGCCCGGCTCGCTGGTGCTGCACGGCTCCGAGGCCGAGGTGCTCGCCGCCGCGGCCCACTTCCAGCGGCAGGGACGGAAGGTGCGGCGGCTGCCCGGCGACCACCTGCTCGCGCCGCCGTCCGGGGCCGCGGCGGCGGAGTTCCGGGGCGTGGTGGCGGCCACGGCGTTCGGCCCGCTGCGGATTCCGGTGATCTCCACGGTGACCGGCCGCCCGGCCGGCCCGGACGAGCTCGGCTCGCCGGACCACTGGGTGGCGCAGGCAGCGGGGACCGTGCGGTTCGCCGACGCGGTCGCCGCGCTGCGCGCCCAGGACATCACCACGCTGCTGGAGATCGGCCCCGGCGACACCCTGACCGTGCCGGGCCGCCGGTGCGCGCCGGACGCCGTGTTCGTGCCCGCGCTCGGCACCGGACAGCCGGACGGGGGCGCGGCGCTCACCGGCGCCGCGGCCCTGCTGTTCGCGCGGGGCGTGCCGCTGGACTGGCCCGCGTTCCTGGCCGGGCGGCCCGCCCGGCGGGTCGACCTGCCCACCTACGCCTTCCAGCACGAGCGCTACTGGCTGGCCTCCGCGGCCCCCGGCGCGCCCGACCGGGCCGCGGCCGGCCTCGGGCTGACGGCCACCGGCCACCCGATGCTCGGCGCGGTGATCACCGGGCCGGAGCCGGACTCCGTCCTCTTCACCGGGCGGCTGTCGGTGGGTGCCCAGCCCTGGCTGGCCGACCACGTGGTGGGCGGCCGTGCGGTGTTCCCCGGCACCGGCTTCGTCGAACTCGCCCTGTACGCCGCCCAGCACTGCGGCCTGACCCAGGTCGAGGAACTCACCCTGCGGGTGCCGCTGGTGCTGCCCCCGGCCGGCGGGGTCCGACTGCGGGTCACGGCCGGGCCCGGGAGCGACGGCCGACGTTCGCTGGACGTCCACGCGCGGCCCGAGGACGCGGACCCGGACGCGCCCTGGACCCACCACGCGAGCGGCACTCTGGCGCCGGGCGGCGACCGGCCGGTGGAACTCACCGGCTGGCCGCCGCGGGGCGCGGTCCCGCTCGACACCGACGGGATGTACGACCGGGCCGCCGAACTGGGCTACACCTACGGCCCCGCGTTCCGGGCGGTGCGGGCCGCCTGGCGGGTCGGCGACGACGTCTGCGCCGAGGTCGCCCTGCCGGGCGACGCGGACGCCGGCACCGCGTTCGCGCTGCACCCGGCGCTGCTGGACGCCGCCCTGCACGCGCCCGTGCTGCACGCCATGGAAGAGAGCGGCGGCGGGCCCGTGCTGCCGCTCAACTGGTCCGGGGTGCGGCTGTACGCCCGCGGCGGCGCGGCCCTGCGGGTGCGCTGGTCGGCGACCGGACCGGACACCATGACCCTGGCCGTCGCCGACGACCGGGGCCGGCCGGTGGCCTCGGTCGACGCACTGGCGATGCGGCCGGCCGACCTGAGCCGGCTCGGCGGACCGGACGAGGTGGTGGCGCAGGCGCTGTTCGAACTGGAGTGGACGCCGGCCGCCGACACCCCGGGCACGCCGGCCGTGGAACCCCTCGCCGTGCTCGGCGACGACGCCTGCGGCCTCGACGGCGCGGGCCTGGCCGTGGAGCTGAGGGCCGGCCTGGACGACGGCCCGGCCGCGCCCGGGGAGCTGATCGCCCCCTGTCCGGTGCGGTGCGACGGGCGGAGCGCCGCGGACACCGCCGCGGCGGTCCGCGCGGCCACCGGCTGGGCGCTGGACCTGGCGCAGCGCTGGTCGGCCGGCGAACGCCCGGCGCCCGGCCGGCTGGTGGTCCTCACCCACGGCGCGGTGCACACCGGCACCCCCGACCCGGCGCAGGCCGCCGTGTGGGGGCTGGTGAGCTCGGCGCAGTCCGAGCACCCCGAGCG
This sequence comes from Streptomyces sp. NPDC018031, assembly GCF_044327625.1. NCBI lineage: Bacteria > Bacillati > Actinomycetota > Actinomycetes > Kitasatosporales > Streptomycetaceae > Streptomyces > Streptomyces sp. NPDC018031. Next base: position 458,992 of record NZ_JBIRFT010000005.1, read on the forward strand.
CTTCGTCCTGGTCGACCTCGACGCGGACCCGGCGTCCCGTCAGGCGCTGCCCGCCGCGCTCGCCACCGGGGAGCCGCGGATCGCGCTGCGGTCCGGCGCCGTGTCGGTGCCCCGGCTGGCCCGGGCGGCGCACCGACCGGCCCTGACGGTGCCGCCGGACACCCGCACCTGGCGGCTGGACGCCGAACGGAAGGGCTCACCGGACGGGCTCGCGCTCGTCGCCCACCCGGCGGCCGCCCGCCCGCTGGCGCCCGGCGAGGTACGGATCGACGTGCACGCGGTCGGCGTGAACTTCCTGGACGTGCTCATCACCCTGGACGCCGGCCCGGCCGGCTACGAACTGGGCTCCGAGGTGGCCGGCGTGGTCACCGAGGTCGGCGCCGGGGTCATCGGGGCGGCGGTGGGCGACCGGGTGATGGGGCTCGTCCTCGGCGCCCTGGGCCCGGTCGCGGTGGCCGACCACCGGATGGTCGTCCGGGTGCCGCACGGCTGGTCGTTCGTGCAGGCCGCCTCGGCACCGGCGGCTTTCCTGACCGCGTACTACGCGCTGACCGACCTGGCCCGGCTGCGGGCCGGCGAATCGGTGCTGGTGCACGCGGCGGCGGGCGGCGTCGGGATGGCGGCCGTGCAGCTCGCCCGGCACCGGGGCGCCGAGGTCTTCGCCACGGCCAGTCCCGGCAAGTGGCACGCGGTCCGCGCCTCGGGGGTGCCCGGTACGCACCTGGCGTCCTCCCGCGACCTGGAGTTCGCGGACCGGTTCGCCGCCGTCACCGACGGGCGGGGCGTCGACGTGGTGCTGAACTCCCTGGTCCGCGAGTACATCGACGCGTCGCTGCGGCTGCTGCCGCGCGGCGGCCGGTTCGTGGAGATGGGCAAGAGCGACCTCCGCGACCCCGGCGAGCTGGCCGCCGGCCACCCGGGGGTCGAGTACGAGACCTTCGACCTGGCCCGGCCCGGTCCGGACCGGATCCAGGAGATGCTGACCGAGCTGGTGGCGCTGTTCGACAGCGGCGCGCTGCGGCCGCTGCCGACCCGCACCTGGGATCTGCGGCGCGCCCCCGACGCGTTCCGCTTCTTCAGCCAGGCCCGGCACATCGGCAAGCTGGTGCTCACCGTGCCCGCCGCGTTCGACCCCGAGCACGCGGTGCTGGTCACCGGCGGCCTGGGCACGCTCGGCCGGGCGCTCGCCCGCCATCTGGCGACCCGCTGGCGGGCGCGTCACCTGGTGCTCACCGCCCGGCGCGGCCCGGCCACCGAGGGGGCGGACGCGCTCCAGGACGAACTGCGCGCCCTGGGCGCGGAGGTCACGGTGGCGGCGTGCGACGTCTCCGACCGGGACGCGGTGGCCAAGCTGCTGGCCTCCCTGGACCGCCCGCTGGGCGTGGTGGTCCACGCGGCCGCGGTGCTGGACGACGGGGTGCTCGACGCGCAGACCCCGCAGCGGCTCGACACGGTGATCGCGCCGAAGGTGGACGGCGCACTGCACCTGGACGAGCTGACCCGCGGGGCGCCGCTGTCGGCGTTCGTGGCGTTCTCCTCGGTGGCCGGGGTGCTGGGCGGCGCCGGGCAGGCCGGTTACGCCGCGGCGAACACCGCCCTGGACGCGCTCGTCCAGCGCCGCCGGGCGGCCGGGCTGCCGGGGGTGTCCCTGGCGTGGGGCCTGTGGGCCGAGGAGAGCGGGCTGACCGCCGCCCTCGGGAGCACCGACCATGCCCGGCTGTCCCGGTCCGGGATCGCCGCGCTGTCCACCGAGGACGCGCTCGCGCTGTTCGACGCGGCGCTCGCGGACGGCCGGGAACTGCTGGCACCGGTGCGGCTGGACCACGCGGCACTGCGCGACCAGGCCGCGGCGGGCACCCGGCACCCGCTGCTGCGGGCCCTGGTCCGGCCGGCCGCCGTCCCCGCCGCGCGCCGCCCCGCCGAGGCGACCGCCGCCGCACCGTCCGGGACGCTGCCGGAGCGGCTCGCGGCGCTGCCCGACGACGAGCGCGACCAGCTGGTCCTGGACGTGGTGTCCACCCAGATCGCCCAGGTGCTCGGCCACGCCACCACCGAGCGGATCGCCCCGGAGCGGGCGCTGAAGGATCTCGGCTTCGATTCGCTGACCGTGATCGAGCTGCGCAACCGGCTCAACGCCGCGACCGGCCTGCGGCTGCCCGCCACCTTGGCGTTCGACCATCCGACGGCCGCCGCGATCGCCCGGTTCGTGCTCGCCCGCTTCCCGCTGGACCGGCCCGATCCGGGCGCGGAGGTCCTCGCCGGGATCGAGCGGCTGGAGGCGGCCGTGCTCGGCCTCGCCAAGGACCCCGCCGCCGGCACCGCCGCCGACCGGGTCGACGCCCGGCTGCGCACCCTGCTGGCCCGGTGGGGCGGGGCGCGTGACGGCAGGCCCGAACCCGACGCCGAGCGCGACCTCAGCACCGCGTCCGACCGCGAACTGTTCGAGCTCCTCGACGAGGAGCTCGAAAGCCAGGACCCCGACCAGTGAACCGCCCCGCACAGATCAGGAAGTGACTTTCAGATGGAGAACGAGGCGAAGCTCCGCAGCTACCTCAAGCGGGCCGGCACCGACCTGCGCACCGCGCGGCGACGGCTGCGCGAGGTCGAGGAACGGGACCGCGAGCCGATCGCGATCATCGGGATGAGCTGCCGGTTCCCGGGCGATGTCGGCACCCCGGAGGAGCTGTGGCAGCTGCTGGTCGACGGCCGGGACGCGGTGACGGACTTCCCCACCGACCGCGACTGGGACCTGGACGCGCTCTTCCACCCGGACCCCGACCACCCCGGCACCTCGTACACCCGGCAGGGCGGGTTCCTGCGCGGCGCGGCCGACTTCGACGCGGAGTTCTTCGGTATCCCGCCCCGTGAGGCGACGGCCATGGACCCGCAGCAGCGGCTGCTGCTGGAGACCTCCTGGGAGGCCTGCGAGCGGGCCGGGATCGACCTGACCCGGGCCCGGGGCAGCCGCACCGGGGTGTTCCTCAGCGTCATCTACAACGACTACGCGAGCCGGCTGCCGCAGGTGCCCAAGGACTTCGAGGGCTACCTCTTCAACGGCAGCTCCGGCAGCGTGGCGTCGGGCCGCATCTCCTACACCTTCGGCCTGACGGGCCCGGCCGTCACGGTGGACACCGCGTGTTCGTCGTCGCTGGTGGCACTGCACCTGGCCTGCCAGTCACTGCGCCGCTCGGAGTGCTCGCTCGCCCTCACCGGCGGCGCCACCTTCCTGTCCACCCCATGGGCGTTCGTCGCCTCCAGCCGGCAGCGCGTGTCGGCCCCGGACGGCCGCTGCAAGCCGTTCGCGGAGGCCGCCGACGGCGCCGGCTGGAGCGAGGGCGCCGGCATGCTCGTCCTGGAGCGGCTGTCCGACGCGCTCGCGGGCGGCCACCCGGTGCTCGCGGTGATCCGGGGCAGCGCGGTCAACCAGGACGGCGCCTCCAACGGCCTGACCGCGCCGAACGGCCCCTCGCAGGTGGCGGTCATCGGCCAGGCGCTGGAGGCGGCCCAGCTGTCCCCGGCGGACGTGGACGCGGTGGAGGCGCACGGCACCGGTACCACCCTGGGCGATCCCATCGAGGCGCAGGCGCTGATCGAGGCGTACGGCCAGGACCGGCCGGCCGGCCGGCCGCTGTGGCTGGGGTCGCTGAAGTCGAACATCGGGCACGCCCAGGCGGCGGCCGGGATCGGCGGCGTGATCAAGATGGTGCTGGCGATGCGGCACGGCCGGCTGCCCAGGACGCTGCACGTGGACCGGCCCTCGACCCATGTGGACTGGTCCTCGGGGGCGGTGGAACTGCTCACCGAGGCCCGGCCGTGGCCGGAGACCGGCGCGCCGCGGCGCGCCGGGGTCTCCTCCTTCGGCATCAGCGGCACCAACGCCCACGTCGTCCTGGAGCAGGCGCCGCCGGCCGAGGATCCCGCCGGGGAGACCGCCGCCGAACCCGCCGGCTCGGCCCCGGTGCCCTGGGTGCTGTCCGGCCGCACCGCGGCCGCGCTGCGGGACCAGGCCCGGCGGTTGCACGCCCACCTGTCGGCCGGGCCCGATCCGGAGGCGGCCGAGGTGGGCCGGACGCTGCTCACCGGCCGGACCGCCTGGGACCACCGGGCGGCCGTGGTCGCCGACGACCGGGACGGGCTGCTCGACGGGGTGGCCGCGCTGGCCCGTGACGAACCCGGGTCGTGCGACAAGGCGTCGGTGGTCCGGGGCGTGGCGACGGCGGGTGCGAAGGTCGCGTTCGTCTTCCCCGGCCAGGGCGCCCAGTGGGCCGGGATGGCACGGGAACTGTCGGCGACCGAGCCGGTGTTCGCCGCCCGGCTGGAGGAGTGCGCCGCCGCGCTGGCCCCGCACACCGACTGGTCCCTGCCGGACGTGGTGCGCTGCGCCCCCGGTGCCCCCGGGCTGGACCGGGTGGACGTGGTGCAGCCGGCGCTGTGGGCGGTCATGGTGTCGCTGGCGGAGGTGTGGCGCGCGCACGGGGTCACCCCCACGGCGGTGGTCGGCCACTCCCAGGGCGAGATCGCCGCGGCCTGCGTGGCGGGGGCGCTGTCACTGGCGGACGGGGCGCGGATCGTGGCCCTGCGCTCACGGGCGCTGCGGGCGCTGGCCGGGCGCGGTGGCATGGTGTCGATGGTGACCTCGGTGGCGGACGCGGCACAGCGGATCGCCCCGTGGGGCGAGCGGCTGTCCATCGCCGCCGTCAACGGCCCCAGCACGGTGGCCGTGTCCGGGGAGGTCGAGGCGCTGGAGGCACTGGTCTCCGCGGCCACCGCGGACGGGGTCCGCGCGGTGCTGCTGCCGGTCGACTACGCCTCCCACTCCCCGCAGGTGGCCGCCGTGGAGGCCGAGCTGACCGAGGCGCTGGCCGGGATCCGGCCGTGCGCCGCCCGGGTGCCGTTCTACTCCTCGCTCACCGGTGAACTGCTCGACACCACCGCGCTGGACGCCGGCTACTGGTACCGCAACCTGCGGTACACCGTGGAGTTCGAACGCGCGGTGCGGGCCGTGACCGCCGCGGGCCACCAGGTGTTCGTGGAGGTCAGCCCGCACCCGGTGCTGACCATGCCGGTACAGGAGACGCTGCGCGACACCGGCGGCGTCGCCCTGGGCACCCTGCGCCGCGACGACGGCGGCCTGCGCCGGCTCCACACCGCCCTGGCCGAGGCGTACGTCCACGGCGCACCGGTGACCTGGCCGGCGGCGGCCCGGCCCGGCCGCCCCGCCGACCTGCCCACCTACCCCTTCCAGCGGCAGCGCTACTGGCTGTCCGCCCCCCGCACCCCGGCCGGCGACCGGGCCGTCGCCGAGCTGGGGCTCACCGCCACCGGCCACCCGATGCTCGGCGCGACCGTGGAACTCGCCGACGGACAGGGCCTGGTGGCCACCACCCGGCTGTCGCTCGCCGCGCACCCGTGGCTCGCCGACCACGTGGTCGGCGGCGTGGTGCTGCTGCCGGGCACCGCGTTCGTGGAACTGGCCCTGGCGGCCGGTGCGCCCGCCGGGTGCGACGAGCTGGAGGAGCTGACCATCACCGCCCCGCTGCCGCTGCCCGAGCGCGGCGGGGTGCGGCTCCGGGTGACCCTGGGGGAGGACGACGGGTCCGGCCGCCGCACGGTGGGCTTCGACGCCGCCCCGGAGCAGGCCACCGGCCCCGAGGACCCGGACGGCACCGCCGGGTGGACCCCCTGGACCCGGCACGCCTCCGGTGTCCTCGCCACCACCGGCGGCACCGCGCCCCGGGCCGCCTTCCCGGCCTGGCCACCGGCCGGCGCCGAACCCCTCCCGGTGGACGGGGCGTACGAGGCCATGGCCGGGGCCGGATTCCCGTACGGGCCCGCGTTCCAGGGCCTGCGGGCCGCCTGGCGGCACGGCGACGCGGTGTACGCCGAGGTCGGACTCGCGCCGGAACAGCAGTCCGAGGCCGGCGCCTACGGAGTGCACCCGGCGCTGCTGGACGCCGCGCTGCACGCCGTCGGCCTCGGCTGGCTGGACGGCTCCACCGAGGAGACCGGCACCGGACGGGCCCGGCTCCCGTTCTCCTGGCGCGGGGTGCGCCGGCACGCCGTCGGCGCCGCGGTCGGCCGGGTGCGGCTGGCCCAGGCGGGGCCGGACTCGGTCGCCGTGGAACTGGCGGACGTGCAGGGCGAACCGATCGCCACCGTGGAGTCACTGGTGCTGCGGGCGGTCGACGTCGACCGGCTGGACCCGGGCCGGACCGGCGCCGGCGGGCCGCTGTTGCGGCTGGACTGGGTTCCGCGGCCGGCCCGGACCGTCCCCGAGGGGCGTCGTCTCCTCCTCGGCCAGGACGACCTGGACCTGAGCGCGGTGTTCGCCGCCGCGGGGGTGAAGGCGGAGCGCTGCCGCGACCTCGACGACGCCGCCGGCGCCATCGCGGAGGCGAGGGCCGGGGTACCCACCGTGGTCCTGGCGTCCTTCGGCGCCGAGGACGCCGACGCGGGTCCGTCCGACCGGCCCGCCGCGGCCCGGGAGGCCGTTCACCGGGCCCTGCGCCTGGTGCAGGACTGGCTCGCCGACGAGCGGTTCGGCGACGCCCGGCTGGTCCTGGTGACCCGGGGCGCGGTGGCGGCCGGCCCCGCGGAGGACGTCACCGACCTCGCGCACGCCGCCGTGTGGGGGCTGCTGCGGTCCGCGCAGTCCGAACACCCCGGCCGGTTCGCCCTGGTCGACCTCGACCGGTCGGACGCCTCGTACGCGGTGCTGGCGGGGGTGTCGGCCGACCGCGAGCCGCAGCTGGCGCTGCGCCAGGGCGAGGTGCGGGTGCCCCGGCTGGCCCGCACCGGGCCGGCGGACGAGCAGACCGGGGCGGAGCGCCCGGCGTTCCGGCCGGGCGGCACCGTGCTGCTCACCGGGGGCACCGGAACCCTCGGCGGACACCTGGCCCGGCACCTGGTGGCCGCGCACGGAGTGGACCGGCTGCTGCTGGTCAGCCGCGGCGGTCCGGCGGCGGCCGGAGCCGAGGAGCTGCGCGCCGAACTGACCGGCCTCGGGGCCGAGGTGACGCTGGCCGCCTGCGACGTGGCCGACCCGTCGGCGCTGGCCGGGCTGCTGGCCGCGGTACCCGCCGAGCACCCGCTGACCGCGGTCGTGCACGCCGCCGGGGTGCTCGACGACGGGGTGGTCGAATCCCTCGACCCCGAGCGCGTGGACCGGGTGCTGCGCGCGAAGGTGGACGCCGCCTGGCATCTGCACGAGCTGACACGGGAGTCGGACCTGTCGGCGTTCGTGCTCTTCTCGTCCATGGCGGGCACGCTCGGCAGTCCCGGCCAGGGCAACTACGCGGCCGCCAACGCGTTCCTGGACGGGCTCGCCCAGCACCGCCGGGCGCTCGGCCTGCCCGGGCAGTCCCTCGTCTGGGGTCTGTGGGAGCAGCCCAGCGCGATGACCGGTGCGATGACCGGGGCCGATGTGGCACGGGCGGCCCGGCTGGGCGTCGACCCGCTGTCCGTGCCGGAGGGGCTGGCCCTGTTCGACCGGGCGCTGGCCGCGGCCCCGGCGGTGGTGGCGCCGGTGCGGCTGAACATGGCCGCGCTGCGTGCCCGGGCCGGAACCGTGCCCCGGGTGCTGAGCGGACTGGTCCGGCCACCGGCGAAGCGGGCCGCCGCGACGGCGAGCGCGGTCCCGGCGGCCCGAGCGGACTCCGCGACGGCCGCCGCCGACCTGGCCGCCCGGCTGGCGGGGCTGGGGGAGGAGGAGCAGGAGGGCGTACTGCTGGAGTTGCTCCGCGAGCTGGCGGCCGCCGTCCTCGGCCATCCGTCACCGGACGCGCTGGCCGCGACCGACGCCATGCCGAAGTGGGGCTTCGACTCGCTGACCGCCCTGGAACTGCGCAACCGCCTCTGCCAGGCCACCGGTCTGCGGCTGCCGACCACCCTCATCTTCGACCACGCCTCCAGCGCGGGCCTGTGCCGCCATCTGCGCACCGAACTCGCGGTGGGCGGGGAGCGGCAGGAGCAGGCCGCGCCGGCCACCGCCCCGGCGTCGGACGACACCATCAGCGTGCTGTACCGGCAGGGCTTCCGGCTGCGCCGCTACGACGAGAGCCTGCACATGCTGCGTGCGGCCGCGGCGGTGCGGCCGATGTTCACCACCGTCGAGGAGGCGGGCGAGCCGCTGCCCCCGGTCGAGCTGACCACGGGCGACGGGATCCACCTGGTGTGTGTGCCGCCGGTGATCGCGCCGGCCAGCCCGAACTTCTTCTACCAGTTCTCGACCGTCTTCAGCGGCGAGCGGAAGGTGACGGTGCTCCGGCACCCGGGCTTCCGGCCCGGCGAGCTGATCCCGGCGACCCTCCAGCCGGCGGTGGACTTCCAGGCCGAGGCGGTGCGCCGGCTGGCCGGCGACGGCCCCTTCGCGGTGCTCGGCTACTCCTCCGGCGGCTGGATGGCGAACGCCGTCGTGGGCCGTCTGGAGGAGTGGGGGGTGCGGCCGGCCGGTCTGGTGCTGCTCGACACGTACCCGGACACCGGCAAGTTCCGTACCGTGCTGCTGGACGAGATCGTGGACCGGATGGTGCGGGCGCCCGGCGGCGAGCTGGAACTGCTGACCGGCACGCAGCTGACCGGCCAGGGCGGTTACCTGCGGGCCTTCGAGGGCTGGTCCCCGGTGGAGGTCGGCGCCCCGACGCTCCAGGTGCACGCCTGCCGCCCGCCCAGCCTCTCGGCCGAGGCCGCCGACGGCGACGCCTGGCGCTCCAAGTGGCCGTGGCCGCACGAGCTGGTGGACGTCCCGGGCGACCACTTCACGGTCATGGAGGAGCACTCCCTGACGACGGCCCAGGCCGTGCGGGACTGGCTGGTCGGTCTGGAGGCCGGGATGCCGACCGGGGGCGGCGGTGGCGCCGTGATCGCCGCTCCCCGGGAGGAGCGGCGGGAGCCGAGTCACCGGGCCTGACGCCCCGGCACGACCGGCCCGCATCCCGCCGGGAACCAGACGGGATGCGGGCCGGTGCCATGCCGGTGCCGACGCCGGTAGCGGTTCCGGCACCGGCGCGGCGCCGTTGAGCCGTCGTACCCCGACGCCGTCCACCACCGTGTACGCGGCGATCGACACCCCGGTGGCCAGCGCGGCCGCCAGCGCCGGCCGGTGCGGCCGGGCCCCGGTGCCGCGGGCTCCCCACAGGGCGACGCCGACCAGCCCGGCGGACGCGAGGGCGATCCCCCCACCTGCGGGCCGTTCGGCGTCTCGCCGACGAACAGCGCCGCCGGCACCGTCACCACCAGCGGTGCCGTGCCCCGCGCGATCGGATACATCTGCCCGAAGTCGCCGAGGATGAAGGACCGCATCAGCAGGACCTGGTAGCCGACGTGCGGCAGCGCCGACACCACGAGCCAGGGCCACGCCCCGGGACGCGGCAGCGGGCTGAAGCAGGCGAGCACCGCGCCGATGGCGGCCCCGCCCCCGGTGGTCAGCGCGAAGGCCAGGAGCCGGCCCCGCAGGGCGGGCGCGAGCGCGTTCAGCCGGCCTGCGGCACCGCCGCGAGCACCGCCGCGGCGACCGTCAGCGAGGTCACACGGCCTGTTCGCGGACGTCGGCCAGGATGCCGCGCGCGTGGTCGACCAGCGTCCGGGGCGCCATCGGGAAGACGGTGTGCGGGGTGCCGGCCGCCGCCCAGACCGTGGCGTGGGCCAGCAGCCCCCGGTCCGCGAGTACCCGCGTCTTCGTACGGTGCCCGAAGGGCGGCACACCGCCGATCGCGTACCCGGTGGCCGTCCGCACGGTGTCCGCGTCCGCGCGCCGGACCCGGTCCGCGCGCAGCTCGGCCCGCACCCGCTCGGTGTCGACCCGGGAGGCGCCGTCCAGCAGCACGACCACGGGTTCGCCGTCCGCCTCGAACACCAGTGACTTGACGATCTCGTCCAGGGCGCAGCCGATGGCCGCGGCGGCTTCGGCGGCGGTCCGGGTGGCGTCGGGGAAGCGCCGCACCTCCACCTCCAGGCCCAGCTCGCGCAGGGCTTCGGCGAAGCGCGGATGGGCGGCGGTCGAGTCCGGGACGGTCATGGGGGGACGCTACCGGCCGGTGCGGACGGCACGCGACCGGAAATTCATCCGGCCGCAACACCGGGGCGGAATTCCGTTGCCCGGACGGTGGGTTGGACGGAGGAGCCCCGTGTGCCGGGACCGGCCCGGCCACCTCGGTGAGGAGACCCACGGATGACGATCGGCATCACCCTGCCCGCAGGCGACGAACACGCGCCCAACCTCGTGACGGACCTCCTCGACCGGGTCCGGGTGGCCGCCGACGCCGGGATCGGCGCGGTGTGGTTCTCCCAGCAGCAGCACCTGGACGCGCTGTCCCTGGTCGCACTGGCCGGCCAGGCGGTCCCCGGCATCCGGCTCGGCACCTCGGTGGTACCGGTCTACCCCCGGCACCCGATCACCCTCGCGGCCCAGGTGCGCACCGCCCAGGCGGCCACCGGCAACCGGGTCCACCTGGGCCTGGGCCTGTCGGCGAAGTCGTTCGTCGAGGAGGGCTACGGAGTGCCCTTCGACCGCCCGCTCCGGCACCTCCGGGAGTACCTCACCGCACTCGGCACCCTGCTGCACGACGGGGAGATCGACTTCCAGGGCCAGACGCTGCGGGCCCGTACCGTCTTCGGGCCCGCCGTCGTCCCCGGCGCCGAGCCGCCGCCGGTCCTGGTGGCCGCGCTGGGCCCGCAGGCGCTGCGCGCCACCGCCGAACTCGCCGACGGCACACTGCCCTACCTCGCCGCGCCGAAGGCCCTCGGCGACTACCTGGTACCGACGATCAACGCCGCGGCGCAGTCGGCCGGGCGGGCCGCGCCGCGGGTGGTCGCGATCGTCCCGGCGCTGGTCACCGCCGATCCGGCGGCGCTCCGCGAGAAGGCACGGGCCGAACTCGCCTTCTACGATGGCATCCCGTCCTACCGTGCCGTCCTGGACCGGGCGGGCGTCGAGCGGGCGGGGGACGTCATGGCGCTCGGGGACGAGGAGACGGTCGCCGCGGAGCTTGCCCGGTACCGGGAGGCCGGCGCCACCGAGCTGATCGTCTCGCAGACCGGCCTGGGAACGGAGGAGGAGCGGCTGCGCACCTGGAAGCTGCTGGGCGAACTGTCCTCGGCCTGGTGACCCGGACCGGGGCGCCGCCGCCGCGACCGTGCGACGCCCCGGCAGCCGGGCGGTCACGCTACCCGGGGCCGGCCGGGCACCCCGGTCCGGCGGCCGTTGCCGCCCCCGGCTTGACCCTCCCACCGTGTCAGGGCCTGCACTGGAGCACACCATGCTCACCATCGGAGACTTCGCCAGGCACGGACGCGTATCGGTCCGCATGCTGCGCCACTACGACGCCGTCGGGCTGCTGCGCCCGGCCCGCGTCGACCCGTCCAGCGGCTACCGCTACTACGAGGCGGCGCAGCTGGCCCGGCTCAACCGCGTCATCGCCCTCAAGGACCTGGGGTTCACCCTGGAGCAGGTGCGGTCGATCCTCGACGAGGACATCGGCACCGACGAACTCCGCGGGATGCTGCGGCTGCGCCGGGCGGAACTGGAGTCGGCCGCCGCCGAGGCGGCGGCCCGGCTGGCCCGGGTCGAGGCGAGGCTCCGGTCGATCGAAAGCGAGGGCACCATGCCCACCGAGGACGTCGTCGTCACCTCCCTGCCCCCGGTCCGGCTCGCCGAGCTGACCGGTATCGCAGGCGGCTTCGAACCGCGGGACATCGGGCCGGTGGTCGGCCCGCTCTTCGCGGAAGTGTGCCGCCGGCTCGCCGCGGGCGGCGGAACCCCGGTCGGCCCGGCCCTGGCCCGCTACGAGGACGCCCCGGAACCCGGCGCGATCATCGTGCGGGCGGGGGTGCCGGTGTGCGGCGGGGACCTGCCGGGCCTGCGCGTGACCGACCTGCCCGGGGTCCCGCTGGCGGCCACGGTCATCCACCGCGGCTCGATGGACGGGGTGCTGCCCACCGCGCACGCGCTGGCCCGGTGGATCGAGGCCAACGGGTACCGCCCGGTCGGATACGCCCGCGAGGTCTCGCTGGACTGCCCGGACGACCCGGCCGGCTGGGTGACGGAGCTTCAGCAGCCCGTCACCGGGGCCTGACCGGACGGAGGTACGGACGTCATGACGCACTACATCGGATCCGGCCCGTACTGCTACGCGAACTCCCTGGCGATGGTGCTGGCCGGAACGGCCCCGCCGCCGGCGGTCATCGAGGTGCTGACCGGCTCGCCGTTCGGCTTCCAGCTGATCGGCGGGACCCTGCCGCTGTTCGACCCCTGCGGATGGGACCCGGACCAAGGCATCGACGCCGCCCTCGCGCTGCTCGGCGTGCGGTGCGAGCGGACCGCGGGCGGCACCGCCGGGCAGGCCGAGGCGCGGCTGCGGGAGGCGGTCGCGCGGGGGCCCGCGCTGGCCGGCCCGCTCGACATGGGGCTGCTGCTCCACCAGCCGGGCACGCCGCTCACCGACGGCGGCGACCACTTCGTGGTCGTGCTGGAGGTCGGCGGCGGCGCCGTGGTCTTCCACGACCCGCACGGGCACCCGTACGCGACCCTGCCGGTCGCCGACTTCGTCGCCGCCTGGGAGGGGAAGGGGGTCGACTACCTCGCCGACCGGTACGTGCTGCGCGTCGGTTTCGTCCGGGAGCGCCCGGTCGCCGCCGAGGAGGCGCTGCGGCGGTCGCTGCCGGCGGCCGCTCGGTGGCTGGCGGGTCCGGGTGGGCGGCCGGTGCCGCCGGGGACGCTCGGCGGGGCCGCCGGGCTGGCGGAGCTGGCGGCGCGGGTGGACGGCGGGCTCGACCCGCGGACCCGGGGCTTCCTGGCGGACTTCGCGCTGCCGGTGGGCGTGCGCCGCCTCGGCGACGCCGCGCACTGCCTGGGCCTGCTGGGGCTGGGCGGCTCGGCGGCCCTGGCTGCCGGGCAGTCCCGGCTGCTCGGCAGCCTGCAGCACCCGCTGGTCACGGGAGACGACCGGGCGCTGGCGGACGGCCTGCGCCGGCTCGCACCCGGCTACGAGCGGCTGCGCGCCGCGCTCGGGGCCGAGGCCGGCTGACCGGTGGCGGGCGGCCGGGCCCGCGGGTGCCGGTGCCCGGCCGCCCGCCACCGCGCCGGTGCGGCCCCGGTTCCGCCGGCCGCCGTGCCGGTGGTGCCCCGGCGCCCCGGGACTCCGTCGGCCCTCGGCACACTGCCCTGGATTCCTCGATTCGTGCCCGATTCCGGGCAGGATTATGGAAGTTCCCGGCCCTCCCGCCTAGGGTGATCGCTCGTGACCGGCCCGAGACGGCAGCCGCCGAGTGGGCCGACGGTGCGTCACCCCTACTCGACGGAGAGGACACTCATGCGCTCGCTTCCCGCCGGCACGGAGGCCGTGGTGTTCGACTGTGACGGTCTGCTGGTCGATACCGAGACCTGCTGGACGGTGGCGGAGACGGCGATCTTCGCGGCCCACGGCCGGCCTTTCGGTCCCGCGCAGAAGGCCCTGGTCATCGGCCGCACCCTGGAAGCCGCGGGGGAGGCCATGGCGGACCACTTCGGGCGCCCCGGAGCCGGTGCGGAACTCGCCGCGGAACTCCTCCGAAGGGTCCGTGTGGAGCTGGGCCGGGGTGCCGCGGCCCTTCCCGGGGCGGTGGAACTGGTGCGGGCCTGCCGGGCGCGCGTCCCCATAGCCGTCGCCAGCAACAGCCCGCGGGAGCTCCTGGACACGGCACTGCGATCGGCCGGCCTCCTCGACTGCTTCACCCACTCGTTCGCGGCCGACGAGGTGCGGTTCCCCAAGCCCGCGCCGGACCTGTACCGCACGGCCTGCGAAGCGCTCGGCGTCGCTCCGGCGCGTTCCGTGGCCTTCGAGGACTCGGCCACGGGCATCGCCTCGGCGCGTGCCGCCGGACTCCACGTGGCCGTCGTGCCGTCCCTTCCCGGTACCGATCTCGACCACGACTGGCTGGGCTCCAGCCTGGCCGCGCCCGAACTGCTGGCCTGGGCCGCGGGGCTGGGCGGGGAGCGTCCGCCGACCCGCCCGGTGCCCGGCCCGTCGGGCACCGGGCGGTAGGGCGGCCTCTCCGCCGCGTGCGGGTGGTGCGGCGGGCGGCGAGCCCGGCCCCCGGCTGCCACGCCGTGCGCCGCCGCCCCACCACCTCCCATTCGGCGGCCGGCCGGCGGCGTGGCGAGTCGCCGAAACGGCACCCCGGATGTCTTGTCACTCCGTGACATCCGCCCCTACCCTCCACCTGTAACCGCCGGTAACTTACGTGCGGAGCAGGGGAGTCCGGCGGTCCGCGAGGTCGTCGGCGGGACGGCGGAGCCACGGCCGCGAGCGGTGCACGCCGACCCGGCCGGAGCCGCGCCGGTACCCGGTGCCGGGCGAGGTCCGGGCGCCCGCCGGCCCCGGCCCGCACGGCTCGGCCCCGACCGCGCGGACCGGACCCGCCGTCCGGGCCGCGCCGCCCGGCCGGCGGCCGCCCGGGTCCGGCGCCAGCGGACCGGCGCGGGCCGCCCCCTGGGCGCCGCCGGTCCGGTCCGGCCCGCACCGCCTCGACGCAACAGGGAGTGAGCCGTATGTCACGCCGTACCGATCGACCGGCCCGCACCGAAGCGGCCCGCCCCCAAGGGACCGGATCGCCGGCCGCCCGGAGACCCGCCGCGCGCGGACGCCTGGTCGCCGGCGTCCTCGCGACGCTCGCCTGCCTGGGCGTGCAGATGGCACCGGCCTCCGGCGCCGGACCGGACGCCGGGCCGTCCCGGGGCGCGGCCGTCCCGGACTTCTACCGTCCCCCGGCCTCGCTCCCCGCCGCCGACGGCGCCCTGGTGCGGACCGAGCCGCTGCCGCTGGCGCTGAGCCTGCCCGGGCTCGACGGGAAGCCGCTGCCCGGTACCGCCACCCGCCTGATGTACAAGTCGACGGACTCGGGCGGCCGGCCGGTGGCGGTGACCGGCGCCTACCTCGAACCCTCGGCCGCCTGGCGGGGCGGCGGTCCGCGCCCGCTGGTCGCGCTGGCCCCCGGCACCATGGGGCAGGGCGACCAGTGCGCGGCCTCACTGGGGCTCGAGCACCCGGTCGTCCTCGACGGCCAGACGGTCTCGGTCGGCTACGAGGACGTGGCGGTCTACCGGCTGCTGGCCTCCGGGGTCGCGGTGGTCGTCACCGACTACGTCGGGCTGGGCGCCACCGACCGGCTGCACACCTACGTCAACCGCCTCGACGGCGGCCGCGCGCTGCTGGACGCCGTCCGCGCGGCCCGCTCGCTGCCCGGCGCGTCGGTCACCTCCGGCTCGCGGGTGGGCCTCTACGGCTACAGCGAGGGAGGCGGCGCCAGCGCCGCGGCCGCCGAACTCCAGCCGTCCCACGCGCCGGAGATCGAGCTGGCCGGCACCTACTCCGGCGCGCCCCCGGCCGATCTGGCCGAGGTCATGAAGGGCGTCGACGGCAGCGCGCTGGCGGGCGCCCTCGGCTGGTCGTTCAACGGCTTCCTCCAGTCCGACCCCCGGCTGCGGCCGATCGCCGACGCGCGGCTCAACGCCACCGGGAAGGCGGCGCTGGCCGACCTGGCCACCCGGTGCGTCGGTGACGCGATCCTCGCCTACGCGTTCGAGGAGAGCACCGCCTGGACCAACGGCGGCGAGTCCGTCACCGAGATCGTGGCGGAGGAGCCGGAGTTGCGGGCCACCCTCGACGCCCAGCGCATCGGCACCCTGAAGCCCGCCGGGCCGGTGCGGCTGGCGACCGGCGTGCAGGACGACATCGTCCCGCACGCCCAGGCGCGCCGACTGGCCGTCGACTGGTGCCGCAAGGGCGCCGCCGTCACCTACGAGGCCGTCGACCTGCCCGACCTCGGCGACGGACTGCTCACCAACCATCTGGTGCCCCTCATCACCGATCAGGGGGCGGCCGTCTCCTGGCTGACCGACCGGCTCTCCGGGAAGGCCACCACCTCCAACTGCTGGACGATGCCCTTCCAGCGCTGACCGGGCGCGCCCGCGGCCGGGCGGGGCGGCGGGTGAGCCACCCGGGGTGCGGCCCCGCCCGGCCCGGACCCGCGCGACACGACCCGCCGGGGACCGCCCGCCCGCCGCCGCGGCCGGTGCCCGGCGGCGCCGGCCGCCGTTCAGTGCTCCGGGTCGAGGCCCAGGGAGCGGAGGAGCTGGGCCAGCTCCTCGCGGAAGAGCTTGGCCGGGCTGGGCGTCTGGGTGGCGAGGTGGCCGTAGATCTCCAGTGACACCAGGCCGTGCAGGTGGCTCCAGATGCGCAGGGCGAGGGCCACGGCGGCCGGCGGCAGGTCGGGGAAGGCCGGGCGGACCTTGTCGAGCAGCCCCGGTTCGAAGTCCGACCAGCGGAAGTCGCTGCCCGCGTAGCGGGGTCCGGCGTGCGGCCAGGCGGCGGCGGCGAGCGCGGCGAACCCGGTGCAGACCCGGAGCGCCGCGTCCGGGGCGGCTCCGCCGTCCGGTGCCCGGTAGCCGGGGACCGGGTCGCCGTAGATGAGGCGGAAGCCCGCGGGGTTGGCCAGTGCCCAGTCCCGGAAGGCGTGGGCCCAGCGCCCGATCCGGGCCCCGGGGCCCCCGGCCGGTGCGGCGGCCCAGGCGGCGTCCACGGTGTCCGCCAGGGCGGTGTACACGTCGTTGATGAGCGCGGTGACCAGGTCGTCCCGGGTGGCGAAGTAGCCGTAGATGGCGTTGGCCGTCATGCCCATCTCGCGGGCGATGGCGCGCAGCGTGATCGCGTCGGGCCCGCCCGAGGCCATCAACCGGAGCGCGACGTCCTTGATCTCCGCCGTGGTCTCCGCCCGCAGCCGTTCCCGGCGCCCGGTGGTGCTTCCCATGGCCGCACTCTACAGCGTCCCGCACTTGAGCTGCGTATGGAAACTTCACGCCATATAGTTCACGGCGTATAGTTCAGGGACGCCGTGAAGTGATCACGGCGAGGCGAACACAGCACGGAGCAGGGGAGAGCCATGCACATCGGAGTCATCGGGGCCACCGGCACCATCGGCAGCCGCGTCGTGACCGAAGCCCTCGGCCGCGGGCACCGGGTCACCGCGTTCAGCCGGGACGCGGCACGCATCACCGAGGAACGGGAGAACATCACCTGGCGGAGCGTCGACGTGCTGGACGCCGACAGCGTCGCGGCGGTACTGCCCGGACTGGACGTACTGATCAGTGGCTTCCAGCCGGGCAACGGCGCCCGGGACATCGCGGACACGGTGACCCGCTCCATCGCCGACCCCACGCTCTACGCCACCGCGGCGCGCGCCCTGCTGACGGCGCTGGCGGGCCATCCGCGGATCCGGTTGATCGTGATCGGCGGCACCGGCAGCCTGGAGGTCGAACCCGGACTGGTGTTCGCCGACGCCGAGGAACGCCTCCACGAGGCCCTGGACGCGCTCGGGCTGCCCCGGGAGTACGCCGCCGCCGTACGCGGCCACCGGGACGCGCTGAACGTGCTGCGCACCTCCAACCGGCTGTGGACGTACTTCAGTCCGGCCGAGGCCATCGCCCCGGGCGAGCGCACCGGCCGGTTCCGGATCGGGGGCGACCAGCCGGTCCGGGACGCCGACGGGCGCAGCCGGATCTCGGTGGAGGACGCCGCCGTCGCCCTCGTCGACGAGGCCGAGCTGCCGCGGTTCGTCCAGCGCCGGTTCACCATCGGCTACTGACGCCGAGCGCGCCGGCGGCCGGCGCCCGGTGCGGTCGTCCGGGTGACGTACCCGGCCCGGCCGCGGCGCGCGGGGCCGGCCGGGGACCTACGGTGTGCCGGTGGACCTCGACGACGACCTGGACGGGCTCGACCGTGGCGAACTGGCGGCCGAGGTGCGCCGGCTGCGCGCCGGTATCCGCGCGCACCGGGACGCTTCGGGGCACGAGCTGTGCTGGCACCACCCGCTGCTGTGGGGCCTGCTGCCGGAACGTACGGCGCCGGAGGTGGCGGTACCGCCGTGGCCGCGCTTCCTGCGCGGGTGCGTCCGCTACCGGGAATCGCTCGACCGGCAGCTGCCCGGCGCCCCCGTGTACGACCGGGAGTTCGGCGAGTAGGCCCACCGCCCCGGGCATCCGACGAGTGCGCCGCGGCGGGGCCTTCGGGCGTGCGGGGTGGTGTGGGTCGGGTGGCCGGGGGTGGTGTGGGTCGGGTGGCCGGGGGTGGTGGGGGTCGGGTGGCCGGGGGTGGTGGGGGTCGGGTGGCTGGGGGTGGTGGGGGTACGGGGACGGCCCCCCGGGGGTGTGGAGGGTCCGGGGGGCCGTGGGGTGGTGCTGGGTGGTGCTGGT
>NZ_JBIRFT010000006.1:0-391576 GCF_044327625.1 Streptomyces sp. NPDC018031
ACACCGCGCCGGCACCATCAAGGACCTCGCCGCCGAGGTCGGCGCCTCCCTCACCTCCGGCGCCGTCATCTGCGAGATCAAGGACTGACCCGGCGCACTGAGCGGAACAGCGCTTCGACCCGCCCCACGGCGGGTCCAGCGGGCCCCGGCCTGGACTCCAGGCCGGGGCCTTCGCGCGCTGCGGCACCCCACCGGCGGCGGATGGCATCCTTGGGCTACGGGAAGGCCAGCGGACGGAAGGGACCGGCGATGACGGCCGAGACGGCGCAGGGGTACGGCGTGCGGACCGGACGGCCCAAGCGCGCCGACGCCCGCCGCAACTACGAGCGGCTGCTGGCCGAGGCGCGTACCGCCTTCACCGAACACGGCACGGACGCCTCGCTGGAGGACATCGCACGCCGCGCGGGCGTCGGCATCGGCACCCTCTACCGCCACTTCCCCAACCGCACCGCGCTGATGGGCGCGGTCTTCTACGGCGAGATGGACGCCCTGATGGCCCGCTCGGAGGAGCTGGCCGGGGCCCCGGAGCCCTGCCGGGCGCTGGTCGACTGGCTGCGGGCGGTCATCGACCACGCCAGCACCTACCGCGGGCTGTCCCGCGCGTTCCTCTGCGCGTCCGCCGAGGAGAGCACGGAGCTGACGCGCTGCAGCGAACCGATTCACCAGGCGGGCAGCGCGCTGCTGGCCCGGGCCCAGGGGGCGGGCTCGGTGCGGCCGGACGTCGAGATCGCCGACCTGATGCAGCTGACCAACGCCATCGCGCTGGCGGTGGAGCAGTCCCCGGACGACCCCGGGCTCGCCGACCGGCTGCTGACCCTGACCTTCACCGGCCTCAAACCCCGCTGACCGGGCGCGGACTGGCCGGTGCGTCCCCGGCCGGCGCGCCCCCGGTTCCGCCCCGCCCCCGGTTCCGCCACCGCGCGGCCGCGGCGGCCGATCCGGCCGCGGGCCGCCGGCGGCTCAGCGGCGGCGCGGCGCCAGGTCGGCCACCCGGCCGGTGTCCAGCCGGCCCGGATCGGCCCGGCCCCCGTCCGCCCGGCCGCCGTCCAGCGGGACGGCGCCGCGCAGTGGGGACCCGCCGGTCCCCGGCTGGTGGTTGCGGCGCTGCCCCGGCAGCGGCATGCCGCCGTCGTCCGGGCCGCGTCCCGACGGATGCTGTCCGGGGGCGAGCCGGGCCGGCGGGCGCCCGGCCCCGCCGGTGTCCGCGGCGACCGCGCCGATCGGCCCGGTCGCGGCGGTGCCCGGGCCGCCGCCCGCGCCCGGCCCGGCCACCGTGATCTGCACACCCTGGTCGGCGAGGGCCTGGAGTTCGGTCACCGCCCGGTCGTCGTGCGCCGGCGGCTCGTCGGTCACCAGCCGGGTGATCACGTCGGTGGGCACGGTCTGGAACATGGTGTCGGTGCCCAGCTTGGTGTGGTCGGCCAGCACCACCACCTCGGACGCGGCCTGCACCAGGGCCCGGTCCACGCTGGCGGAGAGCATGTTCGACGTGGACAGCCCGCGTTCGGCGGTCAGCCCACTGCCGGAGAGGAAGGCACGGGAGACCCTGAGCCCCTGGAGGGACTGCTCGGCACCGCTGCCCACCAGGGCGTAGTTGGAGCCGCGCAGGGTGCCGCCGGTCATCACGACCTCGACCCGGTTGGCGTGGGCCAGCGCCTGCGCGACGAGCAGGGAGTTGGTGACCACGGTCAGACCCGGGACGCGCGCGAGCCGGCGGGCCAGCTCCTGCGTGGTGGTCCCGGCGCCGACCACGATGGCCTCGCCTTCCTCGACGAGACCGGCGGCGAGGTCGGCGATGGCCGTCTTCTCCGCGGTCGCTAGATGGGATTTCTGCGGGAAGCCGGAGTCCCTGGTGAATCCGCCCGGCAGCACCGCACCGCCATGCCGGCGGTCCAGGAGTCCTTCTGCCTCCAGCGCCCGCACGTCCCGCCGTACGGTCACTTCTGAGGTCTGGACGACGCGGGCGAGCTCCCGGAGCGACACGGCTCCGTTCGCCCGCACCATTTCGAGGATCAATTGGCGACGTTCTGCAGCGAACACGAAACTGACAGTAACGCCAACGTCCATCTGCTTTCAGCAGCTTGCAGCAAATATCGGAAGTTGTTCGTTCCCGAACGTGTGAAGTGGTATAGGGACTCCGCCGGGGCGCACGGCGGGGCGACCGGGGCGGGCCGCCCCGGCCGGGAGCGGCCCGCGTCCCGCTCCGGGCACGCGGTCACCGCCCGCGGCCCGGCCCCGGACCGGGGCCGGCGGTCAGCCTTCGCTCTGCGACTTCCGGGTGTGCAGCTGCCGCGCGACCTCGGCGATCGACCCGGACAGCGACGGGTAGACGGTGAAGGCGTTGGCGATCTGCTCCACCGTCAGGTTGTTGTCGACCGCGAGCGAGATGGGGTGGATCAGCTCGCTGGCCCGCGGCGCGACCACCACGCCGCCGACCACGATGCCGGTGCCCGGGCGGCAGAAGATCTTCACGAAGCCGTCCCGTATGCCCTGCATCTTGGCGCGCGGGTTGCGCAGCAGCGGCAGCTTGACCACCCGGGCGTCGATCTTCCCGGCGTCGACGTCCGCCTGCGAGTAGCCGACGGTGGCGATCTCGGGGTCGGTGAAGACGTTCGCGGAGACGGTCTTGAGGTTCAGCGGCGCGACCGCGTCGCCCAGGAAGTGGTACATCGCGATCCGGCCCTGCATCGCGGCGACCGAGGCGAGCGCGAACACACCGGTGCAGTCACCGGCCGCGTAGACGCCGGGCGCGGTGGTCCGCGAGACCTTGTCGGTCCACACGTGGCCGGAGTCCTTGAGCCGGACGCCCGCCTCCTCCAGGCCGATGCCCGCGGTGTTGGGGATGGAGCCGACCGCCATCAGGCAGTGCGTGCCGGTGATCACCCGGCCGTCGGCCAGCGTCACCTCCACCCGGTCGCCCACCCTCTTGGCGGCCTGCGCCCGGGAGCGGGCCATCACGTTCATCCCGCGGCGCCGGAAGACGTCCTCCAGGACCGCGGCGGCGTCCGGGTCCTCGCCCGGCAGCACCCGGTCGCGGCTGGAGACCAGCGTGACCTTGGAGCCGAGCGCCTGGTAGGCGCCGGCGAACTCGGCGCCGGTGACACCGGACCCGACCACGATCAGCTCTTCGGGCAGCTCGTCCAGGTCGTAGACCTGCGTCCAGTTGAGGATGCGCTCACCGTCCGGCAGCGCGTCCGGGATCTCCCGCGGGTGCGCGCCGGTGGCGATCAGCACCGCGTCCGCGGTGAGCGTCTCCTCGGTGCCGTCGACGGCCCGCACGATCACCTCGCGGGAGCCGTCCGCGGCCTGGCCGGGGGCGAGCCGGCCGCGGCCGCGCATCACCCGGCCGCCGGCCCGGGTCACCGAGGCGGTGATGTCGTGGGACTGGGCGAGCGCCAGGCGCTTGACCCGTCGGTTGACCTTGCCCAGGTCCACCCCGACCACCCGGGCCGCCTGCTCCAGCGGCGGGGTGTCGTCGGCCACGATGATGCCCAGCTCCTCGTAGGAGGAGTCGAAGGTCGTCATGACCTCGGCGGTGGCGATCAACGTCTTCGACGGCACGCAGTCGGTGAGCACCGATGCCCCGCCCAGACCGTCGCAGTCGACGACGGTCACCTCCGCGCCGAGCTGGGCGGCCACCAGAGCCGCCTCGTAGCCGCCTGGTCCGCCACCGATGATCACGATCCGAGTCACAAGCTCCATTGTCCCGCACCCATCAACCCGTCTCCGCCCGGGGCCCCGGGTGGGCCGCACACGCGAGCGTCCGTCCGGTTTTCATATGAATCTCCCTTCGAGACTGCCACCTCAGAGGCCAATCCGCCGCACTCCCGTACCCTCGGAACCATGTCGCTCTACGCCGCGTACGCCGGCAACCTCGACGCGCGGCTGATGTCCCGCCGCGCACCGCACTCCCCGTTGCGCGGCACGGGCTGGATCTCCGGCTGGCGGCTCACCTTCGGCGGTGAGCAGATGGGCTGGGAGGGGGCGCTGGCCACGATGGTGGAAGCCCCTCGCTCGCAGGTCTTCGTCGCCCTCTACGACATCGCGCCGATGGACGAGGAGTCGATGGACCGCTGGGAGGGCGTCGGGCTGGACATATACCGGCGGATGCGGGTGCGGGTGCACACGCTCGACGGTGACGTGGCCGCCTGGTGCTACGTGCTCAACGGCTACGAGGGCGGGCTGCCCTCGGCCCGCTATCTGGGGGAGCTGGCCGACGCGGCGGAGTCCGCGGGGGCGCCGCACGACTATGTGATGGAGCTGCGCAAGCGCCCGTGCTGAGCGCCGGGCGAGGGGTGCGGCGGGCGGGGGCGGCACGGTCCCGGGCGCCCGTCGCCGGTGCCCGCCCGCGGCGGCGGCCAGGGCGCTGAGACCAGGGTCACGTCCCGGGCGGCAGCGGGGAGCGCACCGCGGTAACCCGCGGAAACACGGGCCGGTCCGAGGTCCGGACAGGTGACCCACAGGGGCCTGAACCGCAACGTTCGGAACATCTCCTCAGGAACGTCTACGCGCGTAGGCGATTACCGGCTACCCTCATGCGCGTGAACGCATCTGCTACTTCGGACATCCAGGGCGACCCCTACGCCGCCGCCGACGCCGCCGCCGCGCGACTGCGTGAGCTCACCGGTGCCGAGACCCACGACGTGGCCCTGGTCATGGGCTCCGGCTGGGTTCCCGCCACGGACGCTCTCGGTACGCCGGAGCACGAGTTCCCGGTGACCGAGCTGCCCGGCTTCCCGCCGCCGGCCGTCGCCGGCCACGCGGGCACGGTCCGCTCCTACAAGATCAACGACAAGCGGGCCCTGGTGTTCCTGGGCCGCACCCACTACTACGAGGGGCGCGGCGTCGCCGCGGTCGCCCACGGCGTGCGCACCGCCGCCGCCGCCGGCTGCCGGACCGTGGTGCTGACCAACGGCTGCGGCGGCCTGCGCGAGGGCATGCGGCCCGGTCAGCCGGTGCTGATCAGCGACCACATCAACATGACCGCGACCTCCCCGATCGTGGGCGCCAACTTCGTGGACCTCACCGACCTGTACTCGCCGCGGCTGCGCGAGCTGTGCCGGCAGGTCGACCCGACGCTGGAGGAGGGTGTCTACCTCCAGTTCCCCGGCCCGCACTACGAGACGCCGGCCGAGATCCGGATGGCGCGGACCATCGGCGCCGACCTGGTCGGCATGTCCACCACCCTGGAGGCCATCGCGGCACGTGAGGCGGGCGCCGAGGTGCTGGGCATCTCGCTGGTCACCAACCTCGCCGCGGGCATGACCGGAGAGCCCCTCAACCACGAAGAGGTCCTGCAGGCCGGCCGCGACTCGGCCGCCCGGATGGGCAGCCTGCTGGCGAAGGTGCTCGACCGCATCTGACGGTGCCGGGTCCGCCACGGCGGACGCGTCACCACCGGCCGGCCCCCGGCCGGCCACCCCCGGACGACCGGCTCCCCGGCGCCCGGGAAGCGGCCGCCGCCGCCCTCCCGCGACCACCCGGCCGCGGCCCCGGGCCGGCCGTGCCGAACAACCGTACGGTCCGCCGCCACGGCCCGTACGGTGCCACCGTGACCGGTACCGCCCCGCCACCCTCGCGGGCCGGCGCACCCGGTCCGCGCACCCCGCCGCCCGACCGGCGGCCACCGGACGCCGCGCCGACACGCGCCCGGTGCCCCGGCGGCACGCGGCCGGCACCACCAGGGCCCGCGAACCGCGTCCCGGTGGTGCCGGCCGCCCGGCACGCCCGGGCCCGGCCGGCACCACCGCCGGGCCCCAGGTGCCCCCGGCGCGCCTGGCCGCAGCCCACGAGGACCCCGGCCCCCTCCGGGCGGCCCGGCGCCGGATGGGGCACCGTGGAGACCCGGGACCACCCGGCCCACCCCGGCCCGCGTCCCCGGGACGACGCACGACCCCGCCCGCGCGGGGGTGACCCGCACCCGTCCACACCGAACCTTCCGGAGGAGCCCCGTGGAGTCCGCCCTGTTCGACCGTGCCCGCAGCTGGCTGGCCGAGGACCCCGACCCCGACACCCGCGCGGAGCTCGGCAAGCTCCTGGACGCCGGGGACACCGAGGAGATCGCCGCCCGCTTCGCCGGCACCCTGCAGTTCGGCACCGCGGGTCTCCGCGGTGAACTGGGCGCCGGGCCGATGCGGATGAACCGGGCCGTGGTGATCCGGGCCGCCGCCGGGCTCGCCGGCTACCTGCGCGGCCAGGGACAGGCCGGCGGACTCGTCGTCATCGGCTACGACGCCCGCTACAAGAGCGCCGACTTCGCCCGGGACACCGCCGCGGTGATGGTCGGCGCCGGGCTGCGGGCCGCGCTGCTGCCGGGCCCGCTGCCCACCCCGGTCCTGGCGTTCGCCATCCGCCACCTGGGCGCCGTGGCGGGCGTCGAGGTCACCGCCAGCCACAACCCGCCGCGCGACAACGGCTACAAGGTCTACCTGGGCGACGGCGCCCAGATCGTGCCGCCCGCCGACGGCGGGATCGCCGCCGAGATCGCCGCCGTCGCCGCCCTGGACGACGTCCCGCGCCCCTCCGAGGGGTGGCGGGTGCTGGGCGACGAGGTGGTGCAGGCGTATCTGGCCCGTACCGACGCGGTGCTCACCGACGGCTCCCCGCGCGACGTACGGGTGGTCTACACCCCCATGCACGGCGTCGGCCGGACCACGCTGACCGCCGCGTTCGAGCGGGCCGGCTTCCCGGCGCCGGTCGTGGTCCCCGAGCAGGCCGACCCGGACCC
Organism: Streptomyces sp. NPDC018031; assembly: GCF_044327625.1. NCBI lineage: Bacteria > Bacillati > Actinomycetota > Actinomycetes > Kitasatosporales > Streptomycetaceae > Streptomyces > Streptomyces sp. NPDC018031. The sequence continues at coordinate 6,728 of NZ_JBIRFT010000006.1, forward strand.
CGACTTCCCGACCGTCGCCTTCCCCAACCCGGAGGAGCCGGGCGCCATGGACCTGGCGTTCGCCACCGCGCGGGAGGCCGGGCCGGACATCGTCATCGCCAACGACCCGGACGCCGACCGGTGCGCGGTCGCGGTGCCCGCCCCCGGCACCGAGGCGGGCTGGCGGATGCTCCGCGGCGACGAGGTCGGCGCCCTGCTCGCCACCCACCTGGTGCGCACCGGTGCCCGCGGCACCCTCGCCACCACGATCGTGTCCTCCTCGCTGCTCTCCCGGATCGCGGCGTCCGCCCGGCTGCCCTACGAGGAGACGCTGACCGGCTTCAAGTGGCTCTCCCGCGCCGGCGGCCTGCGCTTCGCCTACGAGGAGGCGCTCGGCTACTGCGTGGACCCGGACGGCGTCCGCGACAAGGACGGCATCACCGCCGCGCTGCTGGTCGCCGAACTCGCCGCCACCCTCAAGGCCCAGGGCCGCACCCTCACCGACCTGCTGGACGACATCGCGGTGGAGCACGGGCTGCACGCCACCGACCAGCTGTCCGCCCGGGTCGAGGACCTCTCCCTGATCTCGGACGCGATGCGGCGGCTGCGCGAGCAGCCGCCGGTCGAGCTGGCCGGGCTGGTCGTCACCTCCGCGGACGACCTCAGCCGGGGCAGCGAGTCGCTGCCGCCCACCGACGGGCTCCGCTACCGGCTGGCCGCGCCCACCGGCAGCGGCGCCGGGCCGGCCGACGGCGTGCGGTCAGCCCGCGTCGTGGTCCGCCCCAGCGGTACCGAGCCCAAGATCAAGTGCTATCTGGAGGTCGTGGTCGAGGTGGCCTCGGCGAACGAACTGCCGGCCGCCCGGACCGCGGCGGACACCGTCCTGGCAGCGCTCAAGACCGACCTGGCGGCCGCGGCGGGCATCTGACCCGCCCGGAAAACCACCGCCCCACCGTCTCCCCTGCGTACCGGCCCCGCCGCACCGCCCCACCCGGCACTCGCAGCGGGGCCGACCCGCGTCCACCCCTGGCCCGCGGCCGAGGCGGGCCCCGAGGTCGCCGCACCCAAGGAGAGCCGGAACGCGGGCCGGAGGGTCGCCGCACCCCGCGGGAGCCGGAACGGAGGGCCCGACGGACGGCCCGAGGGTCACCGGGCCCCGGCGGGCCGGAAGGCCGGACCGGAGGGACGCCGCGCCCCGGGGAGCCGGAACACCGGGCCCGAGGGACGCCGCGCCGTTCTCCGGTCAGCGGGTCAGCCGGTCAGCCGGTCAGCCGGTCAGCCGGTCAGCCGGTCAGCCGGTCAGCGAATCAACGAGTCAGCGGGTCAGCCGGTCGCCAGCAGTACGACCAGCAGCACGGCCCCGGCCACCGCCGGGGCGATGAGCTCGTAGGCCCAGCGCACCTCGGGCTCGCCCTGCGCGCCCTCCCGCCCCGCGTTCTGCTCGGCCAGCTCCCGCAGATCGTCGATGGTCTGGTCGGCGGCGGCCCGCGTCTTCTGGTCGATGTCGACACCGCTGTGCGCCCGGGTCCGGCCCGACACGTCCTCGGCCGCCGCCCGCGCCTGCCGCCGGGTGGCCCGCTTGCGCTGCCGCAGCGAGACCGGGACCGCCCACAGCTGGTACTTCTCACCGCCCGCCAGGACCTCACTGCTGTACCCCGCCCGAACGCCCTCGACCGAGGCCCACGGCAGGACGACGGTGCGGAACGGGTTGCGGATCCGCAGCCGGTCGGCGCCGGCGAAGACCGCCGGCCGGAGACTGAACGCGACCACCAGGGGCACCACGAACAGCAACCCCGCCAAAGCCACCCAGGGCGTCCGCCCGCTGCCGTTGATCACCGCGTCGATCCCCAGCCAACCGCCGAGCGCCAGCAGCAGCACACCGCCGGCGATGCCGCTCGGCGAACGGAACACACGGTCGGCGTACCGCGGCTCCGGCGTCTCGGGCTGCGGGGTGGAGGAGGAGTCGTCGTCCGGGCTCGTCATGGGGCCGATTCTGCCCGACGTCCCAGGATGGGGACATTGCAGTACGGCATCGACTGATCCGGACGGCGGCGGGCCCCGGCGTGAGCCCCCGTCCGTCCGCCCGCGGGCCTCACTTCACACGCCTGGGAACCAGCCGCTCCGGCAGCCCGCCGTCGTTCTCACACTCCAGCTCCCGCGCGACGGACAGGGCGGCCGAATGCGCCAATTTCAGATAGACATCGCGCGGCTTAGCGTCATCGTCGCTCAAATCCACTTGATAGATGTGCATCCTGATCCGAGCAGGATTGACACGGGAGCCCTCCAATCGCGGACTTATGCACTCGAAAAGAAGTTCAGCCGAGTTGTACCCGACCAGGGCGCTCTCGCCGAGGTCATACCGGACGGCATCGGTGGAGGATTTCCCAGAATCAACATCACTCGGGCCGTAATACGATGTCGTGAGATCGAAGTGACGCCCTCGAGGTTTCGCTCCGAAGCGACAATGAGGAGATTCCGACCGAGATTCCTTGAATCCCTTCTCCCGAGTGCTTTCAACGATCTCCACGGCCTTCCCCATGTACCCGCTCTCCCCGCCCTCCGCCCTGAAACGACTCCCTTCCGCCAACTTCTCCAGAACCTCGGGGGCGTAGCGAAACATGCCGTCACACACCTTGGCAGCCGACACGGTGGCGTCTTTGCCGTCCCCCTCGTCGGAGCACCCAGTGGCACCGAAGAAGACACTCAGACCCAGAACACTGGAAAAGGTTCCTCGCCAGGCCCGACTGCACCTAAACGTCACCATATCGCCTCATCCGGTCCCAGCTCCGTTCGCCTGCTGCTCGATATCCTTCCCGGCATCCGATAGTCACAGACTCCTCAGGACTCTTTTTGAAAACGCCTCATTAGTTCATCAACAGAACACCTGTTGCGATTCCACCCTCATGCCTTCCCTCGCCAGCCCCCGGCGTCCGGGACCAGTTCTCTCTCAGTTGATCCGCTTGAGAATCAGCCGCTCCGGCAGGCCGCCGTCACCCTCGCACTCCAACTCCCGCGCGACGGACAGGGCGGCAGAATGTGCCAGCCTCATATACGTCTCGCGCAGGGTTCCGGCCCCCTTGCCTTCAGACAGACGGTCGTTACCTTCAGACAGTCGGTAGCCAAGATCGATCATGATGCGAGCAGGGTCCTTCACCGATCCATCCAGATTCGGGCTGACGCACTCAAAATAGATCTTCGCAGTGTCAAATCCCGAGGTTGCATGGAGCCCAAGGTCGTAGTGCACTCCGCCTCGCACGTTGCCCCTGTCGGCCAGGTCAGCAGGAGCGTAATAGCGGGTTACCACATACGCGCTCCGCGCGCGGACACCAACGTTACATTTACTCTGCGCTCGACCGCGAGAACGCGTTGCGCCCTCTTCTCGAGTCCTCTCCACCAGCTCTACCGAGGTGTCAAGGTAGTCGCTGGAGTCACTCAGGAATTCCTTTTCCCCTCCCATTATCTTCTCCAGGTCCGCTGATGCGTACCGAAATGCGCCACCGCACAACTCGTCGGCGGACACACGCTCCTCTCCACCGCTTCCTTGGTCACTGCACGCCGCGCCCCCCAAAGCCACCACTAATACCACACAAAGACTCAGGACCGAATTTTTCGTCCGGATATTCGGCACTGCGCACCTCACGTCATCCCGTTTGCGGCTGGTTCCCGTGCTGCTCTGCCACATCGTTGCCCTTGCCGTAGCCGACTACTCGCGCCTGCACGAGATCTTCCTTGAAGGTGCCATCGATGTCATGGCGCGCAATGAATTCCTCGACGGGGAGTACGGTCCGGCGCTCCCCCCCTCTGTAAACTCGTTCACTTTCCCGAGAGATCATCTCATCGATTTCTTCCCCTTTCTCCTTGATGTCATTCTCACTCGCCTCACCGATGGACATTCCCAGGTATTGGGATACCAGGTCCTGACCGAACTCTCCCGCAATCGGCACCATCAATGCTGCACCGCTGGCGACAGGATTTCCGGTCATGATCAGCCCTCCCGCAGCCGCCGTAATGCCAGCCGACACGCGAAACTCATCCCACGCCGCCTCGTCTCCCTCAGACTTTGTGTATTCCTCGAGCTCCTTCGCGCCTTCAGCCTTGATCTGCTCGGCTCGCGATGCGTCGAGGATGCCCTGGACTTCAGCACCGACTCTGACAGCATTACGGACGTCACTTTTGTCCTGGTCGCTGCTCACATCGAACGCATTGTCCAGATGACTCATTGTGTGCAGTTGCTCCGCAGAGCTGACCGCCGCGTAGGCATTCGGGTGCTGTCCGAGCGCGCTGAGGAAGTCCCTTACGACATCGGTGTCGGCCCTGAGATGCTTGTGCACATCGGTGGGATTGGGCGCGTGCACACTCCTCTCCCCATGGTGATCGATTGCCCAGTTAATATCATCAATATAAGCCGAACTCATCCTGCCAAGACTATCCGAAAGGGCTTCGTGACGCTTCAGGGTTTCGGCATCCGAATATACATCGATAACCTGCTCCGCGATCACCGCCGTCTTTTCATCCCGCACTACCGGCTCGGAACTGTCCCAAGGCCGCCCCAATGTAGCCGATTCCAGTGCATGCCCCAGGGCCTCAGGCATATAGGTGTCAGATTTTTCCACCCTGCCGGGATCCGAACGATCGGTGTCAGGGAAGGATTCGTAGCCTTCGCTGGCCAAGTACTTCAGGTAAGACACACCCTCACCAAACTCGTTTTCGAGATCCGACGTCCCACCTCTCTCCACCCCGGACCCGTCCCGGTTGTACAGCACGGGGTCCCCGTAGAAGTAATCTTTCGCCGCCGCCGGGCTGTTTCCCAATGCCTCGAGAACCGAAATCATCGGGTCGTATCCCGCCCCGTTCTTCCCACCCGGGTTGAAGGCGTCCTTGTACGTGGCTCCTTGGTCGCCGGGGTCGAACATGCTCGGGTCATCCGCGCCCAGCTGCGTCACATGCTCGGCAATGGGCGTAAGAAACTGTGCACTATAATTTCCGTGGCGGAGAATCCCACCGAAGACCTGATATCCATACGGAGAATTTGTTCCATCGCTTGCCAATGCAATGCGCTCGCTGCCGATTTTCCGTAGAGCCGGTCCCCACTCAGCGGCGAATTTCGCATCCTGGGATGCGGTGGCAAGGTTGAGACCCAGACCCCGCTGAAGATCCTGCACCCCCTTGAGGAATTTTTTCTTCTCGTCGTAGTGTCCGTACTGGCTCGACTCCGTCGCCAGTTGACCGTAGAGGGTGAGGACCTTTTCCGGGTCCAGATTTCCGTAGAAAGCCTTCGCGAAGGTGGGGCGGTGGTTGTTGTCCAGCAGCAGTTCGTCGAGCTGCGCGAGCTGCGTGTTGCTGATGGCCGCTCCCTTGGCGAGGAGTTCGCTCGCCCGGTGTGCTTCCTCCTGGTCGAGGGAGGAGTACGTCGGCGCCGTGAAGTCGTGTGCGTCCTTGGTGTTGGCCTCCAGGGCCAGCTTGAACGACTCGTCCGCGTCACCGCAGTTGTCGACGATCCGGTCGATCCTGCGCTGCCAGGCGTCCGCGGCGTCCTTCTCCTTCTTCACTGCCGCGTTGAAGTCCGGGTCGTGCTTGGCGCCCTCGTCGTTCTCGAGGGGGTCCACTCGGCTGACCTTGCCGTGGCCGTCGACCCGGATACCGGCCTCGGGGCCATCGGTGTCACGGATGCGCACGAGTTCGTCCTTGGCCTGCTTGAAGGCCGTATGGGCGTCGCTCAGGAGAGCGTGCATGCCCTTGGCCGCCTTCGCCGCGTCGGCGAACTCCTTCACCGTCTGACGGATGAAGTCGCGCGTGACCGTGGAGTTGAGTCCCTTCCAGTCGGCGCGGTCGGCCTTCGTCTGCATTCCGTCACGCGCCTCGGTGGCCAGGGTCTCCAGCTTGGTGGCCAGCTTGCCCCAGGCGTCGACCGAGTTCTTCAGCTGGCCCAGCGGCGCGTGGATCACGTCTTCGTACTTCACCGGCCCGGGCCTACTTCCAGTACTCGCTGATCTTCGACACGGAGGCCAGGCTCCCTTGGATGTCCAGCTCGTCCTTGTCGTGCGCCGCCTTGCTGTAGTCGAGGTGGTTCGAGATGCGCGCGCACGCGTCCAGCAAGGTCTTCAGCTGCGTCGACCAGCGGTCGTTGGCCTTGGTCAGGGCAGCCCCGCTGACGAAGTTCCCCTGGGTGAGCGCGGTCGCCGCCCCGGAGGTCACCTGGTCGGCGTCATCGCCGGCCTTGCTCAGGGTGGTGCGCAGGGCGTACGCCTCGTTGCCGATGGCGCCGAGATCGTCCCGCCGGACGGTCAGGTCGGCCGCCCCTCCGCCGTGTTCACCGTTCAGCCGCATCCGGACGTCGGCCGACGCCTGGCCTCGTAAGTCCTGCCACTCCCGCTCGAACGACACGTGCTCCCCCTCCACATGACCCTCAGTGCTCGCCTCGACACTACGAGGGGAGGCGGGGGTAAGTCAGGTGATTCCGTTACCCGGACGGTCGTCTGCCCCGGGCCCGGCGGGCCGCTTCCGCCCCGGACGAGACGGCCGAACGCGTTGCCCCCGGCCGGGACGGTGCCCCAGGCCGCGACGGTGACCCCGGCCGGGACGGTGGGCCCGGCCGGGACGGTGGGCCCGGCCGGGACGGTGACCCCGGCGGGGCGGTGGCCGGCCCGCCGGGGGACGCGGGGGTCAGCGTTCGCCGACGCGGACCACCCGCAGGTTCGGCGCGTCGCGGATGTCCTTCTCGCAGAAGCGCTCCTTCACCATGCGCCCGGCCGAGTACAGCTCCGTCTGGTCGCTGTAGTGCGGCGAGGCGGGGTTGGAGGACTGCGAGTAGGTCAGCAGCGTGTACGCCACCGGGCAGCGGCTGCCGTCGAAGCCGACCGCCTGGATGTAGCTGGAGCCGTGCACGACCTCGTGGTATCCGCCCTGCCGGGCGTCCCAGACGGGCACCAGCATGTTCCAGACGCCGAGGGAGTTGGCCCCGCCGGAGACCGGGAGGCGCTTGCCGTTGCGCACCACGACCTGGTGGTCGCCGAGCCGTGCGTCCAGCGGTATGCCCGCCGCCCGCAGTTCGCCGACGGCGTCCGCCAGCGCGCGGGCGAACCCGGGGGCCCCGGTGTTCAGGGTGTGCGGGGTGCCCACCGGATCGGCCGCGGAGAACGGGGTCCGCCACAGTTGTCCCGGCGGCACCTGGGCGGTCAGCTTCCGCCAGAAGCGGTCGAAGAGCAGGGCTCCCCGGCTGTCGGTCCGCACGGTCCGGTCCCAGTCCCGCAGCACCCGGCACGCCTCGGAGACGTCGACGCTCCGGCCGTCACTGCCCACCGCCGTGCCGGCCGGCAGCGCCGCGCACGCCCGCGCCGCGTCGGCCGCCGCCTTGTCGCCGGCCGGGACCCGGTTGGCGAACTGCTGCCGCCGCAGATCCTCCACGGTCAGCCCGCCCCGCCGCGCCATGGCGCTCACGTCCTCCACGGCGCCCCGGGTGCGCAGCGAGCGGGGTGTCCCGATGTCACCGAAGACCCGCGGGTAGCCGGTAAGCGGCCGGTCGGCGTTGGCGAGCCAGGGGCTGTCGTTGGAGTTCTCCGCGTACGGGGCGTCCACCAGGGTGGGCATGGCCGACGGTCCGAAGATCCCCGGCTGGACGGCGTCCCGGTCGCGGCCGGGGGCGCAGTCACCGCGCGAGCCGTCCAGCACGGCGAGGCCGGCGGCCGGGTAGGTCTGTTCGCCCAGCGGGGTGGAACAGCGCCGCGCCAGGTCGTCGGTGATGCGGGGCAGCACCTGCGACTGGGTGTAGAGGGTGCGGCCGGCGGCGTCGGCCGCGACGGTGTTGACCCACGGCAGGCCCTGGGTCCGGCGCAGTGCCGCCCGGACGCCGTCGACGCTCCTGGCCTTGCTGAAGCCGAGCCCCATGTCGAAGAAGCGGAGGTTGGCGGCGTTCGGGTCGTTCAGCGCGTACACGGTCCGGCTGGTCCACGGCAGTGTGAGGTCTTCGAGCGCGGTGACGACCGGGCCGTAGCGGGTCCACCACTGGGTACGGGTCACCTGGCCGGTGCCGCCGTCGGCGCCCCGCACCGGGACGGTGACCGTGCGCTTGGTCATCTTCTCCGTCTTCCCGTCCACCAGATAGGCGGTCGGGTCGGTGGGCGAGGTCTTCAGCTCGAACAGGTTCACCGGCACCCCGGTGGCCACCGTGTGGCTCCAGGCGACGCGGGCGTTGTGGCCGATGCTGATCGTCGGGGCGCCGAGCAGCGATCCGCCGGCGGCGTCGAGTTCGCCGGGGATCGTCACATGGGACTGCCAGAACCGGCGCCCGCCGTGCCACGGGTAGTGCGGGTTGCCGAGCAGCAGCCCGCGGCCCCCTGCGGTGGTGCTGCCGTGGAAGGCGACCGCGTTGGAGCCGAGCCCGGACCCGTCCTGGGCGAACAGTTCCCGGGCGGCCCGCCCCGGGTCGTCCGGCACCTTCCGGGTGCCCTGCCCGGCACCGCCCGCGCGGGTGGTGCCGGCGCCGGGGGGCTGGGCGGAGGTGATGCCGTCGACGGCCAAGCCCTGGCCGGAGAGCACCGACAGCGAGTAGCCGTGCCGGGCCACGTCCAGCGTGCTGACCGGGCGCACCCAGTCGGCGCCCCGGCAGGCCGGGTCGGTGATCCGGTTCTGCTTCAGCCAGGCGTTGTATCCGGCCGCCCAGCCGCGCATCAGTTCCTTCACCTGGCGGCTGGGGCCCGCCGGGGCGGGCTGGGCGTAGAGCTTGTCCACGGTGCGCGCGTCCTTGACGCCGCGGAAGAACAGGTCGCTGGCGAGGTTGGTGCCGGCGGACGACATCGCGGAGCCGGGCGAGGCGTCCGGGCCGAAGTACCGCGACCGTTCGCCCCGGGTGGTGACGAAGCCGTCGGCCAGCACGCACACCTGGTCGGCTGCCTGCGCCCAGCCTTCGCCGAATCCGAGGTCGGCGTAGTCGTCGGCGACGATGTGCGGAATCCCGTACTCGGTGTACCGGATGACGGCGGACAGCCCGCCGTCGGTGGGGTGGTGGGTACGGTCCCGCTCACCGGCGGTGGCGCCGTTCGGCAGCACGGTGGCGGTGGTCAGCAGCGCGATCCCGGTGACGGCCAGGACCCGCATGCGCTCGCGGAGGTTCAAGGTGCCTCCAGACTGGTGGAGTGATACCGAGTCAACGGGGGGAAGACGCCTGCCGCGCCACGACAGTTGAGCGGTCCGCACGGTCGCCGCGAGGCGCCCGCCACCGCCCGCGCACCCCCGGCGCCGCGTGCGACGGGCCCGGGCGGTAGGCCCGGGGGACGGGCCCGGGCGGCATCCCTGGGTCCCGGTATCGGCCCGGAGACGGAGCGAGTGCGGGGACGGGGCGAGTGCGGAGACGGGGCGGGGGCGGGGGCGGCGACGGGGGCGGTTCGGCACGGGCTCCGGGCGCCGGCCCGCCTCGCGGGGACGGCCCGCGTGACCCGCCCGGGTCGCGCGCCCGGACGACCGTCCCGAGCACTCGGACGACCGGGCGGCGCACCCTGGTGACGGGCCCGGAGCACCGGCGACTCCGGGCACGGTCCCGGCGCAGCCCCGGGCCCGGGTCTTCCGGACGAGTGATTCCCGCTCTGGGGGTGACAGGCAGCTACGCGCGTAGATATGCTCAGCTGGTGACCATGCCCACCACAGTTCCCGCATACGGCAAAGAGGCCGCGGAGCGACTGACGTCCATGGCGGACGTGACCGCCTCCGACGCCGCGCTGCGCCGCTTCCTGCACGGCCTGCCGGGCGTCGACGCGGTCGGCCTGCAGGCCCGGGCCGCGACTCTCGGCACCCGCTCGATCAAGACCACGGCGAAGGCGTACGCCATCGACCTCGCGATCTCCATGATCGACCTGACGACCCTGGAGGGCGCCGACACCCCGGGCAAGGTCCGGGCGCTGTGCGCCAAGGGCGTCCACCCCGACCCCACCGACCGCGGTGTCCCCCAGGTCGCCGCCATCTGCGTGTACCCCGACATGGTGGCGACCGCCAAGGCCGCGCTGGCCGGCACCGGCATCCAGGTGGCCTCCGTGGCGACCGCCTTCCCGGCGGGCCGGGCGGCCCTGCCGGTCAAGCTGGCGGACACCCGGGACGCGGTGGCGGCCGGGGCCGACGAGATCGACATGGTCATCGACCGCGGAGCGTTCCTGTCCGGCCGGTACCTGTCGGTCTTCGAGGAGATCAAGGCGGTGAAGGAGGCGTGCGTCCGCGCGGACGGCACCGCCGCCCACCTGAAGGTGATCTTCGAGACCGGCGAGTTGCAGACCTACGACAACGTCCGCCGGGTCTCCTGGCTGTCGATGCTCGCGGGCGCCGACTTCATCAAGACCTCCACCGGCAAGGTGACGGTCAACGCCACACCGCCGGTCACCCTGCTCATGCTGGAGGCGGTGCGGGACTTCCGCGCCACCACCGGCGTGCAGGTCGGCGTGAAGCCCGCGGGCGGCATCCGGACCACCAAGGACGCCATCAAGTACCTGGTGATGGTCAACGAGACGGCCGGCCCGGACTGGATGACCGCCGACTGGTTCCGCTTCGGCGCCTCCAGCCTCCTGAACGACCTGCTGATGCAGCGCCAGAAGCTGAGCAGCGGTCGCTACTCCGGCCCCGACTACGTGACGGTGGACTGATCCGACCATGAACGCATTCGAGTACGCGCCCGCGCCCGAGTCGCGCGCGGTCGTCGACATCGCCCCGTCCTACGGCCTCTTCATCGACGGCGAGTTCGCCGACGCGGCCGACGGCAAGGTCTTCAAGACGGTCTCCCCCGCCTCCGAGGAGGCGCTCTCCGAGGTGGCCCAGGCCGGCCCCTCGGACGTGGACCGGGCCGTGAAGGCCGCCCGCAAGGCGTTCGAGAAGTGGTCGGCGCTGCCGGGCGCCGAGCGCGCCAAGTACCTGTTCCGGATCGCCCGGATCATCCAGGAGCGGTCGCGTGAGCTGGCGGTGCTGGAGTCGCTGGACAACGGCAAGCCGATCCGCGAGTCGCGGGACTTCGACCTGCCGACCGTCGCCGCGCACTTCTTCTACTACGCGGGCTGGGCGGACAAGCTCGACCACGCGGGCTACGGGCCGGACCCGAAGCCGCTGGGCGTGGCCGGGCAGGTCATCCCGTGGAACTTCCCGCTGCTGATGCTGGCGTGGAAGATCGCCCCGGCGCTGGCCTGCGGCAACACCGTGGTGCTCAAGCCCGCCGAGACCACGCCGCTGTCGGCGCTGTTCTTCGCGGACATCTGCCGCCAGGCCGGGCTGCCGAAGGGCGTCGTCAACATCGTCACCGGCGACGGTTCGACCGGCGCCGAACTGGTCGGCCACCCGGACGTCGCCAAGGTGGCGTTCACCGGCTCCACCGAGGTCGGCAAGGCCATCGCGCGGACCGTGGCGGGCACCCGCAAGAAGCTCACCCTGGAACTGGGCGGCAAGGCGGCGAACATCGTCTTCGACGACGCGCCGGTCGACCAGGCCGTCGAGGGCATCGTCTCCGGCATCTTCTTCAACCAGGGCCACGTGTGCTGCGCGGGCTCCCGGCTGCTGGTGCAGGAGTCGGTCGCCGACGAGCTGCTGGACGCCCTCAAGCGGCGGATGAGCACGCTGCGGGTCGGCGACCCGCTGGACAAGAACACCGACATCGGCGCGATCAACTCCGCCGAGCAGCTGGCCCGGATCAGGGCGCTGGCCGACGCCGGCGAGGCGGAGGGCGCCGAGCGCTGGGCCCCGGCCTGTGAACTGCCGGACTCCGGTTACTGGTTCGCGCCGACCCTGTTCACCGGCGTCACCCAGGCGCACCGCATCGCGCGCGAGGAGATCTTCGGCCCGGTGCTGTCGGTGCTGACCTTCCGCACCCCGGCGGAGGCCGTGGAGAAGGCCAACAACACGCCGTACGGGCTCTCGGCCGGCATCTGGACGGAGAAGGGCTCGCGCATCCTGTGGATGGCCGACCGGCTCCGGGCCGGTGTGGTGTGGGCCAACACGTTCAACAAGTTCGACCCGGCCTCGCCGTTCGGCGGATACAAGGAGTCGGGCTTCGGCCGCGAGGGCGGTCGTCACGGCCTGGAGGCGTACCTCGATGTCTGACAAGTCCGACAACCGGCTCAGCGTCCTGAAGACCTACAAGCTGTTCGTCGGGGGCAAGTTCCCCCGTTCCGAGAGCGGGCGGGTGTACGAGGTGACCGACTCGAAGGGGAAGTGGCTGGCGAACGCGCCGCTGGCGTCGCGCAAGGACGCGCGGGACGCGGTGGTCGCCGCCCGCAAGGCGTTCGGCGGCTGGTCGGCCGCCACCGCCTACAACCGGGGCCAGGTCCTCTACCGCGTCGCGGAGATGCTGGAGGGCCGCCGCGACCAGTTCACCACGGAGGTCGCGGACGCCGAGGGGCTGTCGAAGTCCAAGGCGGCGGCGCAGGTGGACGCGGCGATCGACCGGTGGGTCTGGTACGCGGGATGGTCCGACAAGATCGCGCAGATCGCGGGCGGCGCCAACCCGGTCGCCGGGCCGTACTTCAACCTGTCCACCCCCGAGCCGACCGGCGTGGTGGCGGTCCTCGCGCCGCAGGAGTCGTCCTTCCTCGGGCTGGTGTCCGTCCTCGCGCCGGTGGTCGTCACCGGCAACACCGCGGTGGTGGTGGCGAGCCAGCAGGCTCCGCTGCCCGCGCTGTCGCTGGCCGAGGTGCTGGCCACCTCGGATGTGCCCGGCGGGGTGGTCAACGTGCTCTCCGGGAAGACCAACGAGCTGTCCGGGCCGCTCGCCGCCCACCAGGACGTCAACGCGATCGACCTGGCCGGCGCGTACGGGGAGCTGCACGGGGAACTGGCCGTGGCGCTGGAGACGGCCGCCGCGGACAACCTCAAGCGGGTGCTCCGTCCACAGGCTGTGGACTGGTCGGCGGCCCCGGGTACCGACCGGATGCTGGCGTTCCTGGAGACCAAGACGGTCTGGCACCCGATCGGCGTCTGACGCCGCCGGGCCCGGCCGCCGCCTCCGGGCCGGCCGTTCCGCGCCCCGGCCGGTCCCGCCCCGGCGACCGGCCCGCGCGAAGCGCCCGGCCCGGCCCCGACCGGTCCCGCCCCGCCCGCCCGGGTCCCGTCCGGCCCGGCGCGGGCCGGCCGCACGCCCCCGGGTCCCGTCCGGCCCGGTGCGCCGGCGAGGGCGTGGCACCGGGCGACGGCCCCCCGCGGCCCGGCTCCGGCCGGCCACGGGGGGCCGTCGTCGTACCCGCCCGGCGCGGGCCGCTGCCCGGCCGGGCGTCCGCGCGGCGCGGCGCCGCTCAGCCGGGCAGCAGCGTGGTGGCCTCGCCGACCACCGGGAGCCGGCGGACCGATTCGCCACGGGAGAGCGGCCCGGTGACGGCACCGGTGCCGACCGGGCGGAAGTCCGCGACCCTGGCCCGCAGCCGGTTGTCGGTCACGTCCGCCGGGGTCTTCGCCAGCGGGTTCGCCTGCAGGTTCTTCAGCGGCGCGACCGCGTACGTCAGGGCGGCCGGCCCGGAGATCTCGCCCCCCTTGACCATGGTCGTGTCGAGCGCCTTGACCGGGGTCCTGATGCGCAGCTTGTCACCGTCGTCGGCGGTGGCGGCCGAGGCGCCGCCCGCCACCAGCGCCGCGCCCGCCGCGGTGACGAGGCCGGCGCGGAGCAGGGCGCGGGAGCGCGCGGAACGCGCGGGAAGGGCGTGGCGTGCGGAAGAGACCATGGGGCACCTGCCAGGGGGTCGTCGTGCGTGAGCGGTCGACTGCGCAGCGTAGTTGAGTCGTCCCGGTACGTCACATCCGTGCCCCGGAGGGTCCCTCGGGCGGCCCAATGCCCCACACTGGTGTTCCGTGACTTCACATCCCGTACCCGCGCGCGTCATCCTGCTGTCCGGTCCGTCCGGTTCCGGGAAGTCGTCGCTGGCCGCCCGCACCGGGCTGCCGGTGCTGAACCTCGACGACTTCTACAAGGACGGCGACGACCCCACGCTGCCGCAGCTGCCGGGCGGCGGGGGCACCGACTGGGACTCGCCCCGGTCCTGGGACGCGGACGGCGCGGTGGCGGCGATCGAGTCGCTGTGCCGCACCGCGCGGGCGGCGGTACCGGTCTACTCCATCGCCGCCAACGGGCGGGTGGGCGAGGAGGTGCTGCAGCTCGGCGGGGCCCCGCTGTTCATCGCGGAGGGCATCTTCGCCGCGGACATCATCGACCGGTGCCGGGAGCTGGACGTGCTCGCGGACGCGCTCTGCCTGTGCGGACGGCCCGCCACCACCTTCCGCCGGCGCCTGCTGCGGGACCTGCGCGAGGGCCGGAAGTCGGTGCCGTACCTGCTGCGCCGCGGCTGGCGGCTGATGCGCGCGGAGCGCGGCGTGGTGGCGCGGCAGACCGCGCTGGGCGCCCACGCCTGCGGCAAGGAGGAGGCCATGGGGCGGATCGCCGCGGCGGCGCCCGGCCGGCGCCGCGAACAGGTGCGCGTCTAGCCCGGTGGCCCGCCCGCGGGCGGGTACGGCGCGGTCCCGGCCCGGCGGTCCCGCCGGCGTAACGGCCCGGCGGCCCGCCGGTCTCCCGGCACGCCCGGCGGGCCGCAGGGGCCGGCGCCCGCGAACGGAGGGGCCGGCGCACGCGAAACGGAGCGGGACCGGACAGACCCCCCGGCTGTCCGCTCCCGCTCCGTCTCCACGCTTCCCGTCACTCCCCCGACTGACGGGCCCCCGTGTTTCCCCCGTGCTCCCCCGTGGGTTCCCCCGTGTCCCCCGTGGTCCCCCTCGGTCCTCCCCCGTGTTCCCCCGTACCCCCCGTGCCCTCGGCGTTCAAGCGACGAGTTCGCCGAAGGACTCCTCCTCGTCCCGGCCGAAGCTCAGGACGTCGTCCTCGCGCAGCCGGCGCAGGGAGCGCCAGATGCTGCTCTTGACCGTTCCGACGCTGATGTTCAGGATGTCGGCGATCTCCGGGTCGGTGCGGCCCTCGTAGTAGCGCAGCACCAGCATGGTGCGCTGCGTCTCGGGCAGCCGGGCCAGCGCCTGCCACAGCACGGCGCGCAGCTCGGTGCCGCGCATCGCGTCCTGGTCGCCGGCCGTCTCCGGCAGTTCCTCGGTCGGGTACTCGTTGAGCTTGCGCCGACGCCAGGCACTGATGTGCAGGTTGGTCATCGTGCGGCGCAGGTACCCGCCGACCGCCGCCTTGTCGCTGATCCGGTCCCAGGCCCGGTAGGTCGAGAACAGTGCGCTCTGCAGCAGGTCCTCGGCCTCGTACCGGTCACCGGTCAGGTGGTAGGCGGTGGCGTACAGGGAGGCGCGGCGTTCCTGGACGTAGGCGGTGAACGCCGCTTCGGCGTCCGCCGTCCGCGACCCGTTCCGCCGCTCCCCCGAGGCCTCCCCGTACGGGCCTCCCCCGTGTTCCCCCATGGTTGTCGCGTCAATGGCCACCATGTACGGCGGCCGCTGACGCCCGGTGCCGCGAGCGCACCCCCGCCCGCTCACGGCACCGGACTTCTCCGTGCTCCGGCCGGCGTCGTGGAGGCGCGTGCGAATGACTGCGCTCTTCGTGGTGCTGTGCAGTGTGTTCATCTCGCGCCCCCCGTCGGTGGAGCCTGCTTCGGTTTCCGCTGGCTTCCCGGGCCGTCGTCCTCCCGGTGCTCAAAAGACTGCCGGGCCAGTTTCATCGCGGTGTCCGTCGACTGTCACAGGGCTGTCACAGGGGGAGGTCTGGTGAGAGAACGCCCGCCGGTCGAACTGAAGCGCATTGGTAGGCCAGAATGACCAACGTGCCTTTCCTGTTGCTGATCGAGGACGACGACGCCATCCGCACGGCCCTCGAACTCTCCCTGACCCGCCAGGGCCACCGTGTGGCGACGGCGGCGACGGGGGAGGACGGTCTGAAGCTGCTGCGCGAGCAGCGGCCGGATCTGATCGTGCTGGATGTGATGCTGCCCGGCATCGACGGCTTCGAGGTGTGCCGCCGTATCCGGCGCACCGACCAGCTGCCGATCATCCTGCTGACCGCCCGCAGCGACGACATCGACGTCGTGGTGGGGCTGGAGTCGGGGGCCGACGACTACGTGGTGAAACCCGTCCAGGGGCGGGTGCTGGACGCCCGTATCCGGGCCGTGCTGCGGCGCGGGGAGCGGGAGGCCAACGACTCCGCGACGTTCGGCAGCCTGGTCATCGACCGCTCCGCCATGACCGTCACCAAGAACGGAGAGGATCTGCAGCTCACGCCGACCGAGCTGCGGCTTCTCCTGGAGCTGAGCCGCCGGCCGGGGCAGGCCCTGTCCCGCCAGCAGCTGCTGCGCCTGGTGTGGGAGCACGACTACCTCGGTGACTCCCGGCTGGTGGACGCCTGCGTGCAGCGGTTGCGCGCCAAGGTCGAGGACGTGCCGTCCTCCCCGACGCTCATCCGTACCGTCCGCGGGGTCGGGTACCGGCTGGACGTGCCGCAGTGAGGGGACGGCCCGCGATGGCGCGGATACGAGATGTGAGGACGCCGCACGGTGAGTGAAGAGCCCGGTCGGCCCCGGGGGTGGGCGGCGGGTCTGTTGCGGTGGCTGAGCCTCCGGCTGCGTCTGATGCTGGTGTTCGCGCTGGTGGCGCTGGCCGCCGCGGTCTCGGCCTCGGGCATCGCGTACTGGCTGAACCGGGACGCGGTGCTGACCCGGACCCAGGACGCCGCGCTGGACGAGTTCAGCAAGTCGCTGAAGGACAACGCCGCCTCGCTGCCCGGCTCGCCCACCTGCCCCGCGCTGCTGGACGCCGCGAACGACATGGCGGACAACGCCCAGGAGTACCACGTCCTGCTGATCGCCCGGCCGGAGGGCGGCGGCAGCTGTCCGGCCGCCTCCGACCCGGAGGCGTTCACCATGGACATGGTGCCCGACACACTGCGCCGCGCGGTGAACAAGAAGCGCGCGGTGACCGATTCCAACAGCGCCCCGTACCACCTGTACTGGCAGCGGATCACCCAGGACGGTGAGCCGTTCCTGGTCGGCGGCGCCAAGGTCATCGGCGGTGGGCCCACCGCGTACATGCTCAAGTCCCTGGAGAGCGAGCGGCAGGACCTCAACTCGCTGGCCTGGTCACTGGGCATCGCCACCGCGCTGGCGCTGATCGGTTCCGCGCTGCTCGCGCAGGCCGCCGCCTCCACGGTGCTGCGGCCGGTACAGCGGCTCGGCGAGGCGGCGCAGCGGTGGGGCGAGGGCAAGCTGGACACCCGGTTGCAGGTGTCGGGCACGGACGAGCTGGCCAACCTCTCGCGCACCTTCAACCAGACCGCGGAGCGGCTGGAGCAGCGGGTCGCGGAGCTGAGCGCCCGGGAGGCGGCCAGCCGCCGCTTCGTCGCCGACATGTCGCACGAGCTGCGGACCCCGCTGACCGCGATCACCGCGGTGACCGAGGTGCTGGAGGAGGAGGCCGACGCGCTGGACCCGATGATCGCGCCCGCGGTGCAGCTCGTGGTCAGTGAGACGCGCCGGCTGAACGACCTGGTGGAGAACCTGATGGAGGTGACCCGCTTCGACGCGGGCACCGCACGGCTGGTCCTCGACGACGTGGACGTGGCGGACCAGGTGACGGCGTGCATCGACGCACGGGCGTGGCTGGACGCGGTCGAGCTCGACGCCGAGCGCGGCATCATGGCGCGGCTGGACCCGCGCCGGCTCGACGTCATCCTGGCCAACCTCATCGGCAACGCGCTCAAGCACGGCGGTTCACCGGTGCGCGTCGCGGTGCACGCCGACGACGAACAGCTGGTGATCAAGGTGCGGGACCACGGTCCGGGCATCCCGGAGGACGTGCTGCCGCACGTCTTCGACCGCTTCTACAAGGCGAGCGCCTCCCGGCCCCGGTCCGAGGGCAGCGGTCTGGGGCTGTCCATCGCGCTGGAGAACGCGCACATCCACGGCGGGGAGATCACCGCGGAGAACTCCCCGGCCGGGGGCGCGGTCTTCACCCTGGTGCTGCCCCGGGATTCCTCGGAGCTGGCGCCGGCGGAGGAGGGCACCACCGGGAACGGTGACGGTGCCGGGAACGGCAAGGAGAGACCGCGATGAGCAGGACGGCCCCGATCCGGCGGGCCGCGGGGGTGCGGGCGCTGGCCCGGCGGACGGCGGTCGGGGCGGTCGCGCTGCTGCTCGCCGGATGCGGTATCCGCGGCACTTCGGTACCGGTCGACGCCGGCCCGGCCCCGTCCCGGGCCTCCTGTGACGCGCCGCAGGACCGGCGCGCCTCGCAGCTGACCGGCCACATCCCGCTGAAGGTGTACCTGGTGTGCGCCTCGCAGCTGCGGGTGGTGAACCGCAGCGCGCGGCTGGGGAACGACCAGAGCTCCGGGGAGCCGCTGCAGTTCGCCCGGGAACTGCTCGAACAGCTGCGCGAGGAGCCGTCCCGGGCGGAGGCCGAGGCCGGGTTCAGCTCCGACGTGGTGGACCGGATCGAGGTGTTCGGCCCGGCGGCGGGCGACCCGGAGCGGACGCTGCGGCTCAATCTGCAGCCGCAGCAGCTGGCGTCGTTCGCGCTGGCGCAGCTGGTGTGCACCTACGCCGCGTCGGCGGCCACCGCCGACCAGGACGGCACGGTGGTGCTGGGCGGGCCGGAGACGAGCGTGCCCCCGCAGCGGTTCGCCTGCACCCGGGACATGCGCGAGCGCCCCGGTTCGGCGCCGGGGACCGGGGTGCCGGTCGACTGACCGCCGCCGGGCCGCTCCCGGGCCCCGGGGAACGGGCCGTTCCCCGAGCCCCGGAACGAGCCGTTCACGTCCGGGGAGGGTGCCCCTGTCCGGTCGGCCTTCCGGTGGGTTCTCCCGTCGGCTCTCCCCGTGGCCTGGCGGGGTCCGGCCCCGGCCCGGGGGCGTCGGCTGGCCGGATATCGCCGTGCCCGGCCCGGGCCGTCCGGGGGCCGGAGCCGTACCGCCGGGGTGGCGCGCGGATGGCCGAATCGAACCGACCCCTCGGTAACGCAGGCTGACCAGCGCGGCACCGGCGGAACCGCGGGCCCCGCGGGCGACGTCCTGAGAGGCGTGCAGGGTCATGGTTCCGGCCGAAGGGCCGCATTCCTCTTCCGCGCAGCGGGCTTCGTGCTCCTCGCCGCCCACCTCGCGTTCGTCTGCTGGCTCACCGTCCGCCCCATCACCGTGCCATGGGTGACCCCTGCCACCTTCGAGCCGCTGGCCTCCATCCGCGCCGATCTGGAGCGCGACACCTGGGACGGCATCCGGAGCATCGCCGGCGGGCTGCTGCTGCTCGCGCCGATGGGAATCCTGCTGCCGCTGGCCGGCGGACGGCTGGAGACCAACCCCTTCACCTCGCTGGCCCGGGCGGTCTTCGCGGGCGCGATGACCTCGCTGATGGTGGAGGTGTCGCACAGCTGGTCCACCGGGCAGGTAGTGAACATAGACGGGGTGCTGCTCAACACCGCGGGGGTGGCGCTGGCGCACCTCGCCGTGGTGCCCGCCGTACGGGCCCGGCTCCGCCGCCGGAGTGAGCCGCGGCGCCCGGTGCCCCTCCCGAGGGAGGAGGGGGCGCAGCCGGTGACCCGGACGATCCCCAGGGTCGGGATCGCACCGTAGGGCGACGCCCCGGGACGGGCCGCGGACCTAGCGTGGAGGTATCGATCCCGGCCGGGGAAGGAACCCGGAGCAGCCGGCTCGACCGACCCGAGGAGTCACCGTCATGGCCGCCGAACTCGTCCGCCCCCGCCACGACCGCAGGATCGCCGGAGTCTGCGCCGGACTCGCCCGGCGCTTCGGGACGTCCTCGACCACCATGCGGGTGATCTTCCTGGTCTCGTGTCTGCTGCCGGGCCCGCAGATCCTGCTGTACCTGGCGCTGTGGATGCTGCTGCCCGCCGAGCGGCCCTACCGCGAGGCCTGGTGACCCGGGCCCGCCCGACGGTGGCACCGGCAGCGGGCCGGCGCCGCACCGGCGGGCGGGCCCCGGCCGCGGTCAGTGCCTGGACTTCGCCGTCGATCCGGTCTTCGACCCGGACGCGCCGCCGCCCGGCTCCTTCGATCCGGTCTTCGGCGCGGACGTCGCGCCGTCCGGCTCCGCCGATCCGCTCCCGGACCCCGACGAGCCGCCGGTGCCGGACCGCTCCGGCGTCGCGGAGGTGCGGCCGGAACTCTTCCGGGCCCGCTCCAGCTTCGCCACCTGCTTCTCCACCAGTTCCCGCGGGACCCGGTAGCCGACCGCGTACTCCTTGAGGTTCACCCCGGCGAAGAGGGCGACGGTCTTCCCGGAGCGCACCGCCACGAAGTTCAGCAGGATCCGCTGACCCTGCGACTCCGCGGTGAGCGAGTAGGCCAGCGCCTGGTCACCCAGCGGCTCGGTCTCCGCGGCGCGCACCTGGCGGTAGCCGACCTTCGTCCCCTCCAGGGTGGTGTCGAAGCCCTTCCCGCACTGCCGCACCGCCTTCTCCAGGGCGTCGACGGTGCGCTCGGCCCCGTCGCCGGCGAACGAACTGAGGCTGACCGTGACGCCCTTGGCCGGGTCCTTGATCCGGTTGACGCCGCGGGTGGCGTTGTCCTTCACCTCCGGGCTCAGCCGGTCCCCGGTGGAGTGGGCGAGCGCCTGGCACTTGGGGTCGTCGGAACGCGGCTGGCCGCTGGCCCATCCCTCGGCCTTGCGGGCGGTCACCGTGTAGCCCTTGAGGTCCCGCTGGGCGATGATCAGCGACTCCAGCGGGGACCGGCTCCGGTCGCCTTCCCGGTCGGTGGCCTTCGCGGTCGCGGCGGAGTCGCCGCCGTCGCCGTCGGATCCGCCGCAGGCCGTCGCCAGGGTCAGCGCCGCCACCGTCAGGGCGACCGCCCGGGCCGTGGTCCCGGTCCGCTTCACAGCCCGCTCACCCGCTCGCCGTCCACGCGCGTTCACCCCGTCGCCCCTGCCTGTCGTTTCGTACCGGTGTGCGATCTTGACACACGGTGCCCGGGCCGCACACCCCGGTGGGATGTGCGGCCCGACACGTCGTCGACCCTCACCTCAGGACCGCGACTCACCGGTGGCCAGCGAGCCGGGGGCCGGGAGGATGTGCGGCGCGGCCGCGCCGGGCGCGCCCGGGTGGCCGGTGGCGGGCCGGGCCTGCCGGCCGCCGTCCGTCTCGGTCGTGTCCTGCTGGAGCCATTGGCCCATCGCCGCGTGGACCGTGTCCATGAGGTCGGACGGCTGTCCGGGGACGGGCTGGACGGCGGCGGAGTCGGCCGCGGGGTCGGCCGCGGCGGCGGAGCCCGCCCCCACGCCCAGTACGGCGGCACCGAGAGCAACGGCGCCGAGAACCCTGAAGATGACTGGCTTCATATGAGTCTGTCCTTGCCTTGGGGATGTGCCGGAGTGCTTGCCGAAGATCCTCGCCGGCATCGCAAAATAAACCGCACATTCTCCCGTATGGCAAACATCCACAAACACGAAATGCGACCGCGAGTCACCTCACGGTCGCATTTCATTTCACCGAAGTCAGTCTCGATCCAGCGGAGAATCGCTGGTCAGAGGGGCTCCTACGGCTGCGGAACGGAACAGCCACTCGGACTTCAGTTCAGCGTATCCAGGCTTGATCACATCATTGATCATAGCCAGGCGTTCACTGAAAGGAATGAATGCAGATTTCATCGCATTTACAGTGAACCACTGCATGTCGTCCAGCGAATAGCCGAACGTCGACACCAGGTGCTGGAATTCCGCACTCATGCTGGTGCCGCTCATCAGCCGGTTGTCGGTGTTGACCGTGGCCCGGAAGTGCAGCCGGCGCAGCAGCCCGATGGGGTGCTCGGCGTACGAGCTGGCGGCGCCGGTCTGCAGGTTGGACGTCGGGCACAGCTCCAGCGGGATCCGCTTGTCCCGCACGTAGTTCGCCAGCCGGCCGAGCCGCACCGTGCCGTCCTCGGCGACCTCGATGTCGTCGATGATGCGGACGCCGTGGCCGAGCCGGTCGGCGCCGCACCACTGGAGCGCCTGCCAGATCGACGGCAGGCCGAACGCCTCACCCGCGTGGATGGTGAAGTGGTTGTTCTCCCGCTTGAGGTACTCGAAGGCGTCGAGGTGGCGGGTGGGCGGGAAGCCCGCCTCGGCGCCGGCGATGTCGAAGCCCACCACGCCCAGGTCCCGGTAGCGGTTGGCGAGTTCGGCGATCTCCAGGGCGCGGGCGGCGTGCCGCATCGCGGTCAGCAGGGCACCGACCCGGATGCGGTGGCCGTTCTCCCGCGCCCGGCGCTCGCCCTCCCGGAACCCCTCGTTGACCGCCTCGACCACCTCTTCGAGGGTGAGTCCCGCTTCGAGGTGCTGCTCCGGGGCGTAGCGCACCTCGGCGTAGACGACCCCGTCCGCGGCCAGGTCCTCGGCGCACTCGGCCGCCACCCGGACCAGGGCCTCACGGGTCTGCATGACGGCGCAGGTGTGCGAGAAGGTCTCCAGGTAGCGCTCCAGCGAGCCGGAGTCGGCGGCCTCCCGGAACCAGACCCCGAGCTTGTCCGGGTCGGTCTCGGGGAGACCGTCGTAGCCGGTCTCCCGGGCCAGTTCGACGATGGTGGCCGGACGCAGCCCGCCGTCGAGGTGGTCGTGGAGCAGCACCTTCGGGGCGCGGCGGATCTGTTCCCTGGTGGGTTGTTGGATGTTCTCGCTCGTCATCTCCGCACCATAGCCCCTACGCGCGTAGATCGCTTGCGAAAGATACGGAACAGTGACCACCGGGCAGGGTCGGGTACACCCGCGCTTCTGCCATCGTTCTGCCATGGCTCAGCGAACGTTGCGGGAACGGGGCGCCCGGCTGGGACGCCCGATGGGCGCGACGGGTGCGGAACGGACCGTACACGGCGTGGTGCTGCTGCTCCCGGGGGGAGTCGCCGAGGGAACCGGCCGGCCGTCCCGGCTGGCCGTCTCCGCGGTGCGGCCGCTGGCCCGCCGGCTGGCCCGGGCCGGCGAGGAGGAGGGGCTGGTCGCGCATGTGGTGCACTACCGCTGCCGCGGCTGGAACGGCACCGCCGCCCACCCCGCGGAGGACGCCCACTGGGCGGCCGACGAAGTGGTGCGCCGCTACGGTGATGTGCCGGTGTGTCTGGCGGGGCACGGGATGGGCGGCCGCGCCGCGCTGCACGCCGCCGGGCACCCGGCCGTCAGCTCGGTCCTGGCCCTCGCCCCCTGGCTCCCGGAACCGGACGGGGCGCTCGTCCCGGAACCGGTCAAGCAGCTGACGGGCCGCCAGGTGCTGATCGCGCACGGGACGAACGACGAGCGGAGCCACCCGGACCTGTCCTACCGGCTGGCCGAGCGGGCGAAGAAGATCAACCGCGATGTGTGCCGGTTCGAGGTGCACTCCGACCGGCACCGGTTCACCGAGCACCGCGCGGAGGTGCAGGCGCTGGCCGTGGACTTCCTGCTCGGCTCGCTCTTCGCGCGGGGCTTCTCCCGCCCGGTCGCCGACGCGCTGGCCGCCCCGCCGCCCCTGGGGCTGCGGATGCCGCTCGCCGCGGGCTTCGGCCGCAGTCTGCGTCGCTGAACCGGGCGGCCCGCCACGCCGGGGGCCGCCGCCTCCCGGCGACCTGCGCGCCGGGCCGGTGACGCGCCACCAGGTGGGGGCGCGCCGCCGGGCAGGGGCGCGCCGCCGGGGGCCGGGCGCGCCGCCGGGCCGGACGCCGCCTCCGCGTCCACCCGTGTCTCTCCCGGCTCCGCGTCCACCGCCGGCCCCCGCGGCTCCGCGTCCGCCACTGACCCCCGGGGCCCGCGTCCGCGGCCGGCCCTCGTGGCTCCCCGTCCGCCACCGGCCGCCGCGGCCACCTGGACCTCAGGCCAGCAGCCGCCCCCGCTGGGCGAGCAGGAACCGTTTGAACGCCGCCACCGGCGGGGTGTCGGGGTGCCCCTCCAGCCAGGCCACCCCGATCTCCCGGACCGCCCGCGGGGCGGTCACGGTGAGTTCGGCGACCCCCGGCCGGGGCACCGCCGGGGGCGGCAGCAGCGCCACGCCCAGCCCCGCCGCGACCAGGCCGCGGAGCGTCTCGGCCTCCTCCCCCTCGAACGCGATCCGCGGCGTGAACCCGGCCTCGGCGCACAGCGCGTCGGTGATCCGGCGCAGTCCGTAGCCCGGTTCCAGGGTGACGAAGAGTTCCCCGGCGGCCTCGGCGAGCCGGACCCGCTTGCGGCCGGCCAGCCGGTGGTCGTCCGGCACCACCAGCCGCAGCCGCTGTTCGTCCAGCCGGCGGGCGACCAGGTCGGGCGCGTCCGGGACGGGAGAGGTGAGGCAGAGGTCGAGGCCGCCCGCCCGGAGCCGTTCGATCATCGCCTCGCCGTAGTTCTGGACGAGCTGGAACCGGACCCGGGGGTGGTCGACGCGGAAGGCCCGGATCAGGCCCGGTACGGTCTCGGTGCCCAGGGTGTGCAGGAAACCGAAGGCGACCTTGCCCGCCGCCGGGTCGGCGTCCGCCCGTACCGACTCCGCGGCCCGCTCGACCTCCGCCAGCGCCCGTTCGGTGGAGGCGAGGAAGGTACGGCCCGCGGGGGTGAGGGAGACCGCGCGGCCGCGCCGGGCGAACAGGGCCACGCCCAGGTCCTGTTCCAGCCGGACCATGGCCCGGCTGAGCGTGGACTGCGGCACCCCCAGCTCCTGGGCGGCCCGGGTGACGTGCTCGTGGCGGGCGACGGCGGCGAACTGCGCCAGCCGCGGCGTCAGCGCGGATCCCCAGGTGTCCGCCTCCGCCCCGGTGTTTCCGCGGTCTGTGACGCGGGTGTCTTTTTCGTTGCTCCGTCGTGACACCGACCGCTGTGACCTCTGCTCATGCTGCACGGCATCGATTATCGCGTTTCCGTGCATTGGACGCATGAGCGGTGCCCTTCCTACTGTCGTGGCATGCCCTCTGCCGATACCGGGGCGTCCACCGCAGTTCGCGTGGGCGCCTCGACCTCGCCGTCCCCTGTCACCACCGCAGCCACCGCCGGACGCGGGCCCCACCGGCCCCGGGAGTCCCGCGAGCTGCCGCCCGCGGCCGCCCGGACCCCGTGCCCGGACCGGGCCGCCGGACGCCAAGCACCGGCGGAGCCCGAGCGGCTGCACCCGGGCGGCCCCGGCTACCGCCGGATGAGCTTCGCCCTCTTCGCCTCCGGGGTCGCCACCTTCGCCCTCCTCTACTGCACCCAGGCGCTACTGCCGGCGATCTCCGCCGACCTCGGGGTGACCCCGGACCAGGCCAGCTGGACGGTGTCCGCCGCCACCGGCGCGCTGGCCCTGGCGGTCCTGCCGCTGAGCGCGCTGTCCGAGCGCTTCGGCCGGCGCGCGATGATGACGGCCTCGCTGGGCTCGGCCGCGCTGGTGTCGGTGGCCATCCCGTTCGCCCCCGACCTGGGCTGGCTGATCGCGCTGCGCGCCGTCCAGGGCGTGGCCCTCGCCGGACTGCCGGCGTCCGCGATGGCGTACCTGGCGGAGGAGGTACGCCCCAGGGCGCTGGTCGGCGCGATCGGGCTGTTCGTGGCCGGCAACAGCATCGGCGGCATGTCGGGCCGGATCGTCACCGGCTGGGTGTCCCAGGTGTGGGGCTGGCGCGCGGCGCTGGCGGCGGTGGCGGTACTCGCCGTGGCCGCGGCGATCACCTTCCGGCTGCTGATCCCCCCGGCCCGCCACTTCACGCCCAGCCCGCTGGGCCCGCGCGCGGTGGCCCGTACCGTGGCCGGCCATCTGTCCGACCCGCTGCTGCGCCGGCTGTACGCCATCGGCGCGCTCTTCATGACCGTCTTCGGCGCGGTCTACACGGTCATCGGCTACCGGCTGGTGGGCGCGCCGTTCCACCTGCCGCAGGGCGTGGTCGGCTCCGTGTTCCTGGTGTACCTGGTGGGCACCCTCTCCTCGGCCACGGCGGGCCGGGTGGTCGCCCGGGTCGGCCGCCGCGGGGCGCTCTACCTCGCGGTGGGCACCACCGCCACCGGTCTGCTGCTCACCGCCACGCCGTGGCTGACCGCCGTGCTGCTGGGCCTGGTGCTGATCACCGCGGGCTTCTTCACCGGCCACGCGGTGGCGTCGGCCGCGGTGAGCCGGACCGCGCGGACCGGCCGAGCCCAGGCGTCGGCGCTCTACCAGACCGCGTACTACCTGGGGAGCAGCGCGGGCGGCGCGCTGGGCGCGATCGCCTTCCACGCCCTGGGCTGGCCCGGCACCGTGGCGCTGGGCCTGGCCGCGGTGCTGGCCGCGGCCGGCATCACCCTCCTCGGCACCCGCGCCGCGCGGGCCGAGCGCAGTGCCCGCGCCGCGCACCCGGCGCGGCCCGCGGTGGCGGTGGCGCGGCTGACCGGCCGCTGAGCCGGACCGGGTGTGCGCTCTTCCGGGCGCACGGCCCCGCGCGGCCCGGCCGGCGCGGAGCGCCCGGGTGCGGCCGGTGACTCCGGGGTGCCCTGGTCTCCCCGCTCGGCGCGGCACCGGCCCCGGCATGCCGAACGGGACCGGTGGCGGTCCACCGGTCCCGTTCACCCGTGCGGGGTCCGCCGGGTCAGCCGATGCGGTCCAGCACGATGGGCCGCGGCTCGAAGGCGGTCCCCTCGGGGGCGATCAGGACCTGGCCGTCCAGCGCCTCCAGCGCGTACGGGAACTTCTCCGGGGTGTCGGTGTGCAGGGTCAGCAGCGGCTGGCCCGCGGTGACCCGCTCGCCCGGCTTGGCGTGCAGTTCGATGCCCGCCCCGGCCTGCACCGGGTCCTCCTTGCGCGCCCGGCCGGCACCCAGCCGCCAGGCGGCGACGCCGACCGCGTAGGCGTCCAGGCCGACCAGGACGCCGGACGAGGCGGCGGTGACCACGTGCTGCTCGCGGGCGACCGGGAGGGCGGCGTCCGGGTCACCGCCCTGGGCGATGATCATGCGGCGCCAGTGGTCCATCGCGGAGCCGTCGGCGAGCGCCTTGGCGGGGTCCGCGTCGCCGAGGCCGGCCGCGTCGAGCATCTCGCGGGCCAGCGCCAGGGTCAGCTCGACCACGTCGGACGGGCCGCCGCCGGCCAGCACCTCGACGGACTCCCGGACCTCCAGGGCGTTGCCCGCGGTGCGGCCGAGCGGGGTGGACATGTCGGTGAGCAGGGCGACGGTGCGCACCCCGTGGTCGGTGCCGAGTCCGACCATGGTGGCGGCGAGTTCCCGGGCGGCGTCCAGGTCCTTCATGAACGCGCCGGAGCCGACCTTGACGTCCAGGACCAGCGCGCCGGTGCCCTCGGCGATCTTCTTGGACATGATCGAGGAGGCGATGAGCGGGATGGACTCGACGGTGCCGGTGACGTCGCGGAGCGCGTAGAGCTTCTTGTCGGCGGGCGCCAGGCCGTCGCCGGCCGCGCAGATGACCGAGCCGACGTCGGTCAGGACGTCCATCATCTCGTCGTTGGAGAGCAGGGCCCGCCAGCCGGGGATGGACTCCAGCTTGTCGAGGGTGCCGCCGGTGTGGCCCAGGCCGCGGCCGGAGAGCTGCGGCACGGCGGCGCCGCAGGCCGCCACGAGGGGCGCCAGCGGCAGGGTGATCTTGTCGCCGACACCTCCGGTGGAGTGCTTGTCGGCGGTGCGGCGGGGCAGCGCGGAGAAGTCCATGCGCTCGCCGGAGGCGATCATCGCGGCGGTCCAGCGGGCGATCTCCGAACGGTCCATGCCGTTCAGGAAGATCGCCATGGCGAGGGCGGACATCTGCTCGTCGGCGACCTCACCACGGGTGTAGGCGTCGATGATCCAGTCGATCTGGCCGTCGGTGAGGCGGCCGCCGTCGCGCTTGGCGCGGATGACGGAGATGGCGTCCATGGGGTGCGGGCAGCCTTTCTGATGGAGCGGGTTGACGCGGGTAGATCCGGGGTGGAGGTCCGGGCCGAACCGCCCGGCGGACGGGGGCGGCCCGGGTCACGGGCCGCCCGCCGTTCCGCCGGGCGGATGCCTGCGTACGCGGTTTCAGCGTCGCAGATCCTCCGGGCCGAACGCATCCGGCAGCAGATCCGCCAGCGGGCGGATGCCCACCGTGGTCTCCACCTGGAGGTCGGGGCCGCCGTGCTCCCACAGCAGCTGGCGGCAGCGGCCGCACGGCATGAGCACGTCGCCGTGCCGGTCCACGCAGGTGAAGGCGGTGAGCCTGCCGCCGCCGGTGGCGAACAGCTCGGAGATCAGGCCGCACTCGGCGCAGAGCGCGACCCCGTAGGCGGCGTTCTCCACGTTGCAGCCGCTCACCGTCCGGCCGTCGTCGACCAGCGCGGCGGCGCCCACCGGGAAGCCGGAGTACGGGGCGTAGGCCCGGGACATGGCGTCCCGGGCCAGGACGCGCAGCGCCTCCCAGTCGATGGGGGCTCCGGTCACTTGCCCTGCCCCCTGCGGTACGGCTTGCCGTCGGCCTTGGGCATCCGCAGCCGTTGCGCGGCGAGGGCCATCACCAGCAGCGTCACCACGTACGGCGTGGCGCCGACCAGGACGTTGTCCACCGTGTCGGTGAGGAAGTACCAGAGGAACACCAGGGCGGCGACGGCGGCGCTGACCGCGGCCGCGAGCATGCTCTTGCGGTACGCCTTCCACAGCGCGAACAGGGTCAGCGAGATCGCGATGAGCAGCAGCAGGGCGTGCACGGTGTCGCCGCCGCCGCGCAGCTGGAGCGCGTCGGAGTAGCCGAACAGGCCCGCGCCCATGGCGAGGCCGCCGGGACGCCAGTTGCCGAAGAGCATGGCGGCGAGGCCGATGTAGCCACGGCCACCGGTCTGGCCCTCGTTGTAGATGTGCGAGGAGACCAGCGCGAGGAAGACACCGCCGAGACCGGCGAGGCCGCCGGAGACGGTGACCGCCGCGTACTTGTACAGGTAGACGTTGACGCCCAGCGACTCGGCGGCGACCGGGTTCTCACCGCAGGACCGCAGCCGCAGGCCGAACGAGGACTTCCACAGCACGAAGAAGGTGCCGACGACCAGGCCGATGGCGAGCAGGGTGAGCACCGAGATGTCGGTGACCAGACCGCCGAGGATGCCGGCGACGTCCGAGACGAAGAACTTGTGCTCGTTCTCGATGTCCTTCAGCCAGTCGGACAGTCCGGGGACGGTGAAGCTCGGGAGTTCGTCGACCTGCGGGGACTGCTTGGGGCTGCCGCCCTCCTCGGCCAGCGGGCCGAACCAGCGCTTGGCCAGGTAGGTGGTGGTGCCGAGCGCCAGGATGTTGATCGCCACACCGGAGACGATGTGGTCGACGCCGAAGGTGACGGTGGCGATGGCGTGCACCAGGCCGCCGACCGCACCGCCCAGCACGCCCGCCAGGACGCCGACCCACGGGTTGCTCTGGTAGCCGGCCCAGGCACCGAAGAAGGTGCCGAGGATCATCATGCCCTCGAGGCCGATGTTGACCACACCGGCCCGCTCGGCCCACAGGCCGCCCAGGCCGGCGAGGCCGATGGGCACCGCCATGGCGAGCGCGGCGGTGATCTGCCCGGAGGAGGTGATGCTGTTGAAGGCCGCCTCGTCCCCCGAGGCGACGGCCGCGATGATCTCGCTCACCACCGACAGCAGGACCAGTCCCGCCGCGATGAACAGCAGCACCTTGGCGAGGGACAGCCGTGCGGGCGCAGCCGTGGAGCGGACCAGGTTGGCGGTCTTGGGAGTCGCCTCGGTGCTCACGCCGTCACCTCCTGCGAGTCGTCGTTCTTACGGGCTTGGGCGGCGAGTTCGGCGCCGACCCGCTGCTGCTGGCGCTTGGTTCCGTAGCGGCGGACCAGTTCGTACGAGATGACCACGCACAGGACGATGACGCCCTGCATCACGCCGACGATCTCGCGGTCGTAGCCCTCGAACTCCAGGCGGTTGGCACCGCGCTCCAGGAAGGCCCACAGCAGCGCGGCCAGCGCGATGCCGACCGGGTTGTTGCGGCCCAGCAGCGCGATGGCGATACCGGTGAAGCCGACGCCGACCGGGAAGTTGTTGCTGAACTGGTGGGAGTCGTTGAGCAGGGTGGGCATGCCGACCAGACCGGCGACCGCGCCGGAGAGCAGCATGCTGGTGAGCACCATGCGCTTGACGTTGACGCCGCTGGCCTGGGCCGCGGACTCGGAACGGCCCACCGCGCGCAGGTCGAAGCCGAAGCGGGTCCGGCCGAGCAGGAACCAGTAGCCGACGCCGGCCAGGGCCGCGACGACGATGAAGCCCCACACCGGGTCGAGGTCGCCGCCGGCCGGGATGGTGAAGAAGTGGCTGGAGTCCGGCAGCGGCGGGGTGGCCACGATGTTGGTGTCCTTGTCCAGCTCGCCGAGCCGGTCGTCCACCAGCAGATAGCTGATGATGATGCCGGTCAGCGCGTTCAGCATGATGGTGCTGATGACCTCGCTGACGCCCCGGTAGACCTTCAGCAGACCGGCGATGGCGGCCCAGGCCGCACCCACCAGCATGGCGACCAGGATGATCAGCGGGATCTGGATCACGCCGGGCAGCGTGAGGGCGCCGCCGACCACCGCGGCGAAGAACGCCGCCAGCCGGTACTGGCCGTCGACGCCGATGTTGAACAGGTTCATCCGGAAGCCGATGGCGACCGCGAGGCCGGACAGGAAGAACCCGGTGGCCTTGTTGAGGATGTAGACCTGGCTGTCGGACTTGAGTCCGTAGTCGAACATGATGCTGAAGGCGTCGAACGGCTGCTTGCCGGTCGCCACCAGCACCAGTGCGGTCAGCAGGAAGGCGCCGGCGAGCGCGAGCACGGGGGCCGCGACCGCCAGGAGCACCCGCTCCTTGTCGATCCGCTTCAGCGCGGAGCTGGTACCTCGGCTCTTGGCCTGTGGAGTTGTTGTCATCGGTCCTCTCCCCCAGCGTCCCGGGCGCCGTCGCCGGACGCGTGCTGCGACGCGTCGTCGGCGGGGTGCTCGAGGTGGCCGGAAGCCGCGCCGGTCATGGCCGAGCCCAGCTCCTCCGGGGTGATCGTGGCGGGGTCGGCGTCGGCGACCAGGTGGCCGCGGTACATGACGCGCAGGGTGTCGGACAGGCCGATCAGCTCGTCCAGGTCGGCGGAGATCAGCAGCACGGCGAGCCCCTCGCGGCGCGCCTCGCGGATCTGGTCCCAGATCTGTGCCTGGGCGCCGACGTCCACGCCGCGCGTCGGGTGCGCGGCGATCAGCAGCTTGGGGGCGTGGCTCATCTCGCGGCCGACGATCAGCTTCTGCTGGTTGCCGCCGGAGAGCGAGGCCGCGGTGACCTCGATACCGGGGGTGCGGACGTCGTACTCGGTGACGATCCGCTCGGTGTCGCGGCGCGCGGCGGACGGGTCCAGCAGGCCGCGCCGGCTGTTGGGCCGCTCGGTGACGTGGCCGAGGATGCGGTTCTCCCACAGCGGCGCATCCAGCAGCAGGCCGTGCCGGTGGCGGTCCTCGGGGATGTAGCCGATGCCGCCCTCGCGCCGCTTGCGGGTGGGGGTGCGGCTGATGTCGGCGCCGTCCAGGGTGACGGTCCCGGCGTCCGGGGCGCGCATGCCCATGATGGCCTCGACCAGTTCGGCCTGGCCGTTGCCCTCGACGCCGGCGATGCCCAGCACCTCGCCCTTGCGGATGGTGAAGCTGATCTGGTCGAGTACCGCGCGCTCCACGCCGTCCACGTCCAGCGCGGTCAGGTGCAGACCGGAGACGGTGAGCATCGGGGTGTCGGTGACGGTGGACTCGCGGGTCTCCGGCGACGGCAGTTCGCTGCCGACCATCAGCTCGGCCAGCTGCTTGGGGTTGGTCTCGGACGGGACGACCGAGGCCACCGTGGTGCCGCGCCGGATGACGGTGATGTCGTCGGCGACCGAGAGCACCTCGCCCAGCTTGTGGGAGATGAAGATGACGGTCAGGCCCTCGGACTTGAGCTCGCGGAGGTTGTCGAAGAGCGCGTCGACCTCCTGCGGGACCAGCACCGCGGTCGGCTCGTCCAGGATCAGGGTGCGCGCCCCGCGGTAGAGGACCTTGAGGATCTCCACCCGCTGCCGGTCGGCGACGCCGAGGTCCTCCACCAGGGCGTCGGGCCGCACGCCGAGGCCGTAGGCGTCGGAGATCTCCAGGATCTTCGCCCGGGCCTTGGCGCCGATGCCGTACAGCTTCTCGGCGCCGAGGACGACGTTCTCCAGCACGGTGAAGTTGTCGGCGAGCATGAAGTGCTGGTGCACCATGCCGACACCGCGCGTGATGGCGTCGGCGGGCGTGTGCAGCTCCACCGTGTGGCCGTCGATGGCGATGGTGCCCTCGTCGGGACGCTGCATCCCGTAGAGGATCTTCATCAGGGTCGACTTGCCGGCGCCGTTCTCGCCCACGAGGGCATGCACGGTCCCGCGGCGCACGGTGATGTCGATGTCGTGGTTGGCGACGACTCCGGGGAACCGCTTGGTGATTCCGCGGAGCTCTACGGCGACGTCTCCTGGGGCGTCGGCGGAGGGCTCGCCTTGAGGGGCGCTGGCGGCTTTGATGGCGCTCTCCTGGGGGGATGGGGCGGGTGGGAGGACGCGACGGACCCGGGCGGACGGTTCAGCCATCCCCCAGGTCCGTCGTCAACGGCGGCCGGCGGCCGCCGGGGCGTGCGGGCCCCGGCGGCCTGACCGGTCAGCCCTTGTAGGTGTCGACCACCTTGATGTCACCGTCGATGATCTTCTTCTTGGCCTCTTCGATCTTCGGCTTGATGTCGTCCAGGAAGCCACCGGAGTAGGACAGGCCCACGCCGCCCTCGGCGAGGGAGTACGGCTGCACGCCGGTCAGCGGCTTGCCGTCCTGGACGGACTTGACCAGGTCGTAGACGCCGCCGTCCACGTTCTTCAGCGCCGAGGTCAGGATGGTGTGCTTGTAGTCCACCAGGCCCTTGGAGTAGTACTGGTCGCCGTCGACACCGATCGACCAGGTGCCCTTCTTGGCCGCGGTCGCCTCGATGGCGCCGGCGCCGGAGGAACCGGCCGCCGAGTAGATCACGTCGATGTCCTTGGACAGCATGCCCTGGGCGATGGCCTTGCCGCGGTCCGGCATGCCGAAGCCGCGGGCGTCACCCACGACGACCCACTGCACGTCCAGGCTCGCCTTGGGGTTGACCGCCTTCAGGCCCTGCTCGAAGCCGCCCGCGAACTTCTTGATCAGCGCGCTGTCGGTGCCGCCGATGAAGCCGACCTTGTCGGTCTTGGTCTTCAGGCCCGCCGCGACGCCGGCCAGGTAGGAGCTCTCCTGCTCGGTGAAGACGATGGAGGCGACGTTCTTGGCCTCGACCACCGAGTCGACGATGCCGAAGGTGGTGTCCTTGAACTTGTCGTCCTTGGCGATCTTCTGCATCGCGGGGGTCCAGGCGTAGCCGACGCCGATGACCGGGTTGTAGCCGGCCTCGGCCAGGCTGGCGAGCTTGTCGTAGCGGTCGGCCTCGGTGTCACCGTCCTTGGCGGTGAGCTCCTTGCCCTTGATGTCGAACTCCTTGAGGGCCTTGTCGTAGCCCTTCGCGGCGGAGTCGTTGAAGGAGTGGTCACCACGGCCGCCGACGTCATAGGCGAGGCCGACGCCCTTGTCCTTGCCGCCCTCCTCGGAGCTGCTGCCACAGGCGGTGACGGTGAAAGCGAGAGCCGCGGTGGCGATGCCCGCGACAGTGATCTTGGATACCCGGCGCACGAGGGGTCCCCTTCGGCTTGAAGCGCCTCCTTTGGCGCTGGTTTCGCCGCATCGTAACGCGCGTAGATGTCAGATAAAGGGGTGCTTCGAAGCCGTTATCGGATCGTCGCGAACCTGACTTGACCGACTGGCTTACGGAACGTGTCAATCGAGCAAAGCCGCCGCGGTGAACAGCTCCACCCCAACCTTGATCGCCCCCTCGTCCACATCGAAATCACCACGGTGCAGGTCCCGGCGGGCGGTGTCTCCCACCCGCCGGACCCCCAGCCGGGCCATCGCGCCCGGCACGTGCTCCAGGTACCAGGAGAAGTCCTCCCCGCCCAGGCTCTGCTCGGTGCCCTCCACGGCGGCCGGGCCGCGGCGGGCCGTCATCGCCCGGCGCAGTAGGTCCACCGAGGACTCCTCGTTCACCACCGGCGGCACCCCGCGGACGTAGGTGATCTCCGACTTGGCCCCGTACAGGGTGGCCACCTCGTCGACCGCGGCGTGCACCAGGTCCGGGGCCTCGTGCCAGGCGGGCAGGTCCAGGCAGCGCACCGTGCCGGCCAGCTCGGCGTGCTGCGGGATCACGTTGCAGGCGTGCCCGGTCTCCAGCCGTCCCCAGGTGACGGCGAGCCCGGAGCGGGTGTCCACCCGGCGGGAGAGCAGCGCGGGCACGTCGGTGGCCACCCTGGCGGCGGCGGTGACCAGGTCGGTGGTCAGGTGCGGGCGGGCGGTGTGGCCGCCCGCCCCGGCCAGCACGACCTCCAGCCGGTCGCAGGCGGAGGTGATCGGCCCGGTGCGCAGCCCGATCCGGCCCACGTCCACCCGCGGGTCGCAGTGCACCGCCAGGATCCGCCCGACGCCGTCCAGCACGCCCGCCTCCACGGCGTCCGCCGCACCGCCCGGCAGCACCTCCTCGGCGGGCTGGAACAGCAGCCGCACCGGCTGCGGCAGCCGGCCCTCGCGCGCCAGTGCGGCGAGCACCAGCCCGGCCCCGAGCACCACGGTGGTGTGCACGTCGTGGCCGCAGGCGTGCGCCCGGTCCGGCACCGTCGAGCGGTACGGCACGGTCTTGACGTCGGGGATCGGCAGGGCGTCGATGTCCGCGCGCAGCGCCAGCGCGGCGCGTCCCGGGACCGGGGCGCCGATGTCGCAGACCAGGCCGGTGCCGGCGGGCAGCACCCGGGGGCTGAGGCCGGCCTTCTCCAGTCTCGCCTTGATCGCGGCGGTGGTCCGGAACTCGCTGTTGCCCAGCTCGGGGTGCATGTGCAAGTCGCGCCGGAAGGCGATGAGTTCGGTGCGCAACCCGTCAGGCAGGGTGCCGGCCGTTTCCGCTCCCACGGTGGCGTCGGCGGCGGACAGCCCGGTCTCGGGGGACATCACGTGGTTCACCTGATGAAGCGTATGCCGACGGACGGGGCGTCCGGGGGCCGATCATCCAAATTTCAGCCCCATAGGGGACGGATACCGGGGCCGACTGCGCATGATCTCCCTAGTCAGGGGGTATAACAGCGCTTTCTTTCGCCAACTGGGAAGGGACGGAAGAGATTCCGCCTTCCGGAGCGCTTCTCACCACGTGAGACGGCCGGCCGTGCGAGACGGGCGCGGAACCCGTGCCGGAGGGGGTGCGGGTCCGTTCCGGACGGGCCGCGGGACCGTGCCGGGGGCGCGGACCGGCGCGTGGTCCGCCGCGAGCAGCCCGTCGGGCCCGGGCGCGGGTGCCGCGCCCCCGGGCCGGTGCGGGCGGCGGGCCGGACCGGTGCCGGACCGACCCGGTGCTGGACCGGCCCGGTGTGGGCGATGGACCGGGCCGGTGCGGGCGGTGGACCCGGACCGCGGGTACCGGACACGGGGCGCGCCCGGGCGGGCGGCGCCCCGGGCCGGGCGGCCGGATCGGTCGGCCGGGCCGGCGGGCGGTTCAGGAGGGCGTGCCGAGCGGGGTGGACGGCAGCCGCTGCACGTCCCGCGCGCTGCCGGTGACCCCGGACAGGAAGCCCTGGGCGCGCGGCGACGCGCCGCTGGTCAGCCAGGCCGGGTCGATGTCGCAGACGGCGACCCGCACGCCGGTGCCGGTGAGCGCCAGCGGCAGGGTGTGCACCACGGTGGAGGGGAAGCTCAGGATGGTGTTGCCGATCGGGCCGCGCCGGGCGATCAGCTCCAGCGGCAGCTCGGGGCGGACCACCTCCAGGCCGAGTTCGCTGGTCACCCGGTGCAGCTTGTCGGTGCTCTCCTTGCGGTGCGCGAAGTAGCGGGTGGCGCCGTGCGTGCGGGCCAGCGCGGCCACCGCCTCCAGGTAGCGGTCCGGGTCCACCACACCGGTCTCCACCAGGGAGGTGCCGACCAGGTCGGTGCCCCCGGTGAGGCGGGGCGGGCCGAACCGGGTGCGGGTCCAGATGAACTCGTTGGCGGTGACGGTGACGCCCGGCGGGGCTTCCACCGGCATCGAGCTGAACACCTCGACGCGACGGTCGGCGGCGGGCGTCAGTTTGCGGCGCGCTGAAGCGGAGACGGGCGCGAACACCACGTCGCGCGCCCCCCGGGCGGTGCCGCGCCGGTGCCAGCGCACCAGGGGCTCGCCCTTGGCCAGCTGGGAGATGAACTCCATGGTGGCCGTGCCGTCGTCCACCACGATCAGGTCGCGGGCCCGGGTCAGGGTCAGCAGCAGCTGCACGTACCGGGAGAACGGGTCGCCGATGACGATCCGCTCGGCCCGCCGCAGCGGCGCGGAGAGCCCGCCGATGGTGCGCAGCGGGGCGCCCGCCCCACCGCGCGCGTCCTCCCAGCGGACCGTGACGCCCTCGTCGCGGGCGAGGTCGGCCATCCGGCGCAGCTGTCCGCGGGTCATCGGGTCGTGCGGCGACAGCACCACGACGGTCAGCCGGTCCACCGCGCCGGTGAGCACCGGGGGCTCGGCGGGGCCGGGCAGCGCCGGGGCCGCGGCGCCGCTCCCCCGGGCGGCTCCGGGGCCGTCCGGCGGCAGGGCCCGCGGCGCCGCCGCGCCCCGGGCCCCGCCTCCGGGCGGGTGGTACGGGTGTCCGGCCGGGCCCGCTCCGGGACCGGACCGGTGCCCGGGCCCGGACGCCGCCGGCGCCCCGGTCGGCGGGTCCGCCGCGGGCACGGGCCCCAACCCGCCCCCGTCCGGCGGTGCCTGCGCCGCCCACCGCAGGGCGTCGGCGCAGGCCCACTCCAGGACGTTCAGCAGCTGGACCGGGCTCTCCACGAAGGCGAGCGTCTCGGGCTGCCGCGCCGCGCCCTGCGGCAGGGCCCGGAAGCGGCGCACGGGAGTGCCCGCCGCTTCCGGTGACGGAGGGCCGCCGGACGGCCCGGCCGGTGTCGTGTCCACCAGTGAGTGACCTGCCTACGAGGGATCGTCAGGGACTGCCGGGACGTCAGACGCCGGCGGTCTCGCGGTCGCCGGCCTCGGCGACCACGCCCGCCACCCGGCGCAGCTTCTTCATCGGGCCGAGCTCGCTGTCGTACACCTTCTTCACGCCGTCGCCCAGCGACTCCTCGATCACGCGGATGTCGCGGACCAGCCGCTCCAGGCCCTGCGGCTCGACGGAGGCGGCCTGGTCCGAGCCCCACATGGCGCGGTCCAGGGTGATGTGGCGCTCGACGAAGACCGCGCCGAGGGCGACGGCCGCCAGGGAGGTCTGCAGACCCGTCTCGTGGCCGGAGTAGCCGATCGGCACGTTGGGGTACTCGCCCTGCAGGGTGTTGATGACCCGCAGGTTCAGCTCCTCGGCCTTGGCCGGGTAGGTCGACGTGGCGTGGCAGAGCAGGATGTTCTCGCTGCCCAGCACCTCCACCGCGTGCCGGATCTGCTTCGGGGTGGACATGCCGGTCGACAGGATGACGGTGCGGCCGGTGGCGCGCAGGGCGCGCAGCAGCTCGTCGTCGGTGAGCGAGGCGGAGGCCACCTTGTGGGCCGGCAGGTCGAACTTCTCCAGGAAGGCGACGGCCTCGGTGTCCCACGGGGAGGCGAACCAGGCGATGCCGCGCTTCTTGCAGTGCTCGTCGATCTGCCGGTACTCGTCCTCGCCGAACTCGACGCGGTGGCGGTAGTCGATGTAGGTCATCCGGCCCCACGGGGTGTCGCGCTCGATGTCCCACTGGTCGCGCGGGGTGCAGATCTCCGGGGTGCGCTTCTGGAACTTGACCGCGTCACAGCCGGCGTCGGCGGCCACGTCGATCAGCTTGAACGCGTTCTCCAGGTCGCCGTTGTGGTTGATGCCGATCTCGCCGGTGACGTAGACCGGGTGGCCGGGGCCGACGATCTTGTCGCCGAGGGTGCGGAGGCGGTTGTTGGAGCTCACGTGAAACCTTTCGGGAAGTCCCGGTCGTGCGGATGGACCGGGGCGAAACATCAGTCGATTGGGCTGCGGCCTCGCTGCGCGACGCCGGTCCGGCGGACGGGGAAGGCGTCCACCGGGGCGGGGCGGCGGGGACCGGCGGGGCCGGGCGGAGCCGGCGGGTGGCGCCGGGCCCGTCGCCCCCGGGGGTCGGCTAGGAGAGTTCCTTTCCGAGGAGCCAGGTGGCGATCTCGCGGATCGCCCCGTGTCCTCCGGGTGTGGAGGTCACCGCTCGGGCGGCACCGCGCACGACGTCGTGCGCGGAGGCCACCGCTACCGGCCAACCGACCACGTCGAAGCACGACAGATCGTTGACGTCGTTTCCGACATAGAGCACGCGCTCGGGAGCGATGCCCTGTTCCTCGCACCACTGCTTCAGTGCGAGATCCTTGCGGTCGATGCCGTGCAGCACGGGGATGGCGAGCTTCCGTGCGCGGGCGGCGACGACCGGGTTCTGCTCCGTGGACAGGATCAGCAGCGGCAGCCCGGCCCGGCGCAGCGCGGCGATCCCGAGCCCGTCGCCGCGGTGCACGGCGACGAGTTCGCGTCCTTCGGAGTCGATCAGCACCCTGTCGTCGGTCTGGGTGCCGTCGAAGTCGATGACCACCGCGTCGACGTCGTCGCGGGTGGGGAGGTGGGCGGGGAAGAACCCGGAGAGGGTGCCGGGCCGCCCGGGGGTGCCCGCGGCGAAGGCCGGGGGCGCGTCCAGCAGCGGCGCCAGGGCGCGGGCCCGGGCCAGGTCGTGCGGGTCGTCGATCTCCAGCACCCGCGCCGGGTCGGTGCGCACCAGCGCGGTGCGGCCGAAGAAGCGGTGCCGCTCGGTGCGGAAGCCGGCCACCCGCATCGCGTAGGCGGCGCCGGTCTCCAGCAGGTCCTGCGGGCGGTCCTGGCGGCGCGGGCGGAAGGACTTGTCGTGGTTCACGCCGTAGCCGCTGCTCCCGGCGGCGTCCTCGGCCCCGGGCCCGGCCGGCGCCGGGCGCGCGGTGGCCGGGCCGCCCACCGCCGCGGCACCCTCCGCGGCCGGGCCGGACCCGTCGCCGGGTGCGGCGGTGCCGGCCGTGGCCAGGGCCGGGGTGCCGAACCCGCCGTCGTCGGCGGCGTCGCGCCAGACGAAGCCGTGGAAGGGGGCGACGGTCAGCGCGCTGTCGGCGCCGTCCTCGACGATCGCGGCGACCACGCCGTCGACGTCCTCCCGGACGATGAACGGGCTGGTGCACTGGACCAGCAGCACCACCTCGGCGGACACCCGGTGCTCGGCCTCGAAGGCGTCCAGCGCGTGCAGGACGGCGGCCTCGCTGGTGGCGGTGTCGCCCGCGATGCCGGAGGGGCGCTGGACCACCTCGGCGCCCGCGCCGCGGGCGGCGGCGGCGATCCCGGCGTCGTCGGTGGAGACGATCACGTCCGTCACCAGGCGGGCGGCGCGGCACTCGCGGACCGCGCGGGCGACCAGCGGGACGCCCCCGACGGCGGCGAGGTTCTTGGCGGGCACGCCCTTCGATCCGCCGCGGGCGGGGATCACGGCGACCACGCGCCGCTCGGTGGTGGCAGGCATTGCGGCTCCTTCGATGCCGTCCGGGGCGCTCACGGCGCCTCCCGGGTCCGGCCGGTGACGGCGGCGCTCCGTGGTGCGCCCTGGGCGGGCGCGGCGCGGAGGCCTTCTTGCGGGGTGGTGCGGCGGCCCGGCCGGATGTCGCGGCGGCCCGGCGGCGGGTGGCGGTGGCCGGTCACAGCTCCCCCATACGGCGGATCACCGGGGCCACGCGCTGTACGCCGTGCCGGTACGCGCCGCGCGCCGCTTCCCGCATGGTGTTGCGGACCACCCGCCGCAGACCGCCGGCCTCGGCGGCCCCGTCGGCGGTGGTGCCCGGCCGCGGGGTGCCGTCGGGCTGGAAGCCGTAGCGGCCGAGGATGCGGGGCAGGTAGCCGGGCGCGGTGACGGGTGTGTAGTAGGGGGACAGCGGTGGCAGCCGGTCGGCCGCGGCGAGTTCGGCGACCCGGGCCCGGGCGGCGTCGAACGCGGTGCGGTAGGCGTCGCCGACGGCCACGCCCTGCCGGGCGGTCCAGGCCGGGTCGGGCTCGGGCAGGTAGCCGGCGTCGATCTCGTCCCAGGAGGCGAGGCAGCCGGAGCCGAGGAAGTGGTGGTTGCCGAGCACTTCACGGACGCCGAGGTCGGTGAGGACGGCGGTCGGGATGCCCCGGTGCAGGGACTCCAGGGCGGCCGTGGAGCTGACCGTCACCAGCAGGTCGGTGGTGTCCAGGACCTCGCCCATGTTGCCGTAGGCGAGGCGGAAGTTGGCCGGGGTGCCGCCGTCGAGCCTGGCCACCAGCTTCTGGTACGGCAGCTCCTCGATGTGCGTGGTGTGCTCGCCGGGCTTGCTGCGCAGCTTCACCAGCACTTCCCGGTCGGGGTGGCGGCGGGCGTGCTCGACGGCCCGGCGCAGCAGGTAGGTGCGGTCGGCGCGGTTGTCGGGGACCGACGGCTGGACGGCGAAGACCACCGTGCCGCCCCGGTAGCGGCGGGCGCGGCGGGCCGTCCCGTCGTACGGGGCGCCGCCCAGGAAGGGCAGGGCGCACTCGACCACGCTGTCCGGGGAGGCGCCGACGCCGGTGTAGACGTCCCGGAACCGGTCGGCGTCGTGGCGGGAGTTGGCGAGCACCACGTCCGCGCCGTGCCGCAGCAGCAGGCCGTCGGCGAGCTTCTCGTAGACCACGCCGACGTAGCCGGTGACGACGACGGGGCGGCGGTCGGCGCCCTCCCAGGCGCGGGCGAGTCCGTGCAGGATCGCCTGGACGGCGCCGCCGACGCAGGACACCACCAGCACGTCGTACTTCCCGCGGTCCACCGCGGTGACGAACTCGGTGCCCGTGACCTCGCGCATCGCCTGGGCGGTCACCCCCACCTCGGCGAGCTGGCGGACCGTCGGCGTCGCCCGGCCGCGCAGCAGGTAGCCGTGGAGCGCGACCTCCCGGCCGGCCGCGGCCGCGTCGCGCCGGGGGTCCGAGGCGCCGGAGAGGAGACGGTGCGC
Organism: Streptomyces sp. NPDC018031; assembly: GCF_044327625.1. Classification (NCBI taxonomy): domain Bacteria; kingdom Bacillati; phylum Actinomycetota; class Actinomycetes; order Kitasatosporales; family Streptomycetaceae; genus Streptomyces; species Streptomyces sp. NPDC018031. The sequence goes on from NZ_JBIRFT010000006.1 coordinate 47,546, forward strand.
GGTGAGCGCGCCCCACTTCCACCGGGTGTCGGAGTCGGCCAGCACGGCGGCGCGCAGCGGGGAAAGCGGGGAGTCGGTACGAGTGGGCACGTCGCCGACGGTAGGAAGCGATTCCTAGTGAGGGCCCAACGCAGGTGCAACAAACGGTTAACAGAACGTCGACGATTGGAGAATCGGCAGGCCGGAGCGGCAGGTTAACCATTCCGTCGTTCTTCGTTCACCTTTAAGTACACCGGAGGTCAAGACGAATGCCAGACGGAGACCTAGCGTCACCCGAGTGGTTAAGCTCTCCGTCATCGTGCCGTTCTACAACGTGCAGACCTATGCCCCTGACACCCTGCGAAGTCTGCGCGCGAACGCGCGCGACGACTTCGAATTCATCCTCGTCGACGACTGCTCGGCCGACGGGACGCCGGAGATCCTGGAGCGCGCCGAGCGCGAGCTGCCGGGGGCCGTACTGGTCCGGCACGAGAAGAACGGGGGGCTCGCCACCGCCCGCAACACGGGGCTGGACGCGGCGAACGGCGAATACCTGACCTTCCTCGACGGGGACGACTGGCTCGCCCCCGGGTACTACGAGCAACTGCTCGACGCGATCGAGGAGTTGGGCGTCGACTTCCTGCGCACCGACCATGTGCAGTGCACCAACCGCGGCCGGAGCGTCCACCGGGTGCCGGTGGGCCGCCGCAACGAGGTGCTCGACCCGCGTGGCGCCATCCTCCCCGCCGACCGCTCCACCTCGGTGGACTACGCCTTCGCCTGGGCCGGGATCTACCACCGGCGCCTGGCCGACCAGGGGCTGCTGCACTTCACGCACGGGCTGCGCACCGCGGAGGACCGCCCGTGGATCTGGCGGCTGCACCGCGAGGCGCGGTCCTTCGCGGTGGTCGGACTCCTCGGCGTCTTCTACCGGCGCGGGGTGACCACCTCGCTCACCCAGATCGGGGATGTGCGCCAGCTCGACTTCATCCGCGCATTCGATCAGGTAATTGAAGAAACCGCGCGCGATGCGGAAGCCGGGAAACTGCTTCCGAAAGCAGTCCGCACTTATTGCGCCATCATTTCTCATCACCTCGGCAACATCGACCGATTCGAACCCGCCGTGGCCCGTAAGCTGCGCACCATGAGTGCGGCCGCCATGAAACGCATGCCGCAGGACGTCCTCAAGGAAGCCCTGGACTCCATGGACTACGAGCGTGCCGCACGGCTCCGGCGGGTCCGCCGCCGCCCCGTGGCCGGAGAGGTGGCGGCCTGATGCCCGCGCCCGGCGCCCGCAAGCGCACCCAGATCTTCTTCGCCTCCACGCTGTACGGCGCGGCCACCCTGGCCGCCGCCCTGGACGCGGACCTGTTCGCCCCCGCCGACCGCAGGCTGCTGCTGATCAGCAACAACGCCGCGGTCCCGGAGACCGCCCCGTCGCTGGACCAGATGGCCGGCTTCGACCAGCTGCGCGACCGGTTCGACCGGGTGCTGTCCTGGAACGAGACGATCCGGCCGTTCCACCCGGGCGGCTGGTCGCCGCGCGGCAACGACGTGCCGCTGTGGGAGCGGTACCTGCGCCTGCTGTGGGGGCTGGGCGACGACCGGATAGAACTCGTCCTGGAATCCATCCAGGTCGACCCGGCGCTGGCCCTCGCCCGGCTCTTCCCGGACGCCGCCCTGGAGGTCTACGCCGACGGCCTGATGAGCTACGGCCCGACCCGCAACAAGCTGGACCCGCTGATCGGCACCCGCGTCCGCCGGCTGCTCCACCTCGACCTGGTGCCCGGACTCACGCCGCTGCTGCTCACCGAGTTCGGCGTCGAGTCGGAGATCGTGCCCACCGACGTCTTCACCAAGGTGCTCACCGACCTGTCGCACGCGGTGCCCGACCCGGACCTGGAGGCGCTCAGCTCGTCGCCGGAGCGCCCCGCCCTGCTGCTCGGCCAGTACCTGTCGGCGCTGAACATCCTCACGCCGGAGGAAGAGGAGGCGCTGCACGTCCGGATGTTGCGCGGGGCCTACGCGCTCGGCCACCGCAACATCGTCTTCAAGCCGCACCCGACCGCCCCGGCCCGCTGGTCGCGGCTGCTGGAGAAGGAGGCCGGGGAGCTGGGCGCGGCGCTGACCGTGCTGGATTCACCGGTCCTCGCCGAGGTGCTGTACCAGCGGATGCGCCCGGCGCTGGTGGTCGGTTGCTTCTCCACCGCGCTGCTCACCGCGACCGCGTTCTACGGGCTGCCGGCCGCCCGGACCGGCACCGACCTGCTGCTGGAGCGGCTCGCCCCGTACCAGAACAGCAACCGGGTGCCGGTGACGATCGTGGACGCGCTGCTGCCGGACCTGGCGGACCGCCGGGCGGTCACCGCCTGGACGCCGGCGGCCGGCGAGCGCGCGGTGCGGGACAAGGACCTCACCGGTCTGGTCACCGCGGTCGGATTCGCCATGCAGGCGCAGCTCTACCCGCAGTTGCGGCCGGCCGCGGAGCGCTATCTCGCCCTCAACCTGGACGACCACACCTGGCGCTACTTCAAGCGCCGCCGGCTGACGGCGCTCGCGCTGCCCGGGGCGATGCCGTCCCAACTGGGGTTCATCCCGCGCAACGAGACGGTCCGCCGGGTGGCCAAGCGGGCCCGCGCCGTCCAACGCAAGATCAAGAAGAAGACGGCCAGGTGACACGGGCGGGCGCGGCATCCCCGCGCCCGCGTCACCCCGTCCGCGGCATCCCGCCCGGCTCCCCGCGCCCGCCGCACCCGCACACCGCACCGTTCGCGTGCCACCGCGCCCGGCTCACCGCTTCCGCGGGTCGGTGGCGGCCGGGCCGCCGGGTTCCAGCGCGCCGCCGGGCCGGTCCGCCGCGCCGAACGGGCCGCCCTCGCCGATCAGCGGCAGCAGCCGGCTGGCCACCGTGTCCGGGTCCGGGCCGAGGCCGAGCGCCCGGAGCGCGGCGACCGACTTCAGCCGGTCCCGCAGGTCCGGATCGTCCACCCGGTCGATGAGACCGAGTGTCTGGCCCAGCGTGAGGTCGGCCCGCATGCCCTCGTGCACCCGCTCGGCCTGCGCGGTCAGATGGCGGCGCGCGCGGTTGGCGTGCAGCGCGAACGCGCCCCCGCAGCTGGTGATCACCGCGCCGGCCAGGCTGGTCAGCACCGGCAGGTAACCGGCGTTCGGATCATTGGCTCCGGCCAGTGCCAGGGCACCGCCGACCAGTACCAGCACCGCGCCCGCCGACATGAACAGGGCGCTCAGCCGGAAGGAGGTCCGGGCCTGCCCGAGGGCCTGGCCGAGGAAGTCGAAGAAGAAGGTCTGCCGCCGGTCGGCCGGATCCTCCGGCTCCCGCTCGGACACCCGGGGATCCGGCACCTGCGGGCCCGGCGGTGGCAGCGGGGCCTCGGCACCGCCGACCACTTTCACCACCGAACCGCCGCTGATCACCACGTGGTGGGGGCGGTGCCGATGTCGATGGGGCTGGATCTGATCGTCGCCGAAGGGCCGGGATGCCTCGAAGGGGCGCTCCGCTGCCATCGTTACCCCCGATCGTTCTGGCTCACCGTAGGGGCTAGTTACCTCAGCGTAACCTCTCATTGTCCGATATGTGGGCAGGCGCGCGCCCCCGGCCGGCCCGGTGTCGGGCGGCCGGGGGCGTACGGCGCGACGCGGGCTCGCCGGCGGCTAGATGATCAGCGACAGCAGCAGGATGAAGCCGAGCGAGACCACCGAGATCACGGTCTCCATCACCGACCAGGTCTTCACCGTCTGCCCGACGCTCATCCCGAAGTACTCCTTCACCAGCCAGAAGCCCGCGTCGTTGACGTGGCTGAAGAAGAGCGAGCCGGCCCCGATGGCCAGCACCAGCAGCGCGGTGTGGGTGGTGCTCATGTCGGCGGCGAGCGGGGCGACGAGCCCCGCGGCGGAGATCGTCGCGACCGTGGCGGAGCCCGTCGCCAGCCGGATGGCGACCGCGATGAGCCAGGCGAGCAGCAGCGCGGAGACGTTCCAGTCCTCGGAGAAGTCCAGGATCATCCGGCCGACGCCGATGTCGATCAGGGTCTGCTTGAAGCCGCCGCCGGCGCCGACGATCAGCAGGATGCCGGCGATCGGGGCGAGCGAGCCGTCCACGGTCCGGGCGATCCGGTCCCGGTCCAGGCCCGCCGCCCGGCCCAGGGTGAACAGCCCCAGCAGCACGGCCGCCAGCAGGGCGATGATCGGCGCGCCGATGACGTCGGTGACCCGCTGCAGAGGGTTGTCCGGATCGTCCACGGCTATCTCGACCAGCGCCTTGGCGAGCATCAGGACGACCGGCAGCAGCACGGTGCAGACGGTGGCCAGGAAGCTGGGCCGGCGCCGGAGGTCCTCCGACGGGCGCGGCGCGATCATCGCGTCCGGCGGGGTGATGTCGACCCAGCGGGCCGCGTACCGGGAGAAGACCGGACCGGCGATGACGACGGTGGGCACCGCGATCAGCACCCCGAGCGCGAGGGTGACGCCCAGGTCGGCGTCGACCGCGTCGATGGCGGCGAGCGGGCCGGGGTGCGGCGGCACCAGACCGTGCATCACGGAGAGGCCGGCCAGCGCCGGTATCCCGATGCGCATCAGCGAGTAGTTGCCGCGCTTGGCGACCAGCAGCACCACCGGGATCAGCAGCACGATGCCGACCTCGAAGAAGAGCGGCAGCCCGATGATGCCGGCGATCAGCGCCATCGCCCAGGGCATGGTGCGGTCGTTCGCCTTGGCCAGGATGGTGTCGACGATCTGGTCCGCGCCGCCGGAGTCGGCGAGCAGTTTGCCGAGGATGGCCCCGAGCGCGATGAGCACACCGACACCCGCGACCGTGGCTCCCAGGCCCGTGGTGAAGCTGGTGATCACCTTGGCCGGCGCGGCGCCGGCGGCGGCGCCGAGCACCAGCGAGCCGACGGTCAGCGACAGGAAGGCGTGCAGCTTGAACTTGCTGATGAGGAGGACGAGTACGGCGATCCCGACGAGGACCGCGATGCCCAGCTGTGCGTGACCCGCCGAGGTGATCGGTTCGACGGGGTCCGCTGCCAGCATCTCGACTCTGAGATGTGTCACGGCGATTCCACTCACTTCCAGGTGGGGGCCGGCGGTGTGCGGCCCGCTAGCCGCGGCGCGGCGTCCGCAGGGCGGCGACGGCCCGTTCGGTGATGACCTCCGGCTCCGGCGCGATGTCGAGCGCCAGGCCGGTCTCGTCCGGCTGGAGGGGTTCGAGGGTGGCGAGCTGCGAGTCCAGCAGCGCGCTGCTCATGAAGTGGCCCCTGCGGGCCTCCATCCGTTCGGCGACGAGCGCCCGGTCGCCGGTGAGATGGAGGAAGAACAGGCCGGGAGCGGCGGCGCGCAGCCGGTCCCGGTAGCCACGCTTGAGCGCGGAGCAGCTGACCACCCCGCCGTCCCGGTGCTCCCGGGCCCACCTGCCGATGGCGTCCAGCCAGGGCAGCCGGTCGGCGTCGTCGAGCGGGGTCCCGGCGGACATCTTGGCGATGCTGGCCGGGGAGTGGAAGTCGTCGGCCTCGGCGTACGGGACGCCGAGTTCGGCCGCCAGCAGCTCGCCGACCGTGGACTTGCCCGTGCCGGACACCCCCATGACGACGATGACCCCGGTGGCATGCATGGAACACCTCGCTGTCTCGCCGGAGCGGGTCCCCGTCGACCTCGCGCCGGGCACACTCAACCCCACTGGTACGACGTATTCAAGAGCCTGTGACTTAAAAGTCATACTTAATTGCCCAGGGTGGGCCACGTAGGCTGACAGCCATGGACAACCGGGGCGGAGGGCGGGCCGAGAGCGCCGCGGAGCGGACCGAGGACGCCGGGGGGCCCGCGCGCACCGCGCCGGAGGGGAGCGCGCGCGGACTGCACGCGCGACTGCTGGCCTCCCTGGGCCCGGCGATCACGGCGGGCGACCACCCCCCGGGCACGGTGCTGCGCACCGATGAGCTGGAGGAGCGCTTCGAGGTGTCCCGGACCGTGGTCCGGGAGGCCGTGCGGGTACTGGAGTCCATGCACCTGGTGGAGTCCCGGCGGCGGGTCGGCGTGACCGTGCGCCCGCCGGAGGAGTGGAACGTCTTCGACCCGCAGGTCATCCGGTGGCGGCTGGCCGGCCGCGACCGGCCGCGCCAGCTGCGGTCGCTGACCGTGCTGCGCTCCGCGGTCGAGCCGGTGGCCGCCGCCCTCGCCGCCGAACTGGCCACGCCCCTGCACTGCGCGGAGCTCACCGAGCACGCGCTGGGCATGGTGGCCACCTCACGCGGCCAGCAGCTCGACGCCTATCTGGTGCACGACATCGCGTTCCACCGGGTGATCCTCCGGGCCTCCGGCAACGAGATGTTCGCCCGGCTCGGTGACGTGGTCGCCGAGGTCCTGACCGGCCGTACCGAACACCAGGTGATGTTCACCGACCCCGACCCGGCGGCGGTCACCCTGCACGTCCGGGTCGCCGAGGCGGTACGGGCACGGGACGCCGCGGCGGCCGAGCGGTTCACCCGGGAGATCACCACCGGAGCGATGGCGGAACTGGACGTCCTGGCGCCCTGACCGCGCCCGCCCTGTCCCGGGCGCGCCCGCGCCGGAGCGGGCGGGGCGGGTGGCGAGCGCCGGCCGCCACCGGTGGTCCGGTGACGAGCGCCGGACCGTCACCGGACCACCCCGGACCGGCCGGCGGCCATCACCGAGGGACGGGCGGGCGACCGGCTCAGACCGCCTGGGCCACCCGGCCGGGCGGGCGGTAAGGCCGGGCGGGCACCTCCGGCCCGGCAGCACAGGCCCGGCGGCGCAGGCCGGGCGGCACAGCCCGGGCGGTCACAGGCCCGGCGGCACAGCCCGGGCGGTCACAGCCCGGGCAGCTATCTGTCTCCGGCCCGCGCGGTTCACGGCAGGCGGCCGGCTCAGGCAGGCCGGGCGGCTCCGGCCGACTGCCGCTCCGGGACGGCCCGCGGCCACCGCTCGTACCAGCGCCGGTCGTCCTCCAGCTGGGCGGCGAGCGAGATCAGCAGCGGTTCGCTGTTGGCGGGGCCGAGCAGTTGGGCCCCGACGGGCAGCCCGCCGGCGGTCAGCCCGGCCGGCACGCTCATCCCCGGCCAGCCCAGCAGGTTCCACGGCCAGGCGTACGGGCACGCGGCGATCATCGCCCGGTCGGTGGCCCAGCCGGAGAGCCGCGCCATGGCGCCGATCCGCGGCGCGGGCACCGCGGTGGTGGGGGTCAGCACCACGTCGTGGGCCCGGAAGATCGCGCCCACCCGGCGCCGCAACGGGAGTTCGGCGGCGCGGGCCAGCCGCAGCGCGCGGCCGCCGAGCCGGCGGCCCTGCCGGGCCGCGGACCGGGTCCGCGCGTCCAGCAGCGCCGGATCGGGGGTGCGCTCGGTCCAGTCCCGGATGCCCGCCATGGCGCGCGGCACGAACGCCGGACCGACCTGGCCGTACCGCGGATCGGCCTCGGACACCTCATGGCCGAGCGCCGCCAGCCGCTCCGCGAGCCGGAGCACCGCGCCCCGCACCTCCGGGTCCAGCCGGTGCGGCACCCCGGTGAAGGCGGGCCGGAAGGACAGCGCGATCCGCAGCCGCCCGGGGGGCCGGCCGACCGCGGCGAGCACGTCGACCGCGCGCGGCCGGTGCAGGTCCCCGGCCCGGTTGCCGCTCGCCACGTGCAGCAGCAGCGCCGCGTCGGCGACCGTACGGGCCAGCGGGCCGTGGCCGGTGATGCCGTTGAACGCCTCGCCGTCCGGCCAGGTGGAGATCCGTCCGCGCTGCGGTTTGATACCGACCAGATGGGTCCAGGCGGCCGGGATGCGGACCGAGCCGGCGCCGTCCGAGCCGAGTGCGGCGGGCACCAGCCCGGCCGCGACCGCGGCGGCGGACCCACCGGAGGAGCCGCCCGGCGTGCGGCCGAGGTCCCAGGGGTTGCGGGTGGCGCCGAACGCGGGCCCCTCGGTGAACGGCCACTGGCCCAGCTCCGGCGAGTTGGTCTTGCCGACGATCACGGCTCCGGCCGCCCGCAGCCGCCGCGCCACCTCCCCGTCCTCGGTCTTGGCCGGGAACGCGCCGGGGCAGCCGAACGCGGTGGGCAGCCCCGCGACATCGGTGTCGTCCTTGACCGCGACCGGCACCCCGAGGAGCGGCAGCCGCTCCCCGGCCGCCAGCCGCCGGTCCGCCTCCGCGGCCTCCGCCGTCGCCGCCTCGGCCCGTACCCACCGGAAGGCGTTCAGCGTCGGCTGGGTCTCCTCGATCCGCCGCAGCGCCTCCTCGACCAGCGCGGCGGAGGTCACCGCGCCCTCGGCAAGCGCTCGCGCCTGCCCGGTCAGACCCTGCGTCATGACGCCGGTCACATCTGCCTCCTCGCCGTGGTGACGGGGCCGAGGGCCCCCGCAACGAACGGTAACCGGCGCGGAGTTGGCCGCACAGCCCCGCCCCCGGCGGCGGGTGAGTTCGGCCACTTTCGCCCGCCCGGTGGCCGGTGCCCCTTTACGTCGCCGGGTGGCCGCCGCAACCTGGACCGGCGGGGGGAACAAGCATGCCGCCGACGCTCGCGCGGCGGCACGCCGATCCGGCGGTGCCGGATCGGGACGACCGACAGGAAGCCAGCACCATGACGGACACCGCCGCGGCCGCGCCCCGCCCGTTCGCCCGCACCGGCGGGCCCGCCGACGGGCCCACTCTCCTGGAACACCTCGCCGGCTGGACCCTCACCGTGGTCGTCGCGATGCTGGTCACCCGGCTCGGCCTGTTCTGATCCCGCCGCGCGCCCTCCGTCCCGTGGCGCGACACGCCGTGAGCCGGGACAGGACACCAGGCCGAAGCCGGAGCGGCGGTCGTGCCAGTCCCCCCGGACCAAGTCCGGGTGAGGGCCGTGCCGGGCGAACCGCCCGCCGACGACCGCGATCCGGCGCGTGCGGACGGGGCAGGCGCGACGTGGGGGGCCATGCCGCCGGCGTCGCTCACGCCCCGCCGAGGTCGCGGGCGAGCCGCTGTGCGGAGTCGCGGGTGAACCCCCCGCTGATCTGGATCTCGCCGCCGGTGATGGAGGTCATCACCGTCGGGGCGGACAGCAGTTCGCCGTCCTGGACCATGGCGATCCGGTTCGCCGGGGCCTGCCGGGCGGCGGCCTTCCCGGAGAGTCCGGCGAAGCCCCGCGCGTCGGCGGCGGTCAGCTCCACATTGACGCTGTGCCCGTTGCCGTTCGTCTCGTAGGCGTACTTCACCGACTTCGGCCGGGTGACGGTCATCCGGGCGCCGGGGTCGGTGGACACGTACAGGCAACTGCCCGCCCGGCTGTCCCGGAAGGTGCTGCCCGGCGCGGCGCCGGACGGGCACGGGCCCGCCTCCTCGCGCTCCACCAGCACCAGGTCCAGCGGCTCCACCGGACCGGTCCGCGGGGGCGGGGAGTCCTCGCCGCGGCCGCCGCCGATGACCGCGACCGCCTCGTCGTCCCGGTCCCGGCCGTCCCCGTCCCCGTCGCCGCCGCATCCGGTGACCAGCGCCGCCGTCAGCGCCAGCGCCACCGGCCAGCCGCTCCGTGCCCCGACACTCCGCACAACCGCCCCCTCGGGTCCGTCCTGCCTCGCCACGCCGTGCCCTTCCTGACGCCGGACCGGCTGCCGCCGGTTCCGCCGCCCCGCCGGGCCCGCGCCGCGGTCAGCGGACGCCGCCGGGCTCGTAGCTGCCCCAGACGTCCCGCAGCGCCCCGCACACCTCGCCGATGGTGGCCCGCGCCGCCAGCGCGTCCTTCATCGGGTGGAGCACGTTGACGGTGTCCGGGTCGCTCGCCGCGGCCGCCCGCACCGCCGCGAGCGCGGTGTCCACCGCCCGCCGGTCGCGTTCGGCGCGCAGCCGGGCGAGCCGGCGCACCTGCCGGGTCTCGATCGCCGGGTCCACCCGCAGCGGCCGGTACGGTTCCTCCTTCTCCAGCCGGAAGCGGTTGACCCCGACCACCACCCGCTCGCCGGACTCGGTCCGCAGGGCCGTGCGGTAGGCGTTCCGCTCGATCTCGTCCTTCTGGAAGCCCTGTTCGATGGCGGCGACCGCGCCGCCCAGGCCGGCCACCCGCCGCATCAGGTCCAGCGCCGCCGCCTCGATGCCGTCGGTCATGGACTCCACGGCGTAGGAGCCGGCGAACGGGTCGACGGTCGCCGTCACGTCGGTCTCGTGGGCGAGTACCTGCTGGGTGCGGAGCGCCAGCCGGGCGGAGGTCTCGGTGGGCAGCGCGATGGCCTCGTCGAAGGCGTTGGTGTGCAGCGACTGGGTGCCGCCCAGGACGGCGCCGAGCGCCTGCACCGCCACCCGCACCAGGTTGACCTCGGGCTGCTGGGCGGTCAGCTGCACCCCGGCGGTCTGGGTGTGGAAGCGGAGCATCAGCGACCTGGGGTCGCGTGCGCCGAACTCCTCGCGCATGGTGCGGGCCCAGATCCGGCGCGCGGCGCGGAACTTGGCCACCTCTTCGAGCAGGGTGGTGCGGGCGACGAAGAAGAAGGAGAGCCGGGGGGCGAAGTCGTCCACCGCCATGCCGGCCGCCACCGCGGTACGGACGTACTCGATGCCGTCGGTGAGGGTGAAGGCGATCTCCTGCGCCGGCGAGGCGCCGGCCTCGGCCATGTGGTAGCCGGAGATGGAGATGGTGTTCCACCGGGGGATCTCCGCCTGGCAGTAGCGGAAGACGTCCGCGGTGAGCCGGAGCGAGGGGGCGGGCGGGAAGATGTAGGTGCCGCGGGCGATGTACTCCTTGAGCACGTCGTTCTGGATGGTGCCGGTGAGCGCGCCGGGCGCCACGCCCTGCTCCTCGGCGACGAGTTGGTACAGCAGGAGCAGCAGGGCGGCGGGCGCGTTGATGGTCATGGAGGTGGAGACCCGGTCCAGCGGGATGCCCTGGAACAGCAGCCGCATGTCCTCGATCGAGTCGACGGCCACCCCGACCCGGCCGACCTCGCCGTGCGCGAGGGGGGCGTCGGAGTCGTGGCCCATCTGGGTCGGCAGGTCGAAGGCGACCGAGAGCCCGGTGGTGCCGTGCTCGATGAGCTGCCGGTAGCGGGCGTTGGACTCGGCGGCGGTGCCGAACCCGGCGTACTGGCGCATCGTCCACGGGCGGGTGGTGTACATCGTCGGGTACACGCCCCGGGTGTACGGGTAGCCGCCGGGTTCGCCCAGGCGCTCCGCCGCGTCCCAGCCGGTGAGTGCGTCCGGTCCGTACACCGGCTCGACGGGCAGTCCCGATTCCGATTCACGCGCCATGGCGCACGCCTCCCGGCTGGTGTGCCGGGGCCCGGCGCCCCGGCATCGGCAGGTGCTGACGCCGGGACTCTAACGGCGTGCGGGGCGGAACGGCGGGGTGCGCGCCGGGCGCACACCCATCGGCCCGCCAACCCGCCGGGGAGACGGGATTATCCGATGTTCGCCCCGACGAGGGGGCGGGCATCAGAGGATGGGCGGGAGAGTAGGGCTCAGGGAGGGGATCACATGATCCGGATACGTCAGATGCACCGGGCATCCGTCGTACGGACCGCGGTCGCCGTGGCGGCGGCGGCCGCGCTCACGGCGGGGTGCGGGGCGGGAGCCGCCGATTCCGGCGGCGGACAGCGGGAGAACGCCGGGACGTCCCGCGCCGACGGCGGGAAGCTGACCGGCGCCGAGCAGGACCGGGTGGCCGCGGAGCGCGCGGCCGAGCGGGCCGCCGACCGCGAAGTCGCGCTGGAGGTCGGCCCGTTGGCGCAGCCGGGCGGCACCGGGGCGGACGGCGGGGAGGGCACGCGGGCCGCCGGGGCGCGTTCGGAGACGGCCACGGTGTCCGGGCTCGCCACCCGGCAGGCCGGGGTGCAGTCGCTGGGCTCGTCCGGGGTGAAGGTGCGGGAACTCCAGGCCCGTCTGCTGCAGGCCGGGTTCTTCCACCTCAACCCGACCGGGTACTTCGGGCCGGTCACCCGGAAGTCGGTGCTGGCCTTCCAGCGCAAGCACCACGTCCGGACCACCGGCAACGCCGGGCCGCTGACCTGGAAGGCGCTCAACCGGGTCACCCGGAAGCCGACCCGCGAACAGCTGTACCCGTCCACCACGCGGCCGATCGCCAAGCCGCACAAGCGGTGCCTCACCGGGCGGGCGCTGTGCATCAGCAAGAAGAGCCGCACCCTCACCTGGATGGTGAACGGCAAGGTCAAGGCGGCGATGGACGTGCGCTTCGGTTCGCAGTACACCCCCACCCGGGAGGGCGCGTTCACGGTGTACTGGAAGAGCCGCGACCACGTCTCGTCGATCTACCACACGCCGATGCCGTACGCGATGTTCTTCAGCGGCGGCCAGGCGGTCCACTACTCCAAGGACTTCGCCACCCGCGGCTACAACGGCGCGTCGCACGGCTGTGTGAACGTCCGGGACAAGGCCAAGCTCGCGAAGCTTTTCGGCCAGGTGCGCAATGGCGACAAGGTGATCGTCTACCGCTAGGCGGAACCGGCTGAATCCGGGCAGAAGCCCTGAAGAGGAAGGGGGCGCGGGTGGGACCGGGGGAACGAGTCCCACCCGCGCCAGGATGCGCGGTGCCGTAGGTACGGGGGGAACCCCGGCTCCCGCGCGGCCGATGACCAGTCGGCCCGTTTCTTACAGCGTCACCGCGGCCGAAAATGTCACACCCGCTGGTCATGGGCTGTTCGCGGGGGCGTCAGGCAACCCCGCCGGGCGGCCGGGCGCCGCCGGGTCCGGCGCGCTCCGCTAGCCCTGGGTACCGCTCGCCGCGCCCGGCTCGCCGGGGCCCGGCGCGTCGCCGCCGGGCGCTTCGGCCCCGGGCGGCGCGGTGACGGGCTCACCGCCGGCCGCCGGCTCACTCGCCTCGGGGCTCCGCACCGGCTCGGAGTCCGGGTCCGTTGTGCCGGGCAGGGTCGGCGTCGGGGATGGCGTCTGTGTGGGGGGCGGCGTCGGCGTGGAGGGTGGCGGCGGGCTTCCGGTGCCCCCTCCGGACCCCCCGTCGTCACCTCCGCCCCCGCTGTCGCCGTTGCCGTCGTCCCCGTCGTCGTCACCGTTGCCGCCGGAGTGGCCGCCACCGCCGCTGTCGCCCCCGCCGTGGTGGCCGCGGATGATCCGCTCGCAGTAGCGGCGCACCGCCGCCGGTCCGCCCGCCGCCTTCTCCAGGCGGCGCAGCCGGTCGGGGTCGATGTCCGGGGTCTCGCCGGCCAGGTACTGGCGGCAGGCGGTGACGATCCACCGCTTGGGGTCGTCGTCGCCGGTGGGCGGCGGGGTGGTGCCCGTGGGGTCCGGGTCCGGTTCCTTCTCCTCGCCCGTCCCGGCGGTCTCGGCCGGCCGGGTCTCCTCGGGCCGGTCGCCGTCGTTCCCCCCGGAGGGGGTCGCCTCGCCGGTGCCGCGGGTGGTCCCGCCCGTCGGGGACACCGGCGGGGTGGACAGCTCCGGTTCCACGCTCCGTTCGCGGCCGCTCTCCGCCGCGCTGACGCTGGAACCCGGTCTGGGGCGCTCGGCGCTCGGCCCGAACGGCAGCACTCCGGCCCCGGCGGCCACCGCCACCCCGCCGAAGGCGCAGCCCGCCAGCACCGCGACCATCCCGGCCCGCAGCGGGCGGCGCAGCCGGGACGGCCGGTCCACCGGAGTCCGGCCGAAGCGGACACCCACCGTCCGCACCACGGTCAGTTGCCGGGCCCCGGAGACCTCCCGGGTGGTCCCGGGTGCCGCGCCGCCGGCCCGCACCGCGCGAAAGGCGGCCACCGCCTCGTCCTCACCCGGCAGCGGGCCCGCCGGCGGCGGACCGGATTCGGCCAGGGCTTCGAGGGCGGCGGCCAGCCGGTCGGCGTCGGCCTGGGCCTGGGCCTGCCGGTCGACGCTGTCCTCGCTTCGGCACGTGTCCACCGGCTCGCCGCGGAGCAGCTTCTCCACGGCATCGTTGTCCAACCAGCTGTAGCGGTGGTCGTCGGCCATCACATGTCCTTCTGCGTCCGCGCGCGTGATTCCGTCACACCAGCCGGATCGGCCGTACCGCTGTGTGACTCCCGTTGCGCGGGCACGCCGTCGAGCACCGCCGCGTCGTCGCCGGCCGCTCCACCGAGCAGATCGGCGAGCCGCCGCAGGCCGCGGTGCGCGGCGGTCCGCACCGCCCCGGGGCGCTTGCCGAGCACCGACGCGGCGCTCTTGGCGTCGAGCCCCAGCACCACCCGCAGGACCACGGCCTCGGCCTGGTCCTGCGGCAGCCGGGCGATGAGGCCGAGGGTCCGGTCGGTGCCGAGCGCCTCCAGCGCCTCGGTGGCGGTGTCCGCGTCGGCGGGCCTGCCCTCCAGCTCGGTCTCGTCGCCGCCGATGGCCGGCCGGCGACCGCGCATCCGGATGTGGTCCAGCGCCCGGTTGCGTGCGATGCGCGCCGCCCAGCCGCGGAACCGGTCCGCGTCGCCGCTGAATCTGCCCAGGTCACGGGCGATCTGCAGCCACGCTTCGGAGGTGATGTCCTCCGCGTCGGACTCTCCGACGAGCGTTCTCACGTACCCGAGGAGGCGTGGGTGCACCGCTCGGTACACCGTTCGGAACGCCGTCTCGTCCCCGTTCTGCGCCGCGCGCACCGCGGCGGTCAGTTCCGCGTCGTCCCCCTGCACGCCCTCTTCCTGCCCCACTCGGAGAAATTGAGGTCTCGCGATGCCGATGCCGATGCCGTTGCCGACGCCGATGCCACCGGCGTAGTCGGCGCTTATCCCGTAGTCAGCCGTGACTGCCGCCTTACCTAGTAGCCCGTGGGGCCCGAGCCGTAGGGCGGGTACGGTCCGGCCTGCGGGCCGGGCGCGGGCGGCTGTCCGTACGGTGCGGCGCCGGGCTGCCCGGGCATCTGCCCGTAACCACCGGGCATGCCGTACGGGGCCGGGCCGCCGGGCTGCGGACCGAGGGCGGCGCGCTGCTCCTGCATGGTGGTGATCTGGCGGATCAGCAGCAGGGCGAGGATGGCGGCGGCGATGTTGAGGACGGTGGCGAACATGCCGATGGCGACCGAGCCGTGCATGGTGTCGATCAGGTCGTTCACCTCGTCCAGGGTGGAGTAGTCGCCGTCCTCCAGCTTGTTCTCGGCCACCGTGTACTGGACGTTGCCCCAGACGTCGACGAGCATGCCGGCCAGGAACGTCACCCACCAGCCGTTGAGCAGGCCGCGCGACACCGCCTGCGGCCCCTGCGGGGAGCTGGCCCGCCAGATGTCGTTGGCGATCTGCTTGGGGAACCACAGGTTGACGACGGGGGTGAACCAGGCACCGGCCGCCCAGCCGGGACCGAAACGGTGCCCGCCGGGGGCGAAGACCTCGGCGTTGAGCCGGAGCCGCCGGAACCAGACCGCCCACAGCACGATGACGGGCACGACGACCAGGAAGTACAGCACCGAGGCGACCTCGGCGAAGTCGTCGGCGTCCTCCGCCTCGCTCAGGGTCTTCTTGCCGTCGAGGAAGTCGCCGAACACGGAGTACTGGTTGCCGGCGGCTATCAGGACCAGCACCAGGCCGGCGAGCGTGAAGCCGAACATCACCGTCAGCGCCGTCCGCACCCCGCGCCGCAGGTCGACCCCGCCGGCGGGCATGCCGATCGGCGGTGCGGCCGGATATCCGGCGAGCCCGCCCGGCTGCTGCTGGAGTTGCTGCTGATAGGTCCCGCAGGCTGCGCAGCGCCCGTCCGGTCCGACGGCGGCGGCGTGGCAGTTACCACACGGATACATGATTTCGCGTCCCCCAGGGACGTGGCCGAGGCGTGGGCCACGCGAGAAATAACCAACAGACCGCGCGCCATAGCGCGGACCTGCACGTTACGGGCATCGGCGGGGCCGCGTCCAGAGCCTCTGCGAGCAGCGCCACGCGCTGGTCACGCGCTGGTCACGGGCTGGGCACGCGCCGGGCACGGACGGGAGGTGTGACGCTTTCGCGGCGTGCGACGCTGTAGGTGGTACGGGTCCGTACGCGGGCCCGAACCGGACGGCGGTCGGGGCCTCTCCTGTGGGGGGTGGCGGCCCCGGCCGTCCCTCCTCTTCCGGCCGGCCCTCCGTGCCGCGCGCCCGGGCCACCCGCCCCGGGCGCCCGCCCGCTCAGTCCACCCGCCCGGCCAGCGCCACGAAGTCCGGCCAGCTCAGCGGGGGTCTGCCCGGGTACCACAGGCGCTGGGCCAGGGCGGCCAGCGGCAGCCGGATCCCGTCCGCCACCTGCTGCGGGGTCTGCGCGCCCGGGATGTCGCCCCAGACCGCCAGCCGGGCTCCGGGCACCCGGTCGGGGCCGGTGTCCACGCCGGGCGGCACCGGCTCGGTACCGCGCAGCACCGCGGGCGACCACTCCTCGTAAATGCGTTCACCTGTCGGATAGATGAACTGGTTGGGCTGGCCGAGCACGTAGTAGAGGTACTCGTCGTTGAGGTTCACCACCGTCCAGCCCTCCCGCAGGTACTCCACGGGGAGCCGGGCGCCGATCTCCTTGCCGGTCCAGTAGTCGATCTCGAAGATGCGGGCGGGCTTCACCACCCCGCCGCGGAAGAACCCGTCGTTCCACGCCTTGGGGCGCTTGCCCAGTTCGGCCACGACCGCCCCGCGGTCGTTCAGCCAGTCGGTGGCCAGGTCCTGGACGCCGGCCTGGGGGCCGAACCGCGCGCGGGCGGCGGCGGCGAGTCCAGGGTAGGCGGCCTCCGGGTCGCTCGACATCAGGGCGCGGTACTCGTCGCCGCCCAGGTGCCAGTAGCGGCCGGGGAAGAGCGGGGCGAACTCGCGCAACAGGTCGTCCACGAGGCGCGCGGAACCGGGGTCGGAGATGTCCACCGCGCCGGCGACGGGGGTGCCCGCGGCGTTGCGCAGTTGCAGCTCGGGGTGGGCGCGGAGCACCGCGCCGAGGTGGCCGGGCGAGTCGAGTTCGGGGATGACGGTGATGTGCAGCCGGCGGGCCAGCCGGACGATCCGCCGGACCTCGGCCTTGGTGAGGTGCTGCGCGGAGACGACCTCCGGGTGGCTCTCGCTCTGGATGCGGAAGCCCTGGTCGTCGGAGAAGTGCAGGGCCAGCTGGTTGAGCTTGATGTCGGCCATCTCGCGCAGCCGCGCCTCGATCCACGCGGCGGTGAAGTGCTTGCGGGCGGTGTCCAGGTTGAGACCGCGCTGCGGTCGGTCCGGGCGGTCGCGGATCTCGCCGTCGGGCAGCTTGCCGGTCGAGCGGACGGCCTGGCGGACGGTGCGGGTGCCGTAGAAGACGCCCGCGTCGGTGGAGCCGGTGATGGTGGCCCGGCCGTCGCGCACGGTGAGGGTGTACCCCTCCCTGCCGCCGGGGTGGTCGCGGTCGAGGGTGAGTTGCAGGTCGCCGCGGCGGGCCGGGCCGCGGGAGGTCTCCAGGCCCAGTTCCCCGGCGAGCATCTCGGCCTCGTCGGCGACCGCGCTGCCGGGGTCGGCGACGATCCGGCCGCCCGCGCCGGGCCGCCAGCCGGGACCGGCGACGGTGTCGGCCTCCCGGACCGACGGGATGGTGGCCGGCGGCGGGACCGGGCGCGGGGGCGGGGCGGAGGTGGTCGCCGGGGCCGAGGTCGCCGGGGTGGTGGCGGCGGTGGTGGTCCGCTTCGTCGCCGAGGGGGTGCGGGTCGTCGGCTGGTCGCCGCCGTTCCCGTCGCCGTCGCTGCAGCCGCCGAGCGCGGTCAGCGCCAGGGCGAGGGTCAGCGCGGTGCCGGCCCGGGCGGCCGTGGTCCGGAACGTCCCCGAAGGCTCCCGCATGGCGTGCACTCCTTGTCGGCCTGGCGGTGGCTCACCCCGCCCCGGTCCGGCGGCCGCTCACCGGTGGCCGCGGGTGAGCGCCCGGCCGACCGGTGACAGCCTGTCCGAATGAGGCGTTTCCTCCCTGAAATTACGGTCTCCGGAGCGTTCTCGCACGCCGCGGTCCGTCCACCACATGCCCCGAACCCTCCCGTTCGGGTGAAATTTACGCATCCTTCGAACGGTGCAAGAAGTACGCCGTTACGGTGGCCTCGCTCCTGTCCCAGATGCCCCACCCGCCACGCGCGCCCGAGGAGCCCACGCTGTCCAGCGACACCCCCGCCCCACCCCCGCCCGCCCCGGGCGGCATACCGGGGCGGACCAGCGCCCCCGTACCGCCCCGCACCCCCGTACCGCCCCGCAGCCGCGTCCCGCTGGGGCTGGCCCGGTTCAACACCGCCCCCGCACGGGCCGCCGAGGCCGCACTGCTCGGCTGCTGCGGGTCCCGCCGCTGGGCCCGCCGGATCGCGTCCCGCCGCCCCTACCCGGACCTGGGATCACTGCTCGCGGCGGGCGAGCGGGCGAGCGCCGGCCTGAGCGCCGCGGACCTCGCGGAGGCGCTGGCCCGGGAGCCGGCCCAGCACCCCCTGTCCGGGGCGCGGCAGGCGAGCCGGCTCGCCGCGCGCACCGCTCTGACCGCGGCGCACGCGGAATACGAGCGGAAATTCGGCCATGTGTTCGTGATCTGTCTGGACGCGCTGGACCCGGCCGAGGCGCTGGACGCGGTACTGGCCGGAATCCACACCAGGCTCGGCCACCCGGTGGAGAAAGAGACCGCGGTGGCCGCGGACGAGCTGCGTCGGATCGCACAAGGCCGACTCGCCCGACTGGTGGCTCCGCACCATGGAGTGTCCGGAATCGGCCGGTAAGGGCGGGCCTGGTAGCCCGTACGTGGCTGTTTGATCACACCTGAGGACCCCGGGCGAGCGAACCGACAACACGTCGCTACGATGGCGAGGGCCGGTGGACCGTACCCGGCCGGGCCCGACCGACAGCGAAGCCGGCAGGCCCCGATCCCCGCTCCCGGAGGGTTTTCCGTGCCGGCTGGAACGCTTTACCGCGGCCGGGAAGGTATGTGGTCGTGGGTGGCTCACCGAGTCACCGGTGTCCTCATTTTCTTCTTCCTGTTCGTGCACGTGCTCGACACCTCGCTCGTCCGCGTATCGCCCGAGGCTTACGACGACGTCGTCGCCACGTACAAGACCCCCCTGGTCAACGTGATGGAGTACGGCCTCGTCGCCGCCATCCTCTTCCACGCGCTCAACGGCCTCCGCGTCATCGCGGTGGACTTCTGGTCCAAGGGCCCGCGGTACCAGAAGCAGATGCTCTGGACCGTCATGGGCATCTGGGTCGTGCTGATGGCCGGGGCCTTCTACCCGATCCTGCAGCACACGCTGCGTGACCTGTTCGGGAGCTGACGATGTCCTCCGATACGACTTCCACCGCGAACGACGTGAACACCGTGAACGACTCCGTCAGCCTGTACGACGTGGACAACCCGGCGCCGGTCATCGAGCCCCCGCGGGCCCGCACCAAGACGACGCCGCGGAGCACGCGCACCAACTTCGAGATGTACGGCTGGCTCTTCATGCGGCTGTCCGGCATCCTGCTCGTCGTCCTGGTCCTGGGCCACCTGCTGATCCAGCTCGTGCTGGACGGCGGCGTGACCAAGGTCGGTTTCGCCTTCGTGGCCGGCCGCTGGGCCTCGCCGTTCTGGCAGACCTGGGACCTGCTGATGCTCTGGCTCGCCACGCTGCACGGCGCGAACGGCCTGCGCACGGTGATCAACGACTACGCGGAGCGGGACTCCACCCGCCTGTGGCTGAAGGGGCTGCTCTACACCGCGGCCACCTTCACCATCCTGCTGGGCACGCTGGTGATCTTCACCTTCGACCCGAACATCCGCTAGGCGTTTTGGATAACAGGGACCGAGGTATCCACTCATGAAGATCCACAAGTACGACACCGTCATCGTCGGCGCCGGCGGCGCGGGCATGCGCGCCGCCATCGAGGCGACGAAGCGCAGCCGCACCGCCGTGCTCACGAAGCTCTACCCGACCCGCTCCCACACCGGCGCCGCCCAGGGCGGCATGGCCGCCGCCCTCGCGAACGTCGAGGAGGACAACTGGGAGTGGCACACCTTCGACACGGTCAAGGGCGGTGACTACCTGGTCGACCAGGACGCCGCGGAGATCCTGGCGAAGGAGGCCATCGACTCGGTCCTGGACCTGGAGAAGATGGGCCTGCCGTTCAACCGGACCCCGGACGGCACCATCGACCAGCGCCGCTTCGGCGGCCACAGCCGCAACCACGGCGAGGCCCCGGTCCGCCGGTCCTGCTACGCCGCGGACCGCACCGGTCACATGATCCTCCAGACGCTCTACCAGAACTGCGTCAAGGAGGGCGTGGAGTTCTTCAACGAGTTCTACGTCCTGGACCAGCTCCTCGTCGAGGACCCCGAGACCGGGCTGAAGAAGTCGGCCGGCGTGGTGGCGTACGACCTGGCCACCGGCGAGCTGCACATCTTCCAGGCGAAGGCCGTCATCTACGCCTCCGGCGGCTGCGGCAAGTTCTTCAAGGTCACGTCCAACGCGCACACCCTCACCGGGGACGGCCAGGCCGCCGTCTACCGCCGGGGCCTGCCGCTGGAGGACATGGAGTTCTTCCAGTTCCACCCGACCGGCATCTGGCGCATGGGCATCCTGCTCACCGAGGGCGCCCGCGGTGAGGGCGGCATCCTCCGCAACAAGGACGGCGAGCGCTTCATGGAGAAGTACGCGCCGGTCATGAAGGACCTCGCCTCGCGTGACGTCGTCTCCCGCTCCATCTACACGGAGATCCGCGAGGGCCGCGGCTGCGGCCCCGAGGGCGACCACGTCTACCTGGACCTGACCCACCTGCCGCCGGAGCAGCTGGACGCCAAGCTGCCGGACATCACCGAGTTCGCGCGGACGTACCTGGGCATCGAGCCGTACACCGACCCGATCCCGATCCAGCCGACGGCGCACTACGCGATGGGCGGCATCCCGACCAACGTCGAGGGCGAGGTGCTGGCCGACAACACCACCGTCGTGCCCGGCCTCTACGCCGCCGGCGAGGTCGCCTGCGTGTCGGTGCACGGCGCCAACCGCCTGGGCACCAACTCGCTGCTGGACATCAACGTCTTCGGGCGCCGCGCCGGCATCGCCGCCGCCGAGTACGCCGCGAAGGCCGACTACGTCGAGCTGCCCGAGGACCCGGCGAGCCTGGTGCGCGAGCAGGTCGAGCGGCTGCGCGAGTCCACCGGCAGCGAGCGGGTGGCCGAGCTCCGTCGCGAGCTGCAGGAGACCATGGACGCCAACGTCATGGTGTTCCGCACCGAGCAGACGATCAAGACCGCGGTCGAGAAGATCGGCGAGCTGCGCGAGCGCTACCGGAACGTGTCCATCCAGGACAAGGGCAAGCGGTTCAACACCGACCTGCTGGAGGCCATCGAGCTGGGCAACCTGCTCGACCTCGCCGAGGTCATGGCGGTGTCCGCACTCGCCCGCAAGGAGTCGCGCGGTGGTCACTACCGCGAGGACTTCCCCAACCGCGACGACGTCAACTTCATGCGGCACACCATGGCGTACCGAGAGGTGGGCGCGGACGGCTCCGAGTCGATCCGGCTCGACTACAAGCCGGTCGTCCAGACCCGCTACCAGCCGATGGAGCGTAAGTACTGATGAGCACCACAGCCACGCTCGACAAGGTCGAGGACGCCAAGCCCGCCGAGGCCGCCTCGCCCTACATCACGGTCACCTTCCGGGTCCGCCGGTTCAACCCGGAGATCTCCGACGAGGCGACCTGGCAGGACTTCCAGTTCGAGATCGACCCCAAGGAGCGGGTCCTCGACGGTCTGCACAAGATCAAGTGGGACCTGGACGGTTCGCTGACGTTCCGGCGCTCCTGCGCCCACGGCATCTGCGGCTCCGACGCCATGCGGATCAACGGCCGCAACCGGCTGGCGTGCAAGACCCTGATCAAGGACATCAACCCGGACAAGCCGATCACGATCGAGGCGATCAAGGGCCTCACGGTCCTCAAGGACCTGGTCGTGGACATGGAGCCGTTCTTCCAGGCGTACCGCGACGTGATGCCGTTCCTGATCACCTCCGGCAACGAGCCGACCCGGGAGCGCCTGCAGTCCGCCGCGGACCGCGAGCGCTTCGACGACACCACCAAGTGCATCCTGTGCGCCGCGTGCACCTCGTCGTGCCCGGTGTTCTGGAACGACGGCCAGTACTTCGGCCCGGCGGCGATCGTCAACGCGCACCGCTTCATCTTCGACTCGCGTGACGAGGCCGGGGAGCAGCGGCTGGAGATCCTCAACGACAACAACGGCGTGTGGCGCTGCCGCACCACGTTCAACTGCACCGATGCCTGCCCGCGCGGCATCGAGGTCACCAAGGCCATCCAGGAGGTGAAGCGCGCGCTGATCACGCGACGCTTCTGATCCGCGGCGGCCGGCCTGCGTGACGGAGCCCGCTTCCCCTCGGTGCGAGGGGAAGCGGGCTCCGTCGTGTCCGGGGCGGCGGATACCGGCACGTCCGGGGGCGGGTGGGCGCCGGCACGTCCGGGGGCGGGTGGGCGCCGGCACGTCCGGGGGCGGGTGGATACCGGCGCCTCCGGGGCGGTCGGTGCCGGCGGGACGGTCGGTGACTTCGGGGCCGGGCGGTCGGGCACGTCCGGGGGCGGTCGGTGCCTCCGGGTCCGGAGCGCTCGGCGCCGACGGGTCCCGGGCGGTCGGCGCCGGAAACGGCGGAGCCCCCGGCGAAGGCCGGGGGCTCGGGTCCGGGACGCGCCGGGACGGGCCGGTCAGATGCGGTTCAGCCGCCAGAGCCGCCACATGCCGGTACCGTCCGACAGGTACTCCGTACCGGAGACCTCGTTGCCGCTGAGCACGTAGTCCTTCTGCTGCCACAACGGGATCATCGGCACGTCGTCGGCGACGATCCGCTGGATCGCGCGGAAGTCCGGAGCCGTGCGGTCCCGCTTGGCCTCCTGCTGGGTCTTGAGGATCAGGTCCTCGACCCGCTTGCTCTCGTAGCCGGTGCGCCAGACCGGGTCGTGCCCCACCAGCGGGGTGGTGAAGGTGTCCGGGTCGGGGAAATCGGCGACCCAGCTGATCAGGAAGCCGTCGAACTCGTGATCGCTGATGCTCTCCTGGAACGTCGCCCAGCTGCGCTTCGCCAGCTTCACCTCGAACAGCCCGGAGGCGTTCAGCTGCTTGCGCACCGACTTCGCCTCGGCCTCGTTCATGGTGCCCTCGGCGTGCCCGAGCGTCAGCTTCACCGGCGTGGTCACCCCCGCCTCGGCCAGCATCTCGGCGGCGCGGTCGGAGTCGGGCTCCGGGTAGGTGTCGTGGAACGGCGTCTTGTGGCCGTTCATGCCCTGCGGGATGAGCGAGTACAGCGGGTCGACGGTGCGCGCGTACACGTCCCGGGAGATCGCGTCCCGGTCGATCAGCGCGGCCAGGGCGCGGCGGACCGCCTTCTCCTTCACCGGCGAGTTCTTGGCGTGCTGGTCCAGCACGAGGGTGCGGGCGTTCGCCGCGGCGCTCTCCACCACCTTGGTGTCCGGGTCGGCGGGGTTGATGTCCGCCAGCTCCTTCGGCGGCATGCCGCCGGAGACCACGTCCAGCTGCTGCTTCTTCCACGCGGCACTCACCGCCGCGGCGGAGGTGAAGTAGCGGACGGTGACCGGACCGCCGGTCTCACCGCTCTTCCCGGTGCCCTCGTATTCGTCGTTGGGCCGCAGCTCGGCCTTGTCACCGCTCTTGTACGTCTCCAGGACGTACGGTCCGGAGCCGACGACCTTGTTGTCGGTGCGGAGGCGGTCCGCCGGGTAGGACTCGCGGTCCACGATCGACCCGGCGCCGGTGGCTATCTTGTACGGGAAGGTGGCGTCCGGCGTCCGCAGCTGGAAGACGATCTTGCGGTCGCCTTCGGTGCGGGTGCTCTTCAACGTGTTCAGCAGGGTCCGGGGGCCCTGGGGGTCGTTGATGGCACGGATGCGGTCGAAGGAGTACTTCACATCGGCCGCGGTCACCTCACGGCCGTCGGAGAAGCGCAGCCCCTCGCGGAGCGTGCACGTATAGGTCGTCAGTCCGCTGCCCTGGAAGCCGCAGGCGGAGGCCGCGTCGGGCACCGGCTGCAGGGAGCCGGGCCGGAAGGTCATCAGCGACTGGTACACGTTGCTGAACAGCGCCCAGGATCCGCTGTCGTAGACGCCGGCCGGATCGAGCCCGGTCACCACTTCCGCCGTGCCGATGGTGATCGGCTCCGCGTCCTCCTCCGAGGACGACATCAGCGTCAGACCGCCCGCTCCGACGGCCGCAACGACCGCGCAACCGATGGCGATCTGGATTCCCTTGCGCATACTGCGTCCCCTCCGGCACACAATGCACCGCGGGCGTGCGACCGCACTCGCACGCCCGTTCAGTGTTGTTCAGCACCCAACCATATGGAGCGGGCCGTCGTCAGCAACTCCCGCGCATCGATGACATCTTGTGTCCGCAAACATCACAACTCGTCCAGCAGATTCGCGGGTTCCACACATCGATACAGGGTCGGCCACGGGGCCGGCGCAGGGTTGACCCCGACCGGATACGGGGAGGCTCAAGGGTTGGGCCGAGGGTCGGGGCCGCACGGCCGGACCGCGGCCGGCGAGGCGGGGCGGGCGGGCCGGGCCCGGCGGGCGGCACGAGCGGTGACGGGCACGGCCGGGCAGGACTGCCGGGCGCCGCCGCAGGGCGGACATGGCCGGGCAGGGCGGGCGCCGCCGGCGGAGCGGGCACGGCCGGGCAGGGCGGGCCCCGTAGGCGGGGGGATACGGCCGGGCACCGCCGGGCCGGGCGGCCACCGCCGGGCAGAGCGGCCGCCCCCGGGCAGGGCGGAGGCGGTCGGCGGTGCCGCGGGATGGCCCGGGCAGGACGGCGGCGAGACCGGCGGGCCCGGGCCGGGCCCGGGCCCGGGCCGGACGAGCGGGCGGGCGGGCGGGACGCGGGCTGCCGGCCGGGACGCAGGCTGCCGGAACGGCGCCGGTGAGCCCGGCGTGGCGGCGCCGACCGGGAGGCGGCCGGGGCCGCTCAGGCCCGGGTGGCCGGGAGGCGGCCGGGGCCGCTCAGGCCCGGGTGGCCGCCAGCCGGATCAGGGTGATGTCCGAGGGTGCGCCCACCCGGACCGGCGGCCCCCAGGCGCCCGCGCCGCGCGTGACGTAGAGCTGGGTGTCGCCGTACCGCTCCAGTCCGGCGACGGTCGGATTGGCCAGCGCGGCGATGTGGTTGCCCGGCCACATCTGCCCGCCGTGGCTGTGCCCGGACAGCTGGAGGTCCACCCCGTACTCGACCGCGTCGTGGATCACCACCGGCTGGTGGGCGAGGAGCACCGACGCCCGCGCCGGGTCCCGGTCGCCGAGCGCCCGTTCGTAGTCCGGGCCCTGGCCGTCGTCCTCGCCGCTGATGTCGTTGACGCCCGCCAGGTCGAACCAGGGCAGCTCCCGCCGGGCGTTCTCCAGGGGGTGCAGACCCAGTTCCCGGACGTGCGCCACCCACTCCTCGGCGCCGGAGAAGTACTCGTGGTTGCCGGTGACGAAGTACGAGCCGTGCCGGGCCCGCAGCCCGCGCAGCGGCTCGGCGGCCGGCCCGAGGTCCGCCACGCTGCCGTCGACCAGGTCGCCGACCACCGCGACCAGGTCGGGTTCCGCGCGGTTGATGGTGTCGACGATGCGCTGGGTGTGCGCGCGGCCCAGGATCGGCCCGAGATGGATGTCGCTCACCACCGCGATCTTGTAGCCGTGCGCGGCGCGCGGGAGCTTGGCCAGCGGCACCGTGACGCGCTTCAGCCGCGGGCCGCTGAGCACGGTGTACATCCCGTACCCGACGGTGCTCGCCGCCACCACCCCGGCGCCCGCGGCCACGGTCCGGGCCACGAAGAGGCGGCGTGAGGGGCCGGCCGGCGCGGACGCGCCGATGCGCTCCCCAGCGGGGTCGGCGAGGGCCGGCCGGCCGGACTCCGGCCCGGTGTCCGCGCCGTCCGTCGCGGCCGTGGCGTCTGCGGCGGCGGTGTCGTCCGTGGCGGCCGTGTCGCCCAGGGCATCCGTGTCGTCCGCGGTGGCCACCGGGCCGGCGGCGGCCGCTGCGGTGTGCTCCCGGTGGTCCGGGGTGCCACCCGTCGCCGGAGCGGTGTCCGCGGTCCGGCCCCGGCCGGCGGCCGCTTCCCGGCCCACGGCGGCCGCGGGGGCCGGGCCGTGGACGCCGGGGGTACCGGCCGGGCCGTCCGCCGGGTGACCCGCCCGCTCGGCCCCGACCGGTACGGCCGCCACCGTCCGGCGGTCGGCCCGTTCGGCACCGCGGGCCGGGGAGTCCGCGGGGTCCGGGGGCTGCGGTGCGGTCCCCCGGCGCCGGTCGCGCCGGACCAGCCAGCGCAGCAGCAGCGGACGCACCGCCTCCCCCACCAGCAGCGCCAGGGTCAGGTAGAGGACCATCGCCAGCCACAGGTAGCCGGGCCAGGCCAGCACCCGCTGCAGCGTGAAGGGTGCCCCCGCCCGTCCGCTGACCAGCGCCGCCACGCTGATCACCGGCAGCGCGAAGGCCGCCCACGTCCCCACCCGGCGGGCCCGCCCGCCGGGTGCGGTGGTGTCCCGGACCAGCCGCCGCCACAGGTACCAGTGCACCACCGCCAGCAGGCCGAGCACGGCCACTGCGATGAGGACGAAGACCGCGACCACCGGATTTCCCCTTACGACGTACGGCGTATGGCTACTGCTCTACGTCGACGAGCGGCGCGCGTCCATCGTTCCGCCGAAGGGCCCGGAGTCCACGCAACCCGATCACTCCGACGGCCGTCCCCAAGAGAAACGAGGTGATCGCGAGCAGCAGGTGCACCCAGAAGTACGTGGTCGGATCACCGGCGTCGTCGAAGGCCAGCCCGCTGCCGTCCTTCCACAGGTTCTTGACAAAGGTGATCCAGATGAACCAGCTCCAGACCCCGAAGGCGAGCAGGAACCAGGCCACCGGACGGCTGGTGACGACCGGGAGGGCGCGGGCGGCGGGGGTGCGGGGGGCGTCCCCTCGGGTGTGGAGCATGTTTTCCAGTATGCGGACCGGGCGAACCATGCGTCCGGGTGGGTCGCCTTCCGCCGAGGCACCCCCCGTTCGTCAAGTCCCTGACGGTACGTTCACCCCCGTGCCCACACCTTCCACCGCACCCGCCGCGGCCCCGGCAGCCGCCCTCGTCGTTGCCGTGTCGATGCTGCTCGCGGCCGCCCCGGCGCAGGCCGCCCCCCGGCGCGCCGACCCGGAACCACCCGCCAGGATGTCCACGGTGGGCGGGGAGCGGCTCGGCCGCCCCGGCACCCAGGTGGCCCTCAGGCCGGGCGCCCCCGCCCTGCCGGAGGGCCTGACCGGCCGCTCCTGGCTGGTGGCGGACGCGAAGTCCGGCGAAGTGCTGGCCGCGCACAACGCGCACTGGCAGCTGGCTCCGGCGAGCACCCTGAAGATGCTCTTCGCCGACACCCTGCTGCCGCGGTTCCCCCGGGACCGGAAGCACAAGGTGCGGCCCTCGGACCTGGAAGGCATCGGGGAGGGCAGCAGCATGGTGGGGATCAAGGAGCACTACACCTACTCGGTGCACGACCTGTGGCTCGGCGTCTTCCTCCGCTCGGGGAACGACGCGGTGCACGTGCTGTCCGCGATGAACGGCGGCAAGGAGAAGACCGTACGGGACATGCAGGCGCACGCCCGGGAGCTCAACGCGCTGGACACCCATGTCGTCAGCCCCGACGGCTACGACGAGAAGGGCCAGGTCAGCAGCGCCTACGACCTGACCCTCTTCGCCCGCGCCGGGCTGGGCAAGGCGGACTTCCGGGAGTACTGCTCGACCGCGACCGCCAAGTTCCCCGGTGATGTGAAGAAGCCGAAGAAGGGCGCCAAGCGGGGTGCCGAACCGGAGCGCGAGTACTTCGCGATCCAGAACACCAACCGGCTGCTCACCGGCGCCGGGGTCCCCTTCTACGAGGGCATCGGCGGGGTGAAGAACGGCAGCACCACCCACGCGGGCAACACCTTCACCGGCGTCGCCCGCCGGGGGGACCGGGAACTGCTGGTGACGGTCATGAACCCGGCCAAGCAGGAGGCGTACGAGGTCTACAAGGAGACCGCGATGCTCTTCGACTGGGGGTTCGCGGCGGCCGGTTCGGTCGACCCGGTGGGCGCCCTGGTCGCCCCGGGAGCGGCCGGCGCGCAGAACGACGGCAGCCCGCGGGGCGGCGGCGAGCGGGACGGCGGCACCGGGCACGCCGGAGCCGCGTCCTCCGCGCGCGCGGACTCCGGCTCCGGGTCCGGTGGCATGTGGACCGCGCTGGGGCTCACCGGCGGGGCGCTGGCGGCGGTCGCCGCGGCACTGTTCGCGGTGCACCGGCGTCATCCGCTGCCGGCGCTGGTCCGTCGCCGCGGCGGGGACCGGGGCTGAGGCCGTCCGGGCGGTCCGCACCGGCTGAGCCCGCGGCCGGACCGGTGCGGCCGTGGGCCCCGGCGGCGGGGGCTTCGGCACGGCGGTCGGCTCCGGTGCGGTCCGGGCCGGGGTCCGCGGAACCGGCGGAGTCCTCCGGAGGGCCGGCGGGCGCGGCGGAACCCGGGGCTTCCCCGGGCGGGGCGGCGCCGGCGGGGCCGGGAGACGCGGCGGGGCCGGGGGCTTCCCCGGACGGAGCGGCACCTTGGGGGCCCGGGGACGCGGCCCCGCCCGACGCTGCGGGGCCGGGAGACCCGGCGGATGCGGGAGACCCGGCGGATGCGGGAGACCCGGCGGATGCGGGAGACGCGGCGGGGCCGGTGGTTTCGGAGGGCTCGGCGGGGCCGGAGCAGTCGGGGCACCGCTGGTCCGGCCGCTCGCCCCGGTGGTCCCCGGTGGCCGTCCACGCCGCGCAGTACAGGGTCAGCTTCGCGGTGAGGTTGATCCACAGCAGCAGGGCGATCGGCACCCCGAAGGCCCCGTACATGCTCTTCGCCGCCACCCCTTGCAGATAGCTGCTGAGCAGCAGTTTCAGCAGCTCGAAACCGATGGCGCCGATCAGCGCGGCGGTGATCACGGTCCGCCGGGGCGGCTGCACCCCGGGCAGCAGGGTCAGCACGTAGCCCAGCAGCAGGACGTCCGCGGCGACCGCGGCGGCGAAGGCGGCGATCCGCAGCAGCCAGCCGCCCGGCCCGTTCTCGGCCAGGCCCATGTGGTCGGCGCCCCAGCCGACGGCGGTGACGGCGAAGGTGGAGACGGCGAACGAGCTGAGCGCGACCCCGCCCAGCCCGATCAGCACCCCCGCGTCCTTGACCTTGCGGGCGACCGGGTTGCCCGGGTCCTCCTCCAGTTCCCACACCGCCCGCAGGCACTCGCGCAGCGACCCGACCCAGCCGATGCCGGTGAGCAGCAGCAGCGCACCGGCGACGGATCCGACCGTGGCCGCGTTCTCCACCAGGCCGCTCAGGTCCAGCTGCCCGGAGATGCCGGGGACCTGTTCGGCCAGCTTCCGCTCCAGCTGGGCCATCCGGTCGTCGCTGAGCACCGCCGCGCCGATGGCCGCGCCGACGGTGATGAGCGGGAACAGCGCCAGGAAGCTGATGAAGGTGATCGCGGCGGCCAGCCGGGTCCAGTGGACGCGGTCCAGCGTCTCGTACGCACGCCAGGCGTGGGTACGCATCACGCGGGCAGCCACCGGCCCGATCACCGGCAGCCGGGTCAACCAGTCCATGATCGACCTCTTACCGTTTCGCCGGATTTCATGCCTTTCCCGCACCGGATACCCGGAAGGCTCGGTACCGGAGGTGGGCCGGGTGCGGCGCCCGCTCTAGACGGAGGGCGCCGGCGGGCGGGCCAGCTGCGTCTGGCGGGGCACGCCGGTGGCCGAGCCGGCGCCGAACGGGTACTCGCGGTCCAGCCGCCAGACCCCGTCCGCACCCTGCTCGTAGAGGGCGAACCCGCCGATGGTCCAGGCCGCCTCGAAGTCCCGCAGCTCCCGCTGGGCCCGGTCCATGGCCTCCTCGTCGATGCCGTGCGCCACGGTCACGTGCGGGTGGTACGGGAACTGCAGCTCACGGGCGCACGGCCCGGAGGCCTCGCGGACCCGCTCCTGGAGCGCCGTGCACTCCTCCGCGCCCTCGACGATCTTGACGTAGACCACCGGGGACAGCGGCCGGAAGGTGTCGGTGCCCCGGAGCCGCATGGGGAAGGGGCGGCCGGCCGCCGCGACCTCGGCCAGATAGGTCTCGATGGCGGGCAGCGCGGAGGAGTCGACCTCGGTGGGCGGCAGCAGCGTGACATGGGTGGGGATGCCGTGGGCCGCAGGATCCCCGAAGCCCGCACGCCGCTCCTGAAGGAAGCTGCCGTACGGCTCCGGGACCGAAATCGAAACGCCGAGCGTCACGGTCCCCACGGTGATCTCCCTTCTGGGCGCCAGGTCAGGCTTCGCTGTCGCACCCGTGTCAGTGTGGCGGCTGGGCCGCTCCCGCGGCCAGCCGCCTGAAGTCCCGCGCCTTCGGGTCCATGGACCCCTTGTCGCCGGGGCCGAGGACCCGTACGCCGCGCCGTCGTCTCCCCCGCTCGTCCGGCCCGCGGACCCGCCGCGGGCCACGTGGTCAGGGCCTCGCCGGCAGGAACCCGATCTTGTCGTAGGCCACGGCCAGCGTCTCCGCGGCGACCGCGCGGGCCTTCTCGGCCCCCTTGGCCAGGATCTTGTCCAGCGTCTCGGGGTCGTCCAGATATTCCTGGGTGCGGCTCCGGAACGGTGTCACCCACTCGACCATCACCTCGGCGAGGTCGGTCTTCAGCGCACCGTACCCCTTGCCCTGGTACTTCGCCTCCAGGTCCGCGATGGAGGTGCCGGTGAGGGTGGCGTAGATGGTCAGCAGGTTGCTGACGCCGGGCTTGTTCTCCTCGTCGAAGCGGATCTCGGTCTCCAGGTCGGTGACCGCGCTCTTGATCTTCTTCGCGGAGACCTTGGGCTCGTCGAGCAGGTTGATGATGCCCTTCGGCGTGGACGCCGACTTGCTCATCTTGATCGCCGGGTCCTGGAGGTCGTAGATCTTCCCGGTCTCCTTGACGATGTACGGGTCCGGGATGGCGAACGTCTCACCGAAGCGCCCGTTGAACCGCTCGGCGAGGTCGCGGGTCAGTTCCACGTGCTGCCGCTGGTCCTCCCCGACCGGCACGTGGTTGGCCTGGTAGAGCAGGATGTCGGCCACCTGGAGCACCGGATAGGTGAAGAGGCCGACGGTGGTCCGGTCCGCACCGTGCCGGGCCGACTTGTCCTTGAACTGGGTCATCCGGGACGCCTCGCCGAAGCCGGTGAGGCAGTTCATCAGCCAGCCGAGCTGGGCGTGCTCGGGCACATGGCTCTGGACGAACAGCGTGCAGCGATCGGGGTCCAGGCCCGCCGCCAGCAGCTGGGCGGCGGCGGTGCGGGTGTTCTCCCGCAGCTCCCTCGGGTCCTGCGGGACGGTGATCGCGTGCAGGTCCACGACCATGTAGAACGCGTCGTGGGTCTCCTGCAGGGCGACGTACTGGCGGATGGCGCCGAGGTAATTCCCGAGGTGGAAGGAGCCTGCGGTCGGCTGGATACCGGAGAGCGCACGAGGACGGTCAAGGGCCATGGCACCCATTGTCTCAGGTCCCGGAGGCGCTCGATCCGGGCCCCGGTCCCGATCCGGTCCGGATCCGGTCATGATCGCGTCATCGGGGCGGGCTCCGGCCGGCCGGGCCCGGGCCGCGGCCCGGCGGACCGGGCGGCGCACCGCCCGGTCGCGGCCGGCCGGGGCCGGGTCAGCCGGTGGTGGTCGGCAGCCCGGGCGCCGGGTGGGCCGCCATGAGTTCGGCGACCTCCGCCCGGATCTTCGCCAGCGTCTCCTCGTCGCCGGTCCGGGCCGCGCCCACCCCGCGGTCGATCCATTCGGCGACCGTCGCCATGTGCCCGGCGCGCAGGCCGCGCGAGGTCAGCGAGGGGGTGCCGATGCGGATGCCGGACGGGTCGAACGGCTTGCGCGGGTCGAAGGGCACGGTGTTGTAGTTGACGACGATCCCGGCCCGGTCCAGGGCCTTGGCCGCGACCTTGCCCGGGACGTCCTTGGGGGTGAGGTCCATGAGCACCAGGTGGTTGTCGGTGCCGCCGGAGACCAGGTCGAAGCCGCGCGCCAGCAGCGCCTCGGCGAGCGCCTTGGCGTTGGCCACCACGGCGTGCGCGTACTCGCGGAAGGAGGGCTGCGCGGCCTCGTGCAGGGCCACCGCGATGGCGGCGGTGGTCTGGTTGTGCGGGCCGCCCTGCAGACCGGGGAAGACGGCCTTGTCGACGGCCCGGCCCAGGTTCTCGGCCTCCCTGGCCAGGAGCATGGCGCCGCGCGGGCCGCGCAGCGTCTTGTGGGTGGTCGTGGAGATCACATCGGCGTGCGGCACCGGGGAGGGGTGCGCGCCGCCCGCGACCAGCCCCGCGATGTGCGCGATGTCCGCGACCAGCACGGCGCCCACCTCCCGGGCGATGTCGGCGAAGGAGGCGAAGTCGATGGTGCGGGGCACCGCGGTCCCCCCGCAGAAGATCAGCTTGGGACGCTCCCTGCGGGCGATGTCGCGCACCTCGTCGAAGTCCACCACGCCGGTGTCCTGGCGGACGCCGTACTGCACCCCGCGGAACCACTTGCCGGTGGCGGAGACGCCCCAGCCGTGGGTGAGGTGGCCGCCCATGGGCAGCGCCATGCCCATCACGGTGTCGCCGGGCGAGGCGAAGGCGAGGTAGCAGGCGAGGTTGGCGGGAGACCCGGAGTAGGGCTGGACGTTGGCGTGGCCGGTGCCGAACAGCGCCTTGGCGCGCTGCACGGCGAGCGCCTCGACCTGGTCGATGACCTGCTGTCCCTCGTAGTAGCGGCGGCCCGGGTAGCCCTCGCTGTACTTGTTCTGCAGCACGGTGCCGCCGGCTTCGAGGACGGCCCTGGAGACGTAGTTCTCGCTGGCGATCATGCGCAGCGTGGTGGCCTGCAGCCGCTCCTCGTCGGCGACGAGCGCGGCGAGCTCGGGGTCGTCGGCGGTGAGCGCGGGATGGTGGTGGGGCAGGGTCATGTCGTCCTCCGGGGCGATCGGCTGGTCTTCCGGTCGTGTTCCCGGGGTGCCCAGGCGGGGCGACACCTCGTGATGGTTGCGCCGCGCGCCGCTTCCTCGTGGTCGGTTCCACGTTCGCCAGTCACGGTGCGCGGGTCCCAGTCTACGGCGGGGCGGGCCCGCGTCCGCGCGCCCCCGAACCGGTCCGCGCCCGGTCCGCGCCCGGTCCGCGCCCGGCCCCCGCCCGGCGCGGGCCACCCGGGTACCCGCCGGCCCCGCGCGCCGGAAGGTCCCTTCGCATTCCGGCCGGGCGGCGATAGAAATGACTCCACGTCAGCCGCGAGACCGAACGGAGCACCCGGTGACCGCAACGGAACGGGCGATCGCAGCAGCCGAGGCGCACAGCGCGCACAACTACCACCCACTGCCGGTCGTCGTGGCCACCGCCGAGGGCGCCTGGATGACGGACGTCGAGGGCAACCGGTACCTGGACATGCTCGCCGGCTACTCCGCGCTCAACTTCGGGCACGGCAACCCCCGGCTGATCGGCGCCGCCAGGGCGCAGCTGGAACGGGTCACGCTGACCTCGCGCGCGTTCCACCACGACCGGTTCGCCGACTTCTGCGCCGGGCTCGCGGAGCTGTGCGGCATGGAGATGGTGCTGCCGATGAACACCGGCGCGGAGGCGGTGGAGACCGCCGTGAAGACGGCCCGCAAGTGGGGCTACCGCGTCAAGGGCGTCCCGGACGGCAAAGCGAAGATCGTCGTCGCGGACAACAACTTCCACGGCCGGACGACGACCGTGGTCAGCTTCTCCACCGACCCGGAAGCGCGGGCCGACTTCGGGCCGTACACCCCCGGGTTCGAGATCGTCCCCTACGGCGACCTCGCGGCGCTGGAGGCGGCGCTGGACGAGCACACGGTGGCGGTGCTGCTGGAGCCGATCCAGGGCGAGGCGGGGGTGCTGGTGCCGCCGCCCGGCTATCTGGCCGGGGTGCGGGAGGCGACCCGGGCCCGGAACGTCCTGTTCGTCGCGGACGAGATCCAGTCCGGGCTGGGCCGCACCGGAAGGACCTTCGCCTGCGAGCACGAGGGCGTCGTCCCCGACATGTACCTCCTGGGCAAGGCCCTCGGCGGCGGTGTGGTGCCGGTGTCGGCGGTGGTCTCCACCCGCGAGGTCCTCGGGGTCTACCGCCCCGGCGAGCACGGTTCCACCTTCGGGGGCAACCCGCTGGCCTGCGCGGTGGCGCTGGAGGTCATCGCCATGCTGCGCGGCGGCGAGTTCCAGCGGCGGGCCGCGGAGCTGGGTGAGCACCTGCACCGCGAGCTGAACCTGCTCGCCGCCGGCGGCGCCGTGCGGGCCGTCCGGGGGCGGGGCCTGTGGGCGGGGGTGGACATCGATCCGGCGCGCGGCACCGGCCGGGAGATCTCCGCCAGGCTGATGGAGCGCCGGGTGCTGGTGAAGGACACCCACGGCAGCACGATCCGCATCGCGCCGCCGCTGGTGATCAGCGAGGAGGACCTGGACTGGGGCCTGGAGCAGCTGCGGCAGGTGCTGGCCGGCTGATCCCGCCGCCGGGTGTCCCCCGGTGGCGGTGGGACACCCGACGCGGGCCCCGCTAGCGCCGGCCGATCGGCAGCACGGCGACCGCCCGGTCGAAGGCGCTGTCCCGGTCGTGGTCGAACTCCTCGTCGGTGAAGACGGGTTCCGGCAGGTGGGGCGGGATGCCGCCGCCGTCGAAGGTGCCGCCGTCCCGGGTGCGGAACACCTCGTTGGGCAGGCCGAACCGCCATCCGTTGGGGAGTGCGCGTTCCATCACGTCGGAGAAGACGCCCTGGGTGGGCTGCCCGATCCGCACCGTCCGGCCCGGCCGGTCGATCAGCGCCTGGGTGAAGGTCTCCCCCGCGCTGAAGGTGGAGCCGCCGGTCAGCACGGCGATCGGGCCGGTGTACCGGGGCCCCGGCGCGGGCTTCACCCGGATCGGCTGGGCGCGGGTGAAGGCGGAGGCGTCGGCCGGGTCGTTGCGGGCCTGCTTGCGGTAGGCGACGTAGCCGCGGTCGGTGAGGCGCTCGGCGATGGCCAGCCCCAGGCTGTCGGAGCCGCCGCCGTTGATCCGCAGGTCGATGACGAGGCCCCGCAGCCGTGCGGTGCGCTCCGGGGTGAGGACGGCGTCCAGGGTGCGGTCCAGCTCGGCCCGGTTCGCGGCGTAGCTGTTGTGCGGGTCCTGGGTGTAGCCGCCGAATCCGGAGATGCGCAGGTAGCCCTGGTCACCGGGGAGGTCGGCGTATCCGATGCGGCCCCCGGCGAACTGCCGCAGCCGCTCGCCGCCGAGGTCGCGCCGTTCGACGAAGGAGACGACCTTGGCGTCCAGCTCCCCGTCCGGCACGAGGGTGCCGGGACGGCTCTGGGTGAACCTCTCGCCACCCGGCCCGGTGACGTGGACGTGCGCGTCGTCCAGCGGCCGGACCATGTCGCGGAGCACGGCGAACAGCTGCGCGTCGGACATGCCGCCGTGCACCCTCGGCCGGTGGCGGTCCCGCACCGCCTGCCAGTCGACGCCCTTGGCCTCGAAGAAGGGGTAGTTCTCGGCGAAGGTCTGCCAGAACACGTCGAAGACCGCGACCGGGTCGCGGCGGCCGGTCCCCGGCGCGGCGCAGTCGCGGGGCGGGGCGTCGACGCGGCGCAGTCCGCGGTCCCCCGGCGACCCGTCGATGTGCAGCCAGGCCCGGTCCGGGTCCTGGCCGCCGCGGGCGAGGCGCACCCGGTGGACGGTCCGGTCGTCCGAGGTGTAGGTGGCCGCGACCCCGCCGCCGGCGGTGCGCCGGGCGACGTCCCCGTCCAGACAGCCGACCGAGGTGGTCTCGTACTGCCGCAGCCGGCCGTGCGAGATCTCCAGCACGGTGCCGTAGCCGTCCATCCGCCAGGTCCCGTCGACCGAGGCCGTGGGCGCGGCGTGCGACGCTTCGCCCGGCAGCAGGAGCGCCGCCCCTCCGGCGATCGCCAGCAGTCCGGCGACGGCCACCCCCTTGGCGGCGGAAGTCTTGGTGAGCACGGTCGTCGGCCTCCTGCTTGACGCGTCGGTTCGGGAGCACCAGGTTCGTTCCGCGGGACGTCCACCGGCCATCCGGCTGCCCCGCCGGTCCGTCCGGGGGTTATCCCCCGCGGCCGCCGCGGGCCGGTGGCGGCCGGGTCATCCGCGTGGCGGCCACTGCGCCGGACGGCCCTCGCCGATGGTGGCCAGCAGGTTCGCGACCAGCGGGTCCGGGTCGTCGGCCCGCCAGCCGACGGCGGCCCGGGTGCGGGGCGCGCCGGGGTCGATCCCCCGGAAGGCGACGCCCTTCAGGCGGATGCGGCGGATGCCGGCGGGCGCCAGCGAGACGCCCAGCCCGGCCTCCACCAGCGCGCAGACGGTCTGCCACTCCACCGCCCGCTGCACCACCCGGGGGGTGAAGCCGGCCGCGGCGCACAGGGCGGTGATCCGGTCGTGCAGCCGCGGTCCGGCCTCCCGGGGCAGCAGGACGAACGGCGAGTCCGCCAGCTGCGCGACGCGCACGGTACGGTGCGCCGCCCGCGGGTCGGTGGCGGGCAGGACCGCCACGAACGGCTCGGTCAGGACGGTCCGGAAGCGCAGCTCCGGCTCGTCCTCGGGCGGCTCGCGCAGCAGGCCGACGTCGAGGGTGCGCTCGCGCAGCGCGGCGATCTGCGGGGCGGTGGTCATCTCGTGGATGTCCAGGCGCACCTCGGGGAAGCGTTCCCGGAAGGTGCGCAGCAGGCCGGGCAGCACGGTGAGGGCGAGGGAGGCGGCGAAGCCGATCCGCAGCCGGCCGGTCCGTCCGGCGCCCGCCGCCCGCGCGGCGGCCAGCCCGTCCGCGAGTCCGGTGAGGCTCCGGCGGGCGGCGGGCAGCAGCTCCCGGCCCGCCGCGGTGAGCGCGACGCCGCGCCCCGGGCCGCGCAGGAACAGCGGGTGCCCGACCTTCTCCTCCAGCCGGCGGATCTGCTGGCTCAGCGGCGGCTGCGCGATGCCCAGCCGTGCGGCGGCACGGCCGAAGTGGAGTTCCTCGGCGAGGACGGTGAAGGCGTGCAGCTGCGGCAGGGGCAGTTCGGGGCGGTCCATACCTCCAGGCATATCAGACCCCCTCATTTCCGGTATTGGACGTATCACCGCTGCTCACCTAGCGTGCGGCGCATGACGAAGCGACGTGCGGTCCTGAGCGGTTCCCCGTTCGAGGAGCAGATCGGCTATGCCCGTGCCGTGGTCGACGGCGACTGGGTGCATGTGTCCGGGACGACCGGTTTCGACTACGCCACCATGACCATCTCGGACGACGTGGTGGAACAGGCGGAGCAGTGCCTGCGCAACATCGGAGCGGCGCTCACGGAGGCCGGGTGCTCCTTCGCCGACGTGGTGCGGGTGCGGTACCTGCTGCCCGAGCGGGCCGACTTCGAGCCCTGCTGGCCCACGCTGCGGCGCTGTTTCGGGGAGGTGCGGCCGGCCGCCACGATGCTCGTCTGCGGCCTCGCCGACCCCCGCATGAAGATCGAGATCGAGGTGTACGCGCGGCGGCACGGGGGGTGAGGCCCCGGGATGCCGTTGCCGGGCCGGGGTGCTGACGGGTCGACAGCCGCTGCACCATCCGGGCGAACCACGCCGCCATTCATACAACCGGACAAAACTTCTGGGTGTCTCCTCTGATAGGGAGACACATGGGGCGAACCCGTGACCGCACGGGACGCGGCCGACGGTCCCCTCTCTCATCACCCAGGAGATCACCATGAAGACCGCAAGGAAGAACGGAACCCGTCCGCCCCGGCACGCCCTGCTGGCCGCGGGTGCACTGGCCGTGGGTGCCGCGGTGGCCGGAGCCGTACCGGCCGGGGCCACCGGGGTGCACACCCCGCCGAAGACGACTCCGCAGACCAGCACCATCGCGACCAGCACCCTCGGCAACGACCTGCGGGTCACGCTCACCGCGGTCCGTTCCACCCGGGACGAGCTCGCCGCGAGCGTGCGCCTGACCACCCACACCAAGCACCGCGGCCACTGGAAGCACCAGGACACCGCCCAGGTGGGCAAGAAGGACAGCTGGTTCTGGTTCCCGCTCACCGGATCGCAGGCGGTGTGCGAGTTCTCCACGGCGAGCCGGACCCCGCAGCGGATCAAGGTCCAGCTGCTCGTCACCCCGTCCATCGGGTGCTCGCCGGTGCACAAGTTCAAGGTGAAGGACGGCCAGATCGTGGCCGGCTGAACCGCCCGGCCGCCCCCGGGCCGCCCGCCGCCGCGCGCGGGGACGTCCGGGACGCGGCCCCCGCTACGCCGTCTCCGGTGGTACGTCCCCCTGCCCTCCCCCCGAGCGCCGCTCAGGGGGAGGGCAGGGCACGGCACAGGGCGTCCAGCGCGCCCGCGAAGGCGTGCTCGGGAGGTGTGCCGTAGGCGGCGACCAGGCCGTCCCGGATCGTCCCGGCGCCCTCCTCCGCGGCACCGCCCGGCAGCTCCGGCGCCCCGGGTCCGGCCGGTGCGCCGACCTGCTCCGGCCGCACCGGATCCGGCTCCGGCCCGTCCGCGTACCGGAAGCCCGCCAGCCCCCACACCGCCAGCCCCTGCCAGGCGGCGGCCCGCAGCACCGACCGCTCGGTGCCCGGCGGCAGTTCCAGGACGGCGTGCAGCCCCGCGGCGATCCCGGTGACCGTGATGTGCGGGGCGCGTTCGGCGAGGGCACCGACCAGCTGGTCGCGGCGGCGCCGGTAGCGCAGCCGCATACCGCGCACATGCCGGTCGTACGCCCCGGACCGCATGAACTCCGCCAGCGTCAGCTGGTCCAGCGTGCCGGACTGCCACTCCCCCGCCGACCTGACCGCCAGCACCTCGTCGACGAGCCGCTCCGGCAGCACCATCCAGCCCAGCCGCAGCGCGGGCGCCAGGCTCTTGCTGGCCGTGCCCAGGTAGACCACGTGCTCGGGGTCGAGCCCCTGGACCGCCCCGACCGGCTGCCGGTCGTAGCGGAACTCCCCGTCGTAGTCGTCCTCCAGCACCAGTCCGCCGGTCCGGCTCGCCCAGTCCACCACCGCCGCACGGCGGTCCGGGTGGAGCGGTACGCCGGTCGGGAACTGGTGGGCGGGGGTGAGCAGCACCGCCCGCGCGTCCGGCAGCCCGGCCAGCAGCCCGGTGCGCGCGCCGTGCCCGTCCACCGGCAGCGGCACGGTGCGCAGCCCGGCCCGGTGGATCACCGCACGGTGGGCGGCCAGCCCGTAGGACTCCACGGCCATCGTGCCGGTGCCCCGCGCCCGGAGCACCCGGCTCAGCACCGCCAGGCTCTGGATGAAACCCGCGCAGACCACGATCCGGTCCGGATGCGCCCGTACGCCCCGGGCGCGCGCCAGGTACTCGGCGAGCACCGCGCGCAGCTCCGGCCGGCCGCGCGGATCGCCGTAGCCGAACGCCTCGCTGGGAGCGCCGGTCAGCGCCCGGCGGGCCGCACCGAGCCAGGCGGAGCGCGGGAACGCGGAGACGTCCGGAGCCCCGGAGGTCAGGTCGTACCGGGGCCGGACCGCCGGACCGGCCGGGCGGGACCGGAGCGACTCCGCCGACCGCGGCGGGACGACTCGCCGGGCGACCCGGGTGCCGGACCCCTGGCGGGCGGTCAGCCAGCCCTCCGCGACCAGCTCCCCGTAGGCGTCGGCCACGGTGTTGCGGGCGATGCCCAGGTCGGCGGCGAGGGTCCGGGACGACGGCAGCCGGGTGCCGGGGGCGAGCCGGCCGCTGCGCACCGCGTCCCGCAGCGCGCGGATCAGCCCGGCCCGCAGTCCGCCCGCCGCGCCGAGCGCGCCGAGGTCCAGATGGAGATCGCTGCCGGTGCCGCGGCCGCCGGCGACCGCCGGCCCGGCGGAGCGCCCGGTGCCGGGAGCCCCGGCACCGGAGCCCCTGGCATCGGCGCCGGCGCCCGCCTGGCCGTCGGGGGCGCGGCCGTCTCCCGCGTCACCGGTACCGCCCGGGCCGCCGCCACCTCTCGGGTCACCGGCATCACCCGGGTCACCGGTACCGCCCGGCCCCGCGGCGTCCCCCGCTTCACCGCCACCACCCGCATCACCGGCACCACCCGGGCCCGCGGCGTCCCCCGCTTCACCGCCACCTCTCGGGTCACCGCCACCTCTCGGGTCACCGGCGCCGCCCGGGCCACCGGTACCGGCCCGGTCGCCCGCGCCGCCCGCCGTGCCCGCGCCGCCTTCGGTGGCCTCGATGGCCCATGAATCCTCCATGGGAATGGACCATACCGATGGGCTGCCCGGCTCCTAGCCTGAGGCCATGAGCACCCGTCCGGAAGCCCCGGAGCACCCCACCGAGCAGCAACCCCGGCTGAACTTCGCCGAGTTGGCCCCCGAGGTGTACAAGGCCATGTACCGGCTCGACACGGCGGCCCGGCAGGGCCTGGACCCGGTCCTGGTCGAGCTGGTCAAGATCCGCGCCTCGCAGATCAACCACTGCGCGTTCTGCATCGACATGCACACCAAGGACGCCCGGCACGCCGGTGAGAGCGAGGCCCGCATACACCTGCTCAGCGCCTGGGAGGAGGCCGCCGGCCACTACACCGCGAAGGAGCGGGCGGCCCTCGCGCTGACCGAGGCGGTGACCGTGCTGACCGACGGCTTCGTCCCGGACGCGGTGTACCGGCGGGCCGCCGCGCACTTCGAGGAGCGGGAGCTGGCCCAGCTGATCGCCCTGATCCTCACCATCAACGCCTGGAACCGGATCGCGGTGACCTGCCGGTCCGTCCCCGGCACCTACCAGCCCGGGCAGCCGCACCGATGAGCGGCGGCGGCACGGTACTGCGGGCCCTGCACCACGGCCGCGCGCCCGGCGATCCGCTGGTGCTGCCCGGCCCCTGGGACGCGGCGAGCGCCCGGGTGTTCGCCGACGCCGGGTTCGCCGCCCTGGCGACGCCGAGCGCGGGGATCGCGGCGTCGCTGGGGTACCCGGACGGCGGCGGCACCCCGCCCGGCGAGATGTTCGCCGCCGTCGCCCGGATCGTCCGGGCGGTGGACGTCCCGGTGTCCGCGGACGTCGAGGACGGCTACGGGCTGCCGCCCGGCGAACTCGTCGAGCGGCTGCTGGAGGCGGGGGCGGCCGGCTGCAACCTGGAGGACACCGACCTGCGCACCGGGGAGCTCAAGGACCCGCGGCGGCACGCCGACTGGCTGGCCCGGGTGTGTGCGGCGGCGGACGGCGCCCTGGTGGTCAACGCCCGGGTGGACACCTTCCTGCGCGGCCGGCCCGGTGCCGCGGCGGCCGTGGAACGCGGCCGGCTCTACGCCGCGGCGGGCGCCGACTGCGTCTACCCGATCGCCGCACCGCCGGAGCTGCTGGCGGAGCTGGCGGACGGCATCGGCGTCCCGATCAACATCAACGCCCGCCCGGACGGCCCGTCGCCGGCCCGGCTCGGCGAACTGGGCGCCACCCGCGTCACCTTCGGCGGCTCCCTGCACCAGGTGACCGTCACGGCGCTCCGGCAGACCGCCGAGCGGCTGGGCGGCACGGGCTGACGACCGGCCCGGCACGGGCTGACGACCAGGCCGGGACGGTGCCCCGGGCGGAGGCGGCACCCGCCACCCGGGGCGCCCGGCCCTCCGGCTAGTTTGATCACACAGCTGTTCGTCCCGGCGGGCGGTGGTGCCCCTCGCGTACCCGCGCCGCACCGCGTCCGGCCCACCGATCCGGAGGAGCCCATGCCCGGTCCGCTCACCGTCGCCGTCGCCCAGCCCGCCTGCGCCGGCCCCGACGTCGCCGCGAACGCCGCCGCCCACGCGGCGGTGATCGGCTCCGCGGCGGCCCGGCTGGTGGTCTTCCCCGAACTCTCCCTGACCGGCTACGACCTCACCGTCCCGGCGGTCGCGCCGGACGACCCCCGGCTGGACCCGCTGGTCGCCGCGTGCCGCGGCACCGGGGCGACGGCGCTGGTCGGCGCCCCGGTGCGGGCCGGGGACGGGCGGGAGTACATCGCCACCCTGGCGGTGACGGGCGACGGCGCGCGGGTCGCCTACCGCAAGATGTGGCTGCACGGCGCGGAGACCGGGCGCTTCACCCCGGGCGGGCAGCCCGAGGTGCTGGTCCTCGGCGGGTGGCGGCTCGGGCTCGCGGTGTGCTTCGACGCGGCCGTGCCCGAGCACGCCGCGGACACCGCGGCCCTGGGCATGGACGCCTACGTGGCGTGCACCCTCTACGGCACCGGCCCGGAGTCGGCGGCCCGCCGCGACGCACACCTGGGCGGGCGGGCGAGGGCGCACCGGGTCTGGGCGGTGCTGTCCACCGCCGCCGGGCCGAGCGGGGAGTACGCCGGGACGTCGGGCGGCTCCGGGGTGTGGGCCCCGGACGGGGAGGTGCTGGTCCAGGCCGGGCCGGAGCCCGGTGCCGTGGTGCGGGCGACGCTGCGCTGACGCCGCGTCCACCGGCCCCCGGGGGCGGCGCGGCGGTGGCCCGCACCCCCGGCGCCCCGGGCGGGCCGGGCACCGGGCGGGCTCCCGGTGCCGGGCCGCGCCGGGCCCGGCACCGGCCGGTCGCGCGCTACGGCAGCCAGGCGCGCCACACCTCCGGGTGGTCCTTCACCCAGCGCTCCGCCGCGTCCTGCGGGGACAGCTTCTCCGCGGCGATGAGTTCGGAGACCTCGTTCTGGTGCTCCTTGGTCCAGCGGAACTTCTTCAGGAAGGCCGCCGCCTTCCCGCCGTTCCGGGCGAAGTCCGCGTTGAGGTACTTCTGCAGCGGGGTGGTCGGGTAGCCGCAGTCGACCGAGGCCGGGTCCTCCGCCCCCTCGGCCGCGCACTCCTCGGTGTGCTCCGGCAGCTTCACCTCCACCATCGGCACCTCGTTGAACAGCCACTGCGGCTCGTACCAGTAGGTGAGGAAGGGCTTCTTCTCCTTGGCGAACTGCTTGATCTGGGTGATCTGCGCCGCCTCGGAACCGGCGAAGACCACCTTGTAGTCCAGGTCGAGGTTGTCCACCAGCGCCTTGTCGTTGGTGACGTAGGACGGCGAGCCGTCCAGCAGCTGGCCCTTGTCGCCGCTCTCCGGGGTGCGCAGCCGGTCCGCGTACTTGTCGAGGTTCCGCCAGTCGGTGACGTCCGGGTGCGCGTCGGCGAAGTACTTCGGCACGTACCAGCCGATGTGGCCGGTGACCCCGAGGTCGCCGCCGGCGGCGATGGTCTTCTTGTCCTCGACGTACCGCTGCTCCTGCTCCGGGTGGCCCCAGTCCTCCAGGAGCGCGTCCACCCGGCCCTGGCTGAGCGCGTCCCACGCCGGGACCTCGTCGACCTGCACGGTGTCGACGCGGTAGCCCAGCTCCTCTTCCAGCAGGTGCTGCGCGACGGCGACGTTGGCCTGCGCGCCCACCCAGGACTGGACGGAGAGGGTGACGGTCCGCGCCCCGTCGGCGTTGGCGTACGGCGAGGACTGCCGGGTCATGTCGGCCGCGCCGCAGCCGGTGGTGAGGGCGAGCAGCGCCGCGGCACCGGTGGCGGCGGCGATGGCCGGCCTGGTCCGGGAGCGGGCGCCGGCCGGGCGGGACGGGCGGGTGTGTGCACGAGCCATGTCAGGCCCCCTTCCGCGGGCGGCGCGCGGTGGGCTGCGTCACCCGGTCGAGCATGAGTCCCAGGCAGACGATCGCGGCTCCCGCGACCAGTCCGGTGGCCAGATCGCCCTGGGCCAGGCCGAAGACGACGTCGTAGCCGAGCGCGCCGGAGCCGACCAGACCGCCGATGATGACGACGGAGAGGACGAGCACCACGCCCTGGTTGACGGCGAGCAGCAGGGCGGGCCGGGCGAGCGGCAGCTGCACCTGGAACAGCTGCTGGGTGCGGGTGGCCCCCAGGGAGCGCGCCGCTTCCAGCGCGGCCGGATCGACCTGCCGCAGCCCCTGGGTGGTGATGCGGATGACGGCGGGCAGGGCGTAGACGATGGCGGCGGCCGCCGCCGGGGCCCGGCCCACGCCGAACAGCGCGACCACCGGGATGAGGTAGACGAACTGCGGCATCGTCTGGAACACGTCCAGCACCGGGCGGAGCAGCCGTTCCAGACGCGGGCTGCGGGCGGCGGCGACCCCGACGGCGAAGCCGAGCACCAGGGTGACGGCGACGGCCGCCAGCACCTGGGAGAGGGTGTCCATGGACGGCTCCCACACGCCCAGCACGCCGATCGCGGCCATGGCGAGGGTGGCGGTCGCGGCGGTTCCCCAGGTGCCGATGAGCCAGGCCGACGCGGCGACGATCAGCAGCACCGACCACCAGGGCAGGGCCTGCAGGCCGTCGCGGAGCGGGTTGAGGACCCAGGTGACGTACGCCGAGGCCCAGTCGGCGGTACCGCCGATGACCGGCACCCCGGTGTAGAGGTGGTCGACCATCCACTCCTTGGCCTCGTTCACCGGGGCCTCGATGGCCACGGTCCAGCCGTCCGGCCAGTGCAGCGCCCCCACGGCCCGCGAGCCGAGCGCCGCGGCGGCGGTGAGCACGGCGGCCGCGGCCCAGCGGGCCGGGCCGGGCAGGGCGGCGGGCCCGCGGGAGGGCCGCGGTGCCCGGTCGCCCCGCTCACCGGCCGCGGCGGTGGTGCGGTCCAGCACCACGGCGAGCAGCACGATGGGGATGCCCGCGGCCAGCGCCTTGCCGACGTCCACCGTGGACAGGGCCTGGTAGACCCGGTCGCCGAGGCCGCCGCCGCCGATCATCGAGGCGATGACGGCCATCGACAGCGCCATCATGATCGTCTGGTTGACGCCGAGGAGGAGCTCCTTGCGGGCCAGCGGGAGCCGCGCGGAGAGCAGCCGCTGCCGCCCGGTGGCGCCGAGCGAGGTCACCGCCTCCAGCACCCCGGCGTCGGCCCGGCGCAGGCCGAGCGCGGTGAGGCGGGCCATCGGCGGGGCCGC
The DNA here is from genome assembly GCF_044327625.1 of Streptomyces sp. NPDC018031. Lineage (NCBI taxonomy): Bacteria > Bacillati > Actinomycetota > Actinomycetes > Kitasatosporales > Streptomycetaceae > Streptomyces > Streptomyces sp. NPDC018031. The sequence goes on from NZ_JBIRFT010000006.1 coordinate 92,240, forward strand.
GTAGACGACGGTGGCCAGCACCGCGCCGGGCACCCCGATGCCGAAGACCAGCACCACCGGCAGCAGATAGGCGAACGCGGGCAGCACCTGCATGGTGTCGAGCACCGGCCGCAGGGCGCGGTGCGTCCGGTCGGACAGGCCGCCGGCCAGGCCCAGCAGCCCGCCGATGACGACCGAGACGCTGACCGCGACGGCCATCAGCGCCAGCGTCTGCATGGTCGGCACCCACATGCCCAGCAGCCCGCAGACGGCGAACGACCCGCCCGCCACGGCCGCCACCCGCCAGCCGGCGACCCGCCAGGCGAGCAGTGCGGCACCGGCGGTGACCCCGGCCCAGCCGAGCGCCAGCAGCGTCAGGTAGACGGCGCGGACGGAGACGATGACGGCGTTGCTGATGTGCCCGAAGAAGTAGAGGAAGACCGGGTGGCTGTCCCGGTTGTCGATGATCCAGTCGTTGGCGTCGCCGAGCGGTGCGGAGACGTCGACGGTCAGCGCGCCGGGCCAGCTGCCGCTCGCCCAGCGGGCGTGGACGACGGGCACCAGCACGGCCGCCAGCACCGCGAGGGTGAGCAGCTTGCGTGCGGCGGGGCGGCGCAGCAGGGCGGCCGCGGCGCCCGCCGGGCTCGTGGCGCGGGTCCGCGGCGGTGCGACGGCGGTGTGCGAGGTCATGGCGTTCACCCCCGGTCCAGCCCCGCGACCACCGCGAGCAGCCGCTGGTGGTCGACGACGCCGAGCAGTCGGGGCCCGTCCATGACCCGTGCCGGGCCGCCGGTGCGGGCGACCGCCTCGATGGCGGCGGCCACGGTGGTGTCCGGGGTGAGCGCGGGGCCGGTCGCGGCCTCGTCGCCGACGGCCGGCCGCAGGGCGCCGCGTACCGTCAGGACCTGTTCCCGGGGCACGTCCCGGACGAAGTCGCGGACGTAGTCGTCGGCCGGGGAGCCGACGATCTCCTCCGCGGTGCCGAGCTGCACGATCCGGCCGTCGCGCATCAGCGCGATCCGGTCGCCCAGCCGCAGCGCCTCGTTGAGGTCGTGGGTGATGAAGACCATGGTGCGGCCCTCCTCGCGGTGCAGCCGGACGACCTCCTCCTGCATGTCCCGGCGGATCAGCGGGTCCAGCGCGCTGAACGGCTCGTCGAACAGCAGTACTTCGGGGTCGGCGGCGAGCGCCCGGGCCAGGCCGACGCGCTGCTGCTGGCCGCCGGAGAGCTGGCCGGGACGCCGCTGCTCCAGTCCGGCGAGGCCGACCTTGGCGACCATCTCGGCCGCCCTGGCGCGGCGTTCGGCGCGCCCGACGCCCTGGATCTCCAGGCCGTAGGCGACGTTGTCGAGAACGGTGCGGTGCGGCAGCAGGCCGAAGTGCTGGAAGACCATGGCGGCGCGGTGCCGGCGCAGGTCCCGCAGCCGGGCCCGGTCCATGCCGACGACGTCCTCGCCGTCGATGGCGATGGCGCCGCTGGTCGGCTCGATCAGCCGGGTCAGGCAGCGCACCAGGGTGGACTTGCCGGAGCCGGACAGGCCCATGACGACGAAGACCTCGCCGGGCCGCACGTCGAAGGAGACGTCGCGCACGGCGGCGGTGCAGCCGGTGCGTTCCCGCAGGTCGGCCGGGGAGAGGTCGGCCTCGGCGCTGCCGGGGATCCGCTCGGCCCTGGGCCCGAAGACCTTCCACAGGTTGCGGACGGAGAAGACCGGGGCGCGGGTGTCGCCGTCCCCGGCGGCGGTGTTCTCGGCGGCGGTGCTCCCGGTGACGGTCTTCGCCGTGCCGGTGCTCTCGGGGGCGGTGCTCTCGGTGCCGGTGCCGGCCCCGGCCGGTGCGCTTCCGGTGCCCGACGGCACGGTCGCCGACGGCGCGGTCCCGGCCGGCACCGCAACCGCGGCAAGCGCGGCGGGGGCGGTGGGCGCGGCCGACGCGTCCCGGGTGGCGGGCGCGTCGGAGGTGGCGGGCGTGACGGGGATGCTGGGGGTGGTGGGGGCGGTGGCCCCGGTGGGTCCGGTGGTCGGACGGTCCGTACTCATCACGCGTCACCACCCTCGGCCGACCCCACGCCGAGCAGGCCGGCACCCGGCGCCCGGCCCCGGAGCAGGCCCTCGCCGGCCGGCACCGCGGCGCCGGCATCGGCATCCGTTTCGGCGCCGGCAACGGCACCGGCACCGGTCCGGAGGTCTGCGGCGAGCAGTTCGGCGCACTTCTCACCCACCATCAGCACGCCGATCATCGGGTTCACGGCGGGCATGGTCGGGAAGACCGAGGCGTCGGCGATCCGGATCCCGGCCAGGCCGCGGATCCGCAAGTGCGGGTCGACGACGGCGAGTGGGTCGTCGGCGGCCCCCATCCGGCAGGTGCCCGCCGGGTGGTAGACGGTGTGCGCGACCTGGCGCGCGTACGCGCTGAGCTCCTCGTCGGAGGTGACGTCCGGCCCCGGGCAGACCTCCCGCTTCAGCCAGCCGGCCAGCGGCTCGGTCCGGGCGATCTCCCGGGCGATCCTGATGCCGTCCACCAGGGTGCGGCCGTCGTAGTCCTCCTCGTCGGTGAAGTACCGGAAGTCCAGGGCCGGTTTGACGTCCGGGTCGGCGCTGGTGAGGTAGAGCCGGCCGCGGCTGCGGGGCTTGGGGATGTTCGGGGTCATCGAGACGCCGTGCTCCGGCTTCTGGTAGCCGATTCGCTCCGGATTGTCGGTGAACGGAATCTGATAGAAGTGGAACATCAGGTCAGGGCCACGCGAATCGGGGTCGCGCCGGACGAAGAGACCCGCATCCGAATCCATCGCGGAATTCTCCGGAATCGGCCCGTCGGTTTCCCAGACGATCACCGATTCGGGGTGGTCCAGCAGGTTTTCACCGACTCCGGGAAGATCGTGGACCACCGGAATTCCGAGGTTCCGCAGATCGGCCGCGGGGCCGATCCCGGAGTGCAGCAGCAGCCGCGGGGTGTCCACCGCGCCCGCGCACACCACCACTTCGCGGCCGGCCTCCACCAGCAGCTCCGCGCCGTCAGCGGTGCGCACCCGGACCCTGGTCGCCCGGTCGCCGTCCAGCTCCAGCCGGAACGCCCAGGTCTCCAGCATGAGATGGAGGTTGGGCCGGTCGAGGAAGGGGTGGAGGTACGCCACCGAGGCGGAGGAGCGCTTGTTGTCCTCCGGGTGGTAGGCGAGGTCGAAGAAGCCGACGCCCTCGTCGAACGGCCGGCGGTTGAACCCCTCGACCCGCGGCACTCCGGTGGCCTCCTGAGCGGCGGTCACGAAGTCGCGGGCGATGGCGTTCCGGTCCTTCTCGTGGACCGGCACGATGTTGTTCCGGAGGCGGTCGAAGTAGGGGTCCATGGCGGCCGCGTCCCAGCCCTCGGCACCGGCCTCGGCCCACTCGTCCCAGTCGCCGGGCAGCGGCTTGAAGGAGATCAGGGTGTTGTGCGAGGAGCATCCGCCCAGCACCCGGGCCCGGCTGTGCCGGATGTGCGAGTTGCCGCGCGGCTGCGGGGTGGTCGGGTAGTCGTAGTCGAGTTCGCCACCGAGCAGCCCGAGCCAGCGGCGCAGGGTGAGCACCTCGGGACGGTCGACGTCGGAGGGGCCGCCCTCGATCACGGCCACCGTGGTTCCGGGGTCCTCGGTGAGGCGGGAGGCGATCACCGATCCTGCGGTGCCGCCGCCGACCACGACGTAGTCGTACCGCGCGGTGGGCACGGCCGGGCGGCCGGCATCCGGCGCGCGGCGCGGGGTGGGGGGAAGCGTGGGCTGGGACATGGGGGAGTCACTCCTCGACTGCAAGGTGCGTGGCGTAATGAGCGGGTGGGCCGGGCGCGTGCCGCCCGGACTCCCGGACCGGGAGGCGGGCGGCCCGTGCCCGGATCAGCCCGCGAACCAGCGGACCGGCCGGGGCCGGAGGTTTTCGTAGACGTGCTTGGCCTCCCGGTACTCGGCGAGGCCGGAGGGTCCCAGCTCGCGTCCGACGCCGGACTTGCCGAACCCGCCCCACTCCGCCTGCGGCAGGTAGGGGTGGTAGTCGTTGATCCACACGGTGCCGTGCCGCAGCCGGGCGGCGACCCGGCGGGCGCGGGCGGTGTCGGCGGACCAGACCGCGCCGGCCAGGCCGTACTCGGTGTCGTTGGCCAGCGCCACGGCCTCGTCCTCGGTGTCGAAGGACTCCACCGTGAGGATCGGGCCGAAGGTCTCCTCCCGCACCACCCGCATCTCGCGGTGGCAGCCGTCGAGCACGGTGGGCAGGTAGAAGTAGCCGGTGGCGGGGCGGGTCGCGGAGGGCTCGGGCCGGGCGCCGCCGCAGCGCAGCCGGGCGCCCTCGGCGAGCGCGGAGGCCACGTACGCCTCGGTCTTCGCCAACTGCTGCGCGGACACCAGCGGTCCGCACTCCACCCCGTCCTCGGTGCCGCGGCCGAGCCGGATCCGCTCGGCGCGGCGGGCGAGTTCGCCGACGAAGCGTTCGCGTACGGACTCCTCGACGATCAGCCGGGCGCCCGCCGAGCAGACCTGCCCGCTGTGGATGAAGGCCGCGTTGAGCGCCTGGTCCACGGCGGTGTCGAAGCCCTCCTCGGTGGCGCAGGCGTCGGCGAAGACGACGTTCGGGTTCTTGCCGCCGAGCTCCAGGGCGACCTTCTTGACGCCGTCGGCGGCGGCGCGCATCACCGCTGTGCCGCTGGCCAGGCCGCCGGTGAAGGAGACCAGGTCCACTCCGGGGTGCTCGGCCAGCCGGGCGCCGACCGGGTCGCCCGCGCCGGTCACCAGGTTGGCGACGCCGGCCGGCAGCCCGGCCTCGCCCAGCAGCGTCACCAGTTCGATGGTGGACAGCGGGGTGACCTCGCTGGGCTTGATGACGAAGGTGTTGCCGGCCGCGAGCGCGGGGGCGATCTTCCAGCTGGCCTGGAGCAGCGGGTAGTTCCACGGGGTGATGAGCGCGCAGACGCCGACCGGCTCGTACACCACGACGCTGTGCACGTCCGGGCTGCCCGCGTCCACCACCCGGCCGGCCGCCTCGGCGGTGACCTGGTCGGCGAAGTAGCGGAACGCGGCCGTCACGTCGTCGACGTCGACCCGCCCCTCTTCCAGGGTCTTGCCGGTGTCCCGGCTCTCGATGAGGGCGATCGCCTCCCGGTTGCGCTGCAGCAGGTCGGCGACGCGGCGCAGCAGCGCTGCCCGCTCGGCGACCGGGGTCCGGGGCCAGGGCCCGTGGTCGAAGGCGCGGCGCGCCGCGGCGACCGCCGCGTCGGTGTCCGCGACCCCGCCCTCGGCCACCACGGCGAGGGACTTGGCGTCGGCGGGGTCGAGGACCTCCCGCTGCGCGCCGGACGCGGCGGCACGCCACGCCCCGTCCACATAAATGGTCTCGACTGCCGACACGTGTTCTGCCTTCCGGTTTTCCTGATCTTTCCCTGCCGGCAATGCCGGCAACACGAACCCCTAACCGGAGACGTCGTTCGTATGCGCGATCGGCGCTGGAAAGTGGCCTGAGTCACTGGATGTGCACCGGAAACGCCCGGGCACGTAAGGTAAAGCGTTCGTAAGCAACATCGAATCTCGATCCACGGGATCCATAGGGGTAGGGCGCTCGGCATGAAGAAGTACGGAGTTTGGGCTGTCGCCGCTTGTGCGGCGATGGTGATGGGGGTCTCCGGCTGTGGGGACAACGACAAGGACAGCGACAAGGGTGGCGACAAGGTCACCGGCGGCGAGCAGAGCAAGGCGCCCGCCTCCAACGGCGTCGACAAGCTCTCCGCCACGGAGATCTACGAGAAGTCCACTACCGAGCTCGGCAAGGCGAAGTCGCTGCGGATCCTGGGCGACGGCAAGGAAGAGGGGCAGGCCATGAAGATGGATCTGCTGCTCGACAAGTCGGGCAACTGCCGCGGTTCGATGACCATGGGCAGCGCGGGCTCCTTCGAGCTGGTCAAGGTCGGCGAGAAGGTCTGGATGAAGCCGGACGACGCGTTCTGGAAGACCTCCATGGGCTCGGAGGGCGGCGAGCAGGCCTCGAAGCTCTTCTCCGGCAAGTGGATGTACGGCACCACCTCGGACGACATGCTCAAGGACATGGCCGGCGTCTGCGACCTGTCGGCCATCCAGGCCAAGGCCGCCGCCGACTCCGCCGACGAGAAGGGCTTCACCAAGGGCGCCCCGACCTCGATCGACGGCCAGCAGGTCATCCAGCTGAAGGGCAAGAACGACGAGGGCAAGCCGCTCACCTACTCCGTCGCCCTCACCGGCAAGCCGTACCCGGTGAAGATCGAGGAGGCCGGTGCCGACCAGTCCACCATGACGTTCTCCGACTTCGACAAGCCGGTGGGCACCGACACGCCGGCCGAGGCCGAGTCCATCGACGTGGCGAAGATGGAGAAGGAGTTGGGCGCGGGCGCCTGACCCTCCCCGCCGGGACGCTCGGGGTAGGACCTCCGAGACGCTCCTGGAAGAACGACCGGGACCCTCCGAAGAACGACCGGCCCCCCACCCGGAAGCACGACCGGATCCCCGGAAGCACGACGGCGATGCCCTCGCCGCGGCCGACCGCCGCGGCGAGGGCATCGCCCGCATCGGAGACTCGGCCAGGATCCGGCCGGGGCCGCCGCCGGGAGGGCCGCCCCGCTCACCCGGCGACGCACGCGGCATCTCATCGGCGTACCCCGATACCGGGCATTCCCCCACGCACCGGGCAGGCGCACCGCCCGGCGCACAGAACACCTTCACCCATCCTTCGTCAGTGCTTCACCAGTCCGGTGAAGTTACCTGCGAGAAACATGGGCATGTGTGATGACGAGTACATCCCGCCGCGCCCCGACCTCACCGAGCCCCAGTGGCTCGACCTCGACGGCAGCGTGACCACCACCGGCCGGACCGTCCCGGCCGCCGGCCCGCTGACCCGGCGCACCGTACTCGGCGGGGCCGTCGCCGGCGCCGCCGCCCTGACCGTGCTGCCGCAGTTGACGGCGGGCCAGGCGCACGCGGCCCCCGCCAGCGCCCCCGCGGCGTCCTCCGGCACCCCGGTCACCAAGTTCCCGCTGCCCGACCGGCCCGGTCCGGGCGGGGAGTACGCGGTACTCGTCACCGGCGACGCCGGCACCGGCAACGAGGCCCAGTACGCGGTGGCCGCCGCCGCGAAGCGGGTCTGCGAGGCCGAAGGGGTGGGGCTGGCCGTCGGGCTGGGCGACAACCTCTACGAGAACGGCCCGGAGTCGGCGCACGACGACGAGTTCGCCACCAAGTTCGAGCAGCCCAACACCGGCATCGACGTGCCCTGGCTGATGGTGCTGGGCAACCACGACTGCTCCGGCCTGATACCCGGCAGCGGCGGCGACCCGTCCCGCGGCGACCGCGAGGTCGCCTACGCCACCACCTCCCGGCGCTGGTACATGCCCGCCCGGTACTACTCGGTCGCGCTGCCCACGGCACCCGGCTCCGGCGCCCCGCTGGTGGAGTTCTTCGCCCTGGACACCAACCCGGTGGCCTCCACGGTGGTGCAGCTGGACCCGTACTTCTACTGGAACGGCCCGTACATGCGGGAGCAGCGCCGCTGGCTGGACGCCGCGCTGACCGCCTCCCGGGCCAAGTGGAAGGTGGTGCTCGGCCACCACCCGTACCTGAACAACGGCAAGCACGGCAACGCCGGTTCGTACGACGGCTTCGTCATCGGCAACTACACCAGCGGGGTGCACCTGAAGGAGCTGTACGAGGAGGTGGTGTGCGGGCGGGCCGATCTGATCCTCTCCGGCCACGACCACACCCTGCAGATCCTGGAGCCGACCACCCGCAGCCGCGGCACCCGGCAGATCGTGTGCGGGGCGGCCGGCAAGTCCGGTGACGGAAAGGCGCACGGCAGCACCCCGGCGCGCTGGCAGGACTTCTCCCACCACGGCTTCATGGTGCTCAAGGCGGCCGCCGACCGGCTGACCGTGGACGCCTACACGGTGGACGTGGCGACCTCGACCGCCCGGCTCGCGCACACCTTCACGACCGGCGCCCCCGCCGCGGCGGTACGCGGCTGAGTCCGCGGCGGGAGAGGCCACCGCCGGCCCCGCGCGGGGCGGGCCCGCGAACGCGGCAGGGCCGCCCGGAGAACTCCGGGCGGCCCTGCCGCGTTGCGTGGACCCCGGTCCGGGACGGCCGCCCGGACGAGGGCGCGGTCGGGGGCCCGGCCGGGAGCCGGACCGGGAGCCGACCGAGGGGGCTCAGATGAGGCCGAGCCCGCGGACCGCGTCGCGCTCCTCCGACAGCTCCTGCACCGAGGCGTCGATGCGGGTGCGGGAGAACTCGTTGATCTCCAGGCCCTGGACGATCTCGTACTTGCCGTCCTTGCAGGTGACCGGGAAGGAGGAGATCAGGCCCTCCGGGACGCCGTAGGAGCCGTCCGACGGGATGCCCATGGAGGTCCAGTCGCCCTCGGCGGTGCCGTTGACCCAGGTGTGCACGTGGTCGATGGCGGCGTTGGCGGCGGAGGCGGCCGAGGAGGCGCCGCGGGCCTCGATGATCGCCGCACCGCGCTTGGCGACGGTCGGGATGAAGGTGTCGGCCAGCCACTGCTCGTCGTTCACGACCTCGGCGGCGTTCTTGCCCGCGACCTCGGCGTGGAAGACGTCCGGGTACTGGGTCGCGGAGTGGTTGCCCCAGATGGTGAGCCGGCGGATCTCGGAGACCGGGGCACCGGTCTTCTTCGCCAGCTGCGAGATGGCGCGGTTGTGGTCCAGGCGGGTCATCGCGGTGAAGCGCTCGGCCGGTACGTCCGGCGCGGCGGCCTGCGCGATCAGGGCGTTGGTGTTCGCCGGGTTGCCGACCACCAGCACCTTGATGTCGTCCGCGGCGTGGTCGTTGATGGCCTTGCCCTGCGGCTTGAAGATGCCGCCGTTGGCCTCCAGCAGGTCACCGCGCTCCATGCCCTTGGTCCGCGGGCGGGCACCGACCAGCAGCGCGACGTTGGCACCCGCGAAACCGACGTTCGGGTCGTCGGTGATGTCGATGCCGCGGAGCAGCGGGAAGGCACAGTCGTCCAGTTCCATGGCGGTGCCCTCGGCGGCCTTCAGGCCCTGCGGGATCTCCAGCAGACGCAGCTTGACCGGCACGTCCGCGCCGAGAAGGTGACCGGAGGCGATGCGGAAGAGCAGCGCGTAGCCGATCTGGCCGGCGGCGCCGGTGACGGTGACATTAACGGGAGTGCGGGTCATGGCGGTCTCCTGCGCTGTGTTTTTTGATCGATCTCTTGGTGTCGAGATACCGGGCGTCAGGCTATCCGACCCGCGCCCGCGCGGGGTCCGCCGCCCCACTGTGTCGATGCTCACCGCCCGCACGGGCGGCCGCCTGCTCACTGAGGAGGGGGAAGCAGGCGGCCGCCGGGTGGGGGAGATACCCGTGGGGGGTCGAACTGCGCCTGCCCCGCATCCCCGGTCTCATTCCTCTTCCGTTCGCGGAGATTTCGTGACGGCCGGATGGGGGCCCGGCAGGTCCACGGGGTTGCCCGCGGGGCCCCGCCGGGGGCGCGGGGACGGCGGTCCCGCGGAGTCCCGCCGGAGGCGGAGACGGCCGGGGCCGGAGGCGGAGACGGCCTGGGATGGAGGCGGTGACGGCCGGGGCCGGAGGCGGAGACGGCCTGGGATGGAGGCGGTGACGGCCTGGGATGGCTGGGCCGGAGGCCATCGGCCGGCCGGGAACCGGCGAGTCCGGCCCAGGGGCCCGCCCCGCCCGAGGCGGAGAGGGCCGGGGCCGGAGGCCGGCGGCGGGTCGGGATCGGCCGGCGGGCCGGTGCGGCGACGGGCCGACGCCCCGGGCCCGGCCGGCCCGGCTCAGGGCCGGATGACCGGCCGGGTGCAGCCGCTCTCGCCGCCGGCGAGCGTCACACACGCCTCCGCCTCGTCGCTGGACGGCACCGCGAGCATCCTGGTGTAGGCGCCGCCGTCCGTGCCCACCCGGTCGCTCTCCTCGGCCCGCGAGCCGCCGCCCTCGCCCACCCGGGCGACCCGGACCTCGTCCCCGGGGCTGCCGTGGGCGATCCGGGCCCAGGCCGCGCCGCACACCGCGCTGTACCGGACCTCGATGTAGGCGTTGCCGACCATGGCGTCCGCGGTGGTCTGCACCCGGTCGTCGCCGCACCCCATGGCCTCGGGGTCCTTGCCCGCGCAGTCACGGCCGGTGCACTTGACCCCGGGCGGCAGCAGCGGCTCGCTGCTGCGGGCCGGCGGCGACGCCTTCGCCGGGCGGTCGTCGCCGTCGCCGCCGAGCAGGAGCACCCCGGAGAGCACCAGCAGCCCGGCGCCGACCGCCGCGGCCGCGGCGACCGCCTTGGCCGACGCCCGACCCCGGACCCGCCGCACGGCGGCGGCCGCGACCGACCGCGGGGGCCGCCGCGCGGCCCCGGGTATCCGGTCGCCGGGCGCGGCCGGGTCCGCGGGGTGCGCCGGGGGTGCCGAGTCCGCCGACGAGGCGTCCGACCGGCCGGCGACCCGCGCCGCACCACCGGCCCCGGCCGTCCGGCCGGTCCTCGGCGCGGCGGTGCCCCCGGGGGGCGGCCCGGTCACGAGCGCGGTCGGGTCCGCCGGGGCGGTCCCCGCGCCCGGCCGGGCGGGCGGGTGCGGCGGCCTCGGACCGCGCGCCCGGGCGGCGATGTCCAGCCCGGCGCCCGTGTCCGCCCTGGCGTGACCGCCGGTCCGCTCGCTCGCGTCCGACGGCTCCGCGCCGACGGCGGTCCGGCCTGCGGCCACCGTGCCGGTGTCGTTTCCGGGGCGCGCCCACGTCACCCGGGTGTGCGGCCGGGCCGCCGGCCGCACGGACGGCGGCCCGGCCGGGTCCCGGGAGGGGCGCGCCGGGGCCGACGGGGTCCCGGAGAGCCCGCGCGCGGACCCGTCCGCGCCCCGGCCGGGCGCAGCGCCGCCGGGGGCGGGCAGGGTCGGGGGCATGGGCAGCAGCGGCCAGGCCATGCGCGCCGGCGGGTCGTCCGGCTCGTCTTCGGCGATACGTTCCGGCACACGGTCAACGGGCCGCTCCGGCACCCCGCCGCCCGCCGCGTCACGCCGCACCGGATCGCCCGCGGCCGGTTCCGGCGCACGGTCAACGGGCCGCTCCGGCACCCCGCCGCCCGCCGCGTCACGCCGCACCGGATCGCCCGCGGCCGGTTCCGGCGCACGGTCCACGGCCGCCTCCGGCGCACGGTCCGAGGCACGGTCGGCGGGCTGTTCCGGCACCCGGCCCGCAGTCGCCTCCGGCGCACGGTCCGAGGCACGGTCGGCGGGCTGTTCCGGCACCCGGTCCGCAGCCGCCTCCGGCGCACCGCCCTCCGACGAACCCTCCGGCGTACGACCCTCCGGCGAACCCTCCGGCACCCGGCCCCCAGCCGCCTCCGGCGCACCGCCCTCCGACGAGCGTTCCGGCGTAAGGTCCACGGCCGCCTCCGGCGCACGGTCCGCCACAGGCTCCGGCACCCGGTCACCGGCAGAGCCCGGCACCCGGTCCGCAGGGTGTTCCAGCCCGGGATCCGCGGGCTGTTCCGGCCCCCGGTCACCCGCAGGGTCCGGCACGCCGTCCGCGTCGTCCTGACCCGCGGCCGGCGCCGCACCGGTCGCGGCCGCGATCTCCGTCTCCGGGCCGGTCCCGGGCTCGGGACCGGTCCCCGCCCGCGGGCCGGCCCCGGATGTCGGTGCGGGCTCCGGCCCGGGACCCGCAGCCGTCTCGGTGCCTGTTCCACGGACGCCTTCGGGCGTCTCCCCGGCCTCGGGGGCGAGCGTCGTCCCGTGCCCGTCCCCGTACCGCTTCCCGGGCTCCATCTCGTTCTCCGTCTCCACCACTGCCCCGGACTCCGCTCCGGCGGAACGGCCGTCCGCCGGGCCGCCCGTCCGGTCCTGCCGCGGGCTGCCGCCGCGCCCGTCGCCCCGTCCGGCCCGGCCGTCAGGCTTGTCCGCGGCGGCGCGGGCGCGTTCCACGGCTTCCTTCGCGCGCGCTGTTCGTATCGCTTCCATCGTGACGTCGTTCCGCATCTCCGAGCGGCTCCAGGCGCGTTCGGCCAGTTCCCACAGGGTGGTGAGGTGCTCGGCGTCGGTGCCGGTGACCTCGGCCAGTGCCTCCACGGCCGGACGCGGCGGCAGCAGACGGCCGTTGAGGAACCGCTCCCACGACGTCTTGCTGTAACCGGTGCGGTCGGCGACCGCGGCCACGCTCAGGTCGTTCCGGTCGACCAGCGCCCGCAGCCGTCCGGTGAACTCGCACAGCTGCGGGTCGAGTTCCTCCGGCAGTTCCCGCCAACGAGGCATCGCCTCTTCCTACCCCCTGCCCGCGCCCAGGACGTCCCTCCGTGCCCAGGAGTATCCCAGAAGCCGTGATTCTCCGGTCTCCCCGCCGGTGGGGCCGGGCTCGCCGGCCCGCCGGGCCCGCGGGCCGGAGCAGCGGCTCGGGCCCGGGGGCCGGAGCAGCGCCCCCGGCCGTCGGCTGACCGCGCCCGCGGCGCGGCCTCCCGTCGGCTGACCGCGCCGCCGCGGTAAAGCGTTCCAGCCGGCACGGAAAACCCTCCGCGGGTGGCCGGGGCGCCGGTACGGGCGGTGGCGGCGTTCCGGGAACCGCGGGTCCCAACGGCGGTGGCCCGTCCTCCCCGGGCTCGGGGAGGACGGGCCACCGCCGCACGGAACTCCGGCCCCGCGGCCGGTCAGCGCACCGTGAAGTGCACCACGTCCTCCAGGACCGGCACCTTCAGCCAGGGCTCGGGCTGCGCCATCATCGACAGCATCACGATGACGAAGCCGAGTCCGCCGTAGGTGAGCAGGTCGGTGAAGCGGGACCGCACCGCCAGCATGCCGACCTCCGGCAGCAGCCAGCGCAGTGCCGCGCCCAGCATGAGTGACAGGCCGATGATGATGGTGCCCGCCCGGAACGCGTCGAGGGCGACCACCAGCAGTCCGGCGCCCACCCCGCCCATCACCGTCAGCAGCGGCCACTGCCGGACCGGCGCCGGTGCGTCCCCCGGCGCGGCCCGGCCGCCGCCCTCCGGTCGCGCGGTGTCCCGCGTGATCAGGGGGAAGCGGCGCGACTTCCTCGGTTCGGCAGCCATCGGGCCCTCCGCGGCTCCGGCCTCAGCCGACATCGCCGATACCGGCGGCCCGCTCGGCGGCCTCGACCACGTTCACCAGCAGCTGGGCCCGGGTCATCGGCCCCACGCCGCCGGGGTTCGGGGCCACCCAGCCGGCGACCTCGCGGACCTCGGGGTCCACATCGCCGACGATCTTGCCATTGCCGTCCCGGCTGACACCCACGTCGAGCACCGCCGCACCGGGCTTGACGTGCTCCGGCTTGATCAGGTGCCCGACGCCCGCCGCGGCCACGATGATGTCGGCCTGCCGCAGGTGGGAGGCGAGGTCCTTGGTGCCGGTGTGGCAGAGGGTGACGGTGGCATTCTCCGACTTGCGGGTCAGCAGCAGCCCGATGGACCGGCCGACGGTGACACCGCGCCCGACCACGACCACGTGCGCCCCGTTGATCTCCACCCCGTGGCGGCGCAGCAGGTGCACAATGCCGTACGGGGTGCAGGGCAGCGGCGCGGTCTCGTTGAGCACCAGCTTGCCGAGGTTCGTCGGGTGCAGGCCGTCGGCGTCCTTGGCCGGGTCGATCAGCTCCAGCACCCGGTTCGTGTCGATGCCCTTGGGCAGCGGCAGCTGCACGATGTAGCCGGTGCAGTCGGGGTTGTCGTTCAGCTCCCGTACGACCGCCTCGATCTCCTCCTGGGTGGCGGTACCGGGCAGTTCGCGCTGGATCGACGCGATGCCGACCTGGGCGCAGTCACGGTGCTTCCCGGCCACGTACTTCTGGCTGCCGACGTCGTCCCCCACCAGCAGGGTTCCCAGGCCGGGGGTGACCCCCCGGGCCTTCAGGGCCTCGACGCGGGTGGCGAGGTCGGCTTTGATCGCGGCCGCGGTGGCCTTGCCGTCAAGAATCTGGGCGGTCATGCGGTCCATTCTCCCGGATACGGATGCTTGGGCTGTAATCAGGTCCACGGAGCGGCCGGGCCGGCGGGGCGGGGGCGCCACGCCCGGTCACCCGGCGCGCGGACGGCTCGGCGCCGACCGACACGCTTCACCCCTTGCCGGGGTCGTCCGCGGTGTAGGACAGTCGCTGAACCTGGCCGGACGGGAACTCCTCCCGGACCTTCTCCCCGTTCACCACGAGTCGGATCCGGCTCGCGTCGCCGAGGACGAGTTCGACCTTCTCCTCGTCGGTGAAGGTCCTGGTCTCGCCCTGCCGGAGGAGTCCGTCGAAGAGCAGTTCACCACGGTGGTCCCTGGCCGAGACCCAGCTCGTTCCGTCGCCGCTGACCACGACCGTGACCCCGCCCTCCGGCGCGTCGGGGGTTCCGCCCCGCCCTGGCACGGGCTGCGAGCCGGTCGGCGACCCCGGTCCGGCCGGCGACTCCTCCCGCGGGGATGTCGTCACGGACGCGGACGAGGAGGCCGGCGCCTGCCGTGATCCCGACGGGGTGGCGGACGGAGCGTCGGCGGAGTCGTCCTGGTTCACGAGGAGGACGGCGCCGCCGATGAGCGCCCCCGCCGCGACCGTGGCCACGAGCGCCACCGCACTGGTGCGCTTCCGTGACGGCCTCGGCCGAGCGGGCCAGCCGGGGTCGTCGTGGGGCGGCACGTCCCATGCCGCGCTCACCACTCCGTCGACCAGCGTCGGTTCCGCCCCGGCGCCCACCACCTGAGTGGTCCGGGCGGCCAGCAACGCGACGCACCGTTCGGCGGCCTCGGCCGCGGTCGGCCGGTCCGCGGGCTCCTTGGCGAGGGCGCGCTCCAGGATCTCGGCGAGTGCCGCCGGGACCCCGTCCGTGTCCGCCGGTTCGGACATGACGCGGTAGGCCACCACATCCGGGGCGCCGGTGCCGAACGGCATCCTGCCGGTGGCGGCGTAGGCCACGAGCGCGCCCCAGGCGAAGACGTCCCCCTCCGGCCCCGCCTCGCCGGTGCGGTAGACCTCCGGACTGATCCAGCCGGGGGTGCCGGTCACCATGCCGGTACGCGTCACGCTGGTGCCGTCGAGCGCGTGGGCGATACCGAAGTCCAGGACCCTGGGGCCGGCCGGAGTGAGAACCACGTTCTGCGGCTTCAGGTCGCGGTGGATCACTCCGGCCTGGTGGACCGCCGCGAGCGCGGTGACGGTACCGACGGCGAAGGCGTACAGGCTGCCGCCGGTGAGCGGCCCGTGGGCCGCCACGTGTTCGTCGAGGGTGGGCCCCGGTGCGTAGGCCGTGGCCAGCCATGGGCGCTCGGCCTCGGGGTCGGCCGCGAGCAGCGGCACCAGGCAGGGGCCGGACACCCGGCGGGACAGCGCGACCTCACGCCGGAACCTGGCGCGGAACTCCGGATCCTCGGCCTGCGCCGGGTGGATGAGCTTGACCGCCACCCGGAGCCCGGCGGGATCGAGGGCTGCCAGGACGGTGCCCATCCCGCCCGCGCCGAGCCGTCCGATGATCCGGTAGGGGCCTATCCGGGCCGGGTCACCCGGCTGGACGGGACCGATACGAGCAGGCAACGAGAGCTCCCGTGGCTGAGGGGAACGGCGGTGTCCCGGCGGCCGCCGACGGACGGCGGCCGCGAGGCCGCGCCCTCGGTCGGGGCGCGGCCTCGGTCGGTACCGATCAGTGGAAGAAGTGCCGCGTACCGGTGAAGTACATGGTCACGCCCGCCTTCTCGGCAGCCGCCACGACCAGCTCGTCACGGACCGAACCACCCGGCTGCACCACGGCCTTGATCCCGGCCTCGGTCAGCACCTCCAGGCCGTCCGGGAACGGGAAGAACGCGTCCGAGGCGGCGTACGAGCCGGCCGCGCGCTCCTCGCCCGCCCGCTGCACCGCGAGCCGGGCCGAGTCGACCCGGTTGACCTGGCCCATGCCGACGCCGACCGTCGCCCCGCCCTTGGCGAGCAGGATCGCGTTGGACTTCACCGCACGGCAGGCGCGCCAGGCGAAGGCCAGCTCGGCGAGGCCGTCCGCGTCCAGCGCCTCACCGGTGGCCAGCGTCCAGTTGGCCGGGTCGTCGCCGTCCGCCTGCAGCCGGTCCTTGGTCTGGAGCAGCACCCCGCCGTCGATCGGGCGGAGTTCCCGGGGCTGCGCGGGGGCGTCGGCGACCCGCAGCACCCGGATGTTCTTCTTGCGGGCGAGGATCTCGACGGCGCCGTCCTCGTAGTCCGGGGCGACGATCACCTCGGTGAAGATGTCCGCGACCTGCTCGGCCATCGCCACCGACACCGGCCGGTTGACCGCGATCACTCCGCCGAACGCCGACAGCGGGTCGCAGGCGTGGGCGTTGCGGTGCGCCTCGGCGACGTCCGCGCCGACCGCGATGCCGCACGGGTTGGCGTGCTTGATGATCGCCACGCACGGCTGGTCACCGTGGTCGTGGGCGGCGCGCCGGGCGGCCTCGGTGTCGACGTAGTTGTTGTACGACATCTCCTTGCCGTGCAGCTGCTCGGCGTGCGCCAGACCGCTGCCGGTGCCGTCGGTGTACAGCGCGGCGGGCTGGTGCGGGTTCTCGCCGTAGCGCAGCACGTTGCCGCGCGTGAAGGTGGCGCCGACGAACTCGGGGAAGCCGGAGTCGTCGGCCGCCGCGTAGCCCTCGCCGAACCAGTTGGCCACCGCCACGTCATAGGCGGCGGTGTGCTGGAACGCCTCGGCGGCGAGCCGCTTGCGGCGGGCCAGGTCGAAGCCGCCGTCCGCGACCGCCGCGAGCACGTCGGCGTACCGCGCCGGGTTGACCACCACGGCCACGGACGGGTGGTTCTTGGCGGCGGCGCGGACCATCGACGGGCCGCCGATGTCGATCTGCTCCACACACTCGTCCGGGCTCGCGCCCGAGGCGACGGTCTCCCGGAACGGGTAGAGGTTGACGATCACCAGCTCGAACGGCTCCACGCCCAGGTCGGCCAGCTGCGCCCGGTGGGCCTCCAGCCGCTGGTCGGCGAGGATTCCGGCGTGCACCCGCGGGTGCAGGGTCTTCACCCGGCCGTCCAGGCACTCGGGGAAGCCGGTCAGCTCCTCGACCTTGGTGACCGGCACCCCGGCCGCGGCGATCTTCGCGGCGGTCGAGCCGGTGGACACCAGCTGGACACCGGCCGCGTGCAGTCCCTGCGCCAGCTCCTCCAGGCCGGTCTTGTCGTAGACGCTGACCAGAGCGCGGCGGATCGGGCGCTTGCCCTCGGAGCCCTCGGGGTTACTGCCGGAGGCGGTCACGGGTGCGGTCACGGGATTCTTACCTTTCGTCCCTCGATGCGGTAGCCGTTGCGGGCCAGGCGCCCCACGACATCGACGAGCAGCGAGCGCTCGACTTCCTTGATCCGCTCGTGCAGTGCGGATTCGTCGTCCTCGTCCCGGACCTCGACCACGCCCTGGGCGATGATCGGGCCGGTGTCGACACCGTCGTCGACGAAGTGCACGGTGCAGCCGGTCACCTTCGCGCCGTACGCCAGCGCGTCCCGCACCCCGTGCGCCCCCGGGAAGCTGGGCAGCAGCGCGGGGTGGGTGTTGACGCACCGGCCGCCGAAGCGGGCCAGGAACTCCGGCCCCACGATCTTCATGAACCCGGCCGAGATCACCAGGTCCGGCCGGTGCGCCGCGGTCGCCTCGGCGAGCGCGAGGTCCCAGTCGGCGCGGGTGGCGTGGTCCTTCACCCGGCACACGAAGGTCGGGATGGAGAGCCGCTCGGCACGTTCCAGGCCCTCGATCCCGTCCCGGTCCGCGCCCACCGCGACGACCTCCGCGCCGTAGACGGCGGCGCCGTGGTCGGAGATGGCGTCGAGCAGGGCCTGCAGATTGGTGCCCGAACCGGACACGAGGACGACCAGGCGGGCCGGAGCCGGCGGGGCGGGAGAAGGCGGGGAGGCCACGGCGGGGCTCTTTCTCACTGGTGGTGCGGGGCTGTCAGCGGGAGTGCGGGGCGGTGTGGGTGGCGGTCGGCGGTGTCTGCGGCGCGGTCGGCGGTGACCTCGCGATCTCTTTGTGCGGTCGTACAAGCGTGCAGAGGGTCCGATTCCGGGGAACTCTACGAAGCCGCCGACCGCCAGCAACGATACCGGCACCCGTTCCCGGCCCCGACGGCGTGGCGGAGCTCCCCCCGGAGGCCCCCTACGGGACGGGGGCGCACCCGGGAGGTAGCGTCTGGACTGCGAATCCATCCGTCGCCGTGGTACCGACCGCCCCACCCACGCAGCACCGCGGGGCCCGTCCGGGCGGTGCGGACGGCACGAAAGAGGAGCACGGCGGCACTCACCGCGCCATCCGGCCGTTCAGTAGTCGGATACGCGGAAATCGCCTCCGGGCGCCTCTCGCGTATCGCAGACGCCGCCGCACCCCGTACCGTGCCCGGCGTGCAGGACGACGACACAAGGGGAAGACACACTCCACATGCCGCACCGACGCCGCCGCGCGGCCCACTGCCTCACCCCGGTCCCCGACTCCACCGAGGGGCGGCGATGAGGGGCGCCCGGATGCCGCACGCGCCGCTGCTGCGGGAGCGGCAGTCGCCTTCGTCCTCCCCGTCGCCCGGCGGCCAGGACGACCACAACCCGTTCGCCCCGCCGCCGGAGGGCAGCCCGGACCGGCCCTGGCAGCCCCGGCACCAGCCCACCGGCGACCCCGGGGGCAACGGGGGCGGCAACGGCTCCTGGGGCCCGGCCGGCGGACCCGACGGCAACGGCGGCCGGGGCCCCGACGGCGGCCAGGGCGACGGTTCCGGTGACCCGGGCGACGGCTCGGGCGGGCAGGACGACGGCTCCGGCGGCCCGCAGCAGCCCCCGCGGCAGCCGCCCGCCTGGGGCAGCCAGTGGAGCAGCCGGCAGCCCGGCCGGCAGAGCGGCGGCTGGGGCGGCAACCAGGGCGAACGGCCGGGCGGGCAGAACGGCCAGCGCGGCTCCGGTCCCCGCTGGGATCCCACCGACCCGGCCCAGCGGCGCGCCCGGTACGCCCTGCTGGCGGGCATGTGGGCGTTCTTCTTCGCCCTCTTCAGCCTGCCGGAGATCGCCCTGCTGCTCGGTGCGCTCGCGCTGTACTGGGGCATCAGCTCGCTGCGCGGCAAGCCGGGCCGCGCCAGGCCGGACCGTGCGGCAGTGGCCCCGGACGCCCCGCCGCCGGCCCCGGACGCCCAGCGCGCCGCTCTCCCGGCCCCCCGCGCGGGCGGGCGGAAGCCGCAGGCCACCGCGGCCATCAGCGGCCTGGTGACCGGTGGTATCGCGCTGGTCATCGTGGCGGCGACCTACAGCGTCCAGCTGGTCTACAGCGACTACTACAGCTGCGTGGACGACGCGCTGACCAACACCTCGCGCGAGCAGTGCGAGGACAAGCTGCCGGAGCAGCTCCGGCCGCTGCTCAGCACGGACGACTGACGACATCGGCCCGCCGGCCCGCCGCTCGGCCACCGGCGTCGAGCGGCGGGCCGGCGGGCGTCGGAAGCGGTGCGTACCGGGCCCGCGGCGTACGGCGCCGGCGGTCGCCGGTGTGCGGCCCCGGCCGTCACCGGTGTGCGGCGCCGGCCGTCACCGGTGTGCGGCGCCGGCCGTCACCGGTGTGCGGCGCCGACGGTCACCGGGCACCTGCGGGTGCCCGGGTCCTTGCTTCCCGGTTCCGGGGCCATGCTTTCCGCCTCCCGGGCGCCTTGCGGGTGCCCGGCGCCATGTGTCCGGCCCGGGACCTTGCAGGTGCCGGGCCATGCGCCCCGCCTTGCGGGTGCCTTCCGGATGCCTGGTGTCATGCGTCCCGCTTCCCGGAACCCCGCGGGTGCCCGGGCCCCTGCGTCCCGCCTCCCGGGCGCCTTCCGGATGCCTGGTGTCATGCGTCCCGCTTCCCGGAACGCCGCGGGTGCCCGGGCCCCTGCGTCCCGCCTCCCGGGCGCCTTGCGGGTGCCCGGTGTCATGCGTCCCGCTTCCCGGAACCCCGCGGGTGCCCGGGCCCCTGCGTCCCGGCGCCGGGGCGGGCGCTACATCCCGCCCCCGGGCCGGTCGGCCTCCGGCGGTTCGGCGGCGGGTCCGCAGGGGAACCGCGGTTGATCGGCCCACTCCCGGCCGGGTTCCCCGGCCCCCGCCCACGGGTCCTCGTCGTCCGCCCACCGCTCGCCGGCCGGATCCGCACCGCCCGGCCATTCCGCCCGCTCCGACCACTCCGGGGAGTCCGCCGGGTCCGCGAAGACCGGCGGGTCCGTGGCCGGCCTGCGCACCGGCCCCATCCTGCTCCGCAGGCGGGCCACCGTGCCCTCGACCCGCAGCCCGGGCACCGGGCCCTCGCGGTACCCGTAGCCGGGCGGGCCCACTGCCGGGTCCGGGTCGCCGGCCGACTCCGGGCCGGGCCGCGGATCCGGTTCGGGTTCCGTCCAGCGGTCGACGTCCGGCTCGTCCGGCAGGAAGGGCCCCGGAACCTCCGGCGCCCGGGCGGCCTCCGCGGGCGGCTTTCCGGAGGCCACGCGGGGGACGTCGCGGCGCGGCCGGCGGCGGCGCGGGGTCACCGCACGGGCCGTCCGCCGCCCGGTACGACCGAGCGTTCCGCACAGTCGCCGCCAGGGTGCCGAGGCGGTGAGCCGGCGGAGACCGGTCGGCGGTGGCGCGGTGCCGGCCGCCGCGGCCGCCGCCTCCGCCCGGCGACGGGCCGCCCGGTGCACCAGACGGAACCAGCGGAGCGCCAGCGCCCCGGGCACTCCGATCAGCGCGCTCCAGCCCAGGGCCGCACCGCCCGCCTGCCACCAGCTGGGGCCGAAGTCTGCCAGGGCCCGGGCCCCCAGCGGTCCGCCGGAGACTCCGGCCAGCAGGGCGGCCGCCAGGCCGCAGCCGCAGGCCGCGAGGGCGGCCGTGACCGCGGTCTCCCGGTGGTTCCAGGGCTTGGCGGCACCCTCCGCCGAGGTGTACTCCGACGCTCCGCCCAGGTACCGGCGGGCCGAGCGCAGGGAGCGGCTGAGCCAGCAGGGCGTCAGGGCCCGCAGGCACCGCCGGGCCCAGGGTGTCCGGACGGTTCCGGTCGCCCCGGAGGGCCGAGGCCGGACGGCACGCCGGACCGCACGGGAAAGCCGCCCGGACCGGCCGGGCCGGCGGGAGCGGGCAGGCGGGGCGGGCTGCTCCGGTGGCCCGTCCTCGCCCGCCGCCCGGCCGCGTGCTTCGCCCGCTCCCCCGGCCGCTGCGGCGGTCCTCCCCCGCCCGGCTCCCGCGCGGCCCGGCGGCTCCGGGGACGGGCCCGGCACGGTGCCCGGCCGGTCCGGGGGCGGGCCCGGCGGGTCCGCGGGTTCCGCTCGGGTGTGCGGGATGCGCACCCGGGGCACGGGCCGCAGCGCCGCGCTCGACACGAACCAGGCCACCGACAGCCCGACGGCGAGCGGCACCAGCCCCGCGAGCAGCCAGTGCAGCACGGTGCCGTCCGGATGCTCGTCCGGCAGCGCGGCCAGCAGCGGGAAGCGCGGCAGTTCCGGGTAGCCGGTCATGGCGAGCGGCGCCACGGTGCTGCCCGCGCCGATGGTGAAGCCGGGCCCCAGCCCGTAGATCCCGGCCCAGACGACCGCGTTGGGCAGCAGGACCAGGCTCAGCACCAGCACCGCCAGCCGCCCCGACCAGGCGCCGGTGAGCTGGGCGAACGAGGCGTGCACGGCGCCCGCGTGACCGGCCAGCGACACCACGGTCAGCAGCGCCCCGGTGCCGATCAGCGCCAGCATCCCGGCCCCGGTCGCGCGCAGCGCCGCGGACAGCCGGCGCGGGGTCAGCCAGTCCGGGGCGTGCAGTGACCGGGCCAGCCGTACCCCACCGGGGACCGGCAGGGTGGTCAGCAGCCTCCGCACGGCCGTCGGCAGCAGGACGTAGGGGCGTCCGCTCCCGGTCCAGGCGCCCGCCGCGACGACCGCCACGGTGACCACGGGCAGATGCAGCAGCGCCCCCAGCGGCTGGACCCGCACCGGACCCTCCGCCGCGTACACCACGGCGGCGAGACCGACCAGCAGATAGCCGCCGGTCACCCAGGCGATGGCGCGGCGCGGAACCAGCGGCGGGGTGGAGAGCGCCAGCACGGCGGGCGGGGCGGTGAGCGCCGACCCCCCGGAGACCGGCTCCGGAGGTTCCAGGGCGTGCCGGGCGGCGCGGTGCAGCAGCCACAGGGGCAGTGCGCTGATCAGCAGCGGATTCAGCCCGATGGGGGCCGAGCCACCGCCGACCGACTGGGGGCGGGCGAGTTCCGCGCCGTGCGCCAGCAGCCACAGGTCGGCCGCGACGTGCAGGGCGCCGCTCGGTCCGCTGCCGGCGTACGGCGAACCGATCCACAGCGCCAGGACGACCACGGCGATGGTGCCCAGACCGAGGCAGGCGGCCACCACCCCGCTGAAGAACGCCTGCCCGACCGCAGAGGTGTCACGCGACGCGGAGTAGCCGCGCGAGGACAACGAGGGGCCCCGATCGGTCAATTGGGTCACCGGGCCATGCTCCCAAGAACATCCCTTTTGTACATGTAGCAGGCGAATAGTCGCCGTGTCGCCCACCATATGTTTATGCACTTTTCCTCACAGTCTGGGAGTGGCGAGACATGACACGAGGGAGATCCGGAGCCGGCACCGCGCGCCACCCGTCGGGCGGCACGCCCGGCAGCGCCACGAGCCGCTCGTCCCGGCGGGCGAGGCGGGACGACGCCGCGGGAGGCAGGGCGGCCGGGACACCGGAGCAGCCGGCCGCACGGAAGACGGCGGGGACCGCGGGACGCCCCCCGGGCCGCACCGGCGGACGCGACCCCGGCCGGGCGGGCGCGGACCGGGACGCGGACGAGCCACCGGAGCGGACTCCGCCCCCGTCCCCGACCCGGCCCGCCGCCCCGGACGGACCGGACCCGGGCCCCGCGCCGCCACCCGCGCCCGGCACGGAGGACGACGACACCCTCCCGCTCCCCGTGGTGCCGCCCTCCGCGGACGGCCCGGCCGCGGATCGGAGCCCGGCCGGGAACGGCGGCCCGGGCACGACGGAGACGGCGGCCGGGACGGGCAGTCCGGATGCGACGGAGACGGCGGCCGGGACGGGCAGCCCGGATGCGACGGAGACGGCGGCCGCCGCGGGCCCGCCGGACCCGGTCGCTCCGGGCACGGCCGGCACCCCGCCGGAACCGGATGCCGCGAGCGCCCCGGCAGGCGCCGGTTCGGCGAGCACCGCGGACGCTCTGGCGGACCCTGGTACCGCGAGCGCCGGTACCGGGCGCACCGGGGGCACCCCGGTCGCGGCGTTCGAAGCGCTCTACGGGCGGCACGCGCCGTCCCTCGTCCGCCAGGCGTATCTGCTCACCGGCGATCCGCGTATCGCGCGCCGCTCGGTGGAGTACGCGTTCCAGCTGGCCTGGCAGCGCTGGCCCGAGGTCGCCGTGGACCGCGACCCGGCGGGCTGGATACGCGCGGCCGCCTACGAGTACGCCCTCTCCCCGTGGCGCAGGCCACGCCCGGGGCGCTCCAGCCCCGTCGCGGCCCCGGCGGACCGCTCCGATACCGGCGACAGCACCGCGCCGGCCGGCCCCGCCGCCCCGACCGGGGACACCCGGATATCCGCCGGCGACGATGCCGGGGCACCGGCCGACCGCGCTGCCGGGGAGCCGCTCCGTGATGCCACCGGGGAGCCGGCCCGCGGCGGACGGCGCTCCGGCGGGCAGGCCGAACAGACCGATCAGGCCGATCGGACCGAACAGACCGAACAGACGGAGCAGGCCGATCAGCCCCGGCGCACCGGGCTGCCCAGCGGCGCACAGCCGCCCGGCCACCGGCGCCGCGCGGTGAGCCCCGGGGGCGCACGGCCCGGAGACGGACCACCCGAGGAGGGCGGCGCCGGGGGCGCACACCCCGGGCACGAACCGCCCGAAGACGACGGCACCGGGCACGAACCGCACGGAGACGACGGCACCGGGCACGAACTACACAGAGACGGCAGCGCCGGGCGTGAGCCGCGCGTTGACGCAATCACCCGGCACGAACCGCGCGGGCCGCGCACAGGCCGAGGCGCCCGGCGCGAACCGCGCGAAGGCAGGGGCGCGGCGGCGGACGAGCGGACGGGCGGCCGGGGCACCGGGGCCACCGACCCACCTCGGTCCGCCACCCCAGGCGAACCGCCTCCGCCCACCGCCACAGGGGAACCACTTCCGTCCACCGCCGCGGGCGAACCGCCTCGGCCCACCGCCGCCGGGGAACCGCGGCCCCGGACCGACGTCTCGTCCCCGGCGCTCCTGGACGCCGTGCTGCGGCTGCCCCGCCCCTACCGGCGCGCGCTGTTGCTCCACCACGGTGTCGGCCTCGGCCTTCCGGAAACCGCCGCGGAGACCGAGGCCACCACGACGGCCACCGCCAACCGGCTGCGGCACGCCCATGAGGCGCTCGCCGAGCGGTTGCCCGAGCTGCGCGCCGCCGGCCCCGCCGAACGGGGCCGCATCCTGCACCGGCGGCTCGCCGAAGCCGCCGCGGCCCAGCCCCTGACCACCCGGCCGGCGCGGGTCGTGCGGACCGAGGGGGAGCGGGCCGCCCGGCGCTGGACCCGGGCGGCGATCGGCCTGCCGGTGCTGCTGGCGCTCGCCGCCGGCCTCGCGCTCCTGGCCGCCCAGGGCGGCGGGTCCACCCCGGACCCCGGGCCCGCGCAGCCGCCCGCCAGCACGCCGGCCGCCCCCGACCGGGCGCGCTGAAAGGCCGCGGGCCCGCACCCCTGGTGGGGTGCGGGCCCGCGGTCGCGCGGTCTCGCCGCGTTCCGGGACTCACCGTCCTCCCGGCCGTACCCGGCAGGGCACGGCCGGAGGGCCCGGCCGGAACGGTGCCTCGCTCAGCCCTGCAGCGCGGCGCGCGCCAGGCGCGCGGTCTCGGACGGGGTCTTGCCGACCTTGACGCCCGCGGCCTCCAGGGCCTCCTGCTTCGCCTGGGCGGTGCCGGAGGAGCCGGAGACGATGGCGCCGGCGTGGCCCATGGTCTTGCCCTCGGGCGCGGTGAAGCCCGCGACGTAGCCGACGACCGGCTTGGTGACGTTGGCCTTGATGAAGTCCGCGGCCCGCTCCTCGGCGTCGCCGCCGATCTCGCCGATCATCACGATCAGGTCGGTGTCGGGGTCGGCCTCGAAGGCGGCCAGGGCGTCGATGTGGGTGGTGCCGATGATCGGGTCACCGCCGATCCCGACGCAGGAGCTGAAGCCGATGTCGCGCAGCTCGTACATCATCTGGTAGGTCAGGGTGCCGGACTTCGACACCAGACCGATGCGGCCGGGCTTGGTGATGTCGGCCGGGATGATGCCCGCGTTGGACTGACCCGGGGTGATCAGGCCCGGGCAGTTCGGGCCGATGATGCGGGTCTTGTTGCCCTTGGCCTGGGCGTGCGCCCAGAAGTTGGCGGTGTCGTGGACCGCGATGCCCTCGGTGATCACGACGGCCAGCGGGATCTCGGCGTCGATCGCCTCGATGACCGCGTCCTTGGTGAACTTCTCCGGCACGAAGATGACCGTGACGTCGGCGCCGGTCTTCTCGATGGCCTCGGCGACGGAGCCGAAGACCGGGATCTCGGTGCCGTCGAAGTCCACGGTGGTGCCGGCCTTGCGCGGGTTGACGCCACCGACGATGTTGGTGCCGGAGGCGAGCATCCGGCGGGTGTGCTTCTGACCCTCGGAGCCGGTCATGCCCTGGACGATGACCTTGGATTCCTTGGTGAGGAAGATAGCCATGGTGTTGGTGTCCCTCGTCCCTTACTTGGCAGCCAGCTCGGCGGCCTTCTCGGCCGCTCCGTCCATCGTGTCCACCTGCTGCACGAGCGGGTGGTTGGCGTCGGTGAGGATCTTGCGACCCAGCTCCGCGTTGTTGCCGTCGAGGCGCACGACCAGCGGCTTGTTCACGTCCTCGCCCTTGGACTTGAGGAGCTCCAGGGCCTGCACGATGCCGTTGGCGACCGCGTCACAGGCGGTGATGCCGCCGAAGACGTTGACGAAGACGGACTTGACGGCCGGGTCGCCGAGGATGATCTCGAGACCGTTGGCCATGACCTCAGCGGAGGCGCCGCCGCCGATGTCGAGGAAGTTGGCGGGCTTCACGCCGCCGTGGTTCTCACCGGCGTAGGCGACGACGTCCAGGGTCGACATGACCAGGCCCGCGCCGTTGCCGATGATGCCGACCTCGCCGTCGAGCTTGACGTAGTTGAGGCCCTTGGCCTTGGCCGCGGCCTCCAGCGGGTTGGCGGCGTCCTTGTCCTCGAGCGCGGCGTGCTCCGGCTGGCGGAACTCGGCGTTGGCGTCCAGCGACACCTTGCCGTCCAGCGCGATGACCCGGCCGTCGGCGACCTTGGCCAGCGGGTTGACCTCGACGAGGAGCGCGTCCTCGGCGACGAAGGTCTTCCACAGGGTCTGCAGGATCTCGACGACCTGCTCGGCGACCTCGGCCGGGAACTTCGCGGCCTCGACGATCTCGCGGGCCTTGGCCTCGGTCACGCCCTGGGTGGCGTCCACCGGGATCTTCGCCAGCGCCTCGGGCTTGGTGGCCGCGACCTCCTCGATGTCCATGCCGCCCTCGACGGAGGCCATGGCCAGGAAGGTGCGGTTGGTGCGGTCGAGGAGGTAGGAGACGTAGTACTCCTCCGCGATCTCCGGAGCGGTCTCGGCGATCATCACCTTGTGGACCGTGTGGCCCTTGATGTCCATGCCGAGGATGTCGGTCGCGCGAGCGACCGCCTCGTCCGGGGTCGCGGCCAGCTTCACGCCGCCGGCCTTGCCACGGCCGCCGACCTTCACCTGGGCCTTGACGACCGACTTGCCGCCCAGCCGCTCGGTGGCCTCGCGCGCCGCCTCAGGCGTGTCGATGACTTCACCGGCCAGCACCGGTACACCGTGCTTGGCGAAGAGGTCCCTCGCCTGGTACTCGAACAGGTCCACGCGCGTCCGTCCCTTTTCCTGGAAATCGCGGTTCGTTGTCTGCGCGGGCGTGCCGCGGGGGCAGCGTGAGGACGCGATCTTTTACGAGGGCGGCACACGTGCGCCGGGTACGCGGCATGTCCGCCACGCAGGTTATCCCCGCGGAAGGCCCGCCCCTAAATCACAGGTCACACTCACGCGGTGATTACGGTCACAGGTCGCGGTAGGTACCACGCATACCTATACGCCCGGCGACCCGCGTACGACGGCCGGGCAGCCCCCTCCCCAACGGGGGCTGCCCGGCCGTTCGGGGCACCTGCCGTTCGGCCGAACCGCCGATCGGCCGAATGGCGGCAGGTGCCCCGTGGCGGTGCGTCCTGCGACGACGCCGGGTGACCGGCGTCGCCGGTGACCACGTCAGGTGACGTGCATCGTCGGCGACCACGTCGGGTGACCGGCGTCGCCGGTGACGACGTCGGTTGCCGCCGTCGTCAGCGGCCGCCGTCGCCGGCGATCACCGTCATCGGGGCCGCCATCGCCGGTGACCGCCGTCATCGAGCACCCACCGCCGGTGACCGCCGTCGTCAAGCGACGCCCATCGCCGGTGACCGCCGTCGTCGGCGACCGTGGGCGTCGGTTTCCGTGGGCGTCGGTGACCGTGGTCACCGGTGACCGCCGTCGCGCGGCCGCGGGACCGTGGCCGCCGGGCAGACGACCCGGTCCTCGCGGCGGTGCGGAGGGCGACGTGACGGGCGCGCGTCAGGCGCCGAGACCGCCGGCGACCGGCAGCACCGGCAGCGGCGGGATGTTCGCGGCGTCGGTCAGGTCGCCGGGCACGGCCGGCAGCGCCAGGTCACCGGGGACCGAGGGGGTGGCGGGAACGGCCGGCACCGACGGCAGCGCCACCTCGCCCGGGAGCGAGGGCACGCCGGGGGTGGCCGGCACCGACGGCACGCCCGGGACCGCCGGGAGCAGGGCCCGGGAGCCCTCGGCCGCGTCGGTGGCGGTGCCGCGGGCGTCCGCCGCGGCCGTGCCCGCCAGCTCCTGGGCGAACGGGGTGGCGTCGGCGACCACCGCGTTCGCCAGGCCCTGGGCGTCACCGGCCAGGCCGGTCGCGAAGACCCGCGCGTCACCGGTCACCCTGGCGGCGAAGACCCGCGCGTCACCGGTGAGCCGCTGGGCGAACGGGGTGGCGCGGGTGACCGCGTGGTCGGCCAGGGTCCCGGTGTTCCCGACCGCCTGCCCGGCGACCGGGAGCACCCGGACGACGGCCCGGTGCGCCACCGGCGGCAGCACGTCGGCGGCCACGCCGTCGACGGTCGGCCGGGTCTCGGCGATGACGCCCTGCGCCGCGCCGGTCAGCTGCTCCGGACGGACGGCCGCACCCGAGACGGCGGCGAGCAGGTCATCGGCGGTACCCGGAGTGGGCAGCTCGGCCGGCAGCTCCGGGGCGGCGGGCAGCTCCCCGGGGAGGGACGGGACTGCGGGCACCGACGGCGTGGCGGGCACGGACGGAACGGCGGGCACCGACGGCAGGGCGCCGAGGACCGGCAGCGAGGGGACGACACCGGGCACCTCGCCGGTGGGCAGGTCCACGTCCGCGGCCTCGCCCGCCCCGTCGACGGCCTGCGTCGCGGTCTTCCGCAGCTGCTCCACCGCCTCGCCCGCGTCGGACCGGGTGACCGCGCCGGCCCGGCCGGTCACCTCGTCGAGCGCACCGAGGTCGCCGGCGCCGTCGGCCACGTCGACCGCATCGGAGACACCGGAAGCGTCCGGCAGACCGCTGCCCGCGGTGCCGGTGACCTGCCGGGCGGTGCCCTCCACGGCGCTCTTCGCGGTGCCGGCCGCGCCGGTCACCTCGGTGGCATTGGACGGCAGCGCGTCCTCGACGGTGCCCGTCGCACCGGTCACGGTGGTGGTCACACCGTCGGCCGCGGGGACCTCGGGCAGCTCGGTGGCGCCGGCGGCGGCGGTGCCCAGCGCCCACATTCCGGTGGCAGCGGCGGCGACCAGGAGGGAACGGCGGATGTTCTTGCGCATGGTGATGGAAGTCCTTCGAATTCAGGGGAATGGCGGACGGGCAGACCTGTCCCGCCCCCGCGCGGCAGGTCTCGACAGACGGGGGAGAGGTCTGCCCTAGCCGGGGAATTCGAGGACTTCGCGGTACCGCTCCCGGGTGGGAGCGGAGTCGTCGGCGCCAAGCGCGCCGGGCACCAGGCCGAAGCACGCCGTGCCGGCCGGCGGCAGGGCGGCGTGCTGGTCGCCGCCACGCGGCGCGCCGTTGTCACCGGTGCAGTGGGTCACCACGCCGAACGGGGTGCCCGGGAACGGTCCCTGAACGGGGCCGTGATCAGCACTGCCGCCGTCGGCCGCCGACGTGGCGGCCGTGGCCCGCTGCTCGGCGTCCCGGGTCGCGGTGGGAGCCGGGGTCGCCTGCTCCGTCGCGGCGGCGTGGTGGTCAGCGGTGGTCCGGTGGCCGGCGGCGGTGCCGCCGGACTCCGGTGACGGAACCCGTGCCCGCTGCCGGTCCGCTGACTCCCGGTCACCGGCGCCGGTGCCGTCCTGCGCACCGGGCACCACGTCCGGGAGCGGCACCGGCAGCGCGCCGGTGGTGTCCCGCACCAGGTCGTCGACCGGGTCGGTGAGGTCACCGACCCGCTCTTCGACCGGTCGGCGCACCGTGTCCCGGGTGGTGGTCCCGGCGGTACGGGCCGCCTCGGTGGTCGCCTCGGTGGTCGTCTCGACCGCGTCGACCGACGACTCGGCGCCGGTCTCGGTCCGCTGACGCGCGGCACCTGCGGTGACCGGGTCGAGTGCCCCGGCCGCGGTGGTGACCGCGCCGCCCTCCGGCGTGCCGGGCAGCTCCCGCCCGGCGGCCTGCGCGCTGCCGCCGGAGACGAAGCCCAGCACCAGGAACGCCCCGAGGAACAGACCCGCCATCAGCGCCCGTCGCCCCACGGCCGTACGCGGCAGGCGCACGGCCGAGAAGACGACGGACATGACGGACACGAGGGGCCCTCCCAGGAGAACGGGCGAACGACGGCAGCGTCGGCGCACGCGACGGAGATCAGGGGGATCGGACGGACGGACAGTGACACGTCCTTGGCCGATGCCGTGATCCTTGCACGACACACCGGGGGCCGCGCAACCCCGCGGTTACCGTTGCGTCGCCATGTCCGGTATCGGCAGTTGGCGCTTTTCGAGCGCCGCCGCCATCACTTCCGGAAAGAGGTCGGGGGTGCAGGCGAAGGCGGGCGCGCCGAGCGCGGCGAGCGCCGCGGCGTGTTCCCGGTCGTAGGACGGCGCACCGTCGTCGGAGAGCGCCAGCAGCGCCACGAACTCCACCCCCGACGCCTTCATCGCCGCCACCCGGCGCAGCATCTCCGCCCGTATCCCGCCCTCGTGGAGGTCGCTGATCAGCACCACCACGGTGTCCGCGGGCCGAGTGATCCTCGACTGGCAGTAGGCCAGCGCACGATTGATGTCGGTGCCGCCGCCCAGCTGGGTGCCGAAGAGCACCTCCACCGGATCCTCCAGCCGGTCCGTCAGATCCACCACCGCCGTGTCGAAGACGACCAGCCGGGTGGCGAGCGAGCGCATCGAGCCGAGCACCGCGCCGAACACCGAGGCGTACACCACGGACGAGGCCATCGAACCGGACTGGTCGACGCAGAGCACGACCTCCTTGCGGACCCCCCGCGCCGCTCTGCCGTGACCGACCAGCCGCTCCGGAACGACCGTGCGGTGCTCGGGCAGGTAGTTCCTCAGGTTGGCGCGGATGGTCCGGTCCCAGTCGATCTCCCGGTGCCGCGGCCGGCTGACCCGGGCCGAACGGTCCAGCGCCCCGGTGACGGTGGCCCGGGTGCGGGACGCCAGTCGTCTCTCCAGGTCCTCGACCACCTTGCGGACGACGGCCCGCGCGGTCTCCGCGGTCGTCTCCGGCATGGCCTTGTGCAGCGACAGCAGCGTCCCCACCAGGTGGACGTCCGCCTCCACGGCCTCCAGCATCTCCGGTTCCAGCAACAGCGCGGACAGCCCCAGCCGGTCGATCGCGTCCCGCTGCATGACCTGGACGACCGAGGACGGGAAGTACCTGCGGATGTCGCCGAGCCAGCGGGCCACCTGGGGCGCGGACCCGCCGAGCCCGGCCGCCCGCGGCCCGCCGGCCGGGCCGGTACCGCGCCCGCCCGGACCCGGCCGGGCGTCCCGCCCGTACAGCGCCTCCAGGGTGCGGTCCATGGCGGCGTCCCGTCCGCCGAGGGCATGGCCGGTGCCGTCGGCGCGGTCGGCGCCACTCCCCTCGCCGCCGAGTACCAGCCGCCAGCGCCGCAGCCGCTCCTGGTCGTCCGCCCCGCCGGGCACCGCCGTGGCCCCGGCGCTCGCCGTGGTCCGCTCGCTCATTCCGACCCCGCCCTCCTGTCTCGTCCGTCCTGCCGGCCGCCCGGAACGGCGGACCGGCCGCGCCGGGGCAGGCCCAGCAGCAGATGGAGCGTCGGCAGCACCGCGGCCGCCCGGTCCGGGTCGGTGCCCGGGCCGAAACCGGGCGGAACGGCGACCGGCACCCGACCGGCGGCCCCCGCCGGACCGACCGGGCGCCCCGCCGGGCCGCGCCGGACCAGCTCGCCCAGGGTGCGGCGGACCCCCGTCTCGTACCCGGAGAAGGTGCGCCGCAGCAGCGGCAGCACATCGGTGAACGCCGCCGCCGGCACCCCGGTCAGCCAGTCGTCGACCAGCGCCAGCAGCCGCTCGTCGTGGACCAGCAGCAGGCCGCCGCCCGACCCCCCGCCGAGGAACCCCTCGATCCACACCGCCGCCTCGGCCGGCGGGGTACCGGGGGAGAGCGCCAGACTCAGCAGCCGTGCCGACTCGTCCTCGGTGAGGTGACCGTCGTCCAGCAGGAGCCGGGCCGCGCGGCCCCGGATCAGCCCGGACGTACCGTCCCGGCGGGCGAGGGCCCGCAGCGCCCCGGCCCACCGGGCCCGCAGCCCGCTCCCGTCCGGTGCCCGGAAGACCCCGGCGGTCGCCGCACCGCCCCCGGGCGGGGCCTGCACGGCGCCCCCGACCTCGGGCGAGGGCGGACCTGCGACCCCGGCCTCGGGCGAGGGCGGACCGGCGACCCCGGCCTCGGGCGGGCCGGTCATGCCCACCGCCTCGGACAGCATGCCGATCGCCTGGTGCACCCCCTCCAGGTGGCGCCGCATCTCCTCGGCCCCGTCCGCGTCCAGGCCGGCGCAGGCCGCGGGCAGGCCCACCACGATGCGCCCGGCGAGGCCGAGGGCGACTTCGGTGAGCGAGGCGGTGTCGGTCCCCCGCACGTCCCCGTACCGCACCGCCCGCACCAGCGCGGGCAGCGCCTGCGCCAGGTGGGCGACCTCCGCGTCCAGTGCGGCCCGGTCCGCCAGTGCCCGCATCACGACCGGCAGCGCCTCGGCGAGTCCGGCCGGCAGACACCGTTCGGCGAGCTCGGTGACCTCGCCCAGGCTCCGCGCGCCCACCGCCTCGGCCTCGGCCTTCGCGGTGGCTGCGGAGAGCACCGTGGTCCCCCACACCCCCGCCTCCGCGACCCGCACCGACAACTCCGGCTCCCAGCACAGCCGCCAGGTCTCCCGGAACGTGCCGGTGCCGCCCCGCGCGGAGCGCGCCGGCACCCCCCAGTCGATGCCCAGCAGCCGGAGCCGGTGCAGCAGCCTGCTGCGCGCGGCGTCGGTCTCCCTGCGCAGATCCAGGACCAGCTCCCGCTCGGCCGCCTCCGGTTTGAGCCGCAGGGTGCGCTGGGTGCGGGACAGGTCCCGCTGGAGCAGGGCCGCGGGCGCCGCCGCGGGTACCTCGCCGAGCACGTCACCGACGACGAGCCGGTCCCGCACCAGGGCGAGCGGCACGTCGGAGCCCTCGCACAGCACGGCCCGCACCGCGTCCATGGTCTCGGTGAGACCCGCCAGCGGTCTGCCGCGCATCGCGGCGAGCGCCTCCGCGAGCCGGACCGCCTCGATGACGTGGGCGGACGACACCGCGAAGTCCTCGTCGCGGAGGAGACCGGCGACCTTGGTCAGCCAGCGCTCCACCGGCCGGTCCGGAGCGTGGAAGAGATGGCCGTACCAGCCCGGGGAGGCGATCCCGGCACCGTAGCCGCTGTGCCGGGCCAGCCGGCGGTGCGTCCAGGGCACCCAGCTGGTCTCCGTCCTGGTCTTGGGCAGTCCCTTGAGCAGCCGCCGGTCGGCGGTCGCCGTGGTGCGTTCGGCGAGGGCCGGTACGTGCCAGGCGCCGCAGACCACGGCCACGTCGTCGCCGAACTCGCGCCGGGCGTCGCGCAGCCGGAGCCGCATATGGGCCTCCCGCACCGCGTCGCGCGGGTGGCCGCCGTCCCCGAACTCCGACCGCAGCACCGCCATCGCCTCGCCGAGCACCGTGAAGGGCGCCAGCGCCGCCCGGCGCCCGGCGTCACCCACCCCGCCCGGGACGGCCGCCGGTCCCGGGCCCGTCCCCGGGACCGGACCCGCATCCGGCCCCGGGACGGCCGCCGGTCCCGGGGCGGTGCCGGGCCGGGGCCCGGTGCCGGCTCCGGCGCGGTGCTCCACGACGTCCTCCCACCAGCGCTCCGGGTCGTCGTAGCCCGCCGCTTCGGCGAGCACCGCGAGCGGGTCGACACGCGGCAGCACCGGGCGGGCCCCCTCCCCCTCGGGGCCGGGCGGGCCGCCCGCCGGGCCGGCACCGGGTTCGCCGCCGGCCGGCGCGCCGCCGGGCGTGCCCGCCGCCTCCTCCTGGGTGGCGAGGGCCAGTGAGTTGGCCGCCGGAAGGTCGATGAAGCGCACCGGCACGCCCCGGTCGAGCGCCCAGCGGATGGCGACCCACTCGGGAGAGAAGTCGGCGAGCGGCCAGAACGCGGCCCGACCGGGATCGTCCACCGCGTGCGCCAGCAGCGCGACGGGCGGCCGCATGCCCTCGTCGGCGGCGAGCCCCACCAGCGCGTCTCCCTCCGGCGGTCCCTCGATGAGCACCACCCGGGGCCGGCAGGCGTCGAGCGCCGCCCGGACCGCGCGGGCCGAGCCGGGCCCGTGGTGTCGCACCCCCAGGAGCACCGGGCCCGCGCCGGGTGGCGGCCGGTGCGCGGCGGCCCCCCGCGCCCCGGTGGTCATCCGCGCCCCGGTGGTCATCCGCTCACCTCGCGGCAGGCGCGGTAGAAGTCCTTCCAGCCCTCGCGCTCGCGCACCACCGTCTCCAGGTACTCCTGCCAGACCACCCGGTCCGCGGCCGGGTCGCGGACCACCGCGCCGAGGATGCCCGCCGCCACGTCCCCGGCCCGCAGCACTCCGTCGCCGAAGTGGGCGGCCAGCGACAGTCCGCCGGTGAGCACGGAGATGGCCTCCGCCGTGGAGAGCGTGCCGGACGGCGACTTGAGCCTGGTGCGCCCGTCCGCCGTGACGCCTTCCCGCAGCTCCCGGAAGACGGTGACGACCCTGCGGATCTCGTCCAGGCCCTCCGGGACCGGGGGCAGGTCGAGGGAGCGGCCGATCTGCTCGACCCGCCGCGAGACGATGTCCACCTCCGCCTCCGGGGTGGCGGGCAGCGGCAGCACGACGGTGTTGAAGCGGCGGCGGAGCGCGCTGGACAGCTCGTTCACCCCGCGGTCCCGGTCGTTCGCCGTGGCGATCAGGTTGAAGCCCCGGACGGCCTGCACCTCCTCGCCCAGCTCGGGGATCGGCAGCGTCTTCTCGGACAGCACGGTGATCAGCGTGTCCTGCACATCGGCCGGGATGCGGGTCAGCTCCTCGACCCGGGCGGTCATGCCCTCGGCCATCGCCCGCATCACCGGGCTGGGCACCAGCGCCTCCCGGCTGGGCCCGTGGGCGAGCAACCGCGCGTAGTTCCAGCCGTACCGGATGGCCTCCTCGGGGGTGCCCGCGGTGCCCTGGACGAGCAGCGTCGAGTCGCCGCTCACGGCCGCCGCCAGGTGTTCCGACACCCACGTCTTGGCGGTGCCGGGCACTCCGAGCAGCAGCAGCGCGCGGTCGGTGGCCAGGGTGGCGACGGCGACCTCGACGATCCGGCGCGGGCCGACGTACTTGGGCGTGACGACCGTCCCGTCGGACAGGGTGCCGCCGAGCAGATAGGTGGCGACGGCCCATGGCGAAAGCCGCCAGCGGGGCGGGCGGGGCCGGTCGTCCGCCGCCGCGAGCGCCGCGAGTTCGCCGGCGAAGGCGTCCTCCGCGTGGGGCCGGATGGCCGCCGCCCCGCCGCTCGCGGCATCCGACGACCGGTCACTCCCCGTAGTGGGTGCGGTCTTTCCCTCGGTTTCGTTGCCGGGTCCGGGCACAGTCACGGTCACAGCTCCCCCAACTCGTACTCAGGTCCGTTTCCGGGTACGTGAACCACCTTGCACCCGACCACTGACAATCGATTGCCCATCTGACGAACATGCAGGTCAGGGCCGATTGTCAGTGGCACGGCGTAGCGTTTTCGACATGAATCCGCAGGGGGAACGCTGGACGGCGGAACAGGTGCTCGCGCTGGCTCCTGACACCGCATCACGCAAGGCGGGCGGCAAGCTCGCCACAGCCGGCCCGTGGTCCGCGACGGGCGCTTGTGCACAGAGCGTATGGGGGATGTGCCAGGGCGGCGGGGGCGCGCCGTACCGGACCGTCGTCGATCTGGGGGGCCCGACCGGCCCCGGATACACCTGCAGTTGCCCGAGCCGCAAGTTCCCGTGCAAGCACGCGCTGGGGCTGCTGCTGCTGTGGGCGGGGGAAACGGGAGAGGGGAGCGTCGAGGAGGCAGCCGAGCCGCCGGAGTGGGCCGCGGCGTGGCTGAGCGGGCGGCGGGAGGGGGCCGGAGGGCAGACCGCCGGGGCGGCGGGCGCCGCCGACCCGGCCGGTGGCGGCGCCCGGGGGGCGGGCACCGCCGATCCGGTGGCGGCGCGCCGCCGGGCGGAACAGCGGGCGCGGCGGATCGCGGCGGGCGCCACGGAGCTGGAGCAGCGCCTGGCGGATCTGCTGCGGGACGGACTGGCCGCCGCCGGAGACGACTCGCACGCCGGGTGCGCCCCGTGGGACGAGACCGCCGCCCGCATGGTCGACGCGCAGGCGCCGGGGCTGGAGGCCCGGGTGCGCGAGCTGGCGGCGGTGCGCGACTCGGGCCCGGGGTGGCCGGCCCGGCTCCTGGAGGAATGCGCCTTGACCCACCTGCTCAACCAGAGCTACCTCCGTGTCGAGGAACTGCCGCCGGACCTGGCCGCGACCACCCGGTCGCGGGTGGGGCTCACCACGAGCACCGCCGAACTGCTGGCCTCGGGCACGCCGGTCCGGGACCGGTGGCGTGTGCTGGGCCGGCGGGACAGCGGGGACGGCAGGCTCACCACCCGCCGCGTGTGGCTGCGCGGCGAGCACACCGGCCGGATGGCGCTGCTGCTCTCCTTCGGCGCGGCCGGCCGCGCTCCGGAACTGGTGCTGCCCACCGGTCTGGTGCTCGACGCCGACCTCGTCTACTACCCGTCCGCCCGCCCGCTGCGGGCCGTGCTCGGCTCCCGCTACGGGCCGCCCCTACCGCCGCCGGAAGCCGCCGCGCCGCCCGGCACCGGCATACCGCAGGCACTGGCCGGGTACGGCGAGGCGCTCCGCGACGACCCGTGGCTGGACGCCTGGCCCACCGTGCTCGCCGAGGTCACCCCGATACCCGGGCCGGACGGCTGGCAGCTCGCCGACCCGCACACCGCCGCCGCGCTGCCCGTGGACCCGCGCTGCGTGGACCGGACGAACCTGTGGCAGCTCACCGCCGTCTCCGGCGGCGGCCCGGTCACGGTCTTCGGGGAATGCGGACACCGCGGCTTCGCCCCGGTCACGACCTGGGACCCGCAACCCGTACCGCTGTGACGCGGTGGCCCACCGCGGTGGTCGCCCCCGGGACGCGGCGGGGACCCGCCGGACACCCGTAGCGGCCCTGCTTCCGGCGCGCCCGCCGACGCACCGATCGACGCGCCGGTCAACGCACCAGTCGGCGCGGCCGCGCCGGAAGCGGGCGGCACCGCACCGGGCGCTGCCGCCACGACCGCCTGGGGCCGCGGGCGACCTGCCGCAGCCCGGTGCGCAGAGGGACGCGGCCGGCCCGCCCGGAAGCCGCGGCGGCACCCGGCATCGGCACCCGGACGGCTCCACGCCCGCCCGGCCCGCACCCCGCCCGCCCGTATCCGGCCCGCACCCCGCCCGCACCTCGACCGCCCGCATCCGGCCCGGACCCCGCCCGCACCTCGACCGCCCGTATCCGGCCCGGACTTGACCCGCGACCGGCACCGGGCCGACACCGTAGGAAGGGACGCCGTGTTCCGTACCGCGACCGACCCCGCCACCGAAGCCGTCACCACGACCGGCACCATCGCCACGAACGAAGCCGCCACCACGACCGGCACCGCCCGGACCGTCCCGGAGCCCGGCCCGGGCACGCCGACCACCGGGACCGGCACCGGTCCGGCCGACGGCAGGCCCGCCGCCGGCCCCCGGACCGGCCAGGCCGACGGCACCGCCGCGGCCGCCTGCCGCCACGCCGCGTCCGGCGCGGCGGGAGCGGCGGGAGCGGCGGGAGCGGGGGGAGCGGGGGGAGCGGGGGGAGCGGGGGCCGGCCCCGGGACGGGCCCGTCCGGCAGCCGTACGGACGCCGTCCTGAGCGACGGCCACGGCCCGGGAGCCGACCGGCCGGCCGGGGCGGTCGGGGCCGACTGGGACGGCTGGGCCGACTGGGACGACCTGGTTGCGGCCGCACTGCTCGGCACCGACCGGCGCCGTCCACCGGTCCCCGCGCGGCGCGGCCAGGACGCGGCCGGCGCCCTACTGGACGCCGCCGCGGTCAGCACCGTGGCCCGGCGCGCCGGGCTGCGCCCCGCTCCCGCCGGGCCGTTCCCGGAACCCGCGCCGGCCGACCCCCGCCCGGGCCTGCCCACCGCGGCCCGCCGCAGGCTGGCGCTGCTGCTCGCCGACCGCGGCGCACCGGGCCAGTCCAGCCCGCGCGCCGCGCCCGACCTGACCGAACTGCTTCCGCAGTGGCTCGCCATCGCCGACGGCCACGGCTACCGGGCACCCGACGCCCTGCTTCCGGCACTGCTGGACGCCGCCCGGGCCCGCACCGATCTGCGCCCGGAAGCCCTCGCGTTCGCCGGGCCGCGGGCCCGGTGGCTGGCCCGGCTCAACCCGGAGTGGAAGTTCGCGCTGCGCGGCGGTCCGGGCCGCGCCGCGGGGTCGGTGCTGCCGGACCCCGCCTCCCCCGAGGAGGTGCGGCGGCTCTGGCAGGAAGGGCTGTTCGCCGAGCGGGTCTCGGTGCTGGCGGTCGTCCGCCACCAGGACCCCGCGGCGGGTCTGGCCCTGCTCGCCGGCACCTGGGCCACCGAGCGGGCGGAGGACCGGCTGATGTTCCTCGACTCGCTGCGCGACGACCTGTCCCCGGCAGACGAGCCGTTCCTGGAGCAGGCGCTGTCCGACCGCAGCCGGAACGTGCGGTCCACCGCCGCCGAACTGCTCTCCGCACTGCCCGGTTCCGCGCTGGCGCGGCGGATGGCCGAGCGGATGCGCGCCCGGGTGCGGCTGGAGCTGCCCCGGGGCGGTGACGGGCCGCGGATCGCGGTGGACGCGCCGGCGGAGTGCGACAGCGGCATGGAGCGGGACGGTGTGGTGGCGAACCCGCCCGCCGGTCGCGGCGAACGCTCCTGGTGGCTCGGGCAGATGGTGGAGGCGACACCGCTGGAGTGCTGGACGGAGTGGTTCGGCGGCCGGGACGCGGCGGCGGTGGTGGCCCTGCCGGTCGCCGACGGATGGCAGCCCGATCTGCACGCTGCCTGGTGCCGGGCCGCGGTCCGGCAGCGGAACACCGAGTGGTCGCGCGCGCTGCTCGGGGCCCCGACGGTGCCGCTCACCACCCCGCCGGCCTCGGGGGAGGCGGCGCTGGCTGCGGCCTCGCCCGCCGCCTCCTGGCGGGACCCGGCGAAGCTGCTCGCCGCACTGCCGCCGGAGGAGCGGGCCGCCTGGGTCGCCGAGTTCATCGCCGCGCACGGTCTGTCGGACGCGTTCCGGCTGCTGGGGGTGTGCGCGGTCCCCTGGGCGGAGCCGCTGGGCCGGTCCGTGGTGGACGCCCTGGACATCGCACGGGACGCGGGCAGCTACCCGTGGAGCTTCAGCGGGGTGATGGGGCTGGCGGAGAGGTGCCTGGACCCGGCGCAGGCCGACCGGCTGGAGGTGCTCACCGCGCTGCCGGACGAGTCGGCGGACAGTTCGCCGGGCGCGGTGGGGTACTGGTCGGAGGCGTTCCAGCGCCTGGTGGGGACGCTCCGGCTGCGCGCCACCATGCGCTACGAACTGGACGGCCTCGCCGAGACCCCGGACGCCGGGCCGACCGGGCCGACCGCGCCGACCGCGCCGGAACGGCAGCGGGCGGTGCCCGGGCCGGAGGGGTGGGAAGGGGCGGAGGACGAGCGGTGACGCGGCGGGACAGGCGCCCGCGGACACCAGGGGCCGGCCCGCGGAAACCCCGGAGGCCCGCCGGCGGCTTCCGGGAGGACCGACCCGGACGTGCGGCGGACCGGCGACTGCCCGCGGCCCGGCCACCGGCATGGGTGTCCGTCCCCGGGAGAGCCGAAGAGTCCGGCGGGAACGGGCTCCCGCCCGGCCCGAAGGGGCCGGGCCGGGCCCGGTCACCCGAACGGACCAACGGCCCAACGGCCCGAGGAGCCCGGGGCCTCGAAGTGGCGGGGCAGCACCGGTGCCGCGGGCCGTTCATGCCCCCGGGGCCGTTCATGCCCCCGGGGCCGGGCACGGAGCCGGGGCCTGTCAGGGCCGGGCACCGAGCCTGGGCCTGAGGCAACCGGGAGGCCGGGGCGCCCCGCTGCCGGGGCCAAGGTCCGCTGCCGGGGCCGGGCTCCCGGGTGGGCCTCGACGCCTCAGGCTGCGGGCTCAAGATCCCGGGGCCCCGGCGGCGAGGCTTCCGGCGCCGCGCACGGCCCGGCGCGGCTACCTGGTCCGGGCGGGCCCGGACCTGCCGGCGGGCCGGCCGCCCTGGGCGTGCCCGGGCCGGTCGACCGCCGTAGCCGCGGCCGGTCGCGGTAAAGCGGTGGGCCGCGGTCGGGCGGTGCCGGTCGCGGTCAGGCGGCGACCGGGCGGACGTTCTCCCGGACCCACTCCACGATCGCGGTGGTGGTCGCGCCCGGGGTGAAGATCTCCGCGACGCCCTGCTCCTTGAGCGGCGGGATGTCGTCCTCCGGGATGATGCCGCCGCCGAAGACCTTGATGTCCTCCGCCTCCCGCTCCCGCAGCAGTTCCAGCACCTTCGCGAAGAGCGTCATGTGCGCACCGGAGAGGATCGACAGCCCGATGGCGTCGGCGTCCTCCTGGATCGCGGTGTCGACGATCTGCTCCGGGGTCTGGTGGAGACCGGTGTAGATGACCTCCATACCGGCATCGCGCAGCGCCCGCGCGATGACCTTGGCCCCGCGGTCATGGCCGTCGAGCCCTGGCTTGGCCACCACCACGCGGATCGGACCAGTCACTCCCATCACTGCCTCCATGCCTCCATGCACGACAGCCGTCACCGGCCGTAAGCGGTGAACCAACGTGAACGAACGTTATCTCCAGCTTCCCGCACGCAGCAGTTTCGGGGAGAGCAGGGAGGGGGAAATCACACATGGGACATCTGCACAGCACGGCCGCACCGGCCGGCCCGCCGCGTCATCAGGGGACGACGGGGGCGCACCCGGTACGGCCGACGGGAAGCCACAGCGGGGAGGTCGCACCCCGCGCCGCGTGCCGGTCGCGTCGGCCGCGCGGCGCGGTGGTGCGGCGCCCGGCTCTCGGCGCCCGGCCCTCCTCGGACCGCACTCCCCCACCGAGCCGGACCCCGCGCCCACCGCCGAGCCGTCCGTCGGCGGCCTGCCCCTTCAGCCGTCAACCGATGAACCGGTCGCGCCGGATGCCCGCCCGGACGGACCCTCGGGACGATGAGCGTGACCACCGGCCGGAGCGGGCGAGGGAAGCACCGGCCGCGCCCCACCCGCCCCGGCTGCCGTGGCCGTCACCTTCCCGGGAGACCGTCACGTTCCCCGGAGACCGGGACCGTCGACGAGGGCACGCGGAGCGGCGCCGCTTCCGCGCACCGTTGGGAGGTCGGACACGATGGCCCTGCCCTTTCCCCTCTCCTTCTTCGAGCCGCTGCGCTCGTCGACCGCGCTGATCCGGGCGACCGCGGTGGACGCGGCGGTGCTCGCCGGGCACCTGATGCTCTACCCCACCGGCCTGGCTCAGGAGCGGCCCCCCGCCGCGGCGGCCGAGGGCGACGGCCGGGGGCGGGGGCCGGGGCGCGGGAAGCACCGGCCGGTGCTGCTGCTGCACGGGTTCATCGACAACCGTTCGGTGTTCGTCCTGCTGCGGCGCTCACTGCGGCAGGACGGGCGCCACCACGTGGAAGGGCTGAACTACTCCCCGCTGACCTGCGACATCCCGACCGCGGCGGCCCTCCTGGGCGATCACGTCCAGGAGGTCTGCAAGCGCACCGGCCGGCGCCGGGTGGATCTGGTGGGGCACAGCCTGGGCGGGCTGATCGCGCGCTACTACGTGCAGCGGCTGGGCGGTGACGCCCGGGTGCACACCCTGGTCACCCTCGGCACCCCGCACGGCGGCACCCGCGCGGTCCCGCTGCTGTCGGCCCATCCGCTGGTGCGGCAGATGCGGCCGGATTCGCCGGTGATCGAGGCGCTCCGGCAGCCCGCCCCGGGATGCCGCACCCGCTTCATAAGCTTCTGGAGCGACATGGACCAGGTGGTGACACCGGCGGAGATGGCCTGCGTCCGCCACCCCGACCTGGACGCGCGCAATGTCCGTGTCACGGGTATCGGCCATCTCGCCCTCCCGGTGCACCGGACCATCGCCACCGGGGTCCGCCGGGCCCTGGACGGGGACACCACCCCGGTCACCGAAGCGGATGACCCGGACACACCGGACACCGGAGCGGACGGGTCGACCGGGAGCGCGGGGAGTTCGGGAGGCGCGCAGGGCGCGAGGGGCGCGAAACCTGGGGGTGACGACGCTTCAGGGGCCGCTTCGGTTGCGTGATCAGGCAGATAATTACCGAACAGTAATCGAACGCACGGCCAAGTAATGGCACGCACACCGGCGAAAGCCGACCAAATGCCCTTCCCTGCGCCCCCGGAAACCTGCCGAAGATTGTCGGCGTCGCATACCGCCGGGTACAGTCGCCGCTAATTCTCCTGCTGCCGAGGCGAAAGAGAAGTTGGTGGTGAACGACCGTCACCCGTCGGGGAGCTCGATCCCGACCGCTCCCGCTCCCGACGCCTCATACACCCCTTACTACGGGGCGTACGACGACCAGCAGGGGGCCCAGCCGGGCCAGGCCGGGCCCGACGGCTATCCCACCGGCGGCTACGACCAGTTCGGCGGCGACGCGTTCCACGGCACCGAGGGCTACCCGGCCGGCGGCTACGAGCCGGGCGGCTACGACACCACCGCCGCGTACGGGACGGGTACCCACGACCCGCACACCTATGACACCGGCCAGTGGGACGCCTCCGGCCAGTGGGACCTGGGCGCCGCCGCGCAGCAGGCGGTCGGGCACGACACCGGCGGCTACCCGGTCGCCGGCTACGGGACCGACGGCCTCGGCGCGGACAGCTTCGGAACCGGCACCCACGACTCCGGCTCCTTCACCACCGGCTCCTTCCCCACGGGCGCGTTCGACACCGGCGCGTTCGACACGGGAACGTTCGGCACCGGGACGTTCGGCACCGGAGCCTTCGACGGCACGGCCGCCCTCGCCGACGACGGCTTCGGCACCGCGCCCTTCGACAACGGCGGTTACGACACCGGAGGCTTCGCGACCGCGGACTTCGGCTCCGCGGACCAGGACGGAACGGCCTACCGGACCGGCGGGTACGCCACCACCGCGATGTGGGGCGACTCCGACTGCCTCCAGCCCGGAGACGCCGCCCAGGGTGCGGGGCTCACCGCGAGCATCCCGGCCCAGCAGACCACCGACGCCACCGGCCCGTGGGACCCGGCCGGCCACCCGGTCGACGCGGACCCGGCCGGCACCGGCCGGTGGGACACCGCGGACCAGTGGGGCACCGACGCGGGATGGGACACCACCGGGGTGCACGGCGCCGTCGGCGTCGACACCGGGCAGACCCAGACCTGGGACGCGACCGCCTGGGCCAGCGGCGACTCGCTGTACGAACCGCACGCGGCCGGCCCGTCCCACGACTACGCCGCCGACCACGCCGGCGAGCACCCCGCCGAGGCCGACTACACCGGCTACGACGGCTACGCGGACTACGAGGGCTTCGAGGATTCCACGGGCGGCGAAGGGCCGGACGGGATCGCCGGTCCCGGCGGTCCGGACGCGGAAGCCGGCCCGGACGGCGAACACCCGGCCCACCACTTCCCGGCGGACTCCGCCGGGGACCCGGACGGTCACCGGACCGACGCCTCCGGCGAACCGGGCGACGCGGAT
The DNA here is from genome assembly GCF_044327625.1 of Streptomyces sp. NPDC018031. Classification (NCBI taxonomy): domain Bacteria; kingdom Bacillati; phylum Actinomycetota; class Actinomycetes; order Kitasatosporales; family Streptomycetaceae; genus Streptomyces; species Streptomyces sp. NPDC018031. Next base: position 135,534 of record NZ_JBIRFT010000006.1, read on the forward strand.
GACGAGCCGGTCCTGCTCGCCACCGGCCCGCGCCGGGAGACCGCCCGCGCCCGCCGGGGTGGCCGTCGCCCGGGCAACCGCACCGCCTCCCGTCCCAAGCGGTCCGCGCTGCTGACCGTCGCCGTGCCGTCCGTCGCCATCATGGGGGTGACGGCGGTCGCCGCCGCCGCGGTCGGCGGTATGGGGGGCGACGACGGCGGCAAGGACGACTCGACCACGCAGGCCGCGCCCGACGCCGCCTCCGTCAAGCCGTCGGTCGCCAACAGCAAGCTCGACACCCAGCTCGCCGGACTCTCGGACCGGGCCGACGACTTCGCCGATCGCGCCAGCCGCACCCAGGAGCGCATCGACCTCAAGGAGCGTCAGGCCGCCGAGCGGAAGCGCAAGGCGGAGGAGGCGGCGCGCAAGGAAGCGCTGCGTCCCAAGTTCGCGCTCCCGGTCGCGCAGCACGGGCTGAGCGCCCAGTACGGCCAGTCGGGCCTCAACTGGATGTCGCTGCACACCGGTATCGACTTCCCGGTGGGCTACGGGACCCCGGTGATGGCCGCCACGGACGGCACCGTGCGGACCCAGTGGAACAACGCCTACGGGAACATGGCGATAGTGACCTCCCCCGACGGCACCGAGACCTGGTACTGCCACCTGAGCACCACCAGGATCCGCTCGGGTTCCGTGAAGGCCGGTGACGTCATCGCGTACAGCGGCGACTCCGGCAACTCCACCGGACCCCACCTGCACTTCGAGGTGCGCCCCGGCGGCGGCTCCGCGATCGACCCGCTGACCTGGCTGCGCAGCCACGGGCTCGACCCGACGTAGCCGCGCCGCCCCTCGCCGGCCCCGGCGGAGGCATCGGCACCGTTTGACGGTGCCGGGGGCCGTCCGGGGCACCCGCCGCGGCGGACGAGCGTCCCCGCTGCCTCCCGCCCGGCGCATACGGGCCCGCCCACAGCCCGGTCCGCGCCCACTGCCGAGTCCCGGACCGATCGGGGCCGGAGCCCGCCGCCCGACCGGGTCCACGGCCCGACCGGGTCCACGGCCCGACCGGGGTCCGGGTGCAGGTCCGGATCCGGGTTCGGGTCCGGATCCGGGTTCGGATCCGGGTCCGGATCCGGGTCCGGGTCCGGTCCTGCGGGTCGGCTAGAGCTTCTCCACCGGCGCGTAGCGCAGCAGCAGCCGCTTGGGCTTCTCGTCACCGAAGTCGATGGTCGCCTCGGCCGCGTCCCCGCTGCCCTTCATACCGACCACCGTGCCCAGCCCGAACGAGTCGTGCGTGACCCGGTCGCCCACGGACAGCGAGACCACCTGCCGCTCGGTCGCCCGGCGGGTCGCGAAGCCGCTGGGCCCACCGCCCGCCGCACCCCGTGAACGCGCGGCAAGCGAGGACGACAGCGACGAGGTGATGCCGGAGACCGCGCCCATCGATGCCGAGGGCGTGGAGGGGCCGGTGCGCTTCCAGCTCAGGAACTGGTCGGGGATCTCCTCCAGGAACCGGGAGGGCGGGTTGTAGGAGGGCTGGCCCCAGGCGCTGCGCATCGTCGACCGGGTGAGGTAGAGCCGCTCCCGGGCGCGGGTGATGCCCACGTACGCCAGCCGCCGCTCCTCCTCCAGCTCCTTGGTCTGCCCGAGCGCGCGCATGTGCGGGAAGACGCCGTCCTCCATGCCGGTGAGGAAGACCACGGGGAACTCGAGGCCCTTGGCGGTGTGCAGGGTCATCAGGGTGATGACGCCGGTGCCCTCGGTGTCCTCGTCCGGGATCTGGTCGGAGTCGGCGACCAGGGCGACCCGCTCCAGGAACTCGGCGAGGGTGCCGGGCTCCTCCGCGGTGCGCTCCTGCTCGAACTCCAGGGCGACGGCCGCCAGCTCCTGGAGGTTCTCGATCCGGGTCTCGTCCTGCGGGTCGGTGGACGCCTGCAGCTCGGCGAGGTACCCGGTGCGCTCCAGCACCGCCTCCAGGACGGTCGCGGGGCCGGCGCCGGATTCGACGATCGTGCGCAGCTCCTCCAGCAGGGTGTTGAAGCGCTTCACGGCGTTGGCCGAGCGGGCGGCCATCCCGTAGGCGTCGTCCACCCGGCGCAGCGCCTGCGCGAAGGAGATCTTCTCGCGGAGGGCGAGCGCCTCGATCATGGCCTCGGCGCGCTCGCCGATGCCGCGCTTGGGCACGTTGAGGATGCGGCGCAGCGGCACGGTGTCCTCGGGGTTGGCGAGCACCCGCAGGTAGGCCAGGACGTCCCGGACCTCCTTGCGCTCGTAGAACCGCACGCCGCCGACGACCTTGTAGGGCAGCCCGACCCGGATGAAGATCTCTTCGAAGACACGGGACTGGGCGTTGGTGCGGTAGAAGACGGCGACGTCGCCGGCCTTGGCGTCGCCCGCGTCGGTCAGCCGGTCGATCTCGTCGGCGACGAACTGCGCCTCGTCGTGCTCGGTGTCGGCGACGTACCCGGTGATGGTGGCCCCGGCCCCGGCCTCGGTCCACAGGTTCTTGGGACGCCGGTTCTCGTTCCGCTCGATCACGGCGTTGGCGGCGCTCAGGATCGTCTGGGTGGAGCGGTAGTTCTGCTCCAGCAGGATGGTGCGGGCCTCCGGGTAGTCCTCCTCGAACTGGAGGATGTTGCGGATGGTGGCGCCGCGGAAGGCGTAGATCGACTGGTCGGCGTCGCCCACCACGCACAGCTCGGCCGGGTCGAAGTTCTCCGTGCCGGAGCCGACCAGCTCCCGCACCAGGGTGTACTGGGCGTGGTTGGTGTCCTGGTACTCGTCGACCAGGACGTGCCGGAAGCGGCGGCGGTAGTGCTCGGCGACGTCCGGGAACGCCTGGAGCAGGTTGACGGTGGTCATGATGATGTCGTCGAAGTCCAGCGCGTTGGCCTCGCGCAGCCGCGCCTGGTACATCGCGTACGCCTCGGCCAGCGACTTCTCGAAGCCGTCGCTCGCCCGGTCGGCGAAGGTCTCCTCGTCGATGAGCTCGTTCTTGAGGTTGGAGACCTTCGCGCTGAACGACTTCGGCGGGAAGCGCTTGGGATCAAGGTCCAGGTCCCGGCAGACCAGCGCCATCAGCCGCTTGGAGTCGGCGGCGTCGTAGATCGAGAAGGAGGAGGTGAACCCCAGCTTCTTCGACTCGCGGCGCAGGATCCGCACACAGGCGCTGTGGAAGGTCGACACCCACATGGCGTTGGCGCGCGGGCCGACCAGTTCCTCGACGCGCTCCTTCATCTCACCCGCGGCCTTGTTGGTGAAGGTGATGGCGAGGATCGAGCCGGGGTGCGCCCCGCGGGCGCCCAGCAGGTGGGCGATGCGGTGGGTGAGGACCCGGGTCTTGCCGGAACCGGCGCCCGCGACGATGAGCAGCGGGGCTCCGTGGTGCACGACGGCGGCGCGCTGCTGATCGTTCAGCCCCTCCAGCAGCGCCGCCGGGTCCACTGCGGGCCGGGCGGCGCCGTCCCGGTAGTACGGCTCCCTGGCCTGGCTGGGAACGGGCACGTTAAAAGTGTCGCCGAAGAGGTCGTGCGGCACCTCCTCCGCGCCGTGTCCGTGCGGCCCGTGCTCGGGATCCTCCGGGGGTGGCGGAATCTCCTCGCCCGCGGGCCCGGGGACCGTGGCGTCGAGGCTCGCCAGGAACTCGTCGTCAAAGAGGCTGCTGCTCATCGCCCACCGAGTCTAGGCGGAGCCACTGACAGTCCACACCCGATTGCCGGGGAGCGGACCGGGGGCCGCCGCGACGTGCCGCGACGACACCGGCCCGGCCCGCCGCCGCCGGGCCGGGACGGTGACGCACGCCACGGAATCCCCCGTGGCCGCCGGCGCAGCGATCATGGTCGCGCGGACGGGCGCCGGGCCCGGCCGGCACGGGGCGGCCGCGCGCGTCCGGCCCGGGCGCGGACGGACGGCGGAAGCCGCCGGGGCCGTCACATCGGCCGGGCGCCGCGCGTCAGTGCTGTGACGGATCGAGACCAGGGGATGTGACCGATGGACGCCAACGTGTTTCTGGCGGAGCGCTTCGAGGCCCACCGCGGCCACCTGCGGGCGGTGGCCTACCGCATGCTCGGCTCGCTGAGCGAGGCGGAGGACGCGGTGCAGGAGGCGTGGATCAGGCTCAGCAGGTCCGACAGCAGCGCGGTGCAGAACCTCGGCGGCTGGCTGACCACGGTGGTCGGGCGGGTCTGCCTGGACATGCTGCGGTCGCGGACCTCGCTGCGCGAGGAGTCGCTGGAGGCCCGGATACCCGACCCGATCATCAGCCGGGAGGACGCGGTCGACCCCGAGCAGGAGGTGCTGCTGGCCGACTCGGTGGGGCTGGCGCTGCTGGTGGTGCTGGAGACGCTGGGTCCGGCGGAGCGCCTCGCCTTCGTCCTGCACGACATGTTCGCGGTGCCGTTCGACGAGATCGCGCCGATCGTGGGACGCACCCCGGCCGCGGCGCGGCAGCTGGCCAGCCGGGCCCGCCGCCGGGTCCAGGGCACCGTCACCGTCCCCGACCCGGACGTCGCACGCCAGCGGGAGATCGTCGACGCGTTCCTCGCCGCGGCGCGCGACGGCGACTTCGACACGCTGGTGTCGCTGCTCGACCCGGACGTGGTGCTCCGCGCCGACTACGGCGCCGCGCCCGCCCTCGCCCCCCGCAAGGTCCACGGCGCGGTGGCGGTGGCCAACCAGGCGCTCATGTTCCGCCGCCTCGACGGCTCGGCCGGGGCCGCGCGCCCGGCGCTCGTCAACGGGGCCGTCGGCCGGATCGTCTTCCGGGACGACCAGGTGTTCTCGGTCATGGGCTTCACCGTGCGGGACGGGAGGATCGCGGCGATCGACATCCTCGCCGACCCGTCGCGCCTGGACGAACTGGACCTCACGGTCCTGGACTGACCGGGCCGCCACGACGCCCGGACGGGGCCGGACCGGCACGACGCCCTGACCGGCGCCCGGACCGGCGCCCGGCCGGCACGACGCCCGGACGGGGCCGGGCCCGCCTCCGGCGCGGGGGTGGCGGGCGGCCGCCCCGGCCGGGCCCGGCCCCGCCGGATCAGGCTCGGTCTGGCCCGGCGTGGCCTGGCCCGAGCCGGCCTGAACCGGCCCTGACCTGGCCTGACCTCGCCTGACCTCGCCCAAGCCTGCTTGACCCGGCCTGGGCCGACCTGACCCGACCGGCTCACCCGGCTCGACCGACCTGAGCCGGCCAGCTCGACCGGCCTGAGCCTGCCCGACCCCGCCCTGAACCCGCCGGATCAGGTCCAGAGCACCGCGATGAAGATGTTCGCGGTGGTCAGCAGGCCCACCGCGCCGAACAGCGGGTTCGGCACCTTCTCGTCGTCCCGCTTCACGTACACCAGGGCGAGGACCACCACCAGGACGGCCGTCTTCACGGCGATCTTGACGTTGTCGACGCTGTTGTCGTCGGCCTGGTTGAGGCCGACCAGGGTCACTCCGGTCAGCAGCATGGTCAGCGCACCGTGCAGCATCCCCGGGGACATCCGCGCCTCACTCGCGCGCATCGCCTTCGTCTGGGCGAGGAACCCGCCGAGCAGCGCGGCGATGCCGATGATGTGCAGACCGACGAAGACATGTATGAGTGCGTCCATGGACCCGGAGCGTAGCCCCGCCCGTAGCAGGGGCCGACGGCCGGGTGGGGCGTTATCGCCCCTTCGGTCACAGCTGCCCAGAAACCTTCCGGCCGGTCCCGGGCCGGGCGGTCAGGAGCGGTCAGCGAACCGCTGAAACCGATCACTCCCGTCCATCTGCCCGCTTCCGTGTCATTCGGCGGTCTAGCTTCCTCGCCAGGCGGCGGCCCGCTCCCCCGTACGGGCCGCCGCCGCAGTCCGCCGCTCGGAAGAAAGGGACCCCACCGCTGTGGCCTCGCACCGGAAGCCCAGGCAGCGTCCGCCGCTCGGCGGCACCGCCCGCACCGCCGCGACCCTCGCGCTGGCCGGCGCGGCGACCGCCGGCACCGCTCTGGAGGGCTCCGCGCACGCCGAGCCGCTGACCTCCACGGCCCGGGTGAAGGCGCAGGTCGAGCGGTACCACCGGGAGGCCGAGGAGGCGACTGAGCGCTTCAACGGCGCCAAGGAGAACGCCGACCGGGCCGCCGCGGCGTACGAGGCGCTGCGCGACCGGGCCGCCCGCGAGACCGCCCGGCTCAACACCGCCCGCAACGCGCTCGGGTCGTACGCCACCGCCCAGTACCGGTCCGGTGCCGTCGACCCCGGGGTGCAGCTGGCGCTGTCCTCCACCCCGGACGACTACCTGGACCGCGCCTCGGCCACCGCCCGGGTGCACGGCCGCCAGGCGTCGGCGGTGGGCAGACTCGTCCGGCAGATAAGAGGACTGAAGCAGGTGCGGTCCGAGGCGAAGGGCAAGCTCGCCGAGCTGAACCGGTCCCGTGACGCCCTCGCCCTCCACAAGCGCGCCGTGGAGTCCAAGCTGCACGCCGCCGACCGGCTGCTGGACCGGCTCACCGCCGAGCAGCGCCGCCGGGTGCTGGACGGCGACGCCGCCCGGGGCGCTCCCGGCCGGGCGGCGTCCGGCGGCGGCGAGGCGACAGGCCGGCCGGGCCCCGTTCCCCCCGCGCAAGCCCCCTCCGGCCGTGCCGCGCTCGCCGTCTCGTTCGCCTACGGGGCGCTGGGCAAACCGTATGTGTGGGGGGCCACCGGGCCGTCCGGCTACGACTGTTCCGGGCTGACCCAGGCCGCCTGGCGGTCTGCGGGGGTCGCGCTCCCGCGCACCAGCTACACCCAGATCAACGCCGGCCGGCGGGTCGGCCGGGCCGAACTGGCCCCCGGTGACCTGGTGTTCTTCTACGACGGGCTGAGCCACGTCGGTCTGTACATCGGGGGCGGCAAGATGATCCACGCGCCGAGGCCCGGATCGACGGTGCGGATCGCGGGCATCGACGACATGCCGTTCGCGGGCGCCTCCCGCCCGCTCTAGCGGCCGCCCCGGGGGCCGGGCTCCGCGCCCCGCCCGGCAGGGCCGCCCGCGCGAAGCGTCCTAGTGGCCCGCTCCGGCACCGACCCGGGCCAGCACCGCGTCGGCCAGCTCCGGCGGGGTCAGCTCGCCGTCCAGGAACACGGTGTCGCCGGGCAGGACGCCGGCCGCGGCGATGCCCCGCTCGATCCGGTCCTTGCACCAGCGCCGGATCCGCTCGTCCTGCGCGGGGTCGTCCGGGGCGAAGCTCCGGCCGTCGATCCGCCGCTCCAGCACCTCCCGGGGAACCCGGAGGAAGAAGTGGCGCACCTCGACCCCGGCCTCCTTCAGCCGGCCGAATATCTCGCCGGCGTAGCCGGGGTCGAGCAGGGTCATGGGGACGAGGACCGGGCGGCCGTACTCCTCGACCAGCCCCACCGCCAGGTCGGCGACCTGCCGCCGCCACAGCCGGAGGTCCTGGAAGTCGCCGGTGGGCACCTCCACGATCCGGCGCAGCAGAAAGCCGACCATCTCCGGGTCGTAGACCAGGGCCTCGGGCCATCGCGGACGCAGCTCGTCCACCAGCGTGCTCTTCCCGCTGCCGAACGCACCGTTCACCCAGACGATCACAGCGGACCTCCACATCGCGGTCGGCGGGCCCGCGCGTCGGTCCCGGCGTCCCGACCAGCATGCCCGGCGTTCCGGCGTTCCGGCGTGCCGACATCCCGGCGTCCCGGCGTCCCGGCGTCCCGGCGTCCCGACGTCCCGACCAGCATGCCCGGCGCGGGAGATGAGGCCCGACCGCCGGCGCCGATCACGCCCGAAAGATCGCCACGAGCGGCCGGATCCTGCCGGCGGACCGGTCGGACCGCTCCCGTGACCCGCCCCGGGCCGCCCCGGCCGCGCGCCCCCGCCCCGGCCGCGCGCCGCCGCCCGGATGAACGACGGTCGGCGTCTCACCGAACGCCCGGGGTGCCCTGGGTGACGGAGGGATTCGCCCCGTTTCGCGGCCCCGATTCCCCACAACCCGGTCCACAACTCGCCGGTCTCACGAGCAGGAAGAGCAAGAAGCGCGAGCGGCTGGGTGAAACGAGGGAACTCGGATGGCACCACGGACACCGACTGCATCACGGACATCACGAACATCACGGACAACGACCGCACCGCGGACCGGAGCGAGGACGCGGAGACTGACGACCGCGGTGACGGCGGCCCTCGCCCTCGGTGCCGGGCTGCTGGGGAGCGCCGGCCCGGCGGTGGCGGCCCCCACCGCCGACACCCCGGCGGCGATGCCGAGCGTCACCGTCCCCGGCGAGCGGATGGCACTGCCCCGTTCCTCGGGGATCGTGGCGGCCGACGGCACCGGCTACCTGTCGTCCCGGGAGGCCCGGTTCCCGCACGGGCCACTGCTCTGGGTCGCGGACGACGGCCGGCGGGTGGAGAACCTGCCGCCGACCCGTGCCTTCAACGGCGGCCACGGCCTGGAGCAGGTGCCGGGCACCGGAAGCTTCCGCATCCGGCACTACGCGACCGGCGACACGGTCCGCTTCGACCTGCCGGCGACGGACACCGTCACCGGGATCTTCGCCGCCGACCGCCTGGTCACCCTGCGCCGGGCCGACGGCAGGAACACCCTGCACCTGTGGGAGGTCCCGGCCGGCGGCGGCGCCCCGGTGGACCGGCCGATCGGCGGGGTGCCGGACGACATGGGCCCGGCCGTCTACACCCCGGCGTCCGACAGCCGCGGCGCGGCGTTCTGGTGGAAACCGGTGGGGGGCGGCGCCTGGCGCACCGCGCTGCTGGACTTCGCGAGCGCCCGCGTGACGCTGATACCCAGCGACGACTTCGGTGTGCTGGAGTACCCGCGGCTCTCGGCCGACAAGGTCGTCTTCATGGCTGTCGACAAGAAGTTCGACGTGGCCAACGCGTACGTCGTCGACCGCGCCCACCCGGAGCGGCCGGGCACCTCGATCACCTCGCTCGACGGCGTCCGGGACTGGCACACCGAGATGGCCGTGGTGGGCGACTGGCTGGTGTACGTGAAGCCGGACGACAGCAAGGGCACGGTACGGGCGGTGCCGCTCGGCGGGGGCCAGGCCCGGACGCTGCTGGACCGGTCCCGCGGCGTCTTCGTCACCGCCGAGGACGGAAGCCTGCTGGTGGAGGGCGGCAGCGACGCCACGCGCTGGGCCGTGCACCGGGTCACCCCGGGCGCGGACGGCGCGCCCACGACGGCGACCCGGGTGGCGCTGCCGCCGATGTCCGCGTGGGAGGTCGGCGGATTCGCCGTCGACCAGGGGCGGCTGCTGCTCGCCGAGGAGGACACCCAGGGCACCGAACCGTACCCGGGGACCCGGCTGTTCGGCGCCGACCTCACCCTGCCGGCCGACGGCGCGCCGACCGCGTCCACCCCGGCGGACCTCGGTGACCTCGGGTACTGGGTGCCCGGCGACGACTCCGGCGATCCCGGCTCCAGCGGCTACTACCAGTCCTGCTACGGCCCGTGCCTGCGGCTGACCGGAAACGGCGAGGGCACCGTGCTCCACGAGCAGCACGACGTGCCGGACGTGGTGGCGGCGTCCGGCCCGTACTCGGTGGTGCGGTACCACGAGACCCGGCAGGAGATACGGAACGGCACCAAGGTGCTCCGGAGGACCGGCGTGCAGGCCGCGGCGCTGTGGGGGAACACCCTGTGGACACCGGGCGGCACGCCCGGCACGGTGAACGCGGTGTCCCTGCCGTCGCTGGCCCCGGCCGGCTCCGAACGCATCGGCGCCCCCTGCACCCCGCAGGAACTCCAGGTGGTCGGCCGCTGGATCTACTGGTCCTGCGGGCCGGGCCAGGACGCCGGGGTGCACGACCGCACCACCGGGCGCGCCATCGACGTCCCCGGCGGGTACGCCCAGTTGGCGGACGGCTACCTGGTCAGCCAGGACGACCGGGCCCGCAAGTTGATGATCACCTACTTCCCCGGCGCCGTCCCCGAGGACCGGGCCGGCACCCGGGAACTCGCCCCGCTGCCCTTCGCCATGCACGCTCCCGAGGACCGGCGCGGCCGCTACTGGGCGGTCGACCGGTTCGGCGGCCCGGTGGCCTACCTCGACGCCGCCGGGAACGCCGTGGTGACCTGGCCGAAGGTGACCACCTCCGCGCTCGCCGTCATCGCCACGTCGGCGCCGGCGAAGCTGAACACCTCGGCGGGCACCGGCTGGCGGGGCGGCTGGCACACGTCCAAGCCCACCTCGGGCTGGAAACTGACCCTCACCCGTACCGGCGACAGCACCGTGCTCCGCACCTTCACCGGCGGTCGGACCCGCGGCCGGATCGCCGTCACCTGGGACGGCAAGGCCAACGGGACGAAGGTGAAGCCCGGCACCTACCGGTGGACCCTCACCGCCCGGCCCACCGACCGCACCCGGCCGGTGGTGACCTCCGGGGTGGTGACGGTGCACACCGGCTAACCGGCGGGGCGCCCCGCGCCCCGGCACCCCCGCACGGCCCCGCGGCCGGCGCCCACGGCGGGCGCCGGCCGCACGCCGTCCGGCGGCCTCCGGGACGGCGCCGGCCGGCCCCGGCGAGGCTGCCGGAGCGCCGGGCGTCCCACCGGGGCGTCCGGCGGCCGGCCGCCGTCACCTCACCAGCGGGACCGCTGGATGATCTCGTACGGGAAGGAGTTGCCCATGCCGTCGAGGAGTTCGTAGTCACCGACCGCCCAGTGCCGCCCGGTGTGCCCGATCGGCGCCAGGCCGTTGACGGTGTAGCTCTGCGTCATGCCGCCGGGGACGGTCGCCCCCTCCACCCGGGTCCAGCGCCCCCGCTCGTGGCGCCACAGCACCGGCGGGCCCTCCCAGCCGGCCGGGTCGCCGCCGAGCCAGACCCGGCCGCGGCCGTCACCGCTCAGCGCCTCCGGGGACAGCCCGGCGACCGGCCCGGTCACGTCCTTCCACTTCTTCCCGTTCCAGTGCAGCACCCTGGGCTCGTAGCCCTCCTCGCCGATGGGGCTGGCGAAGCCGGTCACCCACACGCTGCGCGCCGACTCCGCGTAGACGTCGGTCAGCCGTACCGGGACGTCCGGCAGCCGCACCTCGCGCCACCGGTGGCCGTTCCAGTGCAGCGCCAGCGGCCGTGACCCCGAAGCGCCGGTGTACGTCCCGCCGACCGCCCACGCGTCGCGCGCCGAGCGGGCGTCGATCTGCACGACGTCCTGGCCCGCGGCCAGCTCGGTCGTCCGCCAGCCGTCCCGTTCCCAGGTGCTGATGCGCCGGCCGCCGGCCAGCCAGGTCCGGCCGCGCTCGGCGGCGATCTCGGAGTAGCCGTAGATCGCCCCGCCCGGCAGCTCCGGCAGGTCCACGCGGCGCCAGCGCTTGCCGTCGTAGTGCGCGGTGACCTCGCCCGACTCGCCCCAGCCGTAGATCCACACGTCACGCGGCGACGCCGCGCTCACCGTCTGCCAGTACCGCACCTCCGGCAGCCCGGCGTCGTGCTCCTGGCGCCACTCCTCGCCGTCCCAGCGCAACACCACCCCGACCGGCACCGCGTCGTGGCTCTCGTGTCCCACGGCCCACGCCGCGTCCCGCCCGGCGGACGCCACCGAACTCAGGTGCGCCGAGGGCGACAGCCCGCCGGCCCGCGCGATCTCCCACCGCTCGGTCGCCGCACCGCCCTTCCCTGCGCCTCCGCGCTCCGCCCCGGTGGCCGGGGTCTGCGCCGCCCCCACCGACGGGGCGACCAGCGCCGAAGCGGCGGCGATCACCGTGATCACCGCGATTCTGATGGACCGACCTCTCATGTTCGTCCTCCCCCTGATGCGGCGTCGCCTCCGCTCGGACCCCACGGGTGACGGGGCGACGCCTCCGGCAGTTCCTGGTATCCGCAAGACACCCGGGGAATGGGCACGGTTGTGCGGAATCGATGACAAACGACTCAGCGCATTTCGGATCAAGGCGGGGGAATTTCCCCACGGCGAACAACGGGTGAACGCCCCCGCTTTCGGCTGTCAGCAGACCACCCTGCCCGAGGGTTCTCCGTCCGCCACAGTGGCCCCATGGGACACGACACGACAGTCATCCGCCTGGACCTGGGGTACTTCGTCCGGCCCGCTTCCGAGGCCGGCGGCACCGAACCGCGGGTGGAACCCGCGCTCGCCTATCTGGTGCGGCACGCCGCCGGACTGCTGCTCTTCGACACCGGGATCGGGGCCGCGGACCCGGGCACGGAGGCGCACTACCGCCCCCACCGACGGCCGCTGCCGGCGGCCCTGGCGTCCGCCGGGGTCACGCCCGCGGACATCGACCTGGTCGTCAACTGCCACCTCCACTTCGACCACTGCGGAGGCAACCCCCTCTTCCCGGGCAAGCCGATCCTGGTGCAGGAGGTGGAGCTGGCGACCGCCCGCCGGGGCGGCTACACCATCGACGACCTGGTCGACTTCCCGGGCGTCCGCTACCAGGAGATCTCCGGCGAGGCCGAGGTGTGGCCGGGCGTGCGGATCGTGCCCACCCCGGGCCACACCGAAGGCCACCAGTCGCTGGTCGTCCGGCAGGGCGACGGCACGGCGACCGTCCTCGCCGGGCAGGCGTACGACTTCGCCTCCGAGTACGGCTCCGCCCGACTGGCCCGGCACGCCGCCCGCCAGGGAGTGGCGGCCCCCCTGCCCGGCTACCGCCCCTGGCTGGACCGGCTCGCCGACTTCGCCCCGCGCCGCGTGCTGTTCGCCCACGACAACGCGGTGTGGGAACCGGCCGCCGACTGACACGACCGGCCCACGCGAAGGGGCCGCCCACCGACGGCCCCGAGCGGCCCGGGCGGCGGCCCCGGGCGGCTCCGGGCGGCGGCCCCGGGCGGCTCCGGGCGGCCTAGCTGCAGGTCAGGAAGGTGTGGACGGCCTGGACGATGGTGCCGATGCGTCGGGTGGCGCATCGGGCTCGGCGGAGCAGTCGCCAGGACTTCAGCTGTGCGAAGGCCCGTCCGTGCTCATGCCGGGTCGGGCATACTTGCGACGCAGCGGGCTGGCGGGGTCGGTGGGGTCGGTGTCGGCCCCGACTGCGCAACTACACCGCGTCAACGGGGGAGTTCGATGATGACCCATGGCATCGGGCCGGGAGTCCGGCTTGCTCAGGGGCGTTTCCTGATCGGTGAGCTGCTCGGCAGGGGCGGGATGGCAGCGGTCTACCGGGCGCACGACGATGCTCTGGGCCGGACGGTTGCGATCAAGACGATGACGACCGTGCCAGGCGGTGATCCGGCCGGGCGGGAACGCTTCCGCCGCGAAGCGCGTGCGGCCGCCGCTCTCAGCCATGCGCACGTGGTGGCGGTCTACGACGTGCTCGAGGAGGACGTGGCCGGCGTACGTGTGCCGTACTTGGTGATGGAGTACGTCCAGGGACGGCCACTGAGTCATTACGTGCCCCCCGGTCCCGGTGGGCTGCCGCTGGCCGAGGCCTTGCGGTTTGTCTCCGAGATCCTGGATGCCCTGGCTGCGAGCCATGCCGCCGGGCTGGTGCACCGGGACGTGAAGCCGGCCAATGTGATGGTCACCGAGGCCGGTTCGGTGAAGGTCATGGACTTCGGGATCGCCCGAGCTCTTGACGCGCAGGTTACCGCCCTGACCGGCACCGGCTTCATCGTGGGGACGCCGCACTACATGGCCCCGGAGCAGTTCACGGCCGGCGGCGCCATCGACCCACGCTGTGATCTCTACGCGGTCGGCGTCATCCTCTTCCAACTCCTCACCGGAAGGGTGCCGTTCGACGCGGAATCGGGGTTCCAGATCGGCTACCAGCACGTCACCGCTGAGCCGCCCGCGCTCAGCGTCCTCGGCGTCCAGGTGCCCGGAGAAGTGCAGGCCTTGCTGACACGGGCGCTGGCGAAGAGTCCGCAGGACCGCTTCCCGGACGCGCGGAGCATGCGCGCACAGATCCTGCAGGTCGCCGGGCGGGACGCGGCCGCCGCCGGCACCCCGGATGGCGGGTACGTTGCCACGGCCCTCGACCGCGCACCCGCCGGCGGGCCTCGCCCGCCCGCTTCGGCCGGGCCCGGCTCGGGCGCTGACATCCCTCATGACGCGCCTCCCTCTCCGCTCGCCGGCCTGCCGACCCGGCCTCAACTCGTCCCGGTCGTACCGTCCTACGCGCCGGACCAGCACCCCATGCCCATCGCCCCGCCGCCCACAGCGCCGGGCGAGGTGACGCGCCGGCTGAAGAGGGGGCTCGGCCACCCGATCATGTGGCTGCTCGCCCTCACCCCGCTGGTGGCCTACGGGATGGTCCTGGGCAAGTTCGACGATCTGTTGACGGCGAGCAATCTGCCGCCCGCCGTCGTGGCGTCCCTCCGCGCGGACATCCCGGGCTGGGCCGTGGACGACTGGTGGCGGACTCCGATGTACGTGGTGCTGCTGTGCGCCCTGGCCCCGCTCCTGTACTTCCGCGCTCGTCTCAGCGCCTCCGGCGCCCCTGCCGTGCGGGCCTGGACGGTGGCAGCGGGCTGCTACTGGCTGGCGGTGTGCGCCGCCTGGGGGCTGCACTTCGCCCAGTTCACTGTCCTGGACGATGCCATCGAACCGGTCGTCCACCAGTACACCGGACTGCACTCGGCCGTCCGCGTCATGGGGATCCTTCCCGACTCGGCCATGCTCCCGGTGACCATCGCGTGTGCCTGCGCGACCCCCGTCGTGCTGTTCCGGACCGCGCTGCGGATCCGCAGGGCGTGGCGAGCGGCACCGCTCGGGCACCTTCCCCCGGACCAGCTGGCAGCGGCTCGAAGTTAGGCGCTCAGCGTCGGCTGGCCGGACACCATGTCGGGGTGTCCCGAGGCGGGCTCACGCTGCGTGATCGCGCCATGGGAACCCCTCTTCCTTCCGCGAACCTCTTCATCCTTCCTTCGGGCATAGATGAGCCGGGAGACAGCTCGACGAGCTCGTACGGGACGTCGAGCATGGAAGGGTACGGAATCGACAGGGCCCCTCGGTCGTCGGCGTGATGAGTGCGATCATCACGCAAACGACTCGGGGTCTGCCCTGTCACACCCCCACCCACCAGGCCATTTCACCCTTCCGGCACAGGATGAAAGCGGTCCGGTCACGCCGGGCTGCCAGAAGACACGTCTGACCACTCGCACCAGACGCGTCCCGCCACAGCCGCCGGGATCATCGGCAGCGTGGCGGGCGGCGCAGGCAACTCACACGTGCACGGGAGTCTTCTCCCCGCTGGTGGAGTCAGTCGGCTCCGACGGCCCCTCCGAAAGCCCCACCCGCGCATGGAGCCTGCGCAGCGCCGGCGGCGCGTACCAGGCCCGGCCGCCCAGGATGCGCATCGCCGCCGGGACGAGCACGCCGCGCACCAGTACCGCGTCGATGACGACCGCCAGCCCGCTGCCGAGGCCGAACATCATCAGGAAGCTGATGTCGCTCGTCCCGAAGGCGAAGAAGCTGACCGAGAGGAGGCCGGCGGCGACGGTGACGATGCGGCCGGTGCGGGCCAGGCCCTGGGTGACGACGGTCTCCCCGTCCGCGCCCGCGTCGTTCAGCTCCTTCATGCGGCTGGTGACGAAGACCTCGTAGTCCATCGACAGCCCGAAGACGACGCAGAAGAGCAGGACGGTCATCGAGGTGTCCAGCGGCTGCGGGGTGAAGCCGAAGAAGTCGGCGAGGTGCCCGTCCTGGAACATCCACACCATCGCACCGACCGCCGCGGCGAGGCTGATCGCGTTGAGCAGCAGGGCGCGCAGCGGCTGGACGACGCTTCCGGTGAAGAGGAAGAGCAGGATGAAGGTGGTGACGATGATGAGCCCGGCGGCGAACGGGAGGCGCACCCCGATGGAGTGCTTGGAGTCGACCAGGGCCGCGTCGCCGCCGCCGACCAGCGCCTCGGTGCCGTGCGGCGGGGTCACCTCGCGGATGTCGTGGACCAGGTCCTGTGCGGCATCCGACTTCGCGGCGGACTCGCCGACGACCACGAGCCGCTGGGCGTCGGGTCGGCCGAGTGAGGCGGGGTCGGCGGCGGGCGGGACGGTGGCCCCGTCGCGGAAGCCGCCGGCGCTGCTGTCGACCCGCGCCACCCCGTCCAGCCGGGAGATCTCCTCGGCGTAGGCGCGCAGCGGGGCGGCGGCGACGGCGTCGGTGGTGACGATCTGGACGGCGCCGTTGTCGTCCTGCCGGAAGTCGCGGTCGAGCTGGGAGGCCACCTGGCGGCTCTCCGCGCTGGTGGGCAGAACCCGCTCGTCGGGGGTGCCGAAGGTGGCGCCGAGCAGCGGACTGGCGAGGAGGAGCAGGACGCCGAGGACGGGGAGGGCGAGGAGCGCGGGGCGCCGCATGACCGCTCCGGCGAGCTTGCCCCACAGCGGTGCGTCGGCGCGGCGGACGGAGGCGGCCCAGGGCAGCTTGCCCTTGTTCACCCGGTGGCCGAGCAGGGCCAGCAGCGGCGGGACGACGAACAGGGCGCTGAGCGCGGCGACGACCACCACCCCGATGCCCGCGTACGCGAAGGAGCGCAGGAAGTAGGGCGGGAACATCAGCAGGGCGGCGAGTGCCGCGACCACCGTGGCGGCCGAGAAGACGATGGTGCGGCCCGCCGTCCGGACGGTGCCGCGGAGCGCGTCCGGCACCGCGGATCCGCTCGCCAGCTGTTCCCGGAACCGGCTGACCAGCAAGAGCGCGTAGTCGATGCCGAGGCCCAGGCCGAGCGCGGTGGCGAGGTTGATGGAGAAGACGGAGACGTCGGTGAGCGAGCCGAGCACGAAGAGTCCGGCGAAGGTGCCGAGGATCGCGATGAGCCCGATGACCAGCGGCAGCAGCGCCGCGACGACGCTGCCGAAGGCGAGTACCAGCAGCAGCAGGGTGAGCGGTACGGCGATGGATTCGGCGATCGCGAGGTCCTTGCCGACCTGGCTGGTCACCTCGTGGCCGACCGCGGCCTGGCCGCCGGCCTGCACGGTCGTCCCGTCACGGGTCCCGGCGTGTTGGTCGATGAGCGCCTCGGTCCGGTCCTCGGTCTCGTCCGCCCCGCCCTTCACCCGGACGAGGACGAGCGCCTTGTCGCCGTCCTCGGAGGCGAGGGCCGGGTTCTTCGTCCCGTCCCAGTAGGAGACGACGCCGTCGACGGCGGGGTCGGCGTCGAGCGCGGCGGTGAGTTCGCGGCCGCGCTCCCGGACCGCCGGGGTGTCCAGGTCGCCGGCGCCGTCGGCGCGGACCAGGAAGACCAGGTCGGTCTCCCCGCCGAACTTCTCGTCGATGACGGTGCGGGCCCGGCTGGACGGGGCGTCGGGGTCCTCGAACCCGCCGCCCTTGAGTTTGCCGAACGCCCCGAAGCCGACCGCTGCCATGACGACGACGGCCACGGCGGCGAGGGCGAGCAGGAGCTTGGCCCTGTGTAGGGCCAGCTCGGCGATCCGGGTGAGCACGATGGCCACCTCCAACGGCGTCGGACGACGCCTCAGTGCGATGTTTATGGCGTTAACATCAACCCTGGCAGCCGGATGTTAATGCTGTCAACATCGGGCAGGATGAAGGCATGGTCGAGAAGTCGGGAAAGCCTCGGAAGGCGCGGGCCGCGAACGGGCCGGGCGCGCCGCAGGAGCGACCGGCGGCCGGCGCGCCGGCAGCGGGCGGCGGACGCGCGGCGGGCGGGGCCCAGGCGGCGTCCGGCCCACGGACGGCGGACGACGGGCGCACCCCGACCGGCCCGCGGACGGCGGACGACGGGCGCACCCCGACCGGCCCGCGGACGGCGGACGACGGGGGTGCCACCGCGGGGACGCGGACGGCGGGTGGGAAGCAGGGCGCGCGGCGGCCCGCCGCGGCCGCCGGGAAGGCCGGGTACCACCACGGCGACCTGCGCAACGCCCTGATCACCGCCGCCGTGGAACTCGCGGTCGACGGCGGTCCGGAGCGGGTGGTGCTCCGGGAGGCCGCCCGCCGGGTCGGCGTCTCCCCGACCGCCGCCTACCGCCACTTCGACGGCCAGGCGGCACTGCTGCACGCCGTCAAGGTGCGCGGGCAGGTCGCCCTCGCCGACGCCCTGGAGCAGGCCGCCGACCAGGTTCCGGAAGCGGCGGACCCGGGCGAGTCGGCAGGGCAGCGGTTCCTCGCGATCGGGCGGGCGTACGTGCACTTCGCCATCGAGCGCCCGGGCCTCTACCGGTCCGCCTTCTGCAGGATCCCCGGCTCCCCGGACGACTCCTGGACCGGCACCGAACCGGGCACCTCGGAACCCCAGTTCCGGTCGTTCAACCTGCTGTCCGCCAGCCTCGACGACCTCGTCGCCACCGGCCGGATGCCCGCCCGCCGCCGGCCCGCCGCCGAGTCACCCGCCTGGGCCATGGTGCACGGCCTGGCCGACCTGATCCTGGACGGCCCGCTCGCGCAACTCCCCGCCGCCGAACGCGAAGCGGTGATCGAGGGCTCCGTGGCGACGCTGCTGGCGGGCCTGGTCGCGCCGTAACCGCCCGGACCCCCCGTCCGCGCCCCCGCGGTACCGAGCGGCCACCACGACTCCCGCCGGCCCCGTCGCTCCGGCGCCGCCCCCGCGCCGGACCGGACGAGTCCGCACTCCCACCCGCCTGTGACCGGCGTCACACCCGACGTCTGTCAGGAATCGGAACGCTGTCCCGCTCAAGCCACCGGGACCAAGCGAACCGATGGGAGCATCACATGAAACACCGCATCGTCGTCCTCGGCGCCGGCTACGCCGGGGCCTACGCGGCCGGGACCCTGGCCCGCCGGCTGTCCCCGGCGGACACCGACATCACCGTGGTCAACGCCAAGCCGGACTTCGTGCAGCGGCTGCGGCTGCACCAACTCGCGGCCGGCCAGGAGATCGAGGCTCCGAAGCTCGCCGACGTCTTCGCGGGCACCGGGATACGGCTGCGCCTGGCCCGGGTCACCGCCGTCGACCCCGAGCGCCGGGTCGTCGCCGTGGCCGACGCCGACGGCGGCGACGAACTCGGCTACGACACGCTCCTCTACGCACTCGGCAGCCACGTCGCCGACCACGGCGTACCCGGCGTGGCCGAGCACGCCTTCGACGTCGCCGGCCGGCCCTCGGCGCTGCGCCTCCGCGAGCGCCTGGACGGCCTGGACAGGAAGGGCGAAGGCGGGAGCGTGGTGGTCGTCGGAGACGGACTGACCGGTATCGAGACCGCCACCGAGATCGCCGAATCCCGGCCCGGCCTGTCGGTGGTCCTGGTCGCCCGCGGCGAACTGGGCTCCCAGCTCTCCCCCGGAGCCCGCGGCCACCTGCGCCGGGCCTGCGACCGGCTGGGCATCACCGTCCTGGAGCACACCGTGGTCGAAGCCGTCGAAGCGACCCGGGTGCTGTGCGCCGACGGCAGCGCCCTGGCGTCCGACGCGACCGTGTGGACGGCCGGGTTCGAGGCCGGCCCCATCGCCGCCGCCGGCGGACTGGAGGTCACCGAGAACGGTCGGATCGTCGTCGACCGCACCATGCGGTCGGTCTCGCACCCGGACGTCTACGCCGTCGGCGACAGCGCCTACGCCGTCGCCGACAACGGCCGGCCGCTGCCGATGTCCTGCGCGTCGGCGGGCTACACCGGCCGGCAGGCCGTCGACGCGGTCGTGGGGAACCTGACCGGCCGTGAGGTCACGAGGGTCAAGCTGGAGTACGTGGGCAACCACATCAGCCTCGGACGGCGGGACGGGATCCTGCAGATGGTCGACGGCGAAGGGCAGGCGAAGCCGAAGTACATGGGTGGCCGGAAGGCGGCACGGGTCAAGGCGGGCATCGTCAGGATGTCGCTGTGGGGCACCGAGCACCCGACGTTCGGCCTGCCCAAGCGCAAGCACCGGCTGACCGCCGCGGCGGATGCGTCCGCCGAGAAGACGGTGGCGTAGTCGCTTAGGGTGTGCCGCGTGGACAACACCGCCACCGACCGCTTCGACGCCAGTCGGTTCGAGGCCAGCCGGAACCGGCTGGCCTCGCTGGCGTACCGGCTGCTGGGTTCCGCCGTCGACGCCGAAGACGCCGTGCAGGATGCGTTCCTGCACTGGCAGGCCGCCGACCGGCAGCGGATCAAGGTGCCGGAAGCGTGGCTGACCAAGGTCGTCACCAACCTCTGCCTCGACCGGCTCCGCTCGGCACGGGCCCGCCGCGAACGCACCGCGGGCGCCTGGCTGCCCGAACCGCTCCTCGACGGCGACCCGATGCTCGGCCCGGCCGACACTTTCGAACAGCGCGAATCGGTGTCCCTGGCCGTACTGACTCTCATGGAACGCCTGTCACCCCTCGAACGGGCCGTCTACGTCCTGCGCGAGGCGTTCTCCTACAGCCACGCCGAGACCGCCGAGATCCTCGACATCAGCGAGTCCGCGAGCCAGCAGCACCTCCACCGGGCCCGGCGCCGGATCACCGCCGAGCGCCGCGGCAGTGGTGAGGTCGACCCGGCATCCGCCCGCAGGATCGTCGAGGAGTTCCTCGCCGCCGCCTCCTCGGGCCGCACCGAACGGCTGGTGGCGCTGCTCACCGACGACGCGACCGCGATCTCCGACGGCGCCGGCCTGGCCGAGAAGCTGCTGCGGTTCGACACTCCGCAGCGCATCGCCGCCGTCGCGCGGGCCGGGTTCACACCCACGCCCGCGAAACGGCGGTTGGCCGGCGGCACACCCGCCATCCACTACGCGCTCGTCAACGGCGCCCCGGCCATCCTCTTCGTGGTCGGCGACCAGCCCGTCGGTGCCGTGACGTTCGACATCGCCAACGACAGGATCGCGACCGTGCGCGGCATCGCCGCCCCCGCCCGCCTCACCCGCCTCGCCGAAGCCTGGCGGGGGCACGAACCGGACGCGCCGCTCGTCAACCGGTGGTGACCCGACTCCGGTGCCGCGCCGGCCGGTTCGCCGCCTGCCCTCCGGTCGCCATCACGGCCGGGTAACCGCCGCGTACCGGCCCCGTCCTGGGCGGAACCAGGGGCGTGCGGGTCGGGTCCCTGCTCACAGAGCCGCAACACGCGCACCACGGGCACCACTTGGCTGCACCGGCATCGCCAGTTCCATCGACACCACTGGCACGGCTGGCACGACTGGCACGGTCTGGCACGACTGGCACGGTCTGGCACCAACAGCACCATGAGCACCACCGGCTTCAGCACCCGCAGCACCCGCAGCACCCGCAGCACCCGCAGCACCCGCAGCACCCGCAGCACCCGCAGCAAACGACGCCTACCTACGGATTGACTCACCCATGTACGGAACCCACGGAACCTTCAGCGACCAGCTCACCGACGCCGCCCGCCCGCACCTCGGCTGGGTCTGCGAGCAACTGGACCTCTTCGACCGGCTGGTACCGCACGGTCCCACGTACTACGACCTGGACGAGCCGACGGTGGCCCGGTCCGGGGTGACCCTGCAGGGCCAGATCCTCGGCACCTACGCCCTGGACGGCACCTGGCTGTGGGCGTGGGGGAACGACGGTTTCCGGGACACTCCGGGGGCCCGGCGGGCGGCGGAGCTGCGGGAGTTCGGGGAGCGTGAGGGCATCCCGGAGCTGACCGAGCGGATGCCGGACCTCAACCACTTCCCCGACCCCCGGCTCGCCGCCGACCACCTGATGCTCATCTGCATGGGGCTGCTGGACGCGCGGGGCGGGGCGGTCGCCGTCATCAACGAGCGGGGGCGGGCGTTCCTGGTCGTGGACGACCCGGCGGTGCCACGCGCCGAGCCCCGCGCGGGACGGTCGGAGCAGCCGCTGCGCAACGGTGCCGCGCTGCTCCCGGGACCTGCACTGAAGACGGTTCAAGGCTGGTTCAAGCGACACTCGATCGAACCCACGTACGGTCCTGGACAGGTGGTCGGGACACTTCCGGGCGGGGATCGGATCACGGTACGCATCGACGGGGAGGAGGTCAGCGATGTCCAGGTGACAGGGGCGGATGGCGGTGCGCCCGGCTCCGCGGCGGCACCGGAGCAGGAGCTGCTCGAACCGCGCCGGACGCCCGGTGCGCATCCGGACCGGATGTTCCCCGAGGCTCTGCTGCCGGTGGCGGCGCGGGAGATCGCGTACTCGATCCGGCGGACCCGGGCGATGGTGGAGTACGCGGACGAGCACCTGGAGTTCGACGGACGGGCACCGCAGTGGGACGAAGCGGCCGGCGAACTGCGCTTTCCGGGCGGCGGGCTGAAAGCGCGGCGGCTCGGCGCCTACGACGCCGACGAGCGGTGGTTCGAATGGGCGGCCGGTACCGAGGAGATACGGGAGCGCCTCCGGGAGGCGGCGGGGCCGGAGGCCGGCGCCGAGCTGCCGGAGCTGGCCGGCGGGCGGCTGGACCTGCGGCCGTATGTGCAGTGCGAGTCGTTCGCGGTGGCGCTGGCGCGGACCGCGGCGGGGGCGGCCGGGTACGCCTTCACCTCGCTGGGCAACGAGTTCTGGGTGGTCACCGACGAACGGCTGCCGGCCCCCGGCACCGACCCCGAGACCACCGGGGAGGAGATCCGGGCGGGGGCGAGCTGGTTGCACGGGATCACCCCGGCGGAAGTGCGGGACGCCACCATGCGGTCGGTCATGCAGGCGTACTGCGACCGCCTCGGCCTCCAGGTGCATCACTACGGCCGCCCGGATTTCCTGAGCGCGGTCTCCGGGCTCTACGAGACGCGGGTGTTCTTCGCACCGGACGGCACGATCACCGGGGCGTCGTGCGGCCTGCTGGGCACCCCGCACGGCTGACCGGCGTGCTCCACCCGGCGGGCCCGCTCTGACCTGCGCCGTCGTCGGAACCCGGTGCTGAAACGTGATCGTCCGAAGCGTGGCCCTCGGTATATGCTTCGGCGAATTTTTCGGCATAGCCGAGCACAGGTTCGAACAAGGGTGGAGAACACCGGCATGCGCAGATCCGGCAGAGCAGTGGTGGGCGCGACGATCGCGGCAATGGTGATCGGTGCGCTCACCGGCTGCTCCGACCAGTCCGGCGACGACGGCGACGGCGACGGCAGGAACAAGAGCCGGAACGGCGGTCAGAGCACGGCCAAGGGCGAGGACACCAAGGTGTCCGTGGCCCGGTCCTCGGGCAAGAAGATCGGTGCCAAGGGGACCACCTGCACGCTGCCGGTGACCTTCGACCTGGCGAAGTCCTGGGAGCCGGACGCGATCGATCAGGCCACGACCGAGGACAAGGAGGTCGCGGAACTCCTCGAAGACCTCACCAAGCAGGGCGAGGTCGAGATGGTCTGCGAGATCGACGCCAAGCCCGCCGGGCACATCGGCTTCATACGGATCTACACCGGCAAGGCGACGGCCGGCGGCGGGGACTCCCGGAAGGTGCTGGAGGGCTTCGTCGCCGACGGGGACAAGCCCAGCAAGGAGAAGTTCCACGCGGTCAAGGTCGCCGGGCTCGACGCCACCGAGGCCACGTACATGACCTACGGCGAGCTCGCCGAGGAGTCCAAGGAGGAGCGGGCGGTCGCCGTGGTGACCCCCAAGGGCGCGGTGGTGATCCACCTCGGCGGGATGGACACCGGAGAGCACCGGGCGATGGTCCCGGCGTTCGAACTGGCCAAGAAGACCATGGCGGTCACGGCCGGCTGAGGCACCACGCCGCCGCCCGGGCGGCGGCCCGCTGCCCGGGACACCCGCCGCACCCGCCCACCTCACCGCCAGGCCCCGCCGCCCCGGCCCCGCCGATCGGGCTCCGGCCGGCTGCCGGGGTCCCGCCGGGCCGCGCCCACCGGCCCGCGACCGGCAGCTGACGGGGGTGGCGCGGCGGACGGGCGCGGCGGCGGACGGACGCGGCGGACGGGCACGGCGGCGGACGGACGCGGCGGACGGGCGCGGCGGCGGACGGACCACGACCGAACGGCGATCGGGCATCGACCGGTGAACGGACGCGGCACGGCGGCGGACAGACGGGCGGACGGCCGTCCGCCGCCCAGGCCGTCCGTCTGCCACGGCGGACGGCCGAAAGCCCAGCGCCCCGCGGCGGACGGCCGTGGGCCCAACGCCCTCGCGGCGGACGGCCGCGGAAGCGCTGGACGGCGCCGCCGGCTCAGACGTCGGACGGCCGCGGCCCGTCCGGCAGCAGCGGCCCGTCGAGCAGCCGCAGCGCGTCCACCGCCGCCGGTGACAGCGTCTGCCGGCGCACCGCCTCGTCGCTCAGTTCGGCGCGGGACAGCCAGGCCACCTCTGCGGTGGATCCGTCGGTCTCGGTGACCCGCGGCGGACCGGGGGCCACCTCCACCGCGTAGAAGAGCGCTACGAGGTGCCAGCTGATGCCCCGCCGGGTGGCCGTGTAGCTGCGGGCCATGAGCAGCCGGGCGTCCAGCAGGGTCAGCCCGGTCTCCTCGTCGAGTTCCCGGGCCAGCGCCTCCAGCGGCTGCTCGCCGGGGTCGATTCCGCCGCCGGGCAGGTGCCACAGCCCGCCCTCGAAGATCGGCGAGGCGTCGGAGAGCCGGGTCAGCAGGATCCGGTCCCGGGCGCCGGGTACCGCCGGGTCCCCGGGTGCGACGGCACCGGGCCGGGGCGCCTGCGCCGCGTCCCCGCCGGCACCGCCGGCCTCACCAGAACCGCCGGACGCCCCGGAACCCCCAGCCTCACCGGGACCGCCGGTCTCCCCAGGACCGCCGGTCTCCCCAGCACCGCCGGTCTCCCCAGCACCGCCGGCCTCGCCGGTACCGTCGGACGCCCCGGTGACCAGGGCGTAGACGGAGACCCGGGACCGTATGCCGGTACCCCCCGCTCCCCCGTCGACGCTGCCGCCGCTGCTCCCTCGGTCGCCGCTGCCGTCGCCGCTCCTCCGGTCGCCGCTGCCGTCACTGCTGTCGCCGCTGACCGTGCCGTCCCGCTCGCCGGTGTCGACCGCCACGCGTTGTCCCCTCCCGCTCGTTCCCCGGGCCACCGGCCCGGACCCGCTCTCCCGCGGCCGCGTGCCGCGCCTGCTGCCGCGCCCCCGTCTCCGGACCGCCGTGCGCGGCCGCGGGCGCCGCCGGTCCGCGCACCCGCGCGGCCCGCGTCCGGCCCTGCCCGCTGCCCGTCCGCTGCCTGCCGTCTCCCGACCGGCCCCTGCCACCGGATAGCTCCTGCCGCCTCCCGGCCGGCCCCTGCCATCGACCGGCTAGCTCCTGCCGTCTCCCGGCCGACCCCTGCCGTCGACCGGCAGCCTCCCGGCCGGCCCCCGGCCTGCCTCTGCCCGCCTGCGGCTCAGACCAGCCGCCGGGCGGTCGCCCAGCGCGTCAGCTCGTGCCGGTTGGACAGCTGGAGTTTGCGGAGCACCGCCGAGACATGGCTCTCCACCGTCTTCACCGAGATGTACAGCTGCTTGGCGATCTCCTTGTACGCGTAGCCGCGGGCGATCAGCCGCAGCACCTCCCGCTCGCGCTGGGTGAGCCGGTCCAGGTCCTCGTCGACCGGCGGGGCGTCGGTGGAGGCGAAGGCGTCCAGCACGAACCCGGCCAGCCGCGGCGAGAAGACCGCGTCACCGTCCCGCACCCGGAAGATCGCGTCTATCAGGTCCGTGCCGGTGATGGTCTTGGTGACGTAGCCGCGCGCGCCGCCCCGGATGACGCCGATGACGTCCTCGGCCGCGTCGGACACGGACAGCGCCAGGAAGCGCACCGGGCTCTCCGGGTCGCCCATCAGGGCGGTGCTGCGGCGCAGCACCTCCACACCGCCGCCACCGGGCAGGTGGACGTCGAGCAGGACGACCTCCGGCCGGGTCGCGCCGATGACGCTGACGGCCTGGTCCACGTCGGCCGCCTCGCCGATCACCTCGACGCCGGTGCGGTCGGTCTGGCCGATCTCGGCGCGCACTCCGGTACGGAACATCCGGTGGTCGTCGACGAGCACCACCCGCACCCGGCGTTCCGTCCCCGCGTCCCCGGCCGCCCCGCCGAGCGGCCCTCCGGCCGCCGCCGGCCCGTTCTCCGTCATGTCGTCGCCGCCCTCTCCATCTCCAGCTCCACTTCCGTGCCCCCGTCCGGGGCGGACCGCAGCCGTGCGGTGCCGCCGTTGCGCTGCATCCGGCCGATGATCGACTCTCGCACGCCCATCCGGTCGCCCGGCACCGACTCCAGGTCGAAGCCCGGCCCCCGGTCCCGTACCGAGAGGAAGACCCTGCGCCCCTCCACCTCGGCGTAGACCTGCACGGGTCCTCCCTCGCCACCGTACTTGGCGGCGTTGACCATCGCCTCGCGCGCGGCCTGGATCTGGGCGCCCAGCCGCTCGTCGAGCGGGCAGTCCCCGACGACCACGACCTCGATGGGCACCCCGTGATGGTCCTCCACCCCGGCGGCCGTACGGCGCACCGCCTCGGCCAGGGTGTCCGGCTCCTCCTCCTCGTCCTTGCCGGTGCCCTCCGGCTTGTACAGCCAGGCGCGCAGCTCCCGCTCCTGGGCCCGCGCGAGCCGGGCCACCTCGCGGGCGTCGTCCGCGTTGCGCTGGATCAGGGTGAGGGTGTGCAGCACGGAGTCGTGGACGTGCGCGGCGACCTCGGCCCGCTCTTGGGCGCGGATGCGCATCAGCCGCTCCGCCGACAGGTCCTGCATCATGCGGATCAGGTACGGGCCGGCCAGCAGCGCCAGCCCCACGATCACCGCCAGCGTCGCCTGCAGCACCGAGCCCAGGTGCTCCGCGGAGCCCTGGATGACGACGATGCCGGTCACGCCGACGCCGACCAGCAGCACCCCGGCCGCCATCCGCGCCACCGGCAGCACCCGCTTGCTGCGGCTGAGCTCCACCCACTGGGCGCGCCGGGCGTTGTCCGCCTGCCGCCAGACCAGGGCCACCCCGGCCCCCATGAGCAGCAGCGGCCAGATGTAGGTGTCGGCGACCCGGCCGATGTGGATGTTCTCCACGAAGATGCCCGCGCCGACGATCACCGCGATCAGCGCGAGGATCTGGCCCTTGTCGGGTTTGCGGGCGAACAGCCGGCGTCTGCCGTCCGGTCCGGGCGCGGTGCCGATCAGGCCCGGGCGCCCGGTGTCCACGCCGCCGACGCCCAGCGGCACCACGAACCAGAAGAGGGCGTACAGGATGACGCCGAAGCCGTCGGCCATCGACAGGGCCACGAACAGCAGCCGCACCCAGGAGACCGGCACCCCGAGGTGCCCGGCCAGCCCGCGCGCCACGCCCCCGAGCCAGCGGCCCTCGGCGCTGCGGTACAGCTTGCGCGGGGGCGGCTCGGTGGCGTCGGGCGGCGGGACGCGGTGCGACCCGGCTCGCGGTGTGGTGGTGGCCATGGAGTCGATCGTCACACGGTCGGCGGGGCCGGGGCATCAGGGTCACCCCTGATCGGACCCGGACGCGGCCTCGGAACCGTCCCCGGTGCCGCCCCCCGGGCGATCCCCGGTGCCGCCCCCGGGGCGATCCCCGGTGCCGTTCCCGCGCCGGACTACTGCCCGGCGCCCCCGGTGGCCCCGGCGCCCTCGTCGTCGGCGAACCGCAGCCCGTCCCGGACGTGGTCGAAGATGCCCCGGTACTGCTGCCACTGGGCCTCGGGCGCGGACAGGTACACGGCGTACTCCTCCAGGCCCGGCTGCCCCCAGCCCAGGTCGATGGCCCGGAACCAGCGGGCCGAGCCCTTGAACTTGAACTCCCAGATCGCGGCGGGTTCGCCGCGGAACCGGGTGCGCTGCAGCCGCAGCCGCTCGCTGACCGGGTACTTGTTCTGGAACATCTGCTCGACGTCCTTGAAGTGCTCCAGCGGGTCGGCGGCGGCCAGGTCCAGGACGTTCAGCTGGAGGTTGACCAGCCCCGTCGGGTCGATGTAGTCGACCTCGCCGGGCCGGCTGTCCGGCTGCCGCACCCAGCCCTCGGGCACCGGGAAGGAGACGCCCAGGGCCTTCTCCTCCACCAGCCGGTAGCCCTCCGGGACGGGCGGCGGCCGGTAGCCGTCGTCCGGGTGTCCCTTGGTGCCGGTGCCGGGGGTCTTCTCGCCCTCGGACTTGGCCCCGGTCTTCACCCCGTCACCGTCGTTCTGGGAGACGAAGTAGAAGGTGCCCGCGGCCACCGCGAGCACGGTCACCGCGGCCACCGCGGTCAGCAGGGCGCCGCGGCCCCGCCGCCCGCCCCGCTCGGGCCCCGGCACCGGGGTGAGGGTGGGGGTCGCCCCGGAGTCGGCCGGGCGGACCGCACCGGAGGCGGCGCCGCCGGCGGCGGCCGGCGGCGGATCGTTCCGCGGGGTGTCCCCGGGGTCGGCCGGCGCCGGTGCGGGCGCGGGTACGGGTGCGGGTGCGGGTGCCGGGGCGGGGTCTTCGGCGGGAGTGGGGGCCGGGGCGGGGGCGGGGGCGGCGAGGGACGCGGTGCCGAACGACACCTCCAGGAACGCCGTCTCGGCCTCCGACGCCGGTGCCCGCAGAGCCCGTTCCACCTGATCCGCCGACGGCCGCCGGTCCGGGTCCTTCGCGAGCAGCGCCTCGATCAGACCGGTGAGCGGGCCCGCGTTCCGGAGCGGTTCCAGCGGGTCCATGGCGATCGCGTACGCCGTCTCCATGGCGGTGGCCCGGCGGAACGGCGGTCGGCCCTCCACCGCCTGATAGAGCGTCGCGCCGAGCGCCCACAGGTCGGAGGCGGGTCCGGGCTTCCGGCCCTTGACGCGTTCCGGGGCGATGTAGTCGATGGAGCCGACCACTTCACCGGTCTTGGTGAGCGTGGACGTACCGGACGCCATCGCGATACCGAAGTCGGTGAGCACCACCCGGCCGCCGGCCCGCGCCTCGTCCTGCGGATCGACCCGCCCCAGCAGCACGTTGCCCGGTTTCACGTCGCGGTGCAGCACACCGGCCGCGTGCGCCGCGCGCAGTGCCGCGATCATCCCGCGCCCGATCCGGGCCGCCTCGGCGGGCGTGATCGGGCCGCCGCTCTTGATCACGTCCCCGAGGGTGGTCGACGGCACGTACTCCATCACGATGCACGGCTGGCCCTCGTGGTCGACCACGTCGTGCACCACCACCACGTTGGGGTGGGTGATACGGGCCGCGCTGCGCGCCTCGCGGCGGGTGCGCTCGTGGACGGTGGCGAGTTCGTCCTCCGAGCGGTGCGGGGAGATGTGCAGTTGTTTGACGGCGACCTGACGGCCGAGCAGCTCGTCCTCGGCCCGCCATACGGTGCCCATGCCGCCACGCCCGATCCGGTCCACCAACCGGTACCGTCCGGCGATCAGCCGCCCCTGGTCCGACACCGCGCTCCCCTCGCCCCAGCCCCGCATGTGTTCGAAACGACACGATAGCCGCCGCGGACTCGGGGTCGATCTCAGGGAAGGCCCAGGGTCGGGACCGGATGCCGGGCGGCGATACGACTTGTCACCATGGACGCATGACCGATGCACACCCCGTCGCGGACGCTCACCGGCGCGACGGGTCCTCCTCCGCCGCACCACCCGGCTCCGGGCCGCAGGGCCCCGGACCGTCCGGGCCGCCCGGCGCGCCCGGGGACGGCCCGGACCCGCAGGGCCCCGCGCCGGGCCCGGTGCCGCTGCGCCGCAGCCCCGGGAACAAGGTGTTCGGCGGGGTGTGCGGGGGGCTCGGCCGGTACTGCGACGTGGACCCGGTCATCTTCCGGGTGGTGTTCTCGGTGCTGGCGGTCACCGGCGGGATCGGCCTCATCGTCTACGGCTTCTGCTGGCTGCTGGTCCCGATGCTCGGCGAGGACGAGCACGAGGGGCGGCGGCTGCTGTCCGGGCGGGTCGAGGGCACGGCGCTGACCGCGCTGCTCTGCGCCCTGGTGGGCTGCGGGCTGTTCCTCTCCATGCTCAACAAGGGCAACATCGTCGGCTTCTCGGTGATGCTGTCGCTGGCCACGGTCGGCGCCGCGTACTGGTCCCGGCACCGGCACCAGGCGGACGGCGAGACCGGTGACACCGACACCGCCGCCCCGCAGACCGCCGCCGGCGGCACCGCGGCGGGCAAGGGCGGCCACGAGGGCGCCCCGCCGGAGACCCAGGCCCCGCCGGCCCGGGGCGGCCCGTCCTGGTGGCGCGACCCGATCGTCAAGGACGGCACCACCGGCCACGTCGGCACCGGCTACCTGTGGGGCCCGGCCGACGGCCCCGACGCCGGCGGGTACGCCACCGGGCGCGCGGCCGCCGCCGCCCGGTCCCGCCCGGCCCCCGAACGCACCTCGATCGGCGGCTGGACCTTCCTCGCCGCCGTCGCGGCCGCCGCGATCGGGATCGGCGCGACCTGGGCCACCCAGCCGCTCGGCACCAGCCTGCAGACCGGATTCGTCGCCGCGCTCGCCGTGTTCGGCGCCGGACTGCTCATCAGCAGCGTGTACGGGCGCACCGGCGCGGGCACCATGGTCGCCGTGGTGCTGACCAGCGGGCTGCTGGCCGGTGCGGCGGCGCTGCCGAAGTCCGTCACCGCCGACTGGAAGCGGCGCACCTGGACGCCGGCGACCGCGGACGCGGTGGCGAGGAACTACGAACTCGGCACCGGCGTCGGCCGGCTGGAGCTGGCCCGTCTGCCGCTGACGGACGGCCGGCGGGTGCGCACCGAGGTGGACGTCGGCGCGGGCCGGCTGGTCGTCACGGTGCCGCGCGACGCACGGGTGGAGCTGGACATCGAGGTGGGCCTGGGCGATGTGCAGCTGCCCGGGGAGAACAGCGGTGACATCGACGTCTCCCCGCTGCGGGACCGCAGGGTCACCCTGGAGCCGATGGGGGGCGGTCCCGCCCGCGGCACGTTGGAGCTGGATCTGGAGGTCGGTATCGGCCAGGTGGAGGTGCTCCGCCCGTGAAGCGGCACACGTTCGAACCCGGGAAGCTCGTCGCTGCGCTGGCGGTGCTCGCAGCCGCCCTGCTGTACGGGATGGACGCGGCCGGGGAGTGGGAGATCCCGGTGTTCGTGCTGGTCCCGGTCATCTGCGGCGGGCTGTGCGTGGCGGCCGTGGTGTCCGGGGTCGCCTACGGCCTCCGCCACCGGTCCCGCGGCACCGGACGCGCGCCCTCCGGCGGGGACGGGCCCGCCCCGGAGTGACACGCCCGGCCGGCCACCGGAGACCGCGGGCACCGGGCCCGGGCCACCGGAGCGCCTGGAACCCGGGCCGGACGCGGACGGGGGCACGGGCGCGCCCCGTGGGCGGGCACGGGCCGGGGATCTCGGGACGTCGGGCCGCGGGCGCGGGGCGTCGGGCCACCGGCGCGGGCGCGGGAGCGGGCCGGGTCATGGGATGTCGGGCCACCGGCGCGGGCGCGGGAGCGGGCCGGGTCATGGGATGTCGGGCCACCGGCGCGCGGGCCCGGGCGCCCGGGGCGTCACCCGCGGCGAGCAGCGGTCTCAGCCGAGGAGCGGGCTTTGGTCCCGGCCCCGGCAACGCGGCGCCCGGGCGTCACCCGCGGCGAGCAGCGGCCTCAGCCGAGGAGCGGGCCGCCGTCCCGGCCCCGGCGGCGTGCCCGCAGCGCGTCCACCGAGAGCGCCGGCGCGCCCGCCAGCACCAGCGGCAGCCAGGCCATCAGGTACACCAGGTCGTTGCCGTAGTAGTACGGATCGGTCTGCCAGCTGACCGTGAGCCAGAGGCTGAGCGAGATGAGCGCCCCGCCGCACGCCGCCAGCCGGGCCAGCACGCCCAGCAGGGTGCCCAGCCCGACCACCAGCTCGCCGATCGCGATCGCGTAGCCGAAGCCTTCCGGGGCCTTGAGCGCCAGGTCGACCAGCCAGGGCACGGCCGAGCTGTCGCGCACCGTTTCCATCACC
This sequence comes from Streptomyces sp. NPDC018031, assembly GCF_044327625.1. NCBI lineage: Bacteria > Bacillati > Actinomycetota > Actinomycetes > Kitasatosporales > Streptomycetaceae > Streptomyces > Streptomyces sp. NPDC018031. Next base: position 167,047 of record NZ_JBIRFT010000006.1, read on the forward strand.
CCGCCGATCGAGCCGGGCCCCGAGGAGGCGAAGAACCCGGAGGTGGTGAGCTTGTCGATCCCGGCGTAGACGAACGTGACCCCCAGGAAGACCCGCAGCGGCAGCAGTGCGTGGCGGGTGGCCTTCTCCCGCAGACCGTGCCGGGTAGTCGCCCGGATGGTGTCGAGCCGGCTCCGCCGGGCCGGGCCCGCCGCGTCCGTCCGGTCCGCGTGATCCCCGTCCGTCATGACACCCGCCGCCTCTCCATCGTGCCCTGGTCAATTCTGACCGACTCGGGCGGCCGACGGCGCTGCCGGTCGCGGTGGGAGGCGACCGCCGGGAAGCCGACCGGCCCGGGCCGGGTGCCGAGGCCGGCCCGGCGGCGGGGCGGCCGGGGCGGCCGGGGCGACGGGAACCTGGGTGGCCGGGCGGGGCGACGGGAGCCGGGGCGGTGGTCCGGCGCGGGCCGGGAGCCGGCGACCGGCATCCGGCGACCGGGACGAGGCCCTGCCCCGGCAGGGCCGGGGCCTTGGCGGGGCAGGGCCGGGGCGCCCTGGCGAGGGGTCAGTCGAGGACGTCGATCCCGTAGCGGTTGCTCTCCGCGCCGGACGCGGTGATCACCTGCACATCGGTCCGGCCGGGCTCGACGTCGACCGGGACCGGGACGATCAGCACCGAGTCCGCCGGATTGGTGAATCCCCCCGCGACCGGCACCAGCGGCACGTGCACATGCACGGTGCCGATCCGCACCACGGTCCGGGCCAGCCGGTCGGCGGCCAGGGCGCCGGGCGGGACGAACCCGCTGCCCCGGATCTCGATGTCGTCGCCGGTACGGATGGGCCCGTCGAGATCGCCCGCCTGCCGCACCCGTACCACCGACAGCACCGTCGGCCGCCCGCCGTCCGTGTACTTGCCGACCAGGCAGGTCACCGCCGACACCGCCAGCAGGACGGCCAGCGACCAGGGCAGCGCGGGCAGCCGGCCGGGGTCGCGGGCGAGGAGCACGCAGGCGAAGAGCGCGACCGCCGCGTTCAGCAGGACGTACTGCGCGTCGGCGAAGCTGCCGCGTCCCGAGTCGTCGGTGAGCAGGTCGGCCGGGCGCGGGCGGTCGGCCCGCACCTTCTGGGTGCGCTGGGCCCGCACCCGGTTGGCCACCACCAGCCGGGCGAGCACCGCGACCGCCCAGCTCAGCCCGGTCACCGTGAGCAGGGCGGCGGACCGGCCCAGTGCGGGGCCCTCGGCGGACGCGGTCACCGCCCGCCGCACCGCCAGCATCAGCACCGCGTACCCGGCGAAGAGCGCCCAGCCGCAGGCGACGGCGCGGGTGGTGGACAGCCGGTTGTCCTCGCCGATCAGCGGGGCCAGCAGCCCGCCGCCGGCCCGGTGCAGCCAGGCCACGGCGGTCAGCAGCGCGCCGGTGACCACGGCGGCGGCCAGCGCCGCGGTGCGGGCCGCCGTCCAGCCGTCCGAGGCCAGCGCGGACACCAGCTGGGCGATCAGCAGCGCCCCGACCGCCGCCCACAGTGCGACGACCAGCTGCCGCCACACCGAGGCCAGCCAGGCCTGGCACGCCGCCCGGCCGCGCTCGGCGACCGTCCCGGCGGCACGCGTCAGCTCGTCCGACACCCACTGCCGGGACGCCTCGGCCGAGTGTGCGAGGGCGCCGGGCAGGCCCTGTCCGGCCGCGAGCCGGTCCCGCAGGGCGGCGAAGTCGGCCGCGGCCCGGTGGTACGCCTGCCGTGCGCCGCGCGGGCAGCCGCAGCCGGGGCGCTCCTGGGCCGCACCACCGCTCCCGGAGCCACCGCTCCCGGAGCCACCGTCGCCCGGGCGGCCACCGCCCTTGGCGCCGGCGGGGCCGCCGGCGCCCCGGCGGGCGCCGCCCGGCGGGGGAAGGGCCGGCGGCGGAACGGTCGGGGCCGGAGGATACGGCGGGGGCGGGCCGGCCGGGCCGGGATCCTGCGCACCGCCCCGCCTGGGCGGGTGCACACCGCCGGTCGTGGCGTCCTTCGCCTGGTCCACCGCCACGGGGCTCTCCCAACTGTCGAGCATCGGCCAGGAATTGTGCCGCATCCCGGCGGCGCCATGGCGGCTTCAGGCCAATCCGCCCGGGCCCGCCCCGGGCGGCCGCCCGGCACCGGACGGGTCCGCCGGGCACGGACAGCGCCCGGCCCTGCGACGACCCGCCGTGCGCGACGTCCACCGCAGCGGGTCGCACTCGCGCCACGTACGGGTGAGGCCGGGACACCGACGGATTGACGGCTCGCCTCCACGGCCCGCCCCACGGCCCGGCATCGACCAGGTCGCGGGCGGTGCGCTGCGCGGCGCGAACACCGGCACAACAGGGCCCCGGCCCCCGGCATCGGCGGACGGCGGCGGCACACGGGCGGCCTGGCACGCGGCGTCGACGGTGGCGCCACGACCCGAAGGCGGGCGCGGGAGGAGGGCGCCGGAGGGAGATGAGACACCCCGAGGGTGACGGAGGCCCGGGGCGGTGCGCCGGGGGAAGGCGCCCCGGCCCGGTGGCGGGGGCCGGGGAAGGTCGACGCCCTCGGAGGGACGGGGGGCGTCGGGGGGTGCGGCCCTGGGCCGGGGGCGGGCGGGGCCGGGAACGACCGCGCCGCCGCCCGGAGGTCCGGGCGGCGGCGCGGGTGCCGGTCCGCCGCCCCGGTCATGCCGGGGCGGCGGAGGCGGCTGGGGCTCAGGAAGCCCGGTGCCGTACGGCGGGAGCGGCGGTCACTCCCACTCGATGGTGCCCGGCGGCTTGCTGGTGATGTCCAGCACCACCCGGTTCACCTCGTCGACCTCGTTGGTGATCCGGGTCGAGATGCGTGCCAGTACGTCGTACGGCAGCCGGGACCAGTCCGCCGTCATGGCGTCCTCGGAGGAGACCGGCCGGAGCACGATCGGGTGGCCGTAGGTGCGGCCGTCGCCCTGCACGCCGACGCTGCGGACGTCGGCGAGGAGCACCACCGGGCACTGCCAGATGTCCCGGTCCAGACCGGCCGCGGTCAGCTCCTCGCGGGCGATGGCGTCGGCCTCGCGGAGCAGGTCCAGGCGCTCCTCGGTGACCTCGCCGACGATGCGGATGCCCAGGCCCGGGCCCGGGAAGGGCTGGCGCTGGACGATCTCCTCCGGCAGGCCGAGCTCCTGCCCGACCATCCGGACCTCGTCCTTGAACAGCTTGCGGAGCGGCTCGATGAGCCGGAACTCCAGGTCCTCGGGGAGGCCGCCCACGTTGTGGTGGGACTTGATGTTGGCGGTGCCGGTGCCCCCGCCGGACTCCACCACGTCGGGGTAGAGGGTGCCCTGGACCAGGAACTCCACGGCCTCCGCGCCGCTGCCGGCCTCGGCGACGATCTCGGCCTGGGCCTGCTCGAAGACCCGGATGAACTCCCGGCCGATGATCTTGCGCTTCTCCTCGGGGTCGGAGACGCCCGCGAGGGCGGTCAGGAAGCGCTCCTTGGCGTCGACGACCTTCAGCTGCACGCCGGTGGCCGCGACGAAGTCCTTCTCGACCTGCTCGGTCTCGCCCTTGCGCATCAGGCCGTGGTCGACGTACACGCAGGTCAGCTGGTCACCGATGGCACGCTGCACCAGGGCCGCGGCGACCGCGGAGTCCACGCCGCCGGACAGGCCGCAGATGGCGTGCTTGGTGCCGACCTGCTCGCGGATCGCGGCGACCTGCTCCTCGATCACGTTCCCGGTGGTCCAGGACGGCTCGATCCCGGCACCGCGGTAGAGGAAGTGCTCCAGCACCTGCTGGCCGTGCGTGGAGTGCATCACCTCGGGGTGGTGCTGCACGCCGTACAGCTTCTTCTCGTCGTTCTCGAAGGCGGCGACCGGCACCAGGTCGGTGGAGGCGGTGACGGTGAAGCCCTCGGGGGCGGCGGAGCAGGCGTCGCCGTGCGACATCCACACCGTCTGCTCGGCCGGGGTGCCCTCGAAGAGGGTGGAGCCGGTCTTGCTGACGGCCAGCGGCGTGCGGCCGTACTCCCGGGCGCCGGTGTTGTCCACCGTGCCGCCGAGCGTGGTCGCCATCAGCTGGAAGCCGTAGCACATGCCGAAGATCGGCACTCCGGCCTCGAAGATCGAGCGGTCCAGGGTCGGGGCGCCCTCGGCGTAGACCGAGGAGGGCCCGCCGGAGAGGATGATCGCCCTGGGGTTCTTGGCGAGCATCTCGGAGACCGGCATGGTGGACGGCACGATCTCGCTGTAGACCCGCGCCTCACGGACTCGGCGGGCGATGAGCTGTGCGTACTGCGCGCCGAAGTCGACGACCAGAACGGTGTCGGGGGCGGCAGCTGGGGACGCTGATGGCACTTCGGCGGCCTTCCGGCGGTGGAACGTAAGGGGTTGGACTTTCGATTCTAACGGGCTCATACTGTGGGCCATGTCCAAGCAGCTGACCTTCGTCTTTACCTATGGCACCGGCCCGTCCGGCTGCCATGGTCGTGCTGCTTGATCGATTGACCAGCGACTTCCCAGGCGCCCCGGGCCGACAAGGCCCGGGGCGTCTGTCTGTTTCCGGTCCGTGTCGGTCCGCGCCACCGTGACCGAGGAGACGGCACAGATGAGCACCCGGACGATCAGCGAGACCGCCACCGCCACCCCGAGCGCCCCCGCCGCCCCCGCCGCTCCCGCGGCGCCGGCCGGCCCGGCCGCCCCCGCCTCGGCCCCCGCCGCGCCTGAGGCGGGTCCCGGGGCCGGCATCCCGGAGAGCCGCGCCGGGATCGACGAGCTCGACGCGCGGATCATCGCGCTGATCCAGGAGCGGATGGCGGTCTCGGCCGGCATCCAGCGGTCCCGGCTCGCCTCCGGCGGGCGGCGGGTCGACCTCGCCCGTGAGATGCGGATCCTCAGCCGCTACCGCGAGGGGCTGGGCAAGCCCGGCACGGCGCTGGCGATGACACTGCTGGAACTGTGCCGGGGCCGCGTCTGAGCGCGGCACACGCCCGGGTGTTCGGGGCCCGTCACCCGTACGGCGCGTGACCCGCGCCACGAACCGGTCGTTGGTCCGGGTGTCCGCGCCACCCCCGCCCGTACCGGGAGCGGCGGCACGGACGTCCCGCCCACCCGCTCCGTGCCCCCATCTCGGACCCCCACCCACCCTGATACCTCCGCGCGCGGGAACCGGATTCCCGGCCCCCCGACCGTCTCGCGCGTGGCCAGACTCGCCGAAGCGATGAGACGCGACCCCCGCGGTGATGCGGGAGGTGCGCGTCGTGGGACCTCGTTTCGGCGCGGTGACCGGTCGGCAGGGGACAGCAGCCCGGTCATCACCCTGAGAACGGTCGGTCCCGGGGACGCCTGGGACCGACCGTATCCAGCCGGAACCGTTCCGTGGACCGCGCGCCGCGGCCTGCCCACGACGCGGCCTGCCCACGACGACGCCCGGTGCGCGCGGCCGCCCCTCCCCCGCCGGAATGACGGACCGAACCGACGCCCCGGACCCCGCCCGCGACGGCGCCACCCTGTCCGGCCGCCCCACGGCGGCCCACGACGACGCCCGGTGCGCGCGGCCGCCCCTCCCCCGCCGGGATGACGGACCGGACCGACGCCGGAGTGACGGACCGGCCCGCCGCCGAGGTGACGGACCGGCCCGCCGACCCAAACCCCGCCCGCGACTGCCACCCTGTTCGGCCCGCCCCACGGCGGCCCCCCTGTCCGGCCCGCCCGGGGTGGCTGCCGCGTCCGGCCCCGTCCCGGGGCGGCGGGTGAGGCAGATCACGGCCGATCGGACCGGTTCCGCATGCAACCTTTCCGGCCAATGGCTGGTCATGTACGTGCAAACGCACGGCCAGACCGCGACCCCACCGCTCCGGCCTTCCCCGCCAACCGCTGCTCAATGCTGCAGCGCGTACGGACCCCGAAGAGGTCTTCATGAAGCTTCGCCGCGCACTCGCGGCCGCCGCTGCGACGGCCGCCATCGCTCCCGCCGCGCTTCTCGCGGCCCCGGCCGCGTACGCCGACACGCCCGAGCCGACTCCGTCGACCACCGCCTCGTCGACGTCCGAGACGCCGGCGCCGACGCCGTCCGCGACCACCGACCCCGCGCCGTCCGCCCCGGCCACCACGCCGGCCCCGACGCCCACGCCCACGCCCACCGCCTCCCAGAGCACCGGGACGCCGACTCCGACGCCCACGCCGACCCCGAGCGCCTCCCAGAGCACCGGCACGCCGACCCCGTCGCCCACGCCGACCGAGGACGAGGACCCGGTCTGCGAGGACGAGTCCGACGAGGCCATGATCAGCACCACCCTGCGCGGGCTGCCGAGCAAGGTCGTCGCCGGCTCCGGCTGGGTGAACTTCACCTTCCGCGCCACCAACGTCTCCGACAAGTCCATGAAGTCGGTCGACGCGTACGTCTCGCTCGGCGCGATCGACGCGGACGACTTCGACGACGTCTCCAAGTACCTCACGGTGCAGTGGTACGACGAGGAGAACGGCTGGACGACGATCGACGACGAGGTCGGCTACTTCGCCTCGATCGCCGAGCTGAAGGCCGACGAGTACGCGGACGCCAAGCTGCGCCTGAAGGTCGACGCCAAGACCCCGGGCAGCTACGGCTTCGCCGTCGCCATCGGCGCCTACCACGACGAGGACGACGTCTGCGGCTTCTCCGAGGCCATGGACTACGAGTTCGACGTGCTGGTCGCGGGCACCAAGCCGGGCGGCGAGGTGCCGCCGGCCGAGGGCAAGCCGAGTGACGAGACCCCCAAGCCGGCGCCTCAGGGCGGCCTGGAGGAGCTGCCGGTCACCGGCGAGCTCGCCGAGACCGGTTCCTCCTCCGCGCTGCCGACGATCGCCGTGATCGGCGGCGTCGCGATGGTCGCGGGCGCGGGTGCGATCTTCGTCGTCCGCCGTCGCCGTACCGCCGGCGCCGCAGCCTGACGTGACCGCGCGGGCGCCGCACGCGTGACCGCGGCGCCTCCCCGGCACTCCCTGTGAGGGGCCGTTTCCCGGACCGGTTCGGTTCCGGGGACGGCCCCTCACCGCGTCCGGGCGCGGGCCGCGGGCTACGCCGGCGCGGCCGCCTCCGGGTCGCCGTCCTCCGGGCCGGCGGCCCCGGGCCCCGGCTCCCCGGACGGCTTCGGCGGCACCACCGGCACCGGCACCGTGACCGTCAGCCGCAGCGCCCCGAAGGCGTCCGCCGGGACCGCCGGCCGGCGGGGCGGCACCGGCGCCAGCCGCCGGTAGGGGCGGCCCTGCTCGGGCCGGGGGTCCGGCTCGCCCTTGTTCGGCCACAGCGACATGGCCCGCTCCGCCTGCGCGGTGATGGTCAGCGAGGGGTTGACGCCCAGGTTGGCGGAGACCGACGCCCCGTCCACCACCGAGATGCCGGGGTGGCCGAACAGCCGGTGGTAGGGGTCGATGACGCCGTGCTCGGCGTCCTGGCCGATCGGGCAGCCGCCGAGGAAGTGCGCGGTCAGCGGGGTGCCCATCAGTTCGCCGACGTTGCTGCCCGCGATGCCGTTGATGGACTCGGCGAGCAGCCGGGCGCCCTCGGCGCCCTCGGGGATGTGGTCCGGGTTGGGTTCGCCGTGGCCCTGCCGGGCGGTCAGCAGGCCCTTGCCCGGTCCCTTCGCCCTGCGGTAGGTGGTGAGCGAGTTGTCGTGGGTCTGCATGACCAGTCCGATGATGGTCCGCTCCGACCAGCGGCGGTAGTTGACCATCCGGACCGCGTTGCCGGGCTGCCGCAGGTTGGCGCCGATGAACTGGAGCCAGCGCGGCACCTTCCCGCCGTACGGGATCTGCAGGATGGACAGCGGGGCCATCGCGTTGGAGCCCTTGCCGTACCGGACCGGTTCGATGTGGGTGGTCTCGTTGGGGTGGATGGACGAGGTGATCGCCACCCCCCGGCTGAAGTCCACCCGCCTGCCGAAGTCCACCTTGGCGCCGTCGCGCTTCCTGCGGTAGCGCCGGTCGGTGGTCTGCGCCCCGACCAGCGCCTCGGAGTTGGTGCGGGTCAGCTCGCCCAGTCTGGGCGAGATGCGCGGCAGCAGTCCGGCGTCCCGCATCCGGTGCAGCAGGGTCTGGGTGCCGTAGGTGCCCGCCGCGATCACCACCCGCCGCGCGCGGAGCACCGTCCGCCTGCCCTTGCGCCGCCGGTCGGTGGGGACGGTGACGACGCGGTACCCGCCGTCCGGCTCCTCGGTGACCGCGATCGCGGTGGTCATCGGGTGCACCACCGCGCCGGCCTGCTCGGCGAGGTACAGGTAGTTCTCGTTGAGGGTGTTCTTGGCGCCGTGCCGGCAGCCCGTCATGCACTCGCCGCACTCGGTGCACGCCCGGCGGGCGGGTCCCGCGCCGCCGAAGTACGGGTCGGGGACGCCGGCGCCGGGCTCGGCGCGCACCGCTCCCCCGGCGTCGTCGCCGTCGCCGAAGAACACCCCGACCGGGGCCATGTGGAAGGTGTCGCCGACGCCCATCTTCTCCGCCGCGTCCTTGAGGTGGACGTCGGAGGGGGTCATGGTCCGGTTGAGCCGCACCCCGAGCATCCGCTGCGCCTGCGCGTAGTACGGCTTCAGCTCCTCCTGCCAGTCGGTGATGTGGCCCCACTGCGGGTCCCGGAAGAACGGCGTGGGCGGGACGTACAGCGTGTTGGCGTAGTTGAGGGAGCCGCCGCCCACCCCGGCCCCGGCGAGCACCATCACCTTGCCCAGCACGTGGATGCGCTGGATGCCGTAGAGGCCGAGGGCCGGGGCCCACAGGTAGTTGCGCAGGTCCCAGGAGTTCTTCGGCAGGGTCTCGCGGGTGTAGCGGCGGCCCGCCTCCAGGACGCCGACGCGGTATCCCTTCTCGGTGAGGCGCAGCGCCGACACCGATCCGCCGAAGCCGGAGCCGATGACGAGGACGTCGTAGTCGGGACCGCCGGTCCCGGCGGTGCTGCGGTGGCCGCCGGCGGCGGGCCGGCCGGCCTGGTTTCGGGCACGCTTGACCCGTGACACTGGTACCTCCATCGGCTGCGTCCGGCCCGGGGGCGGATCGGGGGCGGCGGCAGGGAACGTGGTGCGTGCGGCGCCGGGGCGGCGGCGGGGTGCCGCCCCGGGCGCCGGATGTCAGCGCATGCGCAGGGCCTTCAGGGCGCGCAGGCTGTGGTTGAGGAACGCCGCGTACTTCTCGTCGTCCATGCCGAAGGCGGGGCCCAGTGGCAGCACGCGCTGGTGGGCGACGGTCTGCGCCTCGGTGTACTTCATGATGCCCTCGGAGCCGTGGCGGCGGCCCAGTCCGGAGTCGCCCATCCCGCCCATCGGGGCCCGGGCGCTGCCGTAGGCGGCGGCGTAGCCCTCGTTGACGTTGACCGTGCCGGCCCGCAGGCGGGCGGCGACCGCCCGGCCGCGGCGGCCGTCGGCGGTCCACACGCTGGCGTTCAGCCCGTACGGTGTGGCGTTGGCGAGCGCGACCGCCTCGTCCTCGTCGGTGAACCGGTAGACCGACACCACCGGGCCGAAGGTCTCCTCCTCGCAGACCGTCATCGAGGTACCGACGCCGTCCAGGATGGTGGGCTCGTGGAAGAGCGGGCCGATGTCCGGGCGGGCCCGGCCTCCGGCGACCACCGTGGCGCCCTTGTCGACGGCGTCCCGCACATGGCGGGTGACGGTCTCCAGCTGACGCCGGGAGACCAGGGAGCCCATGTCGGCGCCGTACGCCAGCGGGGTGCCCAGCCGCATCGCCCTGGTGCGGGCGGCGAACCGGGCCAGGAAGTCGTCGGCCACCGACGCGTGCACGTACAGCCGCTCGATGGAGATGCACAGCTGGCCCGCGGAGGAGAAGCAGGCGCGGACCGCGCCGGCCGCCGCCTTGTCCAGGTCGGCGTCGCGGAGCACCAGCATGGCGTTCTTGCCGCCGAGCTCCAGGGAGCAGCCCACCAGCCGGGCGGCGGCGCTCCGGGCGACCTCGCGGCCGGTGCGGGTGGAGCCGGTGAAGGAGACGTAGTCGGCGCGTTCCACGACGGCGGGCCCGATGACCGGGCCCTCGCCGACGACCACCTGCCACACCTCGGCCGGGAGTCCGGCCTCGATCAGCAGCTCGCGCGCCCACAGGGCGGTCAGCGTGGTCTGGGTGTCGGGCTTCATCACCACGGCGTTGCCGGCGGCGAAGGCGGGCAGCGCGTCGCCGACCGACAGTTCCAGCGGGTAGTTCCAGGGCACGATCTGGCCGACCACGCCGCGCGGCTGGCGCAGTTCGGTGACCTTGGTGAGGGTCGGGATGACGCCGAGGTGCGCCTTGGGCCGCAGATAGGCGGCGGCCTTGCGCCCGTAGTGGCGGGCGGCGACGGTGACGCTCTGGATCTCCTCGTGGGCGTGCAGCCGGGTCTTGCCGGTCTCCAGCTGGATGATGTCGAGGATCTCCGACTGCCGCCGGAGCAGCAGGTCGTGGAAGCGGAGGAGGACCGCGGCCCGGCGGCGCACCGGGGTGGCGGCCCAGGCCCGCTGGGCGTCGCGGGCCCGCTCGAAGGCGGTGGCCACGTCCTCGGGGGTGGACTCGGGCAGGTCGGCGAGCTTCTCCCCGGTGAAGGGGCAGTGGTTGGCGGTGCGGCCCGCCGTTCCCGGGGCGCCGCCGGGGGCCGCCCGGTCCGTTCCGGCCACCACGCCGCGGACGAGGCGGGCGACGAGTTCGGGGGTGACGACGTCGGCGGCGGTCCGGCTGCCGGGAGCGGCGACCGGGTTGCCGTCGGCCGGCGCGCCGCTCCGGGCGCCGTCGGCCCCGTCGGCCCCGGCCGGTGTGGTGTGCGGGCCGGTGCCGTTGCTGGCCGTCGCGGTTGCGCTGTCCTGCGAGTCCGTCATGCGGCGAGGGTATTCCGGCTGCGGAACTTTGGGTACCCGTCGGTAACCCCTTTTCCCAAATTGCGCCAGCAATCACTGGCGAGGAATGCCCTCCATGCAGGTCAGGACGGCGATTGGGTGATCTCCAGATGCTTCCGGGCATCTTCGAACAGCTGATCGCCGATCGCACGCGCGTCGCCGTCCGCCGGCATGCCCACGGTCAGCTCCCACACGATCTGCCGCTTCTTGTCCACCACCACGTGCTCGCGCAGGGCCTGCCGGGGCTCGTCCTCGGCGGCACCGTTGCCCCGGTAGACCGTGGTGACCTCGATGGCGTCGTAGCCCTCCTGGGACGACTCCGCCTTCTTGCTCTCGGCGCCGTCCATGTCGGTGTTCTCTTCGCTCTCGTACCAGCCGATGAGCTCGTTCGCGGCGTCGTCCGCCGACTTGACGTCGTTGCCGTCCTCGCGGTCCGTCCGGGTGACCGAGATGGTGAACACCCCACTGGGGTCGTGGAAGGTCACCGTGGTGCCGTCACCGTCGGCCGGGTCGCCGTCGTCCACCACCCGCCGGTAGTCCTCGGGCACCGCCACCGACGCGGACACCACCTCGGGGTCCTCGCGCAGCGTCCACCCCGACGGCAGCCCCGGCTCCCCCGCGAACGGGTCGAGGACGGCCAGCAGCACGGCGGCGGCCGCCACCAGCACCCCACCGCCGAGGACCGCCTGCGCCTTGCGGTTCCGGTGCAGCACCGGCGGTACGAAACGGCTCCCGGCGGACCCGCCGTCACCCCGCGCCCCGCCTCCCGCCTGCCCGGGGTGCGGCCGGGTGGCCAGGACGGTGGCCGGCTGCTGCGGCGGCCGGACCACCGACTCCAGCACCCGGCCGGCCTCGGCGGCCGACGGGCGGGCCGCCGGGTCCTTGCGCAGCAGCTGCATGATGAGCGTGCCCAGCGCGCCCGAACCGCGCGACGGGGTCTGCGGCTCGGCCGCGAGGATCGCCTGCAGGGTGGCCGGGGTGTGCGAGCGGCGGAACGGGGACATGCCCTCCACCGCCGCGTACAGCACCACGCCCAGCGACCACAGGTCCGACTCCGGGCCCGGCCGCTGGCCCAGCACCCGTTCCGGGGCGATGTACTCGGGCGAGCCGACGAACGCGCCGGTCTCGGTCAGCCCCTGCTCGCCCTCCACCTGGGCGATCCCGAAGTCGGTCAGCACCACCCGGTCGTTCCGGCCCAGCAGCACGTTGTCCGGCTTGACGTCCCGGTGCAGCACACCCTTCTCGTGCGCGGCGGTCAGCGCGCCCAGCACGGCCTCGCCGATCCGGGCGGCCTCCCGCGGGTCGAGCGTGCCCTCCTCCAGGCGGTCCGCGAGCGAGTGCCCGGTCACCAGCTCCATCACGATCCACGGCCGGCCGTCCTCGACGACCACGTCGTGCACGGTGACCACCGAGGGGTGGTCGATCCGGGCCGCCGCCCGCGCCTCACGCTGCATCCGCTGGTAGACGGTGTGCCGGTCCCGCTCCGGCAGCGTCTCCGGCACCCGGGGCTCCTTGACCGCGACCTCGCGGTCCACCACCAGGTCGTGCGCCTTCCACACGGTGCCCATGCCGCCGTGGCCCAGCCGCGCGACCAGCCGGTACCGGCCGCCGACCAGCCGGCCCGAATCGGGCTGCGCCGCGCCCGCGCCGACGGCGGGGGACGCCCCCGGGTGCGCGCCGGCCCCCGGCCGGCCGGCCGCGGGTGCGGCCGCGGCGGGCCCGGCACCGGAGTCCTGCGCCGGAACGTGGGCCGCTCCGGCGGGCGTCACGACGCCGTCCGCCGGATGCGGCGGCCGGAGCCCGTAGCTGGTGGGCTCGTCCGCCCGTCCCCCATGGTTCGTCATGACTCCATCATTACCGGTCGACACGACGCACCCGCCACCAGGTCCGGCCCGGTGGACGGGGCCGTGACGAACCCGTTGCGGCGGAGGTCAGCCGTTGCCGGGCACCGTTCCGCCGGGGCGGTCGAAGGTCGCGACCGCGGTGTCGAAGTACCGCTTGCCCTTCCCCTTCTGGGACACCGGCGCGGAGACCCACACGTCGCACATCCGGGTGCCCTCGTCCCAGCTCAGCTCGTAGGTCTGGCGTGACCCGCCGTCATCCGCCGCGCCGTCCCAGACGAACGCCCACAGGGCGGCGGGCAGCCCCCGGTACTCGGTCTCGATGACCTGCCCGCCGCGGTAGCCGGGGTAGTTCCGCGGGCCGTCGGCGTCCGCCTCCCGGCTCAGTTGCAGCGGGCCCTTGGGGTCCCGGGACTGGACGTGGATGCCGATCCGGAACTCCTTGCCCGGCGAGTAGTAGTAGACGCGCGGCGGCTCGTAGGACCGCTCGAAGCCCTCCGGGACGGCCACCCGGAACCCGGCCGGGTCGGACACCAGCGTGTAGCCGTCCGGCACCTCGCCGGACCCGCCGACGTCCGGCTTCCCGGACTTCCCGGCGTCCTTCCCGGTCCTCTCGCCCCCGTCCGCGGCGGGCCCCGACGGCCGGAGCGACGTCTTCCCGTCCGGCCGGCCGTCCGACGCGTCCGCGCCCGACCCGCCGCCCCGGAGCAGCAGGGCGGCCGCCCCGGCGCCCACCCCGATCAGCGCCACCACCGCGACCGCGGTGAGCACGGCGGTCCGGGTGTGCGAGGAGCGGCGCCGGCCGGCCGGGGCCCGGCCCCGGGCCGCGCCGGGCGGCTCCGGCTCCCCGGGGCCGGCCGGGCCCGGGGGCGGCGGCCCGGCGGCACCCGCCGGACCCGGGCCCGCCGCCGCGGCCGGCCGGGCGCCGGGGAGGTGTCGCGCCCCGTCCCCCGCCGGGCCGGCCGGTGAACCCGCCCCGGGCGCCACCGCCCCGCCCCCGCGGTACGGCGTCTCCGGCTCCGCGCCGTACGGCCCGGCACCGGGCGCCGGGCCCCCGGCCGCACCGGCCGGGGCCCCGGCGCCACCCGCGGCCCCGCTCCCGGCGGCCGCCCCGGGCCGGCCGTCCCCCCAGTACTCCACCGCGTACGCGACCGGCAGTTCCGGGGTGTCGCCCGCCGCCAGGCAGTCGCGCAGCAGCCGTTCCGCCGCGTACCCGTCCAACCGCCGCTCCCAGTCGCGGTCCAGCAGCCCCTCGATGACCGGCAGCAGCGGTCCGGCGGCGGCCGGCGGCCGGATCTCGTCGAACACCACGGCGTGCAGCACGCCGCCCAGGGAGTCCCGGCGGAACGGGGACTCGCCGCTCACCAGCGCGCACAGCAGCACGCCCAGCGACCACAGGTCCGACTCCGGACCGGTGCGGCGGCCGGACATCCGCTCCGGCGCGGTGTACTCCGGCGAGCCGACGAAGGACCCGGTCTCGGTGATCGTGGTGACCCCCGACACCTGCGCGATCCCGAAGTCCGTCAGCACCACCCGGCCGGTGCCCGCCTCCATCAGCACGTTGGCGGGCTTGATGTCCCGGTGCAGCACCCCGCTCGCGTGGGCCACCCGCAGCGCGCCCAGCAGGGCGGCCACGATCCGCGCCGCCTCGCGGGGTTCCACCGGACCGGAGGCGGCGAGCCGGTCCGCCAGCGACTCCCCGTCCACCAGCTCCATGACGATCCACGGACGCCGGTCCTCGTCCCCCTCCACGACGTCGTGGAGCACGATCACGTTCGGGTGCTTGAGCTGCGCGAGCGTCCGGGCCTCCCGGAGGGTGCGCTCCCGCTGCATCCGGGCGTCCAGACCGGACAGCCCGTCCTCCGGGTGCAGTTCCTTGACCGCGACCGCACGGCCCAGCAATTCGTCGACGGCCCGCCAGACCGTGCCCATACCGCCCCGGCCCAGCGGTGCCACCAGCCGGTAGCGGCCCGCGAGCATGCGCCCGTCTCCCCCGAAGCTACCCATGGCCTCATCTTGCCTCACGGTGACGACCCTCCACGGCCGGGAGGACCGGACCCCGCCAAGTCTCCGCAACACCCGCCCCAACACGCCCCGCCGCGGTCACCCGCCCGGCGCCGCGCGCCCGCCCCGCCGCGGGTCCGGCACCGGACCCGCCGGCCGGCAGCCGACCCGGCACCACCGGCCGCGCCGCACCCGGGGCCGTTCAAGGGGCCGTTCCCGCACCGCAGCCGGGGCCGTTCCCGCGCCGCAGCGTGGCCGTTCCCGGTGCCGTTCCCGGCGGAGAATGCCGGAGCTGACGGGCTGACGGGCTGACGGGCTGACGGTTCGGACGGCGGCCCGCCGGGCACACCCGCTGGCCCCCGGTGGGGCCGGTGCGTAGATTCCGCAGAGCGTCGGCGCGATCAGGCGGAGGGGGAGACGTGGACTGGGGCACGCTCGTCGCGACGGTCGGCGGTGGCACGATCGCCATGGCCGGGACGGTTCTGGCGGACCGGCTGCGGCACCGGCACGAGGAGGACCGGGGCGCCGGGGAGCGGAGGCGCGCGGTGTACCTGGAGTTCATCGCCGCCGTCGGGGAAGGCCACGCACGGCTGCGCCGGATCGCCGAGGAGGGCGGCGGCGAGCCGGGGCGGGCGGCGGGCGCCCGGGCGGCACTCCTGGAGTGCGGGGTGTACGAGGCCCGCGAGCGGCTGTTCATCGAGGCCACCGCGGCGGTCGCCGGGGCCGGGCAGACGATGTTCGAGCGGCTCCGCGCCCTCCAGCGGGCGGTCGCGGCGGGGGCCTCGCCGGCGTCGCCGGCCTTTCACGACGCCTACCACCCGTATCTCGGGGCGGTGTGGGCGTACCGGGTCGCCGTGCGCGAGGAGTCGGAGGGCAGGTCGCTGTCCCCCGGCACGTTCGGCTGGGGCGACTGGGACGGCCTGGACCGGTGCCCGGTCTGCCGCGGGGCGACCGCACCGGGCGCCTGACCGCACGGCCCGGCCCGCACGGCCGGGGCCGCGGAGGGCCGCCGAGGAACACCGAGCACCCCGAAGAAGACCCGGGACACCCAAGACACCCAAGAGACTGCAACACCGACGACCACCGACGACCACCGAAGAACGCCGAAGTTCCTCCGGGGGAGGCCGAGGCACGCAGCGGGACGCCGGGGGCGCGGGCCGCCCCGTGGCGGGGGAGCCACGGGGCGGTGGTCACGGGGGCGGTACGGCCGTGCCGGCGGGCGGTCCGTGCGCGCCGCGCGGAGGCGGCGTCCGCCGCCGGGGCCGGGCCGCCGGGGCGTCAGCCCTTCACCTTCCAGCTGCGGGTGTCGGTCAGCAGCTTGCGCAGGGCCGGGGCCTTGACGGACTTGGTGGTGTCGGTCGCCTTGGCGGTGATGGTGTGCTCCCGGCCGTCGGCCCGGACACCCAGGCTCTTGGGGGTGATCTCCGTCCGGCCCTTGGCCGCGGTGACCTCGATACCGTCCACCCGCCAGGTGATCACCGCGGAGTCCGGGATGTCGACCGTGAGCTTGGTGGTGCGGGAGAGCACGGTGTTCTTGGCGGTGCCACTGCTGATCACGCTGGCGTGCTGGTAGAAGCCCGCGATCATCGCCTCACGGCCGGGCAGGTTGAACTCGCGGCCCAGGGTGCGCATGATCGAGTTCTCGGTGGGGCGGTTGATGCCCTTGGGGTAGTAGCCGCCACCCTCGTACGCGCCCACCGTGCCACCGTCCGGCGAGGTCTGACCGATCCACCGGTACCACTTCTTCTTCTGGCTCTTCAGCTGCTCGGCACTGAGCTCACTGATGTTGGACTCGGTCGGTTCGGCGCCGTCGTAGGTCCCGTACTCGGGGTAGAAGTACTCGTCGGCGAGCTTGCCGAGCGAGTGCCCGGTCTCGTGCACGGCGACCTGGTCGGAGTCCGGGTTGTCGGAGGACGCGGTGGCGATGCCGTTGTAACCGGGCTTGGACGTGACGTCGTTGTAGCCCGCCCCGCCGTACTTCGCCGAGTTGGACAGCACCACCACCAGGTCCGCGGCCGGCGCCTTCACCGCGTACGACTCGACCTTCGCGTTGTCCACGCACAGCAGCCGCTCCAGACCGTCGCACCAGAAGTACGACTTGAGCGCGGTGTCCTTGACGACGTCCTTGGACGGATCGCCGGAGACACCGGACTGCCGGGACACCGCGTCCACGCTCCAGACGTTGAACAGGTCCCGGTAGGCGGCGTACGGCTGGACCGCGGACATCTCCGTCCACTTGGCGCGGACGTCGGCGTGGAAGTCCTCCTGCTGGTCCAGGGTGTAGCCGTCGCCGATGAACACCACGTCGACCTTGTCGGCGGTGGGGCCCTTCTCGACGATGGGGGTGACGTCGCCGTCGGCGGCCCGCTGTGCCGGGGACAGGGTGCCGCGCCCCTTGGTCAACCGGTCCGGGGCGGCGGCCGGGACCCTGGTGTGGCGCGGGTGCCCGCCGGGGCCGGTGAAGTACTCCACCTCGACCTCGCCGCCCGGACCGGCCGCCGGCCGCGTGTCGGCGGCGGACTCCGGGGACCCGGGGGTGGCGGTCGCGGTGGCGGACGCGGTGGCGACCACCGCGGCGCTCAGTGCGACACCGGCGGCCAGGGACACGGCACGGGCTCTGTTGCGTATACGACGGCTGGGCTGCTGAGGACTGCGCACGGCGGGATCTCCCGAAGTCGGCTCCGTAAGCGGCGAGTTAAATGCGATTTAGCGCTCTGGTTAACTCGCCGCTCAACCTAGGGGGTAGGCGGCCCGCCGGGCAATGGTCGCGGCGAAGAGTATCCGGCCGGACCGCCCGGCCCCGGCCGCCCGGCGACCCGGCCCGGAGCCGGCCGCGAGCGGACCCGGAGGCGGGTTCGACCCGGCCCCCCGGGGAGGCCGGGTCGCCGCGTCGCGTACCGGGACCGCCGCGCCTCCCCGGGGAGCCCGCCCCGGAACGGCTCCGGCTACGCGTCCCGCACCAGGTGCAGCAGCCGGTCCAGCACCCGGCGCCCGCCCGCCCGGACCCCGTCGTGCTCGAACTCGTCGGTGACCCAGGTGCGCAGGCCCCGGATGGCGCGGGCGGTGCGCAACGAGTGCGCGGTGTCGACGAAGAGGTCGTCGTGGTAGATCGCGGCGGCCACCGGCACGGTGTTGCGGGCCAGCCGCCCGGCGTCGTAGAGCGGCCCCCAGCCGGTGCGTTCGGCGAGCAGTTCGGCGGTGCGGCGCAGCGGGCGGAGGGCGGCGTGGGTGTCGAGCATCCAGGGGTGCACGGTCTCGCCGGTGAGGAGCACCGGGCGGCCTTCGGCGAGCGCCGCGGCGGCGTCGAACCGCGGGAACTCGGCCCGCACCCGGTGCGCCGACCAGCCGGTGGCCCGGCCGTCCTGGGCGTAGATGGACTCGTGGAGCAGGGTGTACAGGGGGCTGCCGGCCCGGGAGAGGACGCCCGCCACCTGCTCGGTGAAGGCGTCGCCGAGCCGCTCGCCGTCCACGGTGCGGACGAACGGATCCTCCAGGAGGTAGTGCAGACGGTGCGAACCGTCGCCGGAGCCGAGGAGGATACCCAGTTGCTGAAACGCTTCTGCAGTGAGCCGTGACCCGTCCGGGAGCACCACCTCGTGCTCCGCGAGGTGCGCCACGACCCGGCGGACGGTGTCCGCGTCCGCCGGGTACCGGTCGTAGTGCGCCAGCGTCTTGCGCTCCATCCGCGGATAGGCGGCGCGGTAGACCGCGTCGGCGTCCTCGTCCAGCGAGGGCAGCCCACCGGTGATCAGCGCCGCCGCCAGCCCCTCCGGCGCATGGCTCAGATAGCTGACCGTGCAGAACCCGCCGAAGCTCTGCCCCAGCACGGTCCAGGGGCGCCCGCCGGTGAGCCGGTGCCGGATCAGTTCGCAGTCCCGGACGATGGAGTCCGCGCGGAAGTGGGCCAGGTACCCGGCCTGTTCCTCCGGGGTGCCGCGCAGCGGCAGGGTCCGCCGGTCGGCCGGGCTGGACCGGCCGGTGCCGCGCTGGTCCAGCAGCAGCACCCGGTACTCCTCCAGCGCCCGGTCCAGCCAGCCCGAGCGCCCCACCGGCCGGTCGGCGCCGAACCCCGGCCCGCCCTGCAGATAGAGCAGCCACGGCAGGTCCGCGCGCGCCCGCCCGGCGCCGTCGGTGCTCCCGGTGGCCACCACTTCCCGTGCGTAAAGGGTGATCCTCTCCCCGTCGGGCGCCGTATGGTCGAGCGGGACGTCGAAGTGGTGGTCGGTGAGGACGAGCCCGGGCTGCCGGACGGTCGTCGCCTCACGCGGATCGGAACCCATCACCTTCGACATCTTTCAATCCTCACGTAAATGGACTTAGCTCAGTGGTTAACTGCACGATCAACTTACCGCCGGGGAGATGAGGGGCACGGTGGCCGAGACCAGTACCGGGGACGTACGGCCCGGCAAACCGCAGGACATCGGCCGCCGGGTACTGCGGATGCGTACCCGGGCGGGACTCACCCAGCGGCAACTGGCCGAACCCGCCTACACCGCGGCCTACGTCTCCACCCTCGAGGCGGGCAAGGTGCGGCCCTCCGAAGCGGCCCTGCGCCACCTCGCCGCCCGGCTCGGCACCAGCTACGAGGAGCTGGCCACCGGCCGTTCCCCGGCGGAGGCCACCCGGCTGCGCGCCCGGCTCACCGACGCCCGCCGCACCCTCGCCACCGGGTCCGCGGAGGACGCCGCCGCCCAGTTCGCCGAACTCGTCACCGAGGCGGAGCGGCTGGACCTGACCCCGGAACGGGCGGCGGCCCTGCTGGGCCTGGGCGACTGCGCCCTGGAGACCGGCGACCTCATCGCGGCCCGCGACGACTTCCAGGCCGCGGAGCAGCTGCTCGCCCACGAGCCGCTGCCGCTGCGCGTCCCGGCCATCCGCGGCCGGGCCCTGGCCCACCTGCTGGCCGGCGAACTCCGCTACTCCTGTTACCTGCTGGAGTCGGCCCTGGACGAGCTCAACGCCTCCGGACTCCACGACCCGGACGCGCTGCTGCTGCTCTACACGGCCTGCATCGCGCCGTACATGGACATGGGGGCGCACGCCCGCGCCGCCCACGCCGCCGAACTCGCCCTGGCCCTCGCCCCCCGGGTGGAGGACCCGGCGCTGATCGCCGGGATGCACCGCGGGGTGGCCCGCACCCTCATCGCCGAGGGACGCACCGCCGAGGCCGACGCCTCCCTCGCCAAGGCCCAGCAGCTGTACCAGCAACTGCGCATCAGGACCGAACTCGCGCACTGCCACTGGATGCGCGGCTACGTCCACGCCCAGGACGGCGACCTGGCCCGGGCGGAGCGCGAACTGCGCACCGCCCGCGACATGCTGGCCTCCAAGCGCGCCGCCCTGTTCACCGTGCAGGTGGAGGTGGAGCTGGCGGACGTGCTGCGCCGGCGGGGCCGGACGGCCGAGGCGGAGGCCCTGCTGCGCCCGCTGCTGACCCCGGCCGCCCCGGCCGAGGCCCCGCCCACGGCGTCGGCCACCGCCGCGGTGCCGCTCGCCACGCTGGTCCCGGGGGCCGGCGCGGGGGTCGGCGGGAGCACCGCCGCGCCGGTGCCCGCCCTGGCCGGGACGGCCGCGGGCGGCGGCGCCACCCGCCCGGGCCGGCCGGCGGCGCCCGGCCACCCGCGGGAGTCCCCGGACGGGCCCTGCGGCCGGGCGCTCGCCGAACGGGCCCGGCTGTCGGCCGAGCGCGGCGCGGTGCACGCCGGCGGCGCACACCGGCTGCTCGGCCTGATCGCCGAGGAGCGCGGCGACCGGGAGGCCGCCGAGGAGCACTACTGCGCCGCGCTGTCCCTGCTGGAACGCACCGGCGCGGCCGGTGACCTGGCCGACCTGTGCCGGCTGCTGGGTGACCTGCTGCGCCGGGAGGGCCGGGTGGAAGCCGCGCTGGACGCCTACCGCACCGGTCTGGGGCACCGCGCGGCGCCGGGCACCACGACGCTCGGGCCGGCCCCCGCCGAACCGCCGCTCTGACACGCGGGGCCCGGACCCGGCGGCCACCCGCGGGCGCGGGTCCCGGCCGGGGAGCCGGCGTGTGACTCGGTCCGCCCGTCGGCACGGGCCCCGGCCCGCCCGCCGGCGCGTGGCCCCGCACGGGAGCCGGTGCGGGAGCCGGCGCATGGCCCCGCACGGGAGCCGGTGCGGGTCCCGGCCGGGGAACGTACACATGGCCCGGTCCGCCCGTCGGCGCGTGACTTCACCGGGGAGCCGGCGTGTGACTCGGCCCGCCCGTCGGCGCGTGGCTCCGCCGAGCAGTCGACGCGTCACCCCGCACGGGAGCCGGTGCGGGTCCCGGCCGGGGAGCCCGAGCGTCGCCAGGCGCCGGTGCCGGGGTGCGGGCCAGGTGCGCGGTGCCCGGCCCGTCACGTGCGGGGCCGGGCACCACCGCGGGGACGGGACCGCGCACCGGCCGGTGCGCCGGTGCGGTCTACCCGGCCCACCACACCGCCTTGTCGGTGTCGTACCGCCGGCTCTCGCTCCGCGCCGCGCGGGTCCCGCCGTTGCACGGCTGGGCGCACAGCACCCGCAGGTTGTCCAGGTCGTTGGCCCAGCGCTTCGCCTCGGCCCGGCTGATCGCGTGCACCCGGCGGCCGCCGACCTGCCAGCTCATCACCTCGGCCCGGCTCTGCACATACGCGATGATCCCGGAGACGTGGTCGATGGTGACGTACCGGTTGCCGTCGTCGTCCCGGCGCGCCCCCAGGCGGGGGATGAAGGTGTCGCACACGGCGCACCGGTACTCCGTCCGCCCGTTCTCCACCCGGCTCTCGGTGCCGGCGAGCACGGCGGCCACCGTCTCCGGCGTGAACCCGATGTCGCGCCGGGTCCCGCTCCAGATGGTCTCGCCGGCGGGCCCCGCGACCGGCAGCTGCTGCGGCCGGGCCTCGGCCGGGTCGAAGCCCCGCTGCTCCTGCTGGCGCGCCGACCTCGGCCGGCCGGAGTAGGGGGAGTCGTTCGCCGCCCGCCGCCGCTCGCGGCGCACCGGCGCCCGCTGCACGACGGCGTCCCGCAGCGCGGCCGGCCCGCCCCGCCCGGCCAGCAGCCGTGCCACCGCCGCGTTGCCCGCGGTCCGCTGGAGGGCGGTGAGCACCGCGCCCGGCGGGGCCGCCGCCTCCCGGGCCGCGACGGCCGCGGCCCGGCGGTCGGGCCGCCCCGGCGTCCGGTCCATCGCCTGTTCGTCGTATGCGCGCACAGCGGTACCCCTCGGCTCGGCCGGCCGGGAACGGCCACGAACGTCCAGGCTCCTCCGCGGCCCGCTCCAGCGTCAACAGCGGCCCGTCGCACCTCGGTCACCCCCGGGCGCTCCGGGAGCGCCGGCGTCGGGCCCCGCCGTGTCCGGTGACGGCGTCCGGTGACACCCGCCGGAATCCTCACGTCCGGTGACACCCGCCGGAACCTCACGTCCGGCGACGGCCACCGGGACCGCCGTGGGTGGCCGCGGCGGCGCGGCCACCCACGGCGCACCGTCCCGTCCGGCTGGTCGGGCCGGACGGGACGTTCGAGCCGCGGCGCGGCGGGTCGTCTCCTCCGCGGCGCCGCGACGGCTTCCGGCAGCCGACCGGCCCCTCCCCCCGCGGGGGGCCGGTCAGCTGCTGGTCTCGTACGGGGCGCGGAGCTGACTCCGGCCGCACCGCGAATCGTGGTGGTCCCGCTCGCCGAGACCGTCCCGGGCCGCGGCCGGCCGCTCCCGGCCGGTGGGCACCCGGTCCCGGCCGGGCGCCGGGCGGTGCGTCCGGCGGTGACGGCCGGCGGGCGGCGGGACGACGGCGCCCGCGGACCCGGTCCGGCGGGCGTCGGGGTCCGGCGGCTGCGCACCGGCCCGGCGGACGCCCCCGGTGCGGCACTGCCGCCGAGAGTCCCCGGTGCGGCACTGCCCCCGGAAGTCCCCGGTCCGCGCGGCCCCCTCCCGCCGCGCGGCGTGCGGGACGGTCGACAGGCCGCCGCGTGTGGGGGGCGCGGCGGCCTGTGACCGGATGCCGCACTCCGCTGTCCACCCCGTGACGACGCCGGAGGCCGCCAGGGCCGCCACCGAGCGCCGTTGAGCGCGGTGGCACGAGGTGGAGCGGGCGGGGGTCAGGGTGGCCCCCGCGGGATCGTGCGGCATGTGAGGCACTCTGCCGGGTAACCGCCGGATACGAAATCCGCCGCTGGTCTTGCCCCACCCCCGCCACTCGGCGGGGGTGATCCCGCCCATGGACGGAGCCCAGGGCTCCACTTCCTTGGAGTCGTGGGGCACTCTTGGAACGCCCCGGGTGACGAAATGCGTCCACCGAGTCGACAGGGAAAAGGGAGCGGCTGGTGATCCGTGTTGCTGTGGTGGACGACGAGCAACTCGTCCGGTCCGGACTACGGCTGATCCTCGGGACGGCCCCGGACATCGAGGTCGTCGCCGACTGCTCCGGCGGTGACGCGGTGGACCGGGTGACGGGCAGCGGTGCCGACGTGGTGCTGCTGGACATCCGGATGCCCGACGTGGACGGGCTGACCGTGCTGGGGCAGCTGCGGGCCCGCCCCCGGCCCCCGGCGGTGGCCATGCTCACCACCTTCGACGCGCAGGAGTACCTCGCGGCCGCGCTGCGCGCCGGGGCGGCCGGCTTCCTACTCAAGGACACCGACCCGGAGCAACTGGTGCGGGCCGTCCGCACCCTCGCCCAGGGCGGCAGCGTGCTGGACCCGGGCGTCACCCGGGCGGTCATCGGCGGCTTCCTGGCCGCCGAGGCGGAGGCCACGGCGGCCACCGCGGTGCGGGCGCTGACCCCGCGGGAGCGCGAGGTGCTGGCGCTGCTCGGCGAAGGGCTAGCGAATCCGCAGATCGCCGCGCGGATGGGGCTCGCACCCAGCACGGTCAAGGACCACGTGCGGGCGGTGCTGGGCAAGCTGGGCGGGCTGAACCGGGTCCAGGCGGCGATCGTCGCCGACCGGGCCGGACTGGTGGCGGGCAGACCCGCCGCGGGCGGCACGATATGAGGCGGCCCGGAGCCGACGGCACGGACGGAGCCGCCGGAGCACACCCGGCCGCGGCGGGACGCCCCGAAGACTCCCAGCGTCCCGAGCAGGCCCTGCGTCCCGAACACACCCAGCAGCCCCAACACACCCAGCAGCCCCCACACACCCGGCGGCCCGAACACAGCCGGCCGCCGGCGGGCCCCGGGCTGCCGGAGCACATCCACCGGCCGGCGGACGCCGAACGGCCCGGCGGCGGACCGCCGGCGGACGGCGGGCGGCGCCGCGAGGGCCCGTGGAGCCGGCTGCGGCGCCCGGCGGCGCTGTACGTCCCGGTCCTGTTCGGCGTCGCCGACGCCCTGCTCGTCAACGGCGTCACCTTCGGCCTGGAGCTGAACGTCTCGCTGGTGGCGGCGGCCGTGCTGCTGTTCCGCCGCCGCTTCCCGGTCCTGGTCTTCCTCGCCACCCTGCCCGGCATCCTCATCGGCTACGTCTGGTTCGCGCCGATGATCGCCCTCTACACGGTGGCCGCACGCCGCACCGACCGGCGGCTGCCGGCTCTCTGCGCACCGCTCCTGGCCGCGGCGCACTTCGTGCCCTGGCCGGTCTCCGACCTCGAACTCACCGCCTACCGCGAGAACACCCTCACCCTGATCGACTCCTGCGTCACCTCGGTCGGCCCGATCGCCCTCGGCCTGCTGGTGCGCACCCGCCGCGAGCTCGCCGACCGGGTGGCGGAACTCACCCGCAGCCGCGCCCACGCGGACCGCCTGCTCGCCGAGCGGGTGGTGGGGACCGAGCGGGCCCGGCTCGCCCGCGAGATGCACGATGTGGTCGCCCACCAGGTCAGCCTGATCAGCCTGCAGGCCGGAGCGGTGCAGATCAGCACCGCCGACCCGAAGGCGCGGGAGGGTGCCCGGACCATCCGGGAGCTGTCCGTGCGGACCCTCGACGAGCTGCGCCACATGGTCGGCATCCTGCGCAAGGCGGGCGGCGGCGCGGTGGACCTCACCCCGCAGCCGCGCCTGGCGGACCTGCCCCGGCTGATCGAGGTGAGCGCGCTCGACGTGACGTACCAGGCGGACTACGCACACGGCGCCCCGGAGTGGGACGGCCGCCCGGAGGCGGTGGAGCGCGCGGCCTTCCGGACCGTCCAGGAAGCCCTGACCAATGTGCGCAAGCACGCGCCGGGAGCACGGGTCGAGGTGCGCGTCAGCGAGCGGGACCCGGCCGGGAACGGCCTCCTGGTCGAGGTCCGCAACGGGCCGCCGGACGCCGGCGCCACCGCTCCCCGGCTGCCGGGCGGCGGCCACGGCCTGGTCGGGCTCCGGGAACGGGCCCAGTCGCTGGGCGGGTCGTTCGACGCCCGCCCCACCCGCGGCGGCGGCTTCGTGGTGCGGGCGGACCTGCCGTGGCATGCCGCCCCGGCGGGCGGCCCCGGGGGCGGCAGCCCGCCGGGCACCGCGGACGACCGGGCGGGCTGACACCCGCCGCGGGCCGCGCCGCGGCCGGCGGCGGGCGCACTACGCGGCGGCCGCCTCGGTGGCCGCGGCCACGTCCGGGTAGACCTCGAACAGCCGGCGCACGCCGAGCGCCGCGAGGACCCGGTTCACATGGGAGCCGTCCGGCGCGTCCTGGGCCGGGAGGATCAGCCGCAGCCGGCCCGAACAGGAGCGCAGCAGCCGGCGCGTCGCTATCAGCACGCCCACCCCGCTGGAGTCGCAGAACCGGACCTCCGACAGGTCCAGGACCACGGCGTGGCGGCCGTCCGCCACCGCGTCGTGCACGTGCTGGCGGACGGCCGGGGAGGTCACCAGGTCCATCTCGCCGGAGACGCTCAGCACGGCCCACTCCCCCCGTACCGCCTCCGTCACCTTCAACATCACGCCCCGACGCCCTTCGCTCGCCATGAACCGGAATAGACCGTTCCCGAGTGCGGCTGCCCGCGCTCCCGCCCCCGAAACACCCCCGGTACCCGGCGGCGGCCGGGAACCGGGCGGACGTCGGGCGCCGGAACCCCCGGGGCCCGCGCGGCGCGGAGGGTGGTCACGCCCCCGCCCGCGGTCCCGGGCACCGCCCGGTGGCCCCCGCCACCCGGTGTCAACCGCAGACCACGACCCTACGTCCCGGGGCAACCCGGTGGCGCAACGTTTCCTCGCAAAGTGACGGGCCCAATACCATCCGCATCCACCCGCGCGGGGCACATTGCCCGGAACGGGCCTGTCCCATCGGTCGTTCGCACTACATTCGATGCGAGAAACGGCATAGTCGCGGCAGACTCCGCGGGATCCGGGGACGACTGCAGGGCTACCGACACTGGGATGGGGGCCGCATGGCGCACGACGCACCACCCCGCTGGGACCGCAGAATGCAGCAGCGGCTGGCACGTGGCGAGGCCGCCGCACTCGGTGAGCTGTACGACCGCTTCGCCTCGCTCGTCCACCATCTCGCCTACCGCATCCTGGACGACGAGGACGCCGCCGACCGCGTCACCCGCGAGGTCTTCGGCTACATCTGGGAACAGCCGGACGCCTACGACCCCAAGCACGGCTCGCTGCGCTCCTGGGTCGCCACCCTCACCCACCGGCACGCCGTCAACCGGCTCCGCGAGGTCGAGACCGCCTCGGTGACGGACGGCTGCCCGGCCTCCCCGCAGCAGGTCGAGGCCAAGATCCGGGACGCCTCCGCCGCCGCCCGCGCCGACTACATCGTCACCTCGATGCCCGCGCCGCTGCGCGCGGCGCTGGAACTCGCCTACTTCCACCGCCGCGACTACCGCCAGGCGGCCGCCGCGCTGGGTGTGACCGAGGACGAGGCACGGCGGCGGCTCCGGCTCGGCCTGCAACTGCTCTCCACGGCCAACGCCGGCCTGCCGGATCCCGCCGTACCGCCCGACCGTGGACGGGCGCTGTGAGCGGGGCGCGCGGACCGGACCGGCACCACGACCGCGAACCCGACGACCGCGAACCCGGCGGCCACGGCGGCTCCGAACGCTTCGACGGCTCCGAGCGCATCGGCGGCTCTGGCGGTCACGACGGCCACGGTGGCTCCGGCCGCTCCGACGGTGACGCCGGGTACGACGGTGACGCCGGGTGCGACGGCGGGCCGGGATGCGGGGACGGCGGCGGTCGGGGCACCCGCGGGCCCGGCGGCGGAGCCGGCTCCCACCGCACCGGCTCCGGCCCGGGCGGCGGCTCCGGCGGCGACGAGCGGCCGGCCGCCGCGGAGCGGCCCCGCATACCGCCACCGCGCGCGGCCGCCGAGGACGGCAGGCACTGGCCGACCGGACCGGGCCCGCGCCCCCGCGGCGCCGCGGCCCCACCGGAACCGGGCGCGCCGCGGGGAGCGGGTGCCGTACCCGCTGCCGGCGACGGCCCGGGCGCCCCGGACGGCCGGCGGGCCTCCGGCGCGGACCGCGCCGGAGCCGGGCCGCCCACCGGGGAACACCCCGGAGCACCCACCGGGGCCGGCGGACCGGACGCCGTGACACCGCACCCGCCGGAGCCGGCCGCCCCGGAGCGGCCGGGCGCCTCCGCGCCCGGAGGACCGCCCGGCCCGGCCACTCCCGCGGCCCGGGCCGAGCACCGGGCCGAGCGCTCGCACCGGGTGCTCAAGTCACTGCTCGGCGCGTGGGCGCTGGCCGCCTGCTCCGGCGAGGAGACGGCCGCGGTGGAGGCGCACCTCAACGACTGCGTGCCGTGCGCGGAGGAGGCGCTGCGGCTGCGTGACGCGGTGAGCCTGCTCCAGCCGGAGGGCAGTCTCGACCTCGACCCGATGCTCCGCGCCCGGGTGCTGGCGGGCTGCCTGGGCCGCCGTCCGGCCCGTATCCCGGTGCCGGAGTGGGCCGCCGCGTACGACGCCGAGGCCGCCCGGCTGGACGCGCTGCTGCGGGACATGGGTTCGGCCGAGTGGCGGGCCCCGGTCCGGCTGCGGTGGTTCGAGAGCGAGCGGCCCGCCGGCCGGGACACCACGGTCGCCGGGGTGATCGGGCACCTGTCGGCGGTGGACGGCATCCTGGCCACCGCCCTCGGCCTGCCGGACCCGCTCGGCCCGGACGCGCCCGCCGCCCCGGTCGCCCGGACCGAGGCGGCCTGGCGGCAGGACCCGGTGGAGCCGGCCGCCCCGGGCTCACCGCCGGACGTCGCCGGCTCCGGCCCCTTCCCGTCCGTCCCCGGCCGGTTCACCGGTGGCGGGGCCGGGCCCTTCGGGGCGGGCCCGGTGCAGGGCCGGTACCGCGGCGCCGGACGGCAGCCGGGTGACGTCCGGGAACCGTGGCGGGCGCAGGTCCACGCGCTGGTCCGGGCCGCGTCCTTCGCCGGGCGGCGGGTGCACACGCTCGCGGTCCCGTTCGGGGACCTGCGGCTGCCGCTGCCGGACGCCTACCTCGACCGGGCCTTCGGCTGCTGGGTGCACGCCGGCGACATCGCGGACGCCGTGGACTACCCGTACCAGCCGCCGACCTCGGCGCACTTCCACCGCATGGTGGACCTGTACGCGCGCCGGCTGCCGAAGGTCCTCGCCGACCGCCGGCGCTCCGGCCGGGCGGGCCCGCCCCGGCAGCTGGTGGCCGCCGGTACCCCGGGCCGTTCGCTGCGGCTGGAGGTGGAGGACTCCGGCGGCGGTGAGTGGTTCATCGCGCTGGACTCGCCCGGGGCCACCGCCGGCCCGGAGGGCGAGGTGGCGCACATCACCCTGGACCGCGAGACCTTCTACCAGCTGGCCGCGGGGCACGTGCCACCGCAGGAGGCGGCCGCCGGGCAGGTCGGGGACCCGCAGGCGATCCACGACGTACTGCTGGCGACGGCCTCGATGTCCCGCATGTGACGGCGGAGCCGGGGGCTCGCCCGGTCCGGCGCGCCGGGGCACCCCCGTTCCGGGGCACCGCGGTGACCCGGACCGCCGGCCGCCGGTCCGGGTGGGACCGCCGGGGCCGGGGCCCGGGGCGGCGTGGACGTCCCGGGCGGCAGCGGCCCCGGAGCGGCGTCAGGCGAGACGACGGTACGGGCCCCGGAGCGCGGCCGACCGAAGACGGCCGTACACGGGCGCCGGAGCGCGGTCGGGCGGAGACGCGCGGTCAGGCGAAGACGACGGTGCGGGCGCCGTTGAGCAGCACCCGCCGCTCGCTGTGCCACTTCACGGCCCGCGCCAGCGCCTGGCACTCCACGTCGCGCCCCACCGCGACCAGCTGGTCCGGGGTGACCTCGTGCCCCACCCGCTCGACCTCCTGCTCGATGATCGGGCCCTCGTCCAGGTCGGCGGTGACGTAGTGCGCCGTGGCGCCGATCAGCTTCACACCCCGGGCGTGCGCCTGGTGGTACGGCTTGGCGCCCTTGAAGCTGGGCAGGAACGAGTGGTGGATGTTGATGATGCGGCCGGAAAGCTCCTTGCACAGGGAGTCCGAGAGCACCTGCATGTAGCGGGCGAGCACCACCAGCTCCACCTGTTCGGCGCGGACCAGCTCCAGCAGCCGTTCCTCGGCCTCCGCCTTGGTCTCCTTGGTGACCGGGAGGTAGTGGAACGGCACGTCGTAGGAGGCGACCAGCTCCGCGAAGTCCTCGTGGTTGGACACCACGGCCGCGATCTCGATCGGCAGCGCCCCGATCCAGGTGCGGAACAGCAGGTCGTTCAGGCAGTGCCCGAACTTCGAGACCATCAGCACGACCCGCATCTTCTCGTCGGCCCGGTGGATCGCCCAGTCCATCCGGAAGGACTCGCCCACCGCGCCGAAGCTGGCCCGCAGGCTCTCCGGCGTGACCGGTTCCTCGGCCCGGAAGTGCACCCGCATGAAGAACAGCCCCGTGTCACGGTCGCCGTACTGCTGACTGTCCTCGATGCTGCAGCCGGTCATGAACAGGAAGCTGGACACGGCGTGCACGATGCCCTGCTTGTCGGGGCAGGACAGCGTGAGGATGTACTGGTCGGGGACGGCAGATCGCGACTCGCTCATGGGTCCATAGCGTGGCACACCCCGGCCGGAGCTCAGAAAGCGCGCGTCATCATGGCAAGAACATGCAACGGGTGCGGAGCCACGTCGGGGTCCTCGCCGTCGTTCGCCGCCAGCCGCACATGGGCGTCCCGGGCCGCACGGACAGCTTCCGGCCAACCGTGGTGTTCCAGGTAGGCGGAGACCGGCGCGTCCGCGCCCACCTGGTGCATGATGCGCAGCACCCGGAGCACGGCCACGTCGACGAGCGCGGCCTCCTGCGAGTCGCGGAAGATCGTCCCGACGTACTTCTCGGCCGACCAGTTGTCCAGCCAGGTGTCCTCCACCAGCCGGTAGACGGCGTCGGTGACGTCACCGTATCCGTCCTGCCCGGCCAGCCAGCACTCCTGCTGGAAGACCGGGTCGGAGAGCATGTGCAGCGCCGAGCGGACATTGCTGCGCCAGCGCCACCACGGCATGTCATTGAGCGGCATGGCGCCCATGGTGGTGGAGCGGCGGGCGCGACGGGAAGACTTCTCCGAACCTTGCACGGTCACCGATCGTACGTTCTTCACAGTTGCGCCGGTCCCGGCCCCCGCAATTCACCCCCAGGACATCTGGCGTCGATCTTACGGATCGCGGGCATTCCCGGGGGAACGCCAGGCTCCGCCACATGACCGGAACGCGGCGACCCAGCCCACGCTTCCTCCGCACATCCGCAGTGGCCCTGTGTTCGGTGGTCAGCGCGTCGCTGATGACCGGCTGCGGGTCGATTCCGGGGACCTCGGGGGGTCCCGGAAACGATCCGATCACCGTGATGACCTGGGCCCCCGAAGGTACCAACGCCACCAACATGCCGGGCATGCCCGCCATGGCGCAGGCATACGCCCGGTGGGTCAACGACACCGGCGGCATCCACGGCCGCCGGCTCAGGGTGATCACCTGCAACGAGCAGAACGACTACGTGCGGGCCGGGCACTGCGCGCAGCGCGCCGTGGACGAGGGCGCCGTCGCCGTCGTCGGCTCGTACAGCCAGCACGCCCGGGCCTTCATGGCGCCGCTGGAGGTGGCCGGCATCCCCTACATCGGCGGCTACGGGCTGTCCCAGGAGGAGTTCACCAGCCCGGTCTCGTTCCCGGTCAACGGGGGCCAGGCGGCCCTGCTGGCGGGCAACGGTCGGCAGCTCGCCGCCGTCTGCGACCGGGTCTCCCTGGTCCGCCCCGACACCATCGCCGGGGACGAGCTGCCCGACCTGCTCGACGCGGGCCTGGCGGCGGGCAAGCGCCGCCCGGCCACCGACGTCCGGGCCCCCGAGGACGCCTCGGACTACACCCGGCAGGCGCAGCACGCCCTGGACGGGGTGAGCGGCAGCCAGGGGCCGGACACCGTGGCGGCCGGGACCGGCGTGTCCGACCGGTCCTGCGTCACCGCGGCGCTCGGCAAGCGCACCAACACCTTCTTCGACTCCTTCCGCCGTCTGCGGAAGGACAACCCCAAGGTGCGGATCGCCTCCATCCTCGGCAGCGTCCGCCAGTCCCTGGTGGACAGCACCGGGGGGAAGCGGAGCGCGCTGGAGGGGGCGTACGCCACCGGCTGGTACCCGGCCGCGGACGATCCGCGCTGGCAGGAGATGAACCGGGTCATCAACCGGTACGCGTTCGAGGACGAGCGGATCGACCCGGCCGACCCGGGCTCCCAGACCACCTGGATCGCCTACACCGTGCTGCGGTCGGTCCTGCTGTCGCTGGACCGGGACGACGTCGGCATCGCCTCGGTCCGCCGCCAGCTGAACCGGGGACCCGCGGTCGACACCGGCGGGCTCACCCCGGCGCTGCGCTGGAGGTTCAGCGACAAGCTGGCCGTGCACCACTACCCGCGGATCGTGAACGCCAACGTCACCTACCAGGTGGTGCGGAACGGCCGGCTGGTCGCGGTCCGGGACGGCTTCGTCGACGTCAGCGAGACCCTGGCGGACTTCTCCCGGCGGAGCTGACCGGCGGCGTGCGGGCGGGCGGCGGGGATGCCGTCCGCCCGCGCACCGGCCGCCGCCGGGCCGCCCGGCGGCGGCACCGTCAGAGCTGGCCCGCCTGACGCTGGGTCAGCTTGTAGCGGGAGGCGATGCCGTTCCACAGCGTGGCGGCCTCCTCCTTGGCCTTGGTGGCCTCGCCGCTCGCCCGCTCGGCGAGCCCGACCTGACGGGTCGTCCGCGCCTTGCCCTTGTGGCAGCCCTTCTTGCCCTTGACCTGGTCGGCCCAGGCCGCGTAGTGGTTGTCCGCCGCCGCCGAGGACTTCCACGCCTTGTTCAGCGCGGCGGTCAGCTTGGCGTGGTCGGGGAGTTTGTCCACCGAGATCTCGCTCAGCCGCGTCACCAGGCCGTTGCGCTGCCCGGCGGCCGCGCGCAGGTCCTTGGCCGCGTTGGTCAGGTCCTTGCAGGTCCTGATGTTGCCGACGGCCTTGATCACCGAGGCGCGGCTGTCGTTGCTGTCCGCGAGCAGCTGGTCCAGCGCCTTCGCCTGCGTCTCGACCGGGTCGGCGGTCGGTGTCGGTTCCGGGCTCGCCGAGGTGGTGGGCGCCGTGCTCTTGGCGTCGTCCTTCTTCTTGTCGTCCCCGTCGTCGCCGCCGGCGCTGATCGCCGCGCCGGCCGCCAGGCCGGCGATGGCACAGCCCGCGACGACGATGCCGATCAGCACGGCGGGCTTGCGGCGGCGGGCGGGCCCGCCGCCGTCATCGCCGCCGTGCCCGCCACCGTGCCCGTAGCCGGGCCCGGCGGGCGGCTGGGCCGCGTCGTCGTAGAGCGGCAGCTGCTGGGTGGAGTCGGCGGGCTGGGCGCCGGGCGCGGCACCGGCTCCGTCGGCCCGGAACAGGCCGTCGAACTCGGCGGGCGGCTGCCGGTCCTCCGGGCGGCCGGGGCGGATGGCGTACGGGGCGCCGCCCGGGTGCGGCGGCTGCGGCCCGCCGTGGCCGGGCGCGCCGCCGTGGGCCGGGACCGGCCCCGGCAGCACCTGGGTCTCCTCCGCGGCACCCGGCGCACCGGCGCCCGCGGGCGGCCCGGTGATCCGGCGCAGCTGCGTCGTCGACTCGGCCGGGGACTCGGGGCGCCGGCGGCGGCCGCGGCCGGCGGTCTCCGGCGGCAGCGGCATCGCCGAGGGCTGGGCCTGGGCCTGCGGGGCGGGCGCGTTCTCCGGCGGCAGCGGCAGCGCGGCGCCGGTCGCACCCGGCACCGGGGCGATCAGCTGGGTCGCCTCGCTGTCGGCGGCACCGGGAGCGGGGACGGCGGTGGGGGGTATGAGCTGGGTGGCCTCGGCGTCAAACCCCTGGCTCCCGGCCGGGGGCGGGGTGTCCGCGGTGATGGGCCGCAGCACCCGGGTCTGCTCGGCCGGGGCCTGCCCGCCCGGAGCGGAACCCTGCGGCGGGTGCGGCTGGAGCCGGGGCAGCTGCGGCGAGGGCTGTGCGGGGGGCTGAGCCTGCGGGGCACCGGCCGGACCGCCGGGCAGGCCCGGCTGCGGCGCCGCGCCGGGCTGCGGCTGCCCGTAGGGCAGGCCCTGCGGCTGCCCGTACGGCTGGGGCTGCTGGGGCGCCGGCTGCGGCGGGCCGCCGTACGGCTGCTGCGGGGCCTGGCCGCCGGGCGCCGCCGCGCCCGGGTGGTACTGCGGGTCGTACGGTGACGGGCCGGGCTGCGGGTCGTACGGTGACGGGCCCGGCTGCGGGCCGCCGCCGTACGGTGCCTGCCCCGGCTGCGCGGACGGCGGCAGCTGTCCGTACGGCTGCTGCGCCGGAGGGAGCTGGCCGTACGGCTGCTGCGCGGGCGGCAACTGTCCCGGTGCGGGCGGCTGCGGGAGGGCCTGGCCCGAGGGCTGCTGCGGCCCGCCGTGCTGCGGCCCGCCCTCCGGTCCCCACGGCTGGCCCCACGGCTGGCCGCCGGCCGGAGCCGCCTGCTGCTCAGGGGCCCACTGGTCGCCGTGAGGGGGCAGCACGACGCCCTCGTGCGCGGGCGGGACCGCAGCAGGCTGCGGCTCATTTCCCTGTCCGCTCTGCGTCACCGGGACTCCTATGGCTGTTGCGGAACTTACGGAATCGTCGGCTCACGCTACCGGGTCGGCGGACGGCGCACTGCCACGGCAGGGGCCCGGCCGCACCACCCGGGCGGACCTTTGCGCAGGTTGTACGGCCTTCCGCCGCGCTGTCCTCTATCTCCCGGGCACCCGGCACGACCAGCGCTCGAGCCCGCCGCCCGATGGCGCGCCCCCGGCTACGCGCGTCATCCGTCACACCGCCCGGCCAGGGCCGGTGTTCCGGTCCTGCGCCGCGGGGCGCCTCGGCGCCCCGCCCGGGCCGGCGCCCGGTCCCGCCCGGGCCCGGCACGGCAGGAGGCCCCCGGCGCCCTCGCCGGGGACCTCCGCACACCGCACCGCGGTGGCGGCCCGGACGGGCCGCCGGCTCGGCGGCTACGCCGCGTACACCTCCAGGCGCTCGCCGAACTCCCGCACCACCGGCTCGTCCCGGAACGGCTCCAGCCGCTGCTGGAGGTCGTCCAGGTACTCCGCGCCCCGGTTGGACCGCAGACTGCCCAGGAGTTCCACCGCGCGGGTGCCGGTGTGGCACGCCTGCTCCACGTCCCGCTGCTGCACCTGGGCCGTCGCCAGCAGCAGCGTCGCGATCGCGCGCCGCCGTACGCGGCCTTCCGGGAGCCCCGCCAGGGTCTCCTCCGCGCGCTGCCGGGCCGACTCGGCCTGGCCGAGGTCGCGGTGGCAGTGGGCGAGTTCGTCGGCCAGGTAGGACCGGTCGAAGTGACTGATCCACTGCGGGTCGTCGCCCGAGTCGGCGGCCGCCTCGGCCCGGTCCAGCGCCTGCTGCGCCCGGCCGGAGGCCGACTCGGCGGCGCGGGCGTCGCCCAGCAGCGCGTGACCGCGCGCCTCGGCCGCGTGGAACATCGCCTCCGCGCGCGGCGGGACCTGCCCGCGCGCGCCCTCCTGCGCCGCCCTGGCCAGTTGGGCGATCTCCCGCGGGTTGCCCAGCTGGGCGGCGAGGTGACTCATGCTCGCCGCGAGCACGTAGCCGCCGTAGCCGCGGTCGCCGGCGGCCTGGGCCAGCCGCAGCGCCTGGATGTAGTAGCGCTGCGCCAACCCCGGCTGGCCGGTGTCGACCGCCATGTACCCGGCCAGTTCGGTCAACCGGGCCACCGCGGCGAAGAGTTCCCGCCCGACCGGCTCCCGGTAGGACCCGGCGAGCAGCCCGGAGACCACGCTGTTCAGATAGTGGACCACGACCGGGCGCACGTGCCCGCTGCCGTACCGGTGGTCCAGCTCGACGATCGCCTCGGTGGTGGCCCGCACCGCCGCGACGTCCGACATGCCCACCCGGGACCCGGCCGAGCGGGCCACCTGGGCGTCCGGCCCGGTGATCAGCCAGTCGCGACTGGGCTCGACCAGGGCCGAGGCGGCGACGGTGGTGCCGCTGAGGAAGTCGCGGCGGCCGACGTCGCTCCGCCACAGCTCGCAGACCTGCTCGATGGCGCCGAGGACGGTCGGCGAGAACTGCATGCCCACGCCCGAGGCGAGGTTCTTGCCGTTGGCCATGCCGATCTCGTCGATGGTGACGGTGCGGCCCAGCTTGCGGCCGAGCGCCTCGGCGATGATGCCCGGCGCGCGGCCCCTGGGTTGCTGGCCGCGCAGCCAGCGGGCCACCGACGTCTTGTCGTAGCGCAGGTCGAGGCCGTGCTCGGCCCCGCACATGTTGACGCGGCGTGCCAGACCGGCGTTGGAGCAGCCGGCTTCCTGAATGAGCGCCTGCAGCCTCTCGTTCGGCTGCCGCGCCACAAGCGGCCTAGCGGCCATGGCTCTACCCCCTGTGACTGCTGTGCGTTCAGGATGAACGCCGTCCCTGGTGATCACTGCCCAGCGGATATACGGAGAATGCAAGACTTGCCCGTATTCACCCGCATCGTGCGCGCGGCCGGAACGGCCGCCCCGCACCCGCGGTGAGGACGGGGAAGACGGAGGCCGCCCAGGGTGCGCAGTGCGGCCGGCGGACATTTCAACCCCCCATCACGGAAGGTGGCTACCCGTTCACGGCTTCGAAGTCCCCCACGCGCCCCCGCCCATGCACCCATGCGCCCCACGTGACCTGACGGTGCTCCCCGCCGTGCCGTGCCCCGTCCCGTAACCCCTGCCGACCGGGGAAGTTGAGACGGGCGTGGAAGAGACCGTGGAAGAGACCAGGGACGGCTCCGGCGACGTCGCCCGGGACGCCGCCGCAAGCCGCCGGATCCCCGTACAGCGTGGCGAGCGGCTGCCCGAGGCCGCGGTCCGCTACGCCGAGGAGCGCCACTGGGACGTCGTCCCCGGCACCTGGCTGGAGGCCGGCGCCGGCATGGAACGCTGCTCCTGCGGCGCCGCCGACTGCCCCTCCCCCGGCGCCCATCCGCTCTCCGCCGACTGGCCGGCGCAGGCGACCGGCAGCGCGGTGGCGGCCCGCCGGATGTGGCACCGGACCCCGCACGCCGCCATCCTGCTCCCCACCGGCCGCACCTTCGACACCCTGGACGTCCCGGAGAGCGCCGGCTTCCTCGCGCTGGCCCGGATGGAGCGGCTGGGCGTCGAACTGGGACCGGTCACCTGCACCCCGGACCGCCGCATCCACTTCTTCGTGCTCCCCGGCGCCGCGCCCAAGGTGCCCGGGCTGGTGCAGCGGCTGGGCTGGGCGCCGGCCTCGGTGGACCTGGTCCCGCACGGCGAGGGCGACTACGTGCTGGCGCCCCCGACCCGGGTCGGCTCGCGCGGCGCGGTGCAGTGGGTGTGCCGGCCCACCGCCACCAACCGCTGGCTGCCGGACGCGGAGGAGCTGGTGAGCGCGCTGGCGTACGCGTGCGGACGCTGACCCGGGCGGTGCGGCGCCGGGCGCGTCCGAACCCGCCGGCGGGCGGCGGCCGGTGACCGTTCCGTGACGGTACGGGCCGCCTGACCGCCCGTAGGGTGTGCCCGGAGGGGGTGCGACCGGCCCCCCACGCGTACGTCGAAAGGCACCACTGGTGACACGGCAGCCAGAGCACATCGAACAGACCTCGGCCGTCCCGGGCCCCGCGGTCCGGATCTCCGGTCTGTGGAAGCGCTACGGCGAGCAGGTCGCCGTCGCCGGCATCGATCTCGAACTCCCCGCGGGCCGGTTCGTCGGACTCGTCGGCCCCAACGGCGCGGGCAAGACCACCACCCTCTCCATGATCACCGGTCTGCTGCGGCCCGACACCGGCACGGTCGAGATAGCCGGGCACGACGTCTGGCGGGACCCGCTGGAGGTGAAGGCGCGGATCGGCGTCCTCCCCGAGGGCCTGCGCCTCTTCGAGCGGCTGTCCGGCCGCGAACTCCTGGAGTACATGGGACGGTTGCGCGGCCTGCCCGGTGACGAGGTCGACAAGCGCGCCACCCAGCTGCTGGAGGTGCTCGACCTGGCCGGGGCCCAGCACAAGCTGGTCGTCGACTACTCGACCGGCATGCGCAAGAAGATCGGCCTGGCCGCGGCGCTGCTGCACAACCCGGAAGTGCTGTTCCTGGACGAGCCGTTCGAGGGGGTGGACCCGGTCTCCGCGCAGACCATCCGCGGGGTGCTGGAGCGCTACACCGGGTCGGGTGCCACCGTCGTCTTCTCCAGCCATGTGATGGAACTCGTCGAGTCGCTGTGTGACTGGGTGGCGGTGATGGCCGGCGGCCGGATCCGCGCCCAGGGCCCGACCGCGGAGGTCCGCGGCGAGGCGGCCACCCTGCAGGACGCCTTCCTGGAGCTGGTCGGTGCCGGGGACCGCGGCGCCGGCCACGACCTGGACTGGCTGGGCGGCGGCGCCCGATGAGCCTTCCCGCCACCACCGGCCGGGACGGCGCCCGGGCGGCCGTGCCGTCCGACCGTCCGCGCACCGCGCCGGTCTCCGTCATCCTCCCCGTCTTCGTCCGGCTGAAGCTCACGCTGCTCCGCAACGGGCTGCGGCAGTCCGGCCGGCGGCGCGCCGCCTACGTCACCTCGATGGTGCTCGCGGTGCTCTTCGCCGCGCTGCAACTGCTGGGGCTGCTCGCGGTGCGCGGCAACGACCACGCCGCGGCGCTGGTCACCACCCTCGTCGCGGTGCTCGCCCTGGGCTGGGCGGTGATGCCGCTGTTCTTCTCCAGCGGCGACGAGACCCTGGACCCCAGCCGGCTGGTGATGCTGCCGCTGCGGCCCGGCCCGCTGATGGTCTCGCTGCTGGTCTCCTCGCTGCTCGGCACCGGCCCGCTGTTCACCCTGATCCTGGTCCTCGGCTCGGTCCTCGCCGTCGCGCACGGCGGGGCCGCCGCCGCGACCGCGGTACTCGCGGTGCCGCTGGTGCTGCTGGTGTGCGTGGCCCTCGCCCGTGCCGTCGCCACCGCCAACGTGCGGCTGCTGACCAGCCGCAAGGGGCGCGACCTGGCCCTGCTGAGCGGCCTGATCATCGCCGTCGGCATCCAGTTCGTGAACATCGGCATGCAGAAGCTGTCCGGCGAGAACGGGCTGTCCACCCTGGAACCGGCCGCCGACGTGCTGCGCTGGGTGCCCCCCGCCACCGCGGTCGACGCCGTCCAGGGCGCCGGCGACGGCGAGTGGGGCCCGGCGCTGGGCCAGTTGGCCCTCACCGCTGCCGCGCTGGTCCTGCTGCTCCTGTGGTGGCACCGGAGCCTCACCCGGCTGATGACCGCCCCGGACTCCTCCACCCTCCAGGCCGCCGAGTCCGGCCGGGCGCCCGGCGCGGGCCCGGCCGGGCGGGGCGCGCCGGCCCGCTTCCTGCCCGGCGGCCGCACCGGCACGGTCATGCTCCGCACCTTCCGCTACGCCTGGCGCGACCCCAAGACCAAGGCGGGCTGGGCCACCGCGCTCGGCGTCGGCCTGCTGGTCCCGGTGGTGACCCAGGTACAGGGCGGCGGCAGCATCTACGCGGCGTGCTGGGCCTCGGCGATGCTGGGCATGCAGATGTACAACCAGTTCGGGCAGGACACCTCGGCGTTCTGGATGGTGGCCCAGACGATCAGCACCTCGCGCGACGCCTACCTCGAACTCCGCGGGCGGGCGCTGACGGTGGCCGTGGTGGGGGTGCCGTACGTGACCGCCGTGGTGCTGGGCTCCGCCGCGCTGCTGGACGCCTGGTCCGACGCCGCCGAGGCGCTCGGCCTCTCGCTCGCCCTGCTGGGCGCCCTGCTGGCCACCGGAGCGGTGGGCTCGGCCCTCCACCCGTACACCATCCCGCAGGACAGCGGCTTCAAGAACGTCCACCCGAGCCAGGCCGGGCTGGCCACGCTGAGCATCTTCGGCGGCATGGTGGCCGGTGCCGCGCTGTGCGCGCCGGTCCTGGCGGCGACCATCTGGCTGCACACCTCCGGCACCCACGGGCTGCTGTGGCTGATCCTCCCGGTGGGCGCCGGCTACGGGCTCGCCCTGGTGGCGATGGCGCTGCGCTGGTCCGCGCCGCGGGTGGCCGACCGGCTGCCGGAGATCCTGGCGGCGGTCAGCAAGTAACGCACCCGCCGGCGGTGCCGGTACGCCCCCGGGCCCGCGACGTGCCGCGTCGCGGGCCCGCGGCCTGGGTCGGCGGCCCCGCGGCTGCCGTCGGGCGGGCCGGTGCGCCCGCGGCCGGCCCGGGCGGAGGAGGACAGCCGGTGACCTACTCGGCGGCTAGCGTGCGGCCCTCGCCGGCGGGGCGGACTCCCGCCGGCACCCGCCCGCCGACCACCGCGAGGGGACCAGCTTGCCCACCACCGGCACGGACTTGAAGAAGGTGCACCGGCCGCTCTACACGGCCACCGCCCGGCCCGGCCTCGTCGAGGCCCCGGAGTTACCGTTCCTGATGATCGACGGCTGCGGGGACCCGGGCGCCGATGACTACCGGAGCGCCGTCGAGGCCCTCTACGCGGCGGCCTACGCCGTCCGCTCGGTGCTGAAGGGCCGGCAGGTGCTGGAGTACCCGGTGATGCCGATGCAGGGCCTGTGGTGGACCGACGACGACCAGGGGTTCCGCCACGACGCGGACCGGGCGCACTGGCGCTGGACGATGATGATCCTGCAACCGGAGCAGGCGACCGAGGAGGTGACCGGGGAGGCCGCGGCCGCCGCCGCCCGGAAGAAGCCGCACGCCCCGGTGGCCCGGGTCCGCCGGGAACGGCTGCGGGAGGGGCTGTGCGGCCAGGTCCTGCACACCGGCCCCTACAGCACCGAGCGGGTGACCATCGACCGGCTGGAGGACTTCCTCACCGCCGAGGGGTACGCCGTCGCCGGGCGCCACCACGAGATCTACCTGAGCAACCCGGCCCGCACCGCCCCGGAGAAGATGCGCACCATCATCCGCTACCCGGTGGCCCCGGCGGGCTGAGGCGGCGTGGGGAGCGGGGCGCCGCGGCCGGCGGTCGACACGGTCCGGGGCGTCCGGTCGCCGCCGCGGCGGCGCCGGGCCGCCGGCCGGCGGACGCGGCGGGGCCGGATCCGGGCGCGGGTCCGGGAGCGCCGCCCGCGCGGTATGCGGGCGGCGGCTCATGCGGGCCGCCGGTCCCTTGCCCAGGGGCCGTCCCGCGCTGATCATGAAGGACCGATCCACGAACAAAGGCCGGTCCGTTGCGCAGACTCGTGTACTTCATCGCCGCCACCGTCGACGGTTTCATCGCCGGGCCCGACGGGGCCGACCCGACCGGTCCGGACGGCTTCTGGCCGATCCCGCAGGACTACATCCAGCACCTGGTCTCCGAGTACCCGGAGACCCTGCCGGCCCCGGCCCGGGCCGCGCTGTCCGTCACCGCCGCGGGCACCCGCTTCGACACCGTCCTGGAAGGCCGCCGGA
This sequence comes from Streptomyces sp. NPDC018031, assembly GCF_044327625.1. NCBI lineage: Bacteria > Bacillati > Actinomycetota > Actinomycetes > Kitasatosporales > Streptomycetaceae > Streptomyces > Streptomyces sp. NPDC018031. Next base: position 207,361 of record NZ_JBIRFT010000006.1, read on the forward strand.
CGTACGAGATCGGGCTGCGGGCCGGGCTCACCAACGCCTACCCGCACCTGCGGCACCTGGTGTTCTCCCGGACGCTGGGGGAGAGCCCGGACCCGGGCGTGGAACTGGTCGCCGGCGACCCGGTGGCGACGGTGCGGGAGCTGAAGCAGGCGGACGGCAAGGACATCTGGCTGCTCGGCGGCGGCGAACTCGCCGGTGCCCTGCACGCCGAGATCGACCAACTGGTCGTCAAGCTGGCCCCGCTGACCATCGGCGCCGGCATCCCGCTGTTCTCCCGGCAGGCCGCGTTCGACGTGCACCTGTGGGAGCTGACGGACCACACCGTCCTGGACACCGGGGCGGTCTTCCTCACCTACGACCGCAAGGCCACCGCGCCCGGCTCCTGACGGCGGCTTCCCCCGGGGGCCGGTCCGGGCGCAGGACGGGCCGCCCGGGTCCGGCCCGGGGCCGCCGGCCGGGTCAGCCGGCCGCGACCACCAGGCCCAGCAGCGCGAGCACCACGCAGAACGGCGCGTACGCCCGCCGGTCGAGCCGGGTGTACACCTCGTTGCCCCTGCTCGCGACGAACGGCTCGACGAGGCCGCGCAGGGCCATGACGGCGACCAGGCCCCAGATGCCCGCGGTGTACGGCCAGTCGGGGAGGAAGCCGATGCGCAGCTCCTCCCGCTCCGCGGCCAGCGCCACGTACGCCGCCCCCACCAGCGCGGCGCCCACCAGGGCGGTGAGCGCCGGGGGCGGCAGCGCCTCGCGGTCGGTCAGGGTCCTGCGGGCCAGGTCCGCCTCGGAGGCCGCCGGCCAGTGGATCCCGGCGGCCCAGAGGAAGTGGAGGGCGCCGACCGCGAGGAGCGCGGCGGCGAGGAGCAGACTGGCGGCTAGGGTCATGCGGCGCTCCCGATTCCGTTGCCACGGCAGGACACGGCATTTCGTCCGGCGGACCCGACGATAGACCCCGGCCGCCCGGCCGCCGCGGCGCCCCCCGGGAACGCCCCGTTCCGCTGCCGGTCCGCGCCCGTCAGGCCGCGCGCCAGTAGCCGAGCGCGTCGACCCGGTGCTTGGGCACGGCGAGTTCCTTGCGGACGTACGCCGTCAGGGTGCGGGTGGTGGCCGCGTCGCAGGCGATCCACACGTACGCCTCGGCGGGGTCGCCGAGCCGTTCCGGCAGGCCGGCCCGGACCTGCTCGACCAGTTGCGCGCCCGCGCCGTTCCGGGGCACCCGGTGGATCTCGTGACGGGCCGGGTCCAGCCGTACCGGCAGTTCGCGGTCGTCGTCGTTCGGGGTCTCGAACCAGATGGTGGCGGGGGTCTGCGGGAAGGCGTCCAGCAGCGAGTTGAGCGCCGGCAGGGACGCCGGGTCGCCGATCACCAGCAGCCGGGCGGGCGGCGGCTCGGGGGCGGTGAAGCCGGTGCCCTGGACGGTGGCCTCGATGGTGTCGCCCGGCTTGGCGCCGCGCGCCCAGTCGCTGGCCAGTCCGTCGTGAAGGGCGAATTCCAGACTGAATGTGCCGGCCGCCGGATCGGGGTCGACCAGGGTGTAGGCGCGCTGGTGCGGCTTGTCGCCGCCGGGGAACCACAGCCGCACCCACATGGTGGGGTGCACCCCGGCCGCGGCGAGCAGCCCGCCGTCGGTCAGGTGCAGCCGCCGGTAGTGCTCGGTGACCTGCTCGTTCCCGGTCACCGTGAACGTGAAGTCCTTGCCGCGCAGCAGCTTGAGGACCACGCCCTCCCAGCCGTGTCCCATGAACTCTCCCTCCCCGCAGGCACCGGCCTGCCCTGGCTCGATTGTTTCCCTGAAGGCTATAGCTTAAGTTAGGTCAGCCTAACCTAAGGAATTTTGGGGAGCAGTGTGAGGATCGACGACGGTTCGGACGACGGCGCCACCCGCGGCGCCGCGGCCGGGGTGTACCGGGACGACTGGGGCATTCCCCATCTGCGGGCCGGCGACCCGCGGTCACTGGCCTTCGCCCAGGGCCGGAACGCCGCGCTGGACCGGGCCTGGCAGATCGAGGTGGAACGGCACCGCGTCCAGGGCACCACCGCCGCCTTCCTCGGCCCCGAAGCCGTCGCCTGGGACACCTTCGCCCGGCAGGCCCGGCTGGCCGACACCGCCCGCCGCTGCTTCCACCGCCTCGCCCCCGCCACCCGCGACTGGGTCACCGCCTACGTCGACGGCGTCAACGACGCGCTGCCCGAAGGGGCCCGCCGCGCCCCCCAGTTCGCGACCACCGGCACGGCCGCGGGGCGCTGGCAGCCGTGGACCCCGCTGGGCCTGTGGCTGTCCACCCACATCCTCTTCGCCGGGTTCCCCACCAAGCTCTGGCGGGAGGAGGTGGCCCGGCGCCTCGGCGACCACGCCATCGGGCTGTTCGCCACCGACGGACCGGCCACCTCCGGCAGCAACGGCTGGCTGGTCACCGGCGAACGCACCGCCACCGCGGCCCCGCTGATCGCGGGCGACCCGCACCGGTTCATCGAGGACCCCGGCGTCTACCAGCAGATCCGGCTGGCCTGCCCGGAGTACGACGTGGTGGGGCTGGCCGTCCCCGGCGTACCGGGCATCGCCCACTTCGGGCACACCGGTGGCGTCGCCTGGGCGATCACCAACGCGATGGCCGACTACCAGGACCTGTACCGGGAACGCCTCCGCCGCGACACCGGCGGGACCGGGGCCGGCTCCGCGGCGGCCGGCGTGTCGGCGCTCGGCCCGGACGGCTGGCGCCCGGCCACCCGGCACACCGAGACCATCGAGGTGGCCGGCGCCGATCCGGTGGTCGTCGAGGTGATCGAGACCGAGCGCGGCCCGGTGGTGATCGGCGGCCCCGACCAGGACGAGGCGATCAGCCTGCGCTACCCGCCCCGGGTCCGCGAGGACCTCGGTTTCGACGCGCTGCCCGCGTTGCTCTCCGCGACCACCGTCGCCGACGTGGACCGGGCGTTCGACCGCTGGGTGGAACCGGTCAACGTGGTGCAGGCCGCCGACACCGAAGGCGGCCTGCTGCACCGGGTCGCCGGCTACGTGCCCCGGCGCCACCCCGACAACCGCCTGCGCGCCGTGCCCGCCTGGGAACCGGGGCACGACTGGCAGGGCGCGCACGAGCCGCTGCCGCACCCGGCGGTCGACGGCATCGCGGTGATGGCGAACGAGCGCGGCCCGGCCGCGCCGTACGGCGTCGAGTTCGCGCCCCCGCACCGGGCCGCGCGGATCCGGGAGTTGCTGGAGGAGTCCGCCGAGTGGACCGCGCCCGGCATGGCGAAGGTCCACACCGACACCCGGCTGGACTCCGCCCGGCCGCTGCTGGCGATCCTCGCCTCGCTCGACGGGCTCAGCCCGGCCGCCGCCGCGCTGCGCGACCGGCTGACGCGCTGGGACCGCCGGATGGCGGCCGGCAGCACCGACGCCACCCGGTACGCGGCGGTCCGCGCCGCCGTGGTCCGCCGGCTGGCCGCCCACCCGGCGCTCGCCACCCTCACCGGCCTCACCCGAGCCGGCGCCCGCCCCGGCGGCGACCCGGCGGCCGGAGCGCGCCGGGCAGGGGCGGTACGGCCGCCCGGCGGTGCGCCCCCGGCCCCGGACGCCGCGCAGCCGTGGGCCGGCGGCGGCTACCCGGAGGTCTTCCTCCCCTGGCTCGCGCTCGCCCCGCGGGTCGGCTACGCCCTGGAAGGACTGCTCACCACCGCGCTGCTGCCGGACATCGACCGGGCCGGGACCGTGCGGGCCGCCGTCGAGGAGGTCGCCGCCGCCGGCGCACCGCCGGCCCCGTGGGGCTGGGTGCACCGGGTGGCGCCCTGGCAGGCGGTGCCGTCCGACCCCGCCGAGGACTGGCCGGGGGCGGCCGGGGACCACGACTGCGTGCTCTCCACCTCCAGCGTGCCCGGGGTCACCGACCGGTTCGCCCGGGGGCCCGCCGCCCGCTACGTGTGGGACCTGGCCGACCGCGCCGGGAGCCGCTGGGTGGTGCCCTTCGGCGCCTCCGGGGTGCCGGGCGACGCCCACCACCGCGACCAGTTGCCGCTGTGGCTGCGGGGCGATCTCGTGCCGGTGGTCACCGACTGGGACCGGCTCACCCGCGAGCCCGGCGACCCGCCCGGCCCGGCCGCGGGCTGAGCCCGCGCGCCCCGGCCGCACCGATCCGCCCTTCCCGAACCCAGATTCCGAGAACCGCACCACCAGGGAGAACCATGCCCACCCCGACCACCGCCGCGACCCCCCGGCCCGCCACCGGACCGGCCGCTCCGACCGCCGCCGAGGGCGCCGCGCCCGGCCCCCACCGCGGACGCCGCGCGCCCGTCCACGAGCAGACCGTCGGCGGCTTCGGCACGGTCCGCATCGTCCCGGTGGACCCGGAGCGCGACGCCGGTCTCCTGCACGGCTGGGTCACCGAGGAGCGGGCCCGGTTCTGGGGGATGGGCGACGCCGACCGGGAGCGGGTCCTGGAGATCTACTCCTACCTGGACTCGCTCACCACCCACCACGCCTACCTGGTGTACCGCGACGACACCCCGGTCGCGCTCTTCCAGACCTACCTGCCGGAGGCGGACCCGATCGGCGACCACTACGACGTGCGGCCCGGCGACTTCGGGGTCCACCTGCTGATCGGCCCCGCCGACGGCGCGCGGGAACCGGGCTTCACCGGAGCGCTGCTCACGGTGTTCCTCACCTTCGTGCTGGCCGACCCGGCCCGGAAGCGGATCGTGATCGAACCCGACGCCCGCAACGAGAAGGCGATCGCCCGGGTGGTGCGCGCCGGGTTCACCCTCGGCCCGCAGATCGACCTGCCGGAGAAGCGGGCGCAGTTGGCGTTCCTGGAGCGCGAGCGGGTCGTCCTGCCGGGGTGAGGCGGCGGGCGGCGGACGTCAGTCCAGGTACCGGCTGTAGACCCAGCCCCGGGTCCCGGCCGGTACGCCCGAACCGGTGCGCTTGACGATCTTCCCGTACGACCAGCTCTTGTTGAATCCGTCCAGCCCGCCACCGGCCCAGGTCCGGCAGAAGTACCGGAAGGTCTCCCCTTTACGGATCTTCCCCTTGGAGCCGTAACGGGTGCCCGGTCCCTTGCGCAGCGCGGTGCTGTTCACGTCGATCTTGAAGTTCACGTCCGGCGAATTGAACCGGCACGCCGAGGAACCCACCGTCCCGGCCGCGGCGGCGGTCGGCGCCAGCGCCACCGCACCGCCCAGCGTCATCGCCGCGGCGAGCGCCACTATCGATGCCTTGCCCTTGATCGCCACAATCTCCCCCGCGAGACGCACCGGAACGAAATCGGTCAGACTCTCGAAATCAGACTGCCGGAACAGTAACACCACGCGATTTCCTCCCTCCCGGGCCTGCCGGAATCCGTCCGGACGGTGCCGGAGGAACACCGCGGGAACGCCGGAGGAACAACCGGCTCCCGGTGAATACGCGGGCATTCCTCCCGGGCCCGGACGGCCGGAGGCGGACCCGCCCGCGGGTCCGCCTCCGCCACCGGTCAGCCGCGCCGCGCGGCCGCCGCTTCAGTTCGCCGCCGCCGCCGGCCCGCGCCAGCCGGGCAGCAGCTCGTCCAGCAGCGCCTCGGTACGCGGCGGCAGACCGCGGGCCGCGCCGCCCAGGGCCGCGTTGCGGGCCACCAGGTCGTCGGCGGTGGCGCGGAGCAGCTCCTCGTCGCCGGTGGCGTGGGCCGCGCGCAGCAGCCCGTGCCACAGCCGCTCGTCGGCCGGGGCGGTGGCCAGACCGGTGGTGAGGGCCTCCATCGCCCGGGCCGGACCGTCCGCCTCCAGGTGGTGCGCGGACAGCGCGAGCGCCACGTCCGCCACCAGCAGCGGCAGCTGGGCGTCGATGATCTCGTGGGTGAGCCAGGCGTAGCGGCCCTCGGGGCGGTCGGCGAGCAGCGGGCCGCGGGCCAGCGCGAGCGCGTCGGTGAGCAGCCGCTCCCGCACCTGGGCCCGGCGGGAACCGCGCCCCTCGGTCGCCTCGTAGTGCAGGGTCCGCAGCACGTCGAGATCGGAGACGACGGACTCGGCCAGGGTCAGCCGGCCGGTCTCGTCCGTCCGCAGCCGCGGCGTGCCGTCGGGGTCGCTGCCCAGCCAGCCGCGGAGCCGCTCGACGAGCGCGTCGCGGACGTCCTCGGTGGCGCCGCGCGGCCACAGGGCCGAGGCCAGCACCCGGGGGTGCACGCCCTCCCGGTGCAGCAGCAGCAGCGCCAGCGCCTCGTGGAGCAGCGGGCTGCGCTCCCCCTCCGGCTCCTCCAGGCCCATGACCTCGTACGGGCCCACCAGCCGCGCGTACACGGCGGGGCGGCCGCGCTCGCTGATGTCGACCATGAACGGCCGCGGCGACCCGCCGTCGCCGTCCGGCGAGGGGCCGGCGTCCGGGTCGGTGGCGGCGAAGAGTTCGGCGACCGCCCGGTGCTGGGCGGCGGGCAGCAGCTGGGCCCGCAGTTCGAGGTTGAGCAGCGGGGCGCGCAGCAGGCCGCCCGGGGTGATCTCCAGCTCCCAGGTGGCACCCGGCAGTTCGGAGCCCCCGGTGCCGACGAGGTAGCCGATCCCGAGCCGGCCGGAGTCGGCGGCCAGCTCGGCGAGCCGGTGCGCCTGCTCCTCGGTGGGTTCGGCGGCCAGCAGCACCAGGTGCGGGGCGCGCTGGGTGTGCTGCGGGCGGCCGGTGCGGCCGGTGAGCACCGAGTCGTGCCCCGCGGCGCCCAGCGCTCCGCGGCGCGCCTGGGTCTCCGCCTCCATCGTCTCCACCAGCGCCGCGACGTCCTCGACGTGGCGGATGCGGGTCGGGGCGAGCGGGCGCAGCTCCTCGCCGAACCCGACCAGGGTCACGGTGAGCCGGTCGGACCAGCCGTTGGTGGCGAGTTCGGCGGCGACCGAGGCGAAGACGGCGGTACGGTCCGCCTCCGCGCCGCGGAGCGAGACGATGCCGGGCACCGACTCCAGGTTGAGCAGCAGCCGCGCGTCGTCCAGGGTGCCGAGGCTGACCAGCCCCGGGTAGGGGGCGGTGGCCGCGTCGTCCGTGGCCGGGCGGACCGCCGCCACGTCGGCGCGCGGCACCCGCCAGAAGGTCTCGTCCTGGCCCAGCTGCCAGGGGGCCGGCGGGCTGCCGGCGGGGGCGGCGAGCTGGAGGTGGACCTCGGTGGGGGTGAGCCAGGCCGCGTAGACGACGGGCAGCTGCCGGCGCTCCTCGTCCAGCCCCGCGGAGAGCCCGCGCAGCGCGCTGTCCAGGTCCCGTACCGCGTCCGGGTCGGCGCCGACCAGCAGCGCGTCCTGGGCGTCGAAGGCGGCGCCGGTCGGGGTGAGGTCGAGGCCGCCACCGCGCCCCATGACGTTCATGGCCGACCGCCACAGCGCGGCGCGGCGGCTGCGGCCGAGCGCGGCGAGCAGCCCGGCGGCCAGCAGCGGGGCGCCCAGCAGCGCCTCGGGGAGGCCGAAGGAGGAGTCGTCGGACTCGGCGGCGGCCTCCGCGGGGGCCTGCTCCGCGGGCTGCCGGTGCTCCGGCAGCGGGGCGGGCACCTGCTGCACCGGCGGCGGGAGGTGCAGGTCGATGGTCGGCGTGGCGTGGTGGCCGTCGCCCGGCTTCTCGGCGCGCGGGCTGCTGCGGTCGTACTCGCGGATCTGCTCGCGCACCTCCTCGGAGACCTCGGGGGCTTCCTCGGGCATCTCGACGAGTTCGCCGCCGTGCGCGTCGGCGGGCATCTCCATGATCCAGCCGGGCCGGATCAGGCTCGCCTGGGAGAGCTTGGAGCCGTCCGGCTGCACCCGGTCCTTGTTGAGCTGGTAGATCTCCTTGTAGCGGCGGCCGTCGTCCAGGTGGCGCTCGGCGATCTCCCACAGCGAGTCGTGGTGCCGCCCCTCGGGGGGCTGGATCCGGTAGAACTTGGTGTTCTTCTGCTGGGTCACGGCCTTCCCGGCACGCTCGCCGGCGGACTGCTCGGCGCCGCCGCCCGCCGGGTCCACCGACGTCTTGCCCTGGGCCTGCTGCCCGCCCGGGGTCTGCTCCGCGGCGGCGACCGTGCCGCGCTGGTTGTCGGTGTAGGCGTTGCCCAGCTGGGACAGGCCCGGCGTCAGGCTGGCGGCGGTGGCGCCGACCAGCAGTACCGCGGCGACGAGTTGCCGGGCCAGCAGCTGGCTCGGCCCGGCGCCCGGGATCCGCGACGGCATGCCGACCCCGGACAGTTCCGCGCGGCCCTCCACCAGGACGCAGGCGGTGAACTGGGCCCAGGCGAGCCAGACCACCACGGTGAGCACCTTGATGAACACGGTCGCGGTGATCGGCTGCTGCACCGTGTCCAGCGACGGCACCTCGGAGGGCAGCGGCCAGCCGACGAAGTACGCCAGCGAGCCGGGTACCCCGACGAGCAGCACGCACAGCGCGATGAACGCCAGGAACGCTTTGACGAAGTCGCCGAAGGTGCGCTGCGGATTACGCGGTAGCGGCCTGGGCTGCGGCCCCGAACTCGGGGCGTTCCGTGGGTTGCGGGCTGTGCGCGCCATGGCGGTCTTCCTATGCCTTCGGTGGTCGCCGGGGGTGCGACAGGTGCTGGCGGGTGGTGGGAGGACAAGATTAGTCAGTACGTCCGACCGGGCCACGGGCGCCGGCCGGATCGCTCAGCCGGTGACGGACTCGGCTCTGGAGGTGCCGCGGACGGTGAGTTCACGGTCGTAGAACAGGCCGGTGAGGATGGGCCGGTAGCTGAGGGTGACCTCCACCTCCACCTGCTGCGCGTCCGCCCGCACGCAGCGGGCCGCCGCGCCGGGCAGCCCGGACTCGCGGGCGAAGGCGGCGACCCGGCTGCCGCAGTTCTGGTAGTTGATGGGCGCGTTCCGGCCTCCGCTGGCCCGCAGCGCCTCCTCGTCGATGTCCTGCGCGGCGTACCGGGCGGCCTGCTCGGCCAGGTCCGCGGCCCGCTCGCGCTGCGAGATCGACATCCCGCCGTCCACGACGAAGCCGGCCAGCGCCAGGAACAGCACCGCGAAGATGATGACCGCGGCCGCTCCCGACCCGCGGTCCTCCTCCGTCCGGGCCCACCGCAGCGCGGCCCACCGCCGGATCACCGACATGCCTGGTTCCCCTTCACGCCGCCCTCTTGTACGGGTCGATGGGCGAGGTGGCCTTGCCCCGGACGGTGCTGCCGATGTCCAGCCCCAGCATGTCCAGGCCGCGCACCTCGCAGCTGACCTCGACGGTGAAGAAGCCGCCGGGGCGGAAGTCGGTGCCGGTCATCCGTACCGACACCGAGCCCTTGCACACGTCCGCCAGGTCGGCCTCGGCCGCCCGGCGCGCCTCGCTCATCGCCACGCCGTAGTCGTGCTGGATGGAACCGGCCCGGGCCGCGTCACGGGCGGCGCCGTCCACCGCGCCGCGCCCCTCCACCAGTTGTCCGAAGGCCACCAGCACGAGGATGAACAGGATCATCACCGGGGCGAGGACGACCACCTCGATGGTGGACAGCCCGGCGTCGCCGGTGTGCCGTCCCGGGCCGGGCGCACCGGCCTCCGGGCACCGCGCGGTGGGCCCGGCGGCGCCGCCCGGCGGGCGGGCCGGCTGGGTGCCCGGGCTCATCCGAAGTCCTCCACGAACCGCTCCACCGGCCCCTGCGACCGGGCGTGCACGGTGAAGTCGAAGCCGGGGAAGACGGTGGGCACCTTGGCCTCCACCCGTACCCCGACGGTGTCCTGGGCCGGCTGCACGGTCACCACGCTCGGGCCGATCAGCAGCTGCGGGCCGAGCTGGCGGATGTAGGTGCGGGCCTGCGACTCGGCCTCGCCGCGCCACCCGCCCGGGTTCTCGTCCGCCTCCGCCCGTGCCTTGCGGGCGCCCGCCTGGGCCGCCGCCTGGGCGACGTGGTCGGCGAAGAAGTACAGCGCGAACTGCACGGTGGCGAAGATGAGGAAGAACAGCACCGGGGTGAGCAGCACGAACTCGATCGCGGTCATCCCGCTGTCGCTGGTCCGCCCGGCGCTGGCCCGGCCCGCGGACCCGCCCGGTCCGTCGGACGCGGCGCGGCCGGCGTTCGCGCCCACCACCGCGCCGCCGTCCCCGCGTGCGGCGTCCAGCCTGCGGTGTACGGCGCGGTGCAGCGCACCCGTTCGTCTCATACCCTCAGCTCAACTCGGTTCGGTCCGGCCCGGTACGGCCGGCTGCCGGGCTCTTCTCCGGTCCGGGGCCGCTCACCGCCCGGACTCCCCTCCGGCCCGGCCGGTGTGGCCGGATACCGCCGTTTCGTCAGCAGGTGCCCTGGGCGTTGGCGCCCTCGATGCAGTCGCCGACCTTCTCGGCGCCGTCGCTCAGCGCGCTGTTGATGATGGCGGCCACCACGCCGACGATCGCGACCACGACCGCCGAGATGATGACCCACTCCACCGCGGAGGCGCCGCGGTCGAGCTGCCCCGAGCGGGCCCGCTCGACCCGGCCGCGCAGGAAGGTGACGAGGAAGTCCACGGCCGGGTGGCCGGCGATCCGGGATCCGAAGTTCATGGTGGGTCCTTTCGAACTGGTGGGGGGAGGATCTGAAAAAGGATCGTATGACGATGAGTCTGGGCCTGCCCGGCGCCCCCCGGCACGTCGGACGGCCACTTGTGGCAGACCTGGAACACCCGTGTCAGACCTGGAACACGCGCACCGCCGCCGGGAAGATCAGGAAGACCAGGAACCCCGCACACAGCAGCAATTGCGCCACCAGCATCGACTGCGACTTCTCGCCCGCGCTCCCCTCGATCTCCGCCAGCTCCCGGTGCCGCATCGTCTCGGCGCGCGACGCCAGCGACTCCCGTACCTTGGCGCCGTCGTCCGCGACCAGCGCCAGCGAAGCGGAGAGGTCCTTGAGCTCCTCCACGCCGAGCTCCTCACCGAGGTTCCCCAGCGCCTGCCACTGGCTGATGCCGGTGATCCGGGCGTCGGCCAGGGTGTTGCGCACCCGGCGCAGCGCCCAGCCGTCGCTCACCTCGGCCGCGGCCATCAGCGCCTCCGGCAGACCGCGGCCGCCGGCGAGGTTCATCGACACCAGGTCCAGATAGGCCCCGATGACGCGCCGCAGGTCGCGCCGCTTGTCCGCGGCGTCCCGCCGGACCTCCAGGTCCGGCAGCATGAAGAACACCACGGCGCACAGCAACGCCATCCAGACCGGGATCACCGGCCCGCTGCCGAATCCCAGCGTCCACGCGATGGCGAACAGGAACGGCCCGAAGATCAGGCCGGAGGCGGCCAGCAGCACCTTCGTCGCCAGGAACGACTCCCAGCTGCGCTCCAGCACGTTCAGGTCGGCGCGCAGCGACCGCTGCTCCCAGCCCTGCTGGAGGTACAGCTGCGCGACCCGCTCGCCCACCCGGGCACGCAGCGTGCCCAGCCGGCCGTGCGCCTCGGCGGTGCTCTGCCTGCCCGTCCCGGCTCCGGCGTGCGCCGCGCCGCGCGCCCGCAGCGCGTCGATCTGCGCCACCCGGGCCACCGCGCCGCGCTTGCTCGGCATCAGCGCCCGGACCAGCACGAAGATGCCGAGACCGAAGACGGCACCGATCAGCACCGGTGCGGTCAGCTGACTGGTCATCGCGGCGCCACCTCCTCGTCACGTGAGCCGTACGTCCCCTGGCCGCCCGGCGCGGCCGGTCCCTCCGCCGCCGACCGCGGCCGGACGAACTGCACCGACGGCTCGTCCCGGGTCAGGAAGCGGTCCGGGGTCTCGATGCTGGACAGCTTGCGCAGCCACCAGAAGCCGAGCCCGAACAGTCCGCACACGCACAGCAGCACCAGCTGGCCCACCGGCGTGCCGTACGGCTCGACGAAGTCCCGGTTGAACACCGACAGGCCCAGCACGAAGGCGATCGACACCGCGATGACGATCTGCACGCTCCGCCGGGTGCTGGCGCGCTGCGCCATCACCCGCTGCCGCATGTCGACCTCCTCGCGCGCCGACTTGGCCAGCGCGCCCAGCACCTCGCGCAGACCCGGGCCGCGCAGCCGCGCGTTGAGGATGAGGGCCGCGACGATGATGTCCGCCGAGGCGTCGTCGATCTCGTCGGCCAGGTGCTGCAGCGCGTCCGGCAGCGGGGTGCGCGCCCGCAGCCGGTCCACCAGCGCGTCCAGGTGCGGGCGGAGGGCCGGCGCGGCGGCCCGCGCCGAGGCCGGAATGGCCTGCTCCAGGCCGACCGCGCCGGCGATGGTGTCCCGCAGCGACTCGGTCCAGGCGGCCAGCGCCTCGACCCGGCGCATCGCGGCCCGCTCCTCGGCGGCCCCGCCGAACAGCCGGTCCCAGAAGAACACCAGGACCGCGGAGGCCGCGCCGGCCACCGCCCAGCGGGTCAGCAGCAGCACCACCAGTCCGACGCCGATCGCCAGCGAGCCGCGCCGGCCGGCGAACTGGGCCAGCTCCGCGGCCCGCTTCCCGGCCCTGGCCTTCTCGTGGGCCGGCTTCGCGGGCAGCCCGCGGATCGCCACGACGAGCAGGGCCAGACCGCCGCCCACCACGACGCCGGACAGCAGCGCGTACAGCACCGGCAGCGACAGGAAGCCGCTCATCGAGGAAATGCCGTTCATGCCCTCACCCCCAGGTTCCGCTCGGGCGGTAGCCGAACGCCGTCAGCTCGTCGATGCAGGTGATCGGTGCGTGCGGCACCACCCGGCCGTCCGCGGCCTCGGTGAACACCTCGCTGGACAGCACCCGGCCGTCCACACCGTTGACCTCCCGTATGGAGGTGACCACGCGCTGGAGCCGGCCGCCCTGCAGATAGTCGTTGCGGCGTTCGACGAAGACCACGAAGTTCACCGCGCCCGCCACCAGCATCTGGCTCGCCTCGATCGGCAGCCGCTCGCTGGCCTGCAGCGCGTAGGTGGAAATACGGTTGAACACCTCGCTGGAGCTGTTGGCGTGGATGGTGGACAGCGAGCCGTCGTTGCCCTGCGACATCGCGTTGAGCATCGTCACGATCTCGTCACCCAGCACCTCACCGACGATGACCCGCGAGGGGTTCATACGCAGCGACCGGCGGACCAGCTCGGCCATGGATATCTGGCCCTGGCCCTCGGAGTTCGGCAGCCGCTCCTCGAAGGCCACCACGTTGGGGTGGAGGTCCGGGAACTGGTCCAGCCCCAGCTCCAGCGCCCGCTCCACGGTGATCAGACGCTCGTTGGGCGGGATCTCGTTCGCCAGCGCGCGCAGCAGCGTCGTCTTGCCGGCGTTGGTCGCCCCCGCGATCATGATGTTCTTGCGGGCCCGGACCGCGCAGGCCAGGAAGTTGCCCAGCTCCGGCGTGAGGGTGCCGTTGCGCACCAGGTCCGCCATGAAGACCTTGCCCAGCCGGGCGCGTCGGATGGACAGCGCCGGCCGCCGGGTCACGTCCATCACGGCCGAGAGCCGGGAGCCGTCCGGCAGCCGGAGGTCCAGCTGCGGGTTGGCCGAGTCGAAGGGACGCGAGGACAGACCGGAGTACGCGCCCAGCACCTGGATGAGCTCGACCAGCTCCTCGTCGGTCTCCGCCACCGGCTCGCCGCGCACCTCACGGCCGTCGGAGTAGCCCACGAACACCTGGTCGCAGCCGTTGATGTCGATGTTCTCGACGTCGGGGTCGTCCAGCAGCGGCTGGAGCCGGCCGACGCCGAACAGCGCCGCGTGCACGGCCGCCGCGTACTGCTCCTCGGTCTCCGCGTCCAGCGGCGTACGCCCGAGGTTGATCTCCTGGCGGGCGTACTCCTCCAGTATCTGGGCGATCACCGCCCGCGCGTACTGCCGCTCGTCCTCGGTGGACATCGGCGTCGCACCCGACGCCTGGTCGAGCCGCCGCTGCTCCGCGATGCGGTCACCGGCGTCCTGCCGGAACCGCTTGACGAGCTGGTGGTCGACAGCGCTCATCGGTACGCCCCCGGCGCCCCGGGCTGCGCCCACGCGGCACCGTAACTCTGGTGGAGGTCCCCGACGACCTTGCGGGCCGAGCGGATCAGCAGCGACTTGTCCAGCCGTCCCCGCCGGCGCCCGTTCAGCTGGTCCGCGCCGGCCGGGTCGTGCGCCATCACACCGACCACCCGCGCCCCGCACTGGGAGGCCACCAGCATGTCGTTGACCTGCCCGGCGAGCTTGGCGCCGGCACCCGACTCGGCGATCAGCAGCACCCCGATCAGCGGGGTGCCCAGCTGCGCGGCTCCGCGCTGGCCGCCGTGCAGCCGCCCGGACAGCGCGGCCGCCCGGTCCCGGATCCGGGCGAGGTTCTCCGGCTCGGTGCGCGACACCAGCAGCACCAGCGACGCCTGCGGGAACATCTCCACCACGGCCGAGTCGGCACCGATCCGCCCGCAGTCCGCGATCACGTCCGCGGCCCCCTGGGCGGTGTGCGCCAGCCCCGCGAAGGCGTGCCCGACCGTCGGCCACAGCCCGGCGAGCCCCGCCGACTGCTCCGACGTGCTCAGCCCCACCAGCACCTCCAGGCCGCCGGACATCGGCTGCGCGTGGTCCCACAACTGCTCGGCGGCGAGCCCGCGCCGGGCGGTGGCGGCGAGCGAGAGCATCCCCGTGTTGGGGTCCAGCGGCCCACCGTGCGCCGCGGCGCTCCGGTACACCAGGTCCCCGCCGGCCGGGTCCGCCTCGGCCAGCAGCACGCGCCGCGGCCAGACGGCGGAGATCGCGACGGCGGTGGTGGTGACACCGGGCGAACCCTTGTCGGCGGCGAGAGCGATAAGCGCCATGTCGTTACGTGTCCTCGTGTCCCTCTGAACTACCCGATCCGGACGGTCGGCCGACCGGTCCGGAGCCCGGCGGCACGGTCGGTGGAACGACCGGGCCGGCTGGGCGACCGATACGCGGCTGAGTGCCGGGCGCTCAGCCCTCTGTCGGGGGGACCTTGGCGAGCGCGACCTCACCGGCGGAGGCGTACCGGATCACCGGACCGGCCTGCGCCTGGTCGACCAGGATCGACACCGGCAGGTCACTGCTCGCGAACTGGCCGCCGCTGTCCTTGGTGGCCTTCACCACCTTCGCCCGGGTCACCAGAGGCGTGCTCGACGACGGCGGGTCGCCCGCGGAACCGGAGTCGCCCGAGGAGCCCCGCTGGTCCTTGTCGCCCACGTGGTAGGCCGCGACCACGTCGCCCGCCTCCAGGTCCGACGGGTACTGCCCGGCCTTGAGCGAGAGACCGACCAGGACCTTGCCGTCCGGCAGGCCGCCGTTCGCGTCGTTCGTCAGCATCTGGCCGACCAGCAGCGAGCCCTCGGGGATGTCGGTGGCGGCCCGGTACTTCGAGGTCGCCGCCTTGCGCTGCTCCCACTTCACGTAGTCGATCCCGGAGTCCTCCGCGACCAGCACGGAGGTCATCTGCTGCTCCGTGATCTGCTTCCCGGCGGTCACCTTGGCGGTGATCTTCACTACCTCGATACGGTCACCGGCGCGCAGCACCAGCACGGTCGCGCCCAGCGCACCGACGAGGATCAGCAGCACCGCCAGCGCGGCGAGCGCCGGCTTGCGCTCCCGAGGCGCGGAAGGCAGCCTCTCCCCCATCGGTTGAGCCGGCGCCGAACTCCCCCTGCCGTGCGCCGCCCCCGTGCGCTCCTGGATCTTCACGCCAACGCTCCCGCAAGTTATGTCCGAATTCAGGGATTTGCCCCGCTGCAGGCCCGCTCACGCTTCCATGCGCGTCTATGTCGGTGGCCTGAGGACTGTCAAGTCCTCGCACCGTATCAGCCACCCATATGGGCCTCAAGGCGCGTTCGGTAACGGCCGTGTCATTAGCGTGCAACCATCATGTATGCGCGCCACCAACGGCCGGGCCGATATCCGAACGCGCTTGATGCGCACGGAAGTTGGAAAGCCCCACCGGCATCCCTGCCGGTGCGGCAGCCCCGCTGACAAGCCGCAACGGACCTGACGGCAGGCGGGGACGGCCCGGACCCCGGCGACCAGGCAGTCACCGACGGAGCCCGGAAGAGACGCATATGAGCTCTCCCGCACCCACGCCGGGCATGGATGCGCCGGCCGACCGAAGACCGACCCACCAAGAGCCCGAATTACTCTTTCGCGAATCCGGAAACAGGTATCGGAAAAACGGATGCGGGCCCACGGCACAACGAGGAAGCGGCGTGCCCGGCGAACAGCGCATTCGCCGGCGGCACGCATTTCGAAGCAACGCCCCAAAAGGCCGCTTCATTGAGAGGAATCCCGGCGAGGCCGGCGACCTCGACGAGGAAGCCAGGGTGTCTCCGGTGGGCCGAGGGGGGCGACGGGCGACGCCGGCGGGGCCGCGCGCCGCCCGTGCCGGTCACCGGGCGGGCTGCGCGCCGTCCGGGGAGTCGGCCTCGGCCCGCTCCTCGGCCTCCAGCTGGGCCGCCACCGTGTCGGTGCGCTCGCGCAGCGCCCGCACCCGTTCGGCGGTCTTCACCTGGAGGGCGTTCGGGTCCGGCGGCACCACCGGCACGCCCTTGGCCTGG
Organism: Streptomyces sp. NPDC018031; assembly: GCF_044327625.1. Lineage (NCBI taxonomy): Bacteria > Bacillati > Actinomycetota > Actinomycetes > Kitasatosporales > Streptomycetaceae > Streptomyces > Streptomyces sp. NPDC018031. The sequence goes on from NZ_JBIRFT010000006.1 coordinate 223,733, forward strand.
GCGGTGACGACCAGGCTGTGGGCGACGTCGAGCTGGTGGGCCAGGAGCGCGGTGGGGAAGAGGTTGGCGCGCAGGGTCTTCTCCCGGCCCAGTGCCCCCCGGTACACGATCTCGCAGCCGACGTTGACGGAGTCCAGGCGCTGGTCAGCCGCCTTCTCCAGGGAGGCGAGCACCACCGAGGCGAGTCCTTCCACCACCTTCGTCACCGCCCATTTGCGCCCCGGTATGGGCGGGAGGAGTTCCCGGATGCGGTCGATCTCGGCGTCCAGGGCGTCCGTCGTCATCGCGGTGAAGGCGTTGTGCAACTGGAGTCGGACGACCTTGTCCCAGGGGATGTCCTCGCCGTCGAAGCCGACCGACTCCGGGCCGAAGCGCAGTGCGCCGATCCCGTCCAGCGAGCGCAGGGCCTTGGCGGTCACGGCCGGGACCCGCGGGTGACGGCAGGCCAGGGCGCCCAGCGAGAACTCCCACTCCTCGGTTGCCGGGGAGGAGGGTGCGGGCAGTGCGGCGAGCACGCCGAGCACCCAGTCACCGGACGCCGCGGCACCGGATCGGCTTGCCTCGGTGCCGCGGTTCACCATGTCCCTGCCCGCGGCGGCAGCCGAGGTGACCGCGCCCCCGATCCTCTGGAACCTGTCCCGTACCCCCATGTGCTCATCGTCCCTTTCTCGGCAATCGTCAGGCCTGCGTGTTTCGCCCGGTGAACGAACCGGGGTGCCTCATCACTTCACGCGGACGGGCGGTCCGTGGTTCTGTCCGGCGGGTGGTCCGCCGGTAACGATACGAGCGGCCGGTGGTGCCCGCGAACACCGGACCGTTCAGCAGACCCGGGCCCGGCGGCGCCGTCCGTGCGCGGGGTGCCCGGACTTCGTAACAGCTGAGTATTGGTCACTCTGGCTGAATTCCCAGTGCTGCTGCCGTCCACGTACCATCAGCCGACTCTGATAACGCCGCAGCGGCGGAACGGGGATACCAGAGGAGCACCTCATGCGCATGGTCAGCCCGAAGGATCTGGAGCAGCTCGCCAAACTACTGGACGGCAAGGGCGGGCTCGGCGACAAGCTACGTGAAGCGTTCACCAGAGCGCAGTCGCTCGGCGTCAGCGACAAGCTGACGCCCATCAAACCGATGTCCACCTGGGTCGCGGACACCGCACCCGACCTGCGCAGCCGCGCGGGCATCGCGCGGGCGGACGCCGGGGACCCCTGGGGTGGCATGCAGTGGGCGGGCTTCACCAAGGAGGAGATGAAGGGCCAGGAGGGAAAGCTCGACCCCGACACCCTCATGCTGGTCAACGCGGCGGCCACCAGTGGGGACCCCGACTTCGACTGGGCGAAGCGGCAGCCGTACGAGGCGTGGGGCGACTACCTGGCGCGCATTCAGGGTGAAGCCGTCGGAAAGGTGACCGGCAACGAGAAGCTCGGCGCCGCCGTCACCACCTACATCAACGGCGTCGCCGACACCGCGGCGTTCTTCCGGGCGGCGAAGTACACGCTCTCCGGCCCGTGGAAAATCTACAAGCACTTCAAGGGCAAGCCCATCAACGCACCGGGCACGCTGATGGCGCGGCTGCTGACCAACCCGCGGGCCGCATCGGTCACCGGCCGCATACCCGCGCCCTTCGTGAAGTTCATGGCCGGGTCCGACGAGATGGCGCGGTTGTCCAACGGGCGTTTCTTCGCCGGCAGCAGCAAGTGGGCCCAGTTCTTCAATCCGCGGGCCGGCGCGCCGCGTGTCTACCACGGTTACCAGGCGAACCTGGCGAAGGTGGGCTGGAAAGCGGGAACCCGCAGCATGGCTGCGAACCCCTCGAAGTTCGCCGCGCTGCGAACCGGCCTGAGCGCGGCCGGGAAGACGGCCGGGTTCTGGCGGTTCGCCGGTATCGGCGGCAGCATCGCGGCCACCGGTCTGGGAGTGGCCGACCTGTGGGCCCAGGGCAACCCCGTCGAAGCCTTCAAGCGGGACAAGGCCGGCTACGTCAAGGACGTGTCGGGAGTGGCGTTCAACGCCTCGCTCACCGCGGCCATGATCGCCCCGAACCCCATCACCATCGGTGCCACCATCATCACCGGCGCCGTGTACGGCGGGGCGATCATCGTCGACAACTGGCCGAAGATCAAAGAAGGTGCCAAGAAAGCCAAGGACTGGGTCGGCGACAAGGCGAAGAAACTCGGCAGCGCGCTCAATCCGTTCGATTGACGCCCGGGAACCGGCCCGGCAGGACGACGGGCCAGGAGGAAGCACGATGACGAGCTTCACGTTCACGCTCCAGCCGTTCGAGGTACGGACGGGCAGCCGCACGTTCCACCGCTTCGGCCTGCGGGGTGAGGCCGGCCCGTTCGGGCAGGTGGAGGTGGAGTACCCGGTGGTCCGGGACGACGACACCGACCTGTTCCGGGCGGAGGTGCGCGGCGAGCGCGTCCCCACCGCCGGTCTCACCGGGCGTGCCTACTCCTACCTGCCGTCCCTGGGCAGCGCGACGCTCGACGTGGAAGGCCGCCCGGTGGCCCTGCGGCGCAACTGGTGGGCGCTGACCCGGCGTGCCCGCGCCCTGCACCTCGACACCGGGACCGACCGGTACACCTACACCGCGGTCGGCACCGGAAAGGACTTCGAACTCCGCAGGGCCGAGGCGGGCATTCTGCTCCGGCACCGCGGCTGGACGCGGAAACGCACCACGGTCGAGGGGCGCGCATCGGGCCCGGTGAATGCCGTCGACGTCGCGCTGGCGGTACTCCTCGAAGGAGTGGACACCCGGAATCTCACCTTCAGCAAAGCGGTGCGATGGGGTCCGTTCCGCGTGATGTACACGCTCTCCTGACCTCGGGGCCGGTCCCGAGCATCCGATCCCTCCATCCTCAACGCAACGCTCAGAAAGCACCGAAGATGCCCTCATTCGACATATCCCGCGACCGTTGCCGACTCGCGGAATCGCACATCTCCGTACTGGGTCACCTGGCCGATGACGAGCAGGTCCCCGAGGAACTCACGGAGGCGCTGGAGGAGCTGCGCGAGGTGGGCCTCGTCACCGAGGACGACCGCCCCTCCGCGCTTCTCGACGACCTGATCAACACGCTGGGCAACCCGGTGGTGGTCATCCAGGTGGAGATCACCGGCCCGCTCGGCATGACCGACCACGGAATCGTGGTCGGCCGGGACGTGATCCTGGCCCACGAGAGCTGGATCGGCGACGAGGAGTCCGAGTACGTCAAGCTGGTCCCCGCGCTGCTCGTCCCCGCGCTGGCGCGCATGGTCAACCTGCGCGAGCTGGAGCCCGCCTCCGGCACCGGCATCACGACCGTCGACACCTCCATGGGAGCGCTCGACGCCGCGTTCACCGCGCTGGCCGAGCTGCCGCTCGACGACATCGACACCTCCTCCGACGTCGCCCGGCAGGCCATCGCCGCCGCCGGCGGACCGGCCGAACCCCACCTGGCGCTCTTCGCCGACATGGTCGTCGGGCTCCGTGCCAGCTGGCGGGTGACCGCGGCCTGGCGCAGCGAGCGCGAGGGACAGGCCGGGATGGAGGTGCGCGGTATCGCGGTCTGGGACTGCGGCCCGCACGGCTACTGGCACCGGGAACTCCCGGAGGAGCCGGTGCTCGAAGGCGAGGTGACCGCGGAGTCCCCGCTGCGGCTGGCCCGGATCACGCCGAAGGAGCTGTGGGAGAAGCTCACGGACCTCCTGCCGGACCAGGAGGACCTGGCGCCGGGCATGTAGCCGCCCGCTCGGCCGCGGTGGCTCCGGAGTCCTTGCGGAGCCACCGCCCCTCGTCCTGCGCGCGGACGCCGCCGGCCGATCCGCCCCACGGGCGCCCGGCGGGCCCGTGAGCCCGGCCGCCCCGGACTGCCGGGCCGTCAGCGGCAGTCCGCGGTGGCACGCCGGCGGGCGGGCGGTCCCGTCACTTGTCCGATTTGTTGGTTGCCTTGGTGGCCTCGTTGTCGTACTCCGTGGCCTTGTCACGCAGCGCCTTGGCCACGCTCGTGCACTTGGTGTGCCACGTCTTCAGTTCCCCGCGCACCTTGTCGGCGTTGGGGCCGGCCCACTTCTTCATGGTGTTGGTGCTGTACGTCTTCGGCGAAGACACCAGTGAGTCGACGTGATCCGCGAGTGAGCGCAACTGCGTCGCACGGTTCTTCAGGTTCTGGATCTCAGGATCCGCCATCCCGTTTCCCCCTTGTCATACGGACGACCGGACACAACTTCGAGCCAGCGTACGCCCACCGGACACCGTCACCCACCTGCCGCATGCATCAGGCTCGCCACAGATACGGGGGCACACCGCCGGTGGCGCCCCAGCGCCCCCTCGCCGGCGGGAGGCCGGACGTGGCAGCCGGTGAGGCCGGCCCTCCGCGGGGAGGGCCGGCCCGTACCGGCAGGGGGTCACGGGGTACCGGCCCCGGACCGGATCAGCGCCGGGTCACGGTGCGCCGGAGCCGGCGTCCACCGGGAAGCCGGACGGGTTCTCGCCGTCACGCTGGCGGATCACCATGACGCATTCGCGGATACCGCTCGGCTCCTCCGCCGTGAGCACCAGCCAGGAGCCGTCGGCGAAGCGGATGCGGAACAAGCCGGTCTTCCAGCGGCCGCGCAGCGGATCCTGCACCACCGCCTCGTCCCCGGTGAAGGTGGTGATCACCTGCGCCTTCCGGTCCCGGCCGGCGCCGGTGCGACGTGGCGGGGCGGCCAGCACCAGGGTGCCGGCCGACATGATCACCAGGCGCTCGGGGTGGCTGGACCGGCCGTACCACTGCAACAGGAGGCGGCCGGCCGTGCCGTTCCAGTCGCCGTCGAAGACCCGGTCGAGCCGGTGCTCGGCGATGGCGGCGTCGCGTTCCTCCTGCTCCCGTACGAGCTTCAGCCGTGCCTTCTCCTCCGCCTCGCGCTTCGCCTTGCTCTGGAACACCTTCGCGGCGAGGGTCAGCAGGACTTCGATGAGCCCGGCGACCAGGCCGACCACCAGGGCGAGCAGCACCCAGACGTACTGGAGCGCTTCCAGCGGCCGGATGATCCCCGGCCGCAGCCGCCCGCCGCCGACCGCCGTGCGGACGTCCGCCGGCGGCTCGGGGATCCTGCCGATCGTGCACCAGTCACCCACGGCCGGCCGGTGGTGGCCGAGGAGTTCGGTGATCCTGCGCTGCAGTGTTGCCGATGCCATCGGTCCCCCCTACGGAGCGCTTCGCCGAGCGTGACCGGGGTCGGCGGCTGTGGCGCGCCCGCGGCCGGCCCGCGCTCTCGTCGTCTTCGCCATGGCTAGTCCTTCCCGCCCTTCTTCTCCTCGTCCGCCAGCTTCTTCCGGATGCGCTCCATCTCCGCCTTGGCGTGGCCCAGGGCGCTGCGCAGCTGCTTGCTCCGCCCGGTCCAGTCCTCGCGGAACCGGTCGCCCGCAGGTCCGCGCCAGGTGTTGTCGGTGAGGATGGTCTTCACCGCGTCCAGCGCGTTCTCCAGCTCCTGGGCGTAGCGGTTCAGGTCGCGGATGTCCTTCTCGCAGTCCGACAGCTTGCTCATGGGTACGGGTCCTCCGTTCCCCGGCCGGCGGGCCGGTGACCGCCGGACGTCACTGGGGGAGCTCCAGCAGCCGGCTGATGAGGGCGCCGAGGGACCGGGTCCCGTGCGCCCGGGCGACGATGCCTTCCGGCGACTGCGGGGCCTCCACTACCACGGACCACAGTTCCCGTTCGGTGGCGTAGGTGGTGACCAGCGGTCCGGGCTCGTCGGCCAGCAGCATCAGGCGTCCCACGACCAGCGCGTCGTCGATGACCCGCCGCAGCGGGGCGGGGACCGAGTCGCGGTCGAGGGCGTGCGGGTCGAGCGGGAGCGGACTGCCGTCCTTGGCCGCCACCCCGAACGGATCGACGGATGCCTGGATCAGTCCGGCGGCCGCCTCCCGGTCGTTGGTGAGGGTGAACAGGTGCAGCCCGCCGCTGGTGACGCGCTCGACGAGGAAGAGGTCCGCCGCGTGCACATAGACGCAGGCGTGCGAGGCGCCGCCGCTGGTGGCCAGCTCCACGGAGAGCAGCCGTTCCGCGTGCCGCCGCAGGTTCAGCACCAGGGCCGCCTCGTCGGCCATCCGGATCGACACCGGTGTCCGCTGCCGGAGGCTCGCCCCTTCACCGGCGGCGGCCTGCTCCGCCTCCTGGCGGCGCATGAGTTCCTCGAGCTCGTCGATGTCGTCGACCTCGATCAGCTCACGGGAGACGAGTGATCTCAGCGCCGTGGCCACCACCAGTTCCCGTTCGGTTTCCGAAAGGTTCGCCAGGTGCGGGGAGGGGACCAGGGCGCCCTCCGTCGCACCCGGGTCGATCACGGCGAGTTCCTCGTCGGTCAGCCGTAACAGGGCGCGGTGGCCGCCGCCCGCTTCCGCCAGCCCTTCGGACAGCATGGCGCGGATCTCGGCGAGTTCCGCCTCCGTGCCATCGGTGTCCGTGCCTGCTCCGGGCGTCATTTCGCTCCATCCTGTGACTGATCGCTTCTTCGGGCCGGCCGGCGGACCGGTGGGGCGTACGGCGGCCGTCACCAGAACTTCAGTTTCTTCACCGGCCCTGGCACCGAGACGTGTTTCTCTATCAGGCTTTTCGCGCCCGACAGCGTCTCCTTGGCCTTGTTCTTGCCCCAGTCGACCGCCTGTTTGGCGCCCGCCTTGATGTCGTCGCCCCACTTGTCCCAGGCCCAGCTCCCCAGGAAATAGGCGCCGGCGATTCCGAGCGCGGTCCAGCCGACCACCGGAATCGCCGAGGCCGCGGCGGCCGCTCCGCCCCACATTCCGTACATGACGCCGGCCGCGCCGCCCGCCTGTACCAGCCCCATGCCCCGGTCCACCCATCCCCGGGCACCGCCATGGGTCGGGGCGACGGCCTCCTTGAGACCGGTGACGAACGACAGCGGAACCAGTGCCTTGTCGAGAAGGCCCTTTCCCGGCGCGCTCCCGAAGACCTTGTCCACCGCCTGGGCGAGCTTCGGGAACCGCTTGAAGAGGCCCTCGGCGTGCTTCCATCCCTTGATGGCACCGCCCGCGGCCGACATGAACTTCCAGGGCTGGCGGTACAGCCGGCGCGCCATCGCCATGTCCCGCAACTTCGCGTTGTAGACGTCACGGAAGGCCTCGCTGAATGTCACCAGGCCCTTCAGGGTGCTGAGCCCCTTGGCCGCCACCCAGCGTTCCCGGAGCTGCTGGTACGCCTCGACCCCTTTGAAGATGGACAGGGTCTTCGCCAGCGCCAGCGCGTCCTTCTTCGCCTGGGAGTCACTGAGGCTCTCGGCTCCCTCGGCGACTTCCTCGGCGAAGTTCTTGCCCTCGTCCTTCGCCCACTCCCAGGTTTTGAGCGTCCCGGTGGCGGCAGCCATGATGATGACGGCCTCGGGGTCGTCTCCTAATATGCCCAGCCGCCTGCGAATGTCCTTGGCCTGCTCCTTACCCCAGGTGGACATGGAGGGGAACTTGGTCAGGGTCCCGGCCTGACCGCCCCACTTGGCCACGATTCCTCGAATCAGTCCGCCCTGGATCGCCAGCGCGCCACCTGAGACGTCGAGCGCGGCGGCCAGATTTCTGGCCTGCGTCGCGTCCATCCCCCTGAATGACATTCAACTCTCACCTATCGCGTAGTTTCCGAGCCAACTTCGCCATACGTCCGGAAAGTCGGTGTGCTCGGTTCCCCGGCTCACGGTGGAGCGAAGCCGGTGGTACCGCCTCCGGCCCCCCGGCTTCCCACGATAGTCAGCGGGACCGTCCGGTCTCAGGGCTTTCCCGGGTTGCCTGGCGTATGCATCAGGCTCGTCACAGAGGCGGACTCCCGTTACCCGTGTGCCGGTCGGTGCGGTAGCGTCCGTGCAGCGCAGGCGGAAAGACTGCCTGCTTCTGCACCGTACGGGGAGGAGTGCCATGGGTGACGACATGCGTGGCGCAGGCCTTGAGCAGCTGAAGAAGCTCTACCAGGACTTCGAGAAGAAGTCGACGGAGCTCCAGACGCTCATCAAGACGCTCAACACGGAGACCACCAGCAGCACCGGCTACTGGAAGGGCCCGAAGGCCAACAAGTTCCGTGACGAGTGGGCCAATGTGAAGCCCACGTTCGAGAAGTTCGTGCAGACGCTCAGCGACGCCAGCAAGGCCGCGAAGACGAACCACGACAACATCGAGCGCGCCACCTGATTCCAGGTCTCGCACCGGATACGCAACACACGAGGCCGGGTTCGCCAACCTTTCGGTTCGGCGCCCCGGCCTCAATGCTGTCCGCGTCGGTGGTGGCCGCTCAGCCCATCACTCCCTGAATCGGGATGGTGGAACCGCTCCGCACGAAGAGGCCGCTTCCCGGAGACCCGGCACCGCCGCTGTTCGCGGGAATCCGGATATTGAACACCTCGCCGTCGGAGGAACTCTGCGGCGTCAGGAGCATGCCGTTGCGGGTCTTGCGCGCTTCGGTGACAAAGCCGCGGTACTGCGAGGAGAACGTTTCCGTCTCGCCCGCCGCGATGAGCCCCAGACCGCCGTCCATTCCCTTGCGCAGCACGGCTTCGAGGGGCTCGTCCAGCGACTCGTCGTAGAGCAGTTCGGCGTCGTCGACGATGACCACATAGGGCTTGTCGGCCTTGTTCAGCACGCGTTCCAGGTCGTCGCCGTCGCTGTCGCCGCCGAGCACGCCCAGGACCCCTTCGGTGCCCTCCAGGTCCCGCAGCGGTGACCGGCGCGGCGTGATGATCGCGACCGGGGTGCCGCGCTGCAGCAGGAACCGCGCGGCCGTCATGAGCATCGTGGACCGGCCCGACTTGGGGGGACCGGCGATGACGAAGCCCGGTCCGGCCTCCTGCAGGTCGACACCGACCGGCTGCAACTCGTCGCCGCCGACGCCGATCAACGCCCACAGCGGGGACGGCACGGCGAACTCGGCGTCCAGCGCCAGCGCCTCCGCCATGGTGATCCGGGACGGCAGCGCGTCCACCCGCATCGGCCGCTGCGCCTTGGGGATGACCTCCCGGCGCTCCACGGCCGCGTGGCCGATCGCCCGCAGCGCCTCCACCTGGGCCTGACCCGCCGGGTCCGCGACGAGCAGCCCCAGCTGCGTCTCCTCGGCACCGTGATCGGTCACCCGCAGGGCACGTCCCGGCGGCATGTCCTTGGGGACGTCCCGCAGATGGAAGCCCGCGGTCGCGTAGTCGCTCGGGTCCGGCAGCCGCATCACCAGGCGCTCGCCGAAGACCGAGGCGACCTGGCCGGTGAGACCGCTGCGGTCGGCGGTCATCACGACCCGGAGCCCGACGGAGGCACCCTCCCGGAACATCCGGTGCATCGACTCGATCAACTGGCCGTAGTTGTAGCTCTCGAACGTCGAGACGAAGCCCTCCCACGCGTCGAGCAGCACCACCATCCACGGCAGCCGCTCGTCCTGCGGCGCCACCGCACGCTGCTCGCCGGCGCTGGAGGTGCCCTCCATGGCCAGCATCTGCTGCCGCCGGCTGATCTCCACCAGCAGGCGGTCGATCAGGCGGCGCACCCGGTCCGGCTGGTCCCGGGTCACCACCGCGCCGACGTGCGGCAGGCCGGTCAGCGGCAGCAGCGCGTTGGAGCCGCAGTCGATGGCGTAGATGTGGACGTCACGGGCGGAGGTACGGCTGACCAGCGAGCCCGCCAGGGTGCGCAGCGCGGTGGAGCGGCCCGAGCGCGGTCCACCGACCAGCATGGTGTGTTCGCCGTTGACCAGGTCGAGGGCGAACGCCGCGCGGCTCTGCTCGGCGGGCAGGTCGGTGAGGCCGAACGGCGCCGGGTGCACGTCTCCTTCCACCACCGCGGTGCCGCTGGGATCCGGCAGCTCGTCCAGGGTCACCTGGGTCGGCAGCGGCGGCAGCCAGGGGCTCCTGGGCTCCCCGAACCCCATCCGCGCCGAGCCGTCGCGTACCGCGTCCACCAGCACCGCGAGGTCGGTGACCATCGTGCCGTCGTCCTCCGCCTCGGCCGCCCGCGGCATGGGACGGGTGTAGGAGGAGCCGGCCAGCGGCACCAGCGTCGCCTTGGGGCCGACCTGCCCGGTGCTGGGGCGGCGGCCACCGATCCGCGCGGACTGCACGCCCACCAGGGACTGCGCACCGGACCGCACATACGCCCGGCCCGGGGTGGACTTGGAGATCGCGGCGGAGTTCGGGGCGTCGATGACGTCGTTGGACTCGGTGGCGTCGGTGACCCGCAGCGCGATGCGGAGGTTGGTGTTGGCCCGGATGTCGGCGCTCACCACACCTGCCGGGCGCTGGGTGGCCAGGATCAGGTGGACGCCGAGGGAGCGTCCACGACGTGCGATGTCGACCAGCCCGGCGATGAAGTCGGGCAGTTCGGCGACAAGAGAGGCGAACTCGTCGATGATGAGCACGAGCCGCGGCATGGGTTCCAGCTCCGGACGGAGCTTGCGCGTGTCGTTGTAGTCCTCGATGTCCTTGGCGCCGGCGTCGAAGAGGATCTCCTCGCGGCGCCGCAGTTCGGCGGCGAGGGAGGCCAGCGCCCGCTCCGTCAGGTGCGCGTCGAGGTCGCTCACCATGCCGACGGTGTGCGGCAGCCGGGCGCAGTCCTGGAAGGCGCTGCCGCCCTTGTAGTCGATGAGGACGTAGTTGAGCGCGTCGGGGCGGTTCACCACGGCGAGCGAGGCGATGATCGTCTGCAACAGCTCCGACTTACCGGCACCGGTGGTACCGGCGACGAGGGCGTGCGGCCCGTCCCGGCGGATGTCCAGCTGGAACGGCCCGTCCGCGGCGATGCCGATGGGGGCCTCGGTCGTCGATCCGCCGGCCCGCCAGATCCGCTCGATGTCCACGCCCGTCGGGTCCGGCAGGCCCAGCATGGAGAGCAGCCGCGCCGCGGTGGGCAGCGCGCTGTCGGCGTCGTCACGGCTCACGTCCCGTACCGGCGCCAGGGACCGGGCGACCAGCTCGCACCAGTCCGAGGTCACCCGGTCGGCCAGCACCTCGCCGACCGCCTCGAGACCGGATCCCCGCAGGTGGACCCGGGTGGGCGACTGCGGAGTCCAGCAGATCGCCGCCTTGCACTCCTCGGGGAGCAGCCGCTCGTCCTCGTCCAGGCAGAGGGCGAAGATCCCGTACCGGGGCCCTTCCTGGAGCAACTGCGGCACTCCGGGCATCCGGCGCAGCAGCCGGGCGCCGTCCAGGACGACGAGCACGAAGGGGTCGGGGCGGAGCGCCGCGGGCCCTCCGAACTGGTCCTTGGTCGCCTTGCGGCGCTCCAGCTCGGTCAGCAGTTCGTTGACCCGGCGGGCGACGGTCTCCGGATCGAACCCGAGCAGCGCGAGGCAGTCCTGGCCCAGCTGCGGGCCGGCGTGGGGCAGCCAGTGCGTCCAGTCCCAGGCCTCGCCGGACTCGGTCCCGGCGGTCAGCACCACCAGGGACAGGTCGCGCGGACTGTGCAGCGCCGCCGCCTGCACGGTGAGCCAGCGCACCGTGCTGAGGACGCGTTCCCGGTCCCCCGCCACACCGATGGTGCCCAGCTCCAGGTAGGACAGCGCGACCGGCACGTCCGGGAGCACCGGCGGGGGCGGCGGGTCCTCGTCGTAGCCGCCGCGCGCCATCACCAGCTCGATCTCGGCGGGCAGATCCGCCACCCCCAGGCGCAGCTGCATGGCGTCCGGGTCGGTGATCCGCCGCTCCCACAGCCGCCGGCGCGGGCCGGTGGCGAACAGCAGGACCTCGGCCGGGTCCGGGCTCGCGACGCGGCGCTCCCGCTGGTTCTGCTTGGCGAGCCGGGCCAGCTCCGTCTGGTGCTCGGCCATCTCCTGCTTGTACTGCTTCATGGACTTGCGGTGCTTCTTGCGCCCGTACCGCGCCTCGCTGACGTAGTGGCCCACGATCATCAGCGGGGACATGAGACAGAACAGCAGGGTGAAGACCTGCTTGGTCATGTAGTACATGAGCAGGCCGAAGCCGAGCGGGATGAGCGCGGAGAGCATCTCGAAGCGCGGCCCCTCGCCCTTGCCGGGCCGGGCCGGCACCGCCAGGCGGTGCCGGGGGATCTGCGGGGACAGCCGCGGCGGACGGTTGTAGGCGAGTCCGCCCTCGCCGGTGGGCGCGAGGTGGGCGTCGGGCTCCTGCGGCTCGTCGAGGACGAACAGCGAATCGCCCATCCTGAGCACCACGCCCACCGGCCACTCGCGCTCCCCCTCGACGGGCTCGTCGTCCAGGACCACCTGGACTCCGACGGCCCCGACGACGGTGACCCGGCCGTCCGCGCTCACCGTGACCCGCGCGGCCAGGGCCGGCAGGGCCGCGTCGGCCACCTGGAGGGTGGCCGGGTGCTGGGATCCGATGGTGGCCACTCCGGCCATCAGCCGGATGATCCGGCCGGTGCCCGGCCCGCCGGCCACCCGCAGCTCGTACCGCCCGGTGGGCTCGCCCGCGCGCAGATAGGGCCCGATGGCGTCGTCGACGGATATCCGCATGCCGTCGCGGAGCACCGAGCCCGCCGGCTCGCGCGGTTCGCAGGGGCGCCCGTCCACCCACAGCCGGGGCGCCACGCTCTCCCGGGCGCCGCCACCGGTGCGCGCGCCGGCGGCTCTGCCGTCGATGGGAAGCACCACCGCGGTCGGCCGGCCGTGGCCCCGCTGCCCGGCGCCGCCGAGTGTCGCCACCGCCTCCGCGACATCGGTGGCCGTGGCGGAGTCATCCGCAGTGACCATCACATCCTGCGGCTGGGCGCCCTCCCGGACGGCTGTCACCAGCACTCGCATGGCTGAATTCCTCCCGTCGGACCGGCTGCGGCCCGCTCACACTCACCAGCCCCGTGAGGCTATCCCGTCCGGAAATCTCCTGGCAGTGACCCCGGCGTGCGGAGTTTGTGCGGCAACAGTGGCGTGGCCGCCAGCCTCCGACGCCTCCGGACTGAACGCCCGCTGAACTGAGGCGTTGACGCCACAGCCGTTCGCGACAGCACGGTGTGAGGAATCTCCTGGCACACCGGAAGAGGCGGGCCGGCACCCACTCGAGACCTGGTACGACCTTATGATCGAAGTCAAGTGTCGCTCGGTGAAGGGCCGAACCATGGGGGACGATCGGCGCCAGATCAGCCCGAATGATGTGGAGCAGTTGGCCAAACTGCTCGATGGAAAAGGCGGCTTGGGGGACGGGCTCGACGAAGCGTTCAAACGTGCTACGACGCTAGGTGTGACCGACCAGTTGTCAGCACTGAAACCTCTGCGGGCATGGGTCACCACCACCGCTCCCGACCTGCGCAAGCGCGCCGCCATCGCGCGGCTGGACGACGGCGATCCCATGGCCGGTCTGCTGTGGGCGGGTTTCACCCCGGAGGAACTGAAGAACTACAAGGGAACCGTCCCGAGCGGGGAAGTGCTGATCCTGGCCAATTCGGTCGCGGCCAGTGACGATCCCGCCGCCTACGAGTTCCACAGGCGCCCGGAGGAGTCGTTCGACGAATGGGTCAAGCGCCTGTCCGGGCACGCCCTGACCCGCCTCCCGGGGCTGGAGGTCCATGAAGAGACCGCCATCAAGGTCATCGAAGGCGTCGCGGCCTGGGGCGGTGTCACCGCCGGAGCCGCGGTCGGGTTCGGCAGCGGAGGCGCTGCCGTGGTGACCTGGCTGAAGAACTCCGCCAAGGCCGGTCGGCTCGCAGGCCCGGCCACGACGTGGGCCGCGAGCAGCAACCCCGCGCTTCGGTCCATCGGTGGCTGGCTCAAGGGCGGTCCCATCCGCTCCCTCTCCGCTCCGGGCACCTGGATGGCCACCCAGTTGGGCACCCGTCTCACCGGTGCGCCGATGCTGCCTTGGCAGGCGGGCGCAGCGATCAACAGCAGTTGGGACGCGGTGCGTGCCAGCAGCGTCGCAAACGGCCGCACGCTCTTCGGTATCACCCCGATGGGATACGCCCAGGCGTTCGTCGGCTCCGACGACCTCGCCCGCATCTACGGCGGCGTGACGCACTCCGGCCAGGTACCCCGCGCCGCCCAGGCGAGTCTGTGGACCGTGTACAAGAACGCGTCGGGCTTGCAGAAGAGCGCCAACGCCGTGCTGCCCGCCGGCGAAGCCGCCTCCTCCCCCTTCCTCAAGGGGCTGTCGACCGCGGGCAAGACCGCCGGCGTCTGGCGGGCGGGCGGCATGGGGCTCTCCGCGTTCGGAGCCGCCTACGGCACGGTCGACCTCGTCTCGCAGGGCAATCCCGTTACCGCGTTCAAGAAGGACAAGGCCGGATACACCGCCGACGTCGCGGGCACAGCCTTCAACTACGCCATGACCGCGGCCCTGATCAATCCCAATCCGGTCTTCGTCGGAGCGGCTGCCGTGACCGGCCTCGTCTACGCCGGGGCGACCATCGTCGACAATTGGGAGGGCATCAAGAGCGGCGCGAAGAAGGTCGGCGGCTACCTCAAGGACAAGGGGGAGGCCGTGGTGAAAAAGATCGACCCGCGGAACTGGTGGTGACGGGCGACCACCTGCGTCGACCGGTGCCGTACCGACCACAGTCTCACGGCTCATGGAAGGAAGAATCTCACCGTGGATGGTCTCGTCTTCGAGCTCGAACACTATGTCGCCCCGCCGTGCCCCGGTGACGACAAGATCGCCCGCCCGCACGACGAGCCCTCGAAGTCGGGTTTTCGTGGCACCGTGGAGGGGCTCGGCGAGGTCGTCGTCGAGCACGAAGGCGTCGGACGCCGCGACGGCGGGCCGCAGCGGACCCGCGTGGAAGTCCGGGGAGCGGCGGTCCCTGCCGTCGTCCTGACCGGACGGGCCGTCTGGGGCGACCTACCCTCTCTCGACCAGGCGGAACTCACGGTGGACGGCGTCGCCGTCCCGCTGAAACTCAACCTGCTGGGCGCCAAGAAGACCCAACGCGCCCTCCGGTTCGCGCACCGGAACCGTTCCTACACCTACTCCCTGCTGCCCAAAGGGCGGCGGGAAGGCGCCGAACTCCGCCGCGACCAGGTGTGCGTACGCATGGAGTACTTCAAGAACCGCAAGGGCCTGCGCACCACCCGCGGCACCCGCGGCACCATCAGCGGAACGGCCGACGCACTCGATGTGGCCCTCGCCGTCCTCTTCGAACAGGTGGACACCAACCTGCTGTCCCTGGCCGGCGCGGCGGCCACCGCCCCCTTCCACCTCATGGACCGAATGATCAGGCCCTCTCAGTGGCCTGGCCAGTAGCGGACGCGAGCGATGTGGCACTCGCGGTCCCCCCGGAGCGCGTCGACACCGGACTGACCGACTCCAGCCGGCCCGGCGGCTCTGGTCCCCGCCCCGTCATGGACCGAATGATCAGGGCCCACGGGATGGCCCGTGCAGCGGCTCCGGCACTCGGGACATCGACACCCACCGAACGATCACCCCTCGTCGGTGATCTCCGCCTCGGAGGGAAGCAGGTCCGCCATCATCTCCCACAGCTCTCCCTTGGACACCCGGACCAGGGTGAGCGGGGTCTCCGGGCTCAGCTGTTCCGGCGCGATGGGCTCGGCCGGGCTGCGGCGGTGCCAGTAGCCGTGCGGACCGCAGTCCCAGACCGCCAGACCACGCACTTCCCGGAATGGCCCCTCGGACCGACCCGCCTGCCACGCGACCGAGATGCGCCAACTGGCCTTCAGCGAGGTGATCAGGTCCGCGAAGAGTGACTGTGCCGGTTCCTGGAGACCGCCCTTCTCGGCGAGCGTGGCTCGCGCACGCTCCCTGGCCACCCCCTCCCGCTCGATGTCTTCGGCCGGGAGTTGCCCCAGCTCCGCGAAGACCGCGTCGAGCACGCCGGTGCTGGTCTCGATGTCGAGGTGGTCACCGCCGTTCACGGGCTCCGAACGGCGCAGGTTCACCATGCGGGCCAACTCCCACATGAGCATCGCCGGTTCGATCGCCACGTACTCCGACTCTTCCTCCCCGGGCCACCCGGTGTGGGAGAAGACGCGCTCCGCTCCGACCAGGACTCCGGAGTTGAGCAAACCGTGCTCACCGCTGACTTCCACCTGGATGAGGACGACAGGAGCGTCGAGGACACCGAGAAGCTCGGACAGCAATGGCGATATCAGGTTGTCGGCGCTGACCAGGCCCGCGTGGCGCAGGTCGGCCAGGGACGGCTCCAGGTCATCCGGAAAAGGTGCGCCTCCCACCAGGTGGCCGAGTGCGGCGATGTGCCGGTCCGCCAGTCGGAACCGGTCGCGTGCACTGTCATATGAGGGCATGGGAATCTCTGACCTTCTCGATGGCTTCGGGTACGGGTGGCAAGCCCGAAGTGACGTACCTGCAGCGGCTCCGTACCGTTATACAGCGGTTCTCGGCAGGGCGGCGGAGCGCGGGTGGCCGACCAGCTGGAAGGGACGGCGGACCTCGGCAGGCCGGGCGGAGGACGTCACCCGGCCGTACCGGCGTGGGCTCGGCCACTGGCATTCGACGGTGACGAACCGGAACCTGGCCGGATAGCGTCTCGTCCCACAGGCATCATCCATGACAACGAGGAGTTCACCGTGGGCCGTCGCACCCTGTCCGCTCTGGCCGCCGCGGCGGCCACCGCACTGCTGATCGCGGGTTGCGGCGGCAGCGAGGACACCAAGGACGACAAGATCAAGGGAGCCGACAAGGGCGGCACGTCCTCTTCTTCGCCGACGCCGCGGAAGACGGTCGCCGCGGACCCCGACGCCCCCAAGGTGTCCTTCCCGGACGACTTCGAGTTCATCACCGAATTCGACCAGCCGGCCGATCCGAAGCAGGCCGCGGCGCTCGACGGAGCGGTGAACTTCGTCCGGGGCATCAAGCACGGGATCACCCGGCAGGACGTCAAGGACCCGGTGCACACATACTATTCCGACCCGATGGGCACGGCCCCCACCTACGCCCGGGACCAGATCACCAAGCACATCAAGGGCGGTTGGACACTGACCGGCAAGGACCGGTTCACCCGGCCGGAGGTCCGGCTTGCCAAGGGTGGGAAGCAGGCCGCGGTCACCTTCTGCGAGGACCAGTCGCAGATGTTCGGCAAGGAAGTGAAGTCCGGCAAGATCCTGCGCACCGAGCCGAGCGACAAGGACTACTACTACTTCGAGGTCACCATGGTGCCGGTGGCCAAGAGCACCGTGTGGCAGGCGAACTCGATCACGGTCAACGGGGAGGCAACCCAATGCAAAGGCTGAGAACGTCCGGACTGCTGCTGTGCGGGGTCATAACGGCCGCCGCCCTCACGGCGGCGACCCCCGCATACGCGGGCGGGCCGCTGGATTCCTCGGGCTCGTCCGAGCAGTCCGGCGGCCGGAGCGGCAACACCATCTACGCCAAGATCAGCTTCGACACCTCGAAGAACGGCTCCGGGAAGTCGACCGGCGGGCTGACCGTGAGCAACAGTGACTGGTCCCCGCCGCCGTGCTGGTTCGCGCCCCTGTGGGACCCGAAGCAGTTCGCCGACGCCACCGAAAAGGGCTTCCAGGACACCATCAACTACCCGGGCCAGCACAACTACGCCAAGCGGGCCGCCGCCGAGTACCGCGACAAGTACAAGGACGGCGAGTACAAGAACTACAACATGGACAAGCAGGGCGAGGGCATGTGGTGGGGTGTGGTGGAGAACCCCGACGAGCCCGACATCCTCAAGCGCCTGTCCTGCAACGACACCCTGCCCTTCTGGGTGGACAAGGGCGACACCCCGCCGGTGGAGAACGCCATCAGCCCGGAGATCCTGGCCGGTCTCGCCTACCAGCAGCTGCAGGTGCCGGACACCGACATCACCCTCAGCCCGAACGGGCAGCAGACCGTCAACCTGCCCACCTGGGCGTGGCTGGACAGTTCGACGTTCAAGCCGGTGTCGGTCACGGCGTCCCTCGACGGCGGGGCCGGGCTCAACATGTCGGCCACCACCACCGCCACTCCGGTCGCCCTCAAGCTGGAGCCGGGCACCGCCAACGCCGACCTGCACCCGTCCTCCGGTGAGTGCCCGATCAACGAGGACGGCAGCATCGGCACCCCGTACGTCAAGGGGTCCGGCGACAAGACGCCGCCGTGCGGCATGACCTACCTGCGCGCCACCCAGGGCGGCGCGCCGTACTCCATGAAGGCCACCATCACCTGGAAGGTGGACTGGACCGGCAGCGGCGGCACCGGGGGTGACCTGCCGGACGGCACCTTCGGCACCACCCAGAACCTGGTGGTCCGCGAGGTCCAGGCCGTCAACCGCTGATCGACGGGCCTGCCGGGGCCGGCGGTTCGCGCCCGCCCCGGCAGGTCACGGACTCCCCCGGCACGGGGCTACACCGGTACGGCTGCCTCCATGAAGGACTCGATGGCGCGGCGCCAGCCGTCGGGCTGGTCGTAGTGGATGAGGTGGCCGGCGTCGGGCACCTCGGCGTACTGCCCGCGCGGCAGCACCCGCACCATCTCCTGGGCCTCGGCACGGCCCAGCTCGCCGTCGAGTCCGCGGATCACCAGCGCGGGGCACTGCACCAGCGCCAGTTCCTCCCAGTGCGCGTCGTGCACCCAGGTCTCACGGGACGTCAGCATCTGCCGGCGGGAGAACACCGGCCGCCAGCCGTCCGGACGCTCCGTCATGACCTCGGTGTAGAAGGCGCCCCGGGAGGGTGACGGTCGCTCCAGCCAGGGGTCGTCCTCACCGAACCAGCGACGGACGTCGGCCAGGGTCGCGAAGGGCAGCGGCCAGGACGCGAACCAGTCGGCCCACTCGCGCTGCGAGGCCGCACCCAGCGCCGAGGCCCGCATGTCGCTGATCACCAGCGCCTGCACCAGGTCCGGTCGGCGGGCGGCGAGTTGCCAGGCGGTGAGCGCGCCCATGGAGTGGCCGATCAGGGTGACCGGGGCCAGGTCCAGCTGCTCGATCACCGCCTCCGCGTCGGCGACGTACGCCTCGCGGGTGAAGGGGCCGCCGGCGGGCTTCTCACTGCGTCCGTGGCCCCGCTGGTCGAGCGCGATCACGCGATGGCGGCCGGCGAGCCAGCGGGCCGTGTCCGCCCAGTGCGCGGCGCGGCCCATGAGGCCGTGGAGCAACAGCACCCCGGGCTCGCGGTCCTCGTCGCGGCCACCCGCCACTGCTCTGGGCGGGTCGGCGAACTCCCAGGCGGCGAGCCGTACACCGCCGGCTCCGGTTACGTCGATGCGCCGCACCACGTCCCTGGCACCTCCATTCCTTCGTCGTCTCGGGGTCTGGAGCTCATCGTGCGTCCCCAGGTTATCGAACGGCTATTCGAACACGGCGTTTTGGCGGCGAACACCCCTCTTTCGAGTGACGGGCTTCCGGGATTGTTCGGCCTGGTAGCGGGGAGATCTTCACCGGGAGGCGGACGGCTCGGGGAAGGGAGTCCGCCGAGGCAGACCCTGAGAGCTCGGGGCTTCGGGTCGCCACCGCCTCCGGCGGCACGGTTCGCGGCACCGCGGGTCCGACCGCCGGAGGCGGCGAGGGGTCAGCGGGGGGACGTGGGGAGGCGGGGCCCTGGCGATCCGGTGTGCCGGGGCCCTCGCACCGTACGGCTCCCCAACCCATGGCGCCCCTCCTCCGACCCGGTCGCACGCGGGCACGCGCCCGCCGCCCCGGATCTTCCGCTTGTCGCCGTACCGGACCGCGCCGACCGCACCCGCACGGCCGCGCGTACACCTGACGCTCCCCCAGTTGCGCCTGGCGCGCGCCCCCGCACCTCGTGGGAATCGCGCGTCAGCGACAGAGTGACATGCCCGGGGCGCCGCCGCTCGCTTTCCGGGAACTCCGATGGGCCGCCGCCTCCATTACCGCCGGTAGGCGCTTCCGTTTTCCCTCGGCGCACCGCACCGAGGGCCGGATGGCGGCCTCCCTCCCCCCGGACCGGGCCGGGCTCGGCGCCTTCCCGGTGGGCGGGTGCCGGTGGGCGGGTGCCGGTGCGCGGGCGCCGGTGCGCGGGGCGCCCGTGGGCGGGGCGCCGGTGGGCAGGGCGCCAGTGGGCGGGCGCTGGTTGACCGGCCCTCGGTGGGCTGCCCCCGGAGCCCCGGGGGCAGGTGCGGGGCCGCCGGATGCCTGGTGGGACGGGCGCAAGCGGGCCGGTGGGCCGGTGAGCGCCGGTGGGCGAGCGGGCCCTTGGGCGGTCAGGGTCGGTGGATGGGCGGGGCCGGTGGATGGGCGGAGCCGGTGGGTAGGCGGAGCCGGGTGGGTAGGCGGAGCCGGTGGGTAGGCGGAGCCGGGTGGGTAGGCGGAGCCGGTGGGTAGGCGGAGCCGGTGGGTAGGCGGAGCCGGGTGGGTAGGCGGAGCCGGTGGGTAGGCGGAGCCGGGTGGGTAGGCGGAGCCGGTGGGTGGGCGAGCGGGCGGTCCTGGGCTACGGCCGCCCCAGCGGCGAGGGCTCGTCCCGAGCGGGGCGGCCTGCCGCGGGCTGCATGCCGAGCGGGCGCCGCCGCGGGGATCCGTACCAAGGCGGGGCCGCCCCCGCTCGGCACGGCTCCGCTCCACCAGGGCTCCGCTTCGGCGTGGCAGGTCGTTCCGGGGGCGCGGGCGGGCAGGTCCGGCGGCGACGACGCCCGGCGACCGGCTGGGCGCTCACCCCGCGGACGCCGTGGGGCGGGCGATCACCGCACGCGGCGGGTGCGGGTCGGACCGGGGTGGGGCTGCCGGAGCGCGGACATGGACCGGTGCGCGGGCGGGGCCGACCTCGCCGGCCAGGCGGGCCGGCGGGCTATGGCCGGGCACGTACACGGCCGGACCCATGGCCCGGGAAAGGGCTGCGGCCGGTGTGCCACGCGGGTGCGACGGCCCCGGCGGGCCCAGGCCGGTGAACCCGGACGCCCCGGTCCCAGGATGAGCCCGAGCCCGGGCCCGTGGGGCCCGAGCCGGCGGGCCGGGCGAGT
The DNA here is from genome assembly GCF_044327625.1 of Streptomyces sp. NPDC018031. Classification (NCBI taxonomy): domain Bacteria; kingdom Bacillati; phylum Actinomycetota; class Actinomycetes; order Kitasatosporales; family Streptomycetaceae; genus Streptomyces; species Streptomyces sp. NPDC018031. The sequence goes on from NZ_JBIRFT010000006.1 coordinate 244,517, forward strand.
GCTACGCCGGTGTTCCCGGCCGGTGCCCCAGCCCCGCGGGCACAGACCGGTGGTCCGGGATGGTGAGCGTCACGCCGGCGATCCGGGATGGTGAGCGCCGCGCCGGCGATCCGGCCCCCGGCCGGTGGGCCGGGGCGATGAGCGTCACGCCTGTGGCCCAGGCCCGCGCCGGTGGTCCGGGCCGGTGAGCGCCGCGCCGGTGATCCGGCCCCCGGCCGGTGGGCCGGGCCCGCGCTGGTGATGCGGGCCGGTGAGCGTCACGCCGGTGATCCGGCCCCCGGCCGGTGGTCTGAGCCCAGGCCGGTGGTCCGGGCCCGCGCCGGTGGTGCGGGCCGCCGGGGGCGGTGGCGTGGGGGCGTGCACCGGTCGGGCCCGTGGCCCGGGGAAGGGCCGCGGCCGGTGGTCCGGGCCGGTGGGGGTTCAGCGCTTGGCGACGAAGACGTGCGCCGCGATGTCGGCGTCCAGTTCGGCCGCCTCGCCGCTGCTGCCCACCAGCACCCCGCCCGCCGACTCGGTGACGCTCACCACCGAACCGGGCTGCACTCCCGCCCGGCGGAGGGTGTACATCAGCTGGGCGTCGGTCTGGATGGGCTCGCCGATCCGGCGGACCACGACCGTCTTGCCCTCGGTGCCCGGGTCGAGGTCGGTGAGGCTGACCATGCTCTCGTCGAGGAACGGATCGGCTTCGGCCTTCTCCCCCAGCTCCTCCAGGCCCGGGATCGGGTTGCCGTACGGCGACTCGGTGGGGTGGCGCAGCAGCTCCAGCACCCGGCGCTCCACCGCCTCGCTCATGACGTGCTCCCAGCGGCACGCCTCGGCATGCACCTGCTCCCACTCCAGGCCGATCACGTCGACGAGCAGGCACTCGGCGAGGCGGTGCTTGCGCATCACGCGCGTCGCCAGCCGGCGGCCCTCGTCGGTGAGCTCCAGGTGCCGGTCCCCGGCCACCTGCACCAGGCCGTCCCGTTCCATGCGCGCGACCGTCTGGCTGACCGTCGGGCCGCTCTGGTCGAGCCGCTCCGCGATACGGGCCCGCATCGGGACCACACCTTCCTCCTCCAGCTCGAGGATGGTGCGGAGATACATCTCCGTGGTGTCGATCAGTCCTGACATGCGTGCCCCTCGATGTGTCGTGCGGTGGCCCTGCCCTCAATTCTGACGCATCCCACCGACAACCGGGCCCGTGCTCGGCCTGCGGGCCCGCACCGAGGCGGGGCAATGCCGACTTCCCGGACCGGCGTCCGGATTGACTCCGCGTTGACTCCGTATTGACAGAGCGCTGGTCCAGACCGCAACGTGATCGGCGCCACCAGCGTACGCACCCACGGAAAGGGCACCCGCCGGGATGAGCGAGAGCAAGTTGGCCGGGCAGTACTTCGACGCCGCGATCGGTCTGCTGCACAAGGTGCGGGACGAGGAGGCCGACAACATCGCGGCGGCCGGGGCCCTCATGGCGGACACCGTCGTGGCAGGCGGCCGCCTCTTCGCCTTCGGTGCCGGGCACTCCTCGCTGCCCGCCCAGGACGTGGTCTACCGGGCGGGCGGCCTGGCCCTGATGAACCTGCTGCAGGTGCCGGGCGTGGTCGGGGTGGACGTGGTCCCCGCCACCCTGGGCAGCGCGCTGGAGCGGGTCGACGGGCTCGCCGCCGCCGTGCTGGACACCAGCCCGGCCCGGGCCGGAGACCTGCTTTTCGTCATCTCACTGTCCGGACGGAACGCCCTGCCGGTGGAGATGGCGCAGAACGCGCGGGCCCTGGGGCTCACCGTGATCGGTGTGACGTCGGTGGCGTACGCGTCCCGCACCCGGTCCCGGCACTCCTCGGGCACCTTCCTGAAGGACCACTGCGATCTGGTGCTGGACAGCAAGATCGGGGTCGGGGACGCGGAGCTGACCGCCGACGGCGTGGGGGCACCCTTCGCACCCGCCTCCACGGTGATCACCAGCGCGCTGATGCAGGCGGTGGTGGCCACCGCGGCGGGCGAGCTGGCCGAGCGGGGCATCGACCCGCCGATGCTCCGGTCCGGGAACGTGGACGGCGGGCACGAGTGGAACGGCCGGGTGATGGCCGAGTACGCGGACCGGATCTTCTACCGGCACTAGGGCGTGTATCGGAAGTGGATCTGTCACGTGTCTAGTGGGAGTTCCAGCAGTTCATCTGGGAGCTGGAAGCCGGAGCGCCGCCAGAGGGGGCTGCTGCGCTCGGATGGCCAGACGATGAGAGTGTCGAAGCCAGTGCTGCGGCAATGCTGTTTCAGCGCCTCAAGCAGTGCCGAGCCGGCTCCCTTGTTCCGCTGTGACGGCGTGATGTAGAAGTTCGTCACGTAGCCGATCGGGGTGTTGTCGCTGTACGGATCCGGCATCCTCTCCACCCGGCAGAGGAAGACGTGACCGCAGACGTCGCCTCCGGTCTCCGCGACCCAGGCCAGCCAGTGGCCCCCGATGAGCCGGTCGTGGATCCAGTGCTCGGCCTCTTCCAGGGGCCGAGCCGACCGGGGTGGCTGTCCTTCGTGGTCCTCTTGCTTGAATTTCCAGCGGAGCTCGGCCAAGACGCGCGCATCGGCGGCTCGGGCCGGGCGCACGATGAAGTCTGTGGTCATGGGGCGAGTTTCCCGCCTCACCGTTGTGCGGTGAATCGATTTTCGTCCTGGTCACAGCCACTCGTTGATGGCCGCGACCAGGACGGTGGCTTCGTAGCGGACGGCGAGTTTCTCGTAGCGGGTGGCCACTGCCCGGTTCCTTTTGAGCCGGTTGATGCCGCACTCCACAGCGTGGCGCTCGCGGTAGTCGGTCCTGTCGAACTTCGGCGGGCGGCCGCCGCGGGCACCGAGCTTCCTGCGGTTGCGGATGTGGTCGGCCTTATCCGGGATGGTGCAGCGGATTCCGCGCTTGCGCAGGTAGGCACGATTCTTGCGGGAGGCGTACGCCTTGTCGCCCCGCTCGGTCGGGGCGGGTGCGGGGCGCGCCAGGACCGAGACGGCGTACCTTGATCCGCTTCAGCACGGCCTCAAACTGTGGGGAGTCCCCGTGTTGCCCGGGTGTGATCACGACGGCCATCGGCTTCTGTCCCTGCTCGACAGCCAGGTGCAGCTTGGTGGTCAGGCCGCCGCGCGAGCGGCCAAGCCCATGGTCGTCCGGCTCGCTATCGACACCACCGGGCGGCTCCACCTGCGCATCGCCCTTTCTTCGCGCCCCGGCGGCGTGCTGGTGAGCTCGGCACACAGTGGAGTCAACGTTGATGTCCCACGTGATCAGAGAACTTGCGTCGGCCTGGGTCTGTAACTCAGCCAGCACACGCCTCCAGGTGCCGTCCCGTTGCCAGCGACGGAACAGGTCGTACACCCGGCCCCAGGGCCCATACCGTTCAGGAACGTCCCGCCACGGCGCCCCAGTGCGTGTCCGCCACCGTATGCCGTCGATCAGCTTCCGCCGAATCCACCTCGGTGGCCGGCCCGGCTTCTTGCCGGTCGGTAACCACGGCTCCAGCCGGGCCCATTGCGCATCGGTTAGATCTCCACGGGACACAAAGTGGATCTTTACACCCAAAGATCCACTTCCGATACACGCCCTAGGGAGCGGGAGCCGAGCGGGCCACCGGCGGCACGGGCGGCACAGGCGCCGCCGGCCCCCGTGGCGGGCAGCGGCGGCGCCCCACGCCCCGGGCCGCCACACGCGCACCGCGCGCCCCGGTCCGCCACCGGCTGCACCGAACCCTCAGGTCCGTCACCGGCGGCCCGGGGTACCCCGGGCCGTCACCGGCGGCACGGCACACGCCCGAGCCGTCACCCGCGCCACCGAAACACCCCGGGGCCGTCGCCGGCGGCCACGCACGTCCGGGGCCGTCGACCGCGTCGCCGGGCGGCCCGAGCGCTCAGCCGATCAGCCGGGCCAGGTCCAGCGCAGCGGCCACCCGGACCGAGACGTCCTCGGCGTACGCGGCGTCCGACCGGTCGAAGGGGCGCCGGCCGGAGCCGCGCAGGAAGGTGGCGACGCCCAGGGTCCGGCCGCGGCTGCGCAGCACCGTGCAGAGCCCGTGCACGGTGCCGTCCGGCCACTTCCGGGCCTGTGCCCACTGGCCGGCGGCCGGTCCGTCCAGCCGGGCCGCGCTGATCCGCACCGAGCCGCAGCGTTCGGCGGCCTGGAGCGCCGGGTGTCCGTCCGGGTACGGCACCGGGATGCCCCCGGAGACCACCGGTCCGCACGCGCACGGGCCCAGCGCGGCGCCGCCGGCGGGCGTCGCCGCGGCCCGCACCAGCCGGAGCGGCGCGGGCGGGGTGTACGGCGGGTGGGCCGCCGGGCCGCCCCGTCCGGCGCGGGCGGCGGGTTCGGCGGGCCAGGGCGCCGCGGCCGGGTGCGGGGGGTGCTGCGGCAGCCGCGGTACGTCCGGGGTGTGGGGGTGGGCCGGGCCGGGTCCGGCCGGCTCCCGCACCAGGTCGATCAGCGCGTGGTCCGCGAAGCCCGCGAGGGCGAAGTCCAGCTGGACGGTGGCGGCCTCCAGCGGGTCCTCGCACTCGGCCGCGGCCCGGGCCGCCCGGTGCAGTTGGTTGCTGCGGAACCGGAGCCGGGAACCCTCCTGCTCCGCCTGCTTGCTCTCGGTCACGTCCCAGAAGACCCAGGCGACACCGAGCGGTACCGGGTGCTCGGCGAGCGGGGAGGCGAGCCGCAGGAAGCCGCTCCGCCAGCAGCGGCGCTCGGCGTCGGGGCCGGTCGGGCCGGGGTCGGGCTCGGGGGTCCGGCCGGCTCCCGGGCGGACCCGGCCGGCGCCGCCGCCGGGCCGCCGGCCGGGTAAGTCGGTGCGGCCCTGGTCCGGCCGCTGGCCGCCGCGCAGGGTCACCCACAGTTCGGCGGGCATGGGCGGGGTGCCGTCGGCCAGCACGTGCTGCAGGGCGTTCTCCAGTTCGTCGGCACCGTGCGCGAGGACGTCGCCGAGCGGGCGTCCGAGCAGGCTGCCGCGCCCGGTGCGCAGGGCGCGGGCGGCGTGGTCGTTGACGACCGCCGGGCGCAGGTCGGCGTCGACCACGACCACGCCCCAGGCCGCGTCGTCCAGCAGGACCTCGCTGAGCGCGACGGACCGCTCCAGGTCGATCTGGGTCTGCACCTCGCTGAACGCGCAGTAGACGCCGACGGGCCGGCCGCCGCGCTGCACCGGGGAGGTCTGGGTCCGGACCAGGACCCGGCCGCCGTCCTTGGTGAGCAGCGCGACGTCGTTCACCTGCCGGCCGGCCGTCCCCATGGCGGCCATCAGCCGGCTCTCCACGTCGTGCGCGTCGGCGCTCCGGGCGGCCCAGCCGCCGAGGCCGCGGCGGCCGACCGCCTCCGCGGCGGTCCAGCCGAGGATGCGTTCCGCCTCCCGGTTCCAGTGGGTGACCGTGCCGTCCGCGTCGAAGGCGCAGAGTGCCGCGTCCATGCCGTCGAGCAGGGCGGCCAGCAGGTCGGAGTCGTCGCGGTCCGGCCCCTCCCGCACCGGGGCGCCGCCCGGGTCCGGTGATGGCGCGGCCGACGTGGAGCCGACCGATTCAGGACGGTGCGAAGTGGTCACCGGACACCCCCAGCGAAACCCGGCCGCGTGAGCCGCACGGGCTGCGATTGCTGCCTCTGCTGCACGAGGGGCCATTCAACTCGAACGTGACGCGGACCACACCACCTTCGGCCAAATCGTTGTGCGCCGGAAATTCGGTTGAGCCGCGGTCCGGCGGTTCCTAGGGTGTGGAGCACACGAGAAGGGAGGTGGTTCGGCAGATGTATGGAAACCGGACGCGTGAGGTGGCTGCGGGCTAGCAGCCCTTCCCCGCGCTCCTGAGGAGCGGGGGGCACACCCATCGCGCACTGCGCGGTGCCGGCGGTTCGCCGGCCCAATTCCAAGCAGTCACCCGACCCGTGGGCTCGCCGGCACGTCCGGCCGGTTCCCTCTCCGAGGGATGCAGCCCACGGGTCGTCTGCGTTTCCCCGTGCCCGCCGGAGCGGGGTCCGGCGGGGTCAGCCGCCGTCGCGCCCGTCCGGCCCGGTGGCCATCCGGCCGAGCAGCAGTTCCACCCGGGCCCGGTGGTGGTCCGGCCGGAGGCGGTCGTGCTCGGCGAGGGCGGCCAGGCCGTGCAGGGTCCCCCAGAAGACCTCGGCGAGGGTCGCCGGGTCCTCCCCGCGGTCGGCGGCCACCGGCTCCAGCGCCCCGAGGAACTCCGCGAAGGACTCCTTCAGCGGGGCGGGGGACGCCTCGCCGTCGAATTCCACGTCCGTCCGGTGGACGAACATCGCCGCGTAGACGGCCGGCCGGGTCCGGGCGAAGTCCAGATAGGCGTCGGCGAGCGCCCGCAGCGCCGCCCGCGCGCCGGTGCCGGCGCCACCGCGGGCGGCGCGCAGCACGGTGGCGAGTTCGGCGAAGCCCTCCAGGGCGACGGCCGCCACGATCGCGTCCTTGGACGTGAAGTGGCTGTAGAGGACGGGCTGGCTGTATTCGACCCGCTCGGACAGCCGGCGGGTGGTGACCGCCGGCCAGCCCTCGGCCTCGGCCAGTTCCCGGGCGGCCGCGACGATCAGCCGGTGCCGTTCCGCTCGTTCGCGTTCCCGGCGCTGCTGTACTGCCATGGAAAGGAATCTAGCATCGCTAGACAGAAGAGCGTCGCTACTTCTAGCATCGACCCAGGAGCTAGCAGCGCTAGCTCCGCGAGGGCCCGGCACCCCTGGGCTCCGCCGACACCTTCTGTGGGGGATCACTCATGTCACGGCAGCGCATCACCACCGTCCTCGCGGTCCTGACCGGCGCCGCGGTCATGTTCTTCGGGCTCAACTTCCTGCTGAACCCCGGGGGCGCCGGCGCCGGGTTCGGCATCGACCCCTGGCCGCGGGGGAACGCCGACGGCTACTTCGTCGTGAAGGGGGTGCGCGACATCGCCGTGGCGACCACGGTCTTCGCCCTGCTCGCGCTCGGCCAGCGCCGCGCCCTGGGCTGGGTGATCCTCGCCGACGCCGTCATCCCGCTGGGCGACGCGCTCGCCGTCGTCACCCACGGCGGCAGCGTCGCCACCGCCCTCGGCGTCCATGTGTCGGCCGCGCTCGTGGTGCTGCTCACCGCCGGTCTGCTGCTGTCCGAGGGGCGGCCCGGTACCGCGCGGGCGGGGGCCGTCGTCACCCCGGCGCCGGGAGTCTGACCCCGGACGGGACCCAGGGGCCGGGTGTCCGAACCCGGACGGGACCCAGGCGCCGGGTGTCCGACCCCGACGGCCAGGTGCCCGACCCCGCACGGGGGCTCCCGCGCCGGGCGTCCGACCCCGCACGGGATCCAGGGGCCTGGCGTCCGACCCCGCACGGGACTCCGGCGCCGGGTGCCCGGCCCCGCACGCGGCTCAGGGGCAGAGGCGCTCCACCCGCCAGCCGTCCGCCTCGCGCACATACCGCAGCCGGTCGTGCAGCCGGTTCTCCCGGCCCTGCCAGAACTCCACCTCGGTGGGCACCACGCGGTACCCGCCCCAGCCCGGCGGCACCGGCACCTGCTCCTGCGGGTAGCGCTCCGCCAGCTCCGCGTACCGCAGGTCCAGCTCCTCCCGGGAGCCGACCACCGTGGACTGGGCGCTCGCCCAGGCGCCCAGCTGCGAGCCGTGCGGACGGGTCCGGAAGTAGGCGGCGGTCTCTTCCCGGCCGGTGCGCTCGGCGACGCCGGTCACGATGACCTGGCGGGCCAGCGCGTGCCAGGGGAAGAGCAGCGACGCATACGGGTTCGCGGTGAGGTCCCGGCCCTTGCGCGAGCCGTAGTTCGTGAAGAAGACGAACCCGTGCTCGTCGTAGGACTTGAGCAGCACCGTGCGGGAGCTGGGCCGGCCCGCGGCGTCCGCGGTCGCGACGACCATGGCGTTCGGCTCCGGCATGCCGCTCTCCACCGCCTGGATGAACCAGCGGGCGAACTGCTCGTAGGGGCTCTCCGCGAGCTCGCCCTCGGCCAGCCCCTCGGAGCGGTACTGCTTGCGCATGGTGGCCGGGTCGATGGTGACGCCGGCGAACGGGTCGTGCGGGTCGAGGTGAGGCACGCGCCTATCTTGCAGCATCGCCTCCGGCGCACCGCCCGGAGCGGTGGCTTCGCCGCCGGGCGGGCGGCTTCCGCGCTCGGCGCCCGTAACCTCTCCCCCGCCCACCGACGGCGTAACCCTCCCGGCCCCATATGGCCGCCTGTGCCGCTTATCACGCTTCCGCATACCTGCGGAAACCATCAAAATCATGTGCTGGCCCGCTGTGGCCGTGCGGAGGTCGACCGCTATCGTGTCCGGCCCGCACTACCTACCGCTGCGGCCGGGTGATCTCCGCCCGCACGGGGAACCCGGGGTGACCGGAGAAGGACCGCGAGTCGGGCAGGGCGACCGCGGAGCCGTCCCGGCGCTGCCAGCCACGACCACGAACCCTGATCCGACGCTGACGCCCCGGTCAAGAGCCGTCTGTCAACCGTCGACCACCTCATGAGGAGCCGCCTGATGTCCGACTTCGTTCCTGGACTCGAGGGAGTCATCGCGTTCGAGACGGAGATCGCCGAACCCGACAAGGAGGGCGGCGCGCTCCGCTACCGGGGCGTCGACATCGAGGACCTGGTGGGCAGCGTCTCCTTCGGGAACGTCTGGGGCCTGCTGGTCGACGGCGCGTTCAACCCCGGCCTGCCGCCCGCCGAGCCGTTCCCGATCCCGGTGCACTCCGGTGACATCCGGGTCGACGTGCAGTCCGCGCTGGCCATGCTCGCGCCGGTGTGGGGCCTCAAGCCGCTGCTGGACATCGACGTGGAGCAGGCCCGGGACGACCTGGCCCGCGCCGCGGTGATGGCCCTGAGTTACGTCGCCCAGTCGGCGCGCGGCCAGGGTCTGCCGATGGTGCCGCAGAAGGAGATCGACAAGGCCGACACCGTCGTGGAGCGCTTCATGCGGCGCTGGCGCGGCGAGCCGGACCCCAAGCACGTGGCGGCCGTCGACGCGTACTGGACCTCGGCCGCCGAGCACGGCATGAACGCCTCCACCTTCACCGCCCGGGTCATCGCCTCCACCGGTGCGGACGTGGCGGCCGCCCTGTCCGGCGCGGTCGGCGCCATGTCCGGCCCGCTGCACGGCGGCGCGCCGTCCCGGGTGCTGGGCATGATCGAGGAGATCGAGCGCACCGGCGACGCGGTCGCCTACGTCAAGCAGGCGCTCGACCAGGGTGAGCGGCTGATGGGCTTCGGCCACCGCGTCTACCGGGCCGAGGACCCGCGGGCGCGGGTGCTGCGCCGTACCGCGAAGGAGCTGGGCGCGCCCCGCTTCGAGATCGCCGAGGCGCTGGAGAAGGCCGCGCTGGAGGAGCTGCACAACCGCCGGCCGGACCGGGTGCTCGCCACCAACGTGGAGTTCTGGGCGGCCATCGTGCTGGACTTCGCCGAGGTCCCGGCGCACATGTTCACCTCGATGTTCACCTGCGCGCGCACCGCCGGCTGGAGCGCGCACATCCTGGAGCAGAAGCGCACCGGGCGGCTGGTGCGGCCGTCCGCCCGCTACGTCGGCCCGGGCGCGCGCGGCCCGCAGGAGATCGCCGGGTACGCCGACATCGCGCGCTGACCGCGGGCGGGCCGGGCGTCGCCCGCTTCCGCCCGCCGCCGTCCACCGGGTCCCCCGTCCTCGCCGGGCGGGGGACTCAGTCGTGCGGCCGGGGGCGCGGCGCGGCCGTGACGCCGGCGGCGGGCAGCGGGTGCAGGACGTCGTCGAGGACGCGTGCCCACTGGGCGACGATCCGCTCGCGGCGCGCCGTGTCGTCGGTGAGCAGGTTGGCCAGGCCCAGGCCGCGGCCCAGGTCCAGCAGTCCCTGCACGGTCTCCCGGACCCCCGGCACGCTCTCGTCGGCGCCCAGCAGCTGGACCGCCATCCGGTGGGTCTCCCGGCCGACCCGGGCCTCCAGGTCGACCACCCGCCGCCCCAGCTGCGGCTCGTTGGACGCGGCCACCCACAGCTGCAGCGCGGCGCGGAACAGCGGGCCGGTGTAGAGGTCGACCAGCTCCCCGACGATGGTCCGGGTCCGGGCGGTGGAACCGGTGGGCGGCAGATCGCGGGCGAGCGCCCGGAGCGCCGCCGAGCGCTTCTCCGCGACGTGCTCCACGGCGGCGGTGAACAGGTCCTCGCGGGTGGGGAAATGGTGCTGGGCGGCGCCCCGCGACACCCCGGCCCGCTCGGCGACCACCGCCACCGTGGAGCCCGCCCAGCCGTGTTCGGCCAGGCAGTCCACGGCGGCGGCGAGCAGCCGCTGCCGGGTGGCGCGGCTGCGGTCCTGCTTGGGCGGGCCGCCCGGCCGGGGCGCGGCGGCCGCCCGCCGTGCCCCGGCGGCGCGGGGTGCCGGGCCGCCGCGGTCGGGGCCGGAGCGCCCGGCGGCCTCGGTGCCGTTGCGGGCCCCGCTGTCCGCGCCGCGGCTCACCGCGCCCACTTCGGGTCCCTGCGCTCCAGGAACGCCGTCATGCCCTCGCGTGCTTCGGCGGAGCCGAAGAGCCGGGCCGACAGTTCGGCCAGCGGTTCGGCGTCCCGGTCGAAGGCCCGCAGCACCTCGGCGGTGACCAGCCGCTTGGACTCGGCCAGCCCCTGCGGGGAGCCGCGGCGCAGCCCGTCCAGGATCGGGCCCAGTGCCCGGTCCGGGTCGTCGGCGGCGAGGGTGACCAGCCCGATCCGGGCCGCCTCGGCCGCGTCGAACCGCTCGCCGGTGAGGTAGTAGCGGGCGGCGGCCCGCGGGTCGAGGCGGGGCAGCAGCGGCAGCGAGATGACGGCCGGGGCGAGGCCGAGGCGGGCCTCGGTGAGCGCGAAGTCGGCCGCCGGGCCCGCCACCGCGATGTCGCAGGCGCCGAGGAGGCCCAGTCCGCCGGCCCGGACGTGTCCGGTGACCCGGGCCACCACCGGCACCGGCAGTGCCACGATGGCGCGCAGCACGGCGATCAGGTCGCGCGGCCCGGACGGGCGGGCCTCGCGCAGATCGGCCCCGGCGCAGAAGGTGTTGCCGGTGTGGGTGAGCAGCACGGCCCGGGTGCCGGGGTCGGCGGCGGCCGCGGCCAGCCCGGCGGCGAGTTCGGTGACCAGCCGGGTGGAGAGCGCGTTGCGGTTGTGCGGGGAGTCCAGGGTCAGGGTGGTGACGCCGCGGTCGGCGGCGGTGCGGACCAGGGGCGCGCCGGCCGGCGCCTCCGGTCCGGCCGGCGACGGCCCGGTGGGCGCGGTCGGCGACGGGGGGCTCGGGTCGTTCATGGGGGTGTCGGACTCCCTTCCCTGGCGCGGAGTTCCCGCCGGAGGATCTTGCCGGCGGCGGAGCGTGGCACGGCCGGGACGAACTCCACCCGGCGCACCTTCTTGTACGGGGCCACCTGCCCGGCAACGTAACGGATCACCTCGTCCTCGGTGAGACCGGCTCCCTGCCGGGGCACCACGTAGGCCTTGGGGATCTCCTCGCCCCGCTCGTCGAGGACGCCGATGACCGCCGCGTCGGCCACCGCCTGGTGGGTGAGCAGCACGGCCTCCAGTTCGGCGGGCGCGACCTGGTAGCCCTTGTACTTGATGAGTTCCTTGGCGCGGTCCACCACGTACACCCAGCCGTCGGCGTCGATCCGGCCGATGTCGCCGGTGCGCAGCCAGCCGTCGGCGTCGATCATCGCCCCGGTCTCGGCGGGCCGGCCCAGGTAGCCCTTCATCACCTGCGGGCCGCGCACCCACAGCTCGCCGTCCTCGCCCGTCCCCAGGTCGGCGCGGTCGGCGCCGGGGTCGTCGGACAGCGCCACCACCCGCATCTCGGTGCCCGGCATCAGCTTGCCGACGGTGCCCGGCGGGGGGTTCTCGGCGTACCGGGGCACCGCGTGCGAGGCGGGCGAGAGTTCCGTCATGCCGAACCCCTGGAGCAGGGCGGGCAGTCCCAGCCGCCGGGCGCAGGCCGTCGCCAGCCGCGCGTCCAGCGGGGCAGCCGCGCTCAGCACCATGCGCAGCGAGGACAGGTCGTGGTCGGCCACCGACGGGTCCTTGGCCAGCGCGAGCACGATGGGCGGCGCGACGTACAGCATGGTGATCCGGTGCCGCTCGATGGCGGTCAGCAGGTGTCCGAGGTCGAAGCGGGGCAGCACGACGACGGCGGCGCCGTGCCGCAGTGGGGCGTTCATCAGCACCGTGAGGCCGTAGATGTGGAAGAACGGCAGCACCGCCAGCAGCCGGTCGTCCGCTTCGGCGGGGACCAGGGTGCTCTGCTGCACCAGGTTGGTGGCGACGCTGCGGTGGGTGAGCATCACGCCCTTCGCGGTGCCGGTGGTGCCGGAGGAGTACGGCAGGGCCGCCAGGTCCGTGCCGGGGTCGATCTCGACCACCGGCTCGGGGTCGGTGCACCGGAGCATGTCCGGTACCGAGCGGTGTCCGGGTGCCGCGTCGCAGACGAAGATCTCCCGCACCCCGCCGGCCAGTTCGGCGGCCTTCCGGGCCACCGGCAGCAGCGGTGCGAGGGTGACGATCCAGGCCGCGCCGGAGTCCCGCAGCTGCTTGGCGAACTCCCGCGGGGTGGCCAGCGGGTGGACGGTGGTGACCACCGCGCCGGTGCGGGTGGTGCCGTAGAAGACCTGCGGGTAGAGCACGGTGTTGGGGCTGTGCAGGGCCAGTACGTCGCCCTTGGCGACCCCGGCGGCGGCGAGTGCGGCGGCGATGCGCCGGGTGGCGTGGTCGAGTCGCCGGTAGCTGACGACGGTGCCGTCGAGGCCGTCGATCAGCGCCGGGCGGTCGCCGTGGTCGGCGGCGCGGCCGAGGACGGCGTCGTGGATGGGGAGGTCGACGGGCGGGACATCGGGGTACTCACTGCGGAACACCATGGCGACTCCTCCGGTCGGATCCGTCGGGCGGTCGGGCGACCGCGGCGCCGGGCCGCGGTCGCGTGCGTCCTGCGCCCAGGGTGCTCGTCTCAGTACGACTTGGGGAGCCCCAGCGTGGTGTGGGAGACGAAGTTGAGGATCATCTCCCGGCTGACCGGCGCGATCCGCGCCACCCGCACCCCGGTGACCAGGGAGGCCAGGCCGTACTCGGTGGTCAGGCCGTTGCCGCCGAGGGTGTGCACCGCCTGGTCCACCGCCCGCACCGCCGCCTCACCGGCCGCGTACTTGGCCATGTTCGCCGCCTCGCCGGCGGCCGTGTCGTCGCCCGCGTCGTAGAGGTGGGCGGCCTTCTGCATCATCAGCCGGGCCAGTTCCAGTTCGATGTGGGCCTGCGCGAGCGGGTGCGCGACGGCCTGGTGGGCGCCGATCGGTTCCTTCCACACCTGCCGGGTGCGGGCGTACTCCACGGCCTGCGCCAGCGCGCAGCGGCCCATGCCGATGGCGAACGCGGCGGTCATGACGCGCTCCGGGTTGAGGCCGGCGAACAGTTGCAGCAGCCCGGTGTCGGTGTCCTCGCCGACGAGCGCCCCGGCGGGCAGCCGTACCTCGTCCAGCACCAGTTCGAACTGCTTCTCCGGGGCGTGCACCTCCATCGGGATGAGGTGGTGGGAGAAGCCGGGGGTGTCCCGCGGGACGATGAACAGGCACGGCTTGAGCCTGCCGGTGCGCGCGTCCGCGGTGCGTCCCACGATCAGGGTGGCGTCGGCCGTGTCCACCCCGGAGATGAAGACCTTGCGGCCGGTCAGCAGCCAGTCGTCGCCGTCCCGGCGGGCGGTGGTGGTGATCCGGTGCGAGTTGGAGCCCGCGTCGGGCTCGGTGATGCCGAACGCCATCCGCAGCCGGCCGTCGGCGAGGCCGGGCAGCCACTGGCGCCGCTGCTCCTCGGTGCCGAACCGGGCGATGACGGTGCCGCAGATGGCCGGGGAGACGACCATCAGCAGCAGCGGGCAGCCGGCCGCGCCCAGTTCCTCCAGGACGATGGAGAGTTCGGCGATGCCCCCGCCGCCCCCGCCGTACTCCTCGGGCAGGTTGACGCCGAGGTAGCCGAGCTTGCCCGCCTCGGCCCACAGTTCGTCCGGCTGCCTGCCGTCCCGGACGACGCCGTTGAAGTAGCCGCGTCCGTAGCGCTTTCCCAGGGCGGCGACGGCGGCGCGCAGCGCGCGCCGCTCGGGGGTTTCGATGGTGCCGGTCATCCGGACTCCTCCAGTTCGCGTGGTGGTACGGACTCGTCCGGCTCCACGACCGCGAGGAGGGCGCCCACCTCGACCTGCCGGCCGGGGGTCGCGTGCAGCGCGGTGAGGGTGCCGGAGGCGGGGGCGGTGATCCTGTGTTCCATCTTCATGGCCTCCAGCCACAGCAGCGGCCGGCCCTGCCGGACCCGGTCGCCCTCGGCGAGGCCGTCGGCGATCCGCACGACGGTGCCGGGCATCGGGGCCAGCAGGGAGCCGGGGGCGGTGGCCGGTTCGGGGTCGGGGAAGCGCGGGAGCGCGGTCAGCGCGTACGCCCCGGCGGGGCCGTCCACGTGGACCCGGTCGCCGTACCGGCTCACCCGGTACGCCCGGACCACCCCGCCGGCCTCCAGCCGGACCACCTCCCCGGTGGCTTCCACGACGCGGGTGCCGGAGCCGTCGGCGGGTGCCAGGCCGCGGCGGGTCAGGTGGTACCGCACCTGGCGCACCTCGCCGGACGGCTCCACCCGGTAGGAGCGGGACTGCGGCTGGGCGGGGAGGTTCCGCCAGGCCCCCAGCCGCGCCGCGGTGCCGCCCGCCCGGGTGGCGGCCGCCGCGTCGGCCAGCGCGGCGGCCAGGGCGGCGAGCCCGGTGTCCCCGGGGTGGGGGGCGGTGAGCCGCTCCAGGTGCCGCTCGTAGAAGCCGGTGTCCAGCCGGGCGGCGGCGAAGTCCGGGTGGCGCAGCGAGCGGACGAGCAGGTCCCGGTTGGTGACCGGCCCGTGGATGCGGGCCCGCTCCAGGGTGCGGGCCAGGATCCGCACCGCCTCGTCGCGGGTGGCGGCCCAGGCGATCACCTTGGCCAGCATCGGGTCGTAGTACGGGCCGATCTCGTCGTCGGCGCCGTACCCGGCGTCCACCCGGACCGCGCCCCGGGCGGGCCCGCCGGTACCGAAGCCGCCGCCGGTCGCGGAGTCGCCGCCGGTCGCGGGCGCGCCCGGTTCCGGGGTGCCGCCGATCTCCAGCCGGTGCAGCACGCCGGTCTGCGGCCGCCATCCGCGCCCCGGGTCCTCGGCGTACAGGCGGGCCTCCACCGCGTGGCCGGCCGGGCGCGGCGGGTCCGCTTCGGGCAGCGGGCGCCCTTCGGCGATCCGGATCTGCCAGGCGACCAGGTCCAGCCCGTACACCGCCTCGGTGACCGGGTGCTCGACCTGGAGCCGGGTGTTCATCTCCAGGAAGTACGGGCGGTCCCCGGCGACCAGGAACTCCACCGTGCCGGCGCCCCGGTAGCCGACCGCGCGGGCCGCCGCGGTGGCCGCGTCCCGCAGCGTCCGGTCCAGCGCGGCGCCCAGGGCGGGGGCGGGGGCCTCCTCGATGACCTTCTGGTGGCGGCGCTGGAGGGAGCAGTCGCGGGTGCCCAGCGCCCATACCGTGCCGTGCCCGTCGGCGAGCAGCTGCACCTCCACATGGCGGCCCAGTTCCAGGTAGGGCTCGACGAACACCTCGCCGTCCCCGAACGCGGCGGCCGCCTCGGCGGCGGCGGCCGCCAGTTCGCCGGCGAGCGCGGCCGCTTCGCGGACCACCCGCATGCCCCGGCCGCCGCCGCCGGCCGCGGCCTTGACCAGCACCGGCAGGTCCGCCCCGGTGATTTCGGCCGGGTCCAGGTCGGCCAGCAGCGGTACCCCGGCGGCCGCCATCAGGGCCTTGGCGCGGGTCTTGGAGGCCATCGCCTCGATGGCCTCCGGTGGCGGCCCGATCCAGGTCAGGCCCGCGTCGCGGACCGCGCGGGCGAAGCCGGGGTCCTCGGAGAGGAAGCCGTAGCCGGGGTGGACGGCGTCCGCGCCGGCCGCCAGCGCCGCCCGGACGACGAGGTCGGCGCGCAGGTAGGTGTCGGCGGCGGCCCGGCCCGGCAGCCGCACCGCCGCGTCGGCCTCCCTGGTGTGCGGCGCGGTCTCGTCGGCGTCGGAGTACACCGCGACGGTGGACAGGCCCAGGTCGCGGCAGGTCCGGAAGATCCGGCGGGCGATCTCGCCCCGGTTGGCGACGAGCACCGTCTGGATGGCATCAACCACGGTCAACCTCACAGGCCACGGGAAACTCACGGTCCACGGAACAGCGCACGGTCCTCACATCCGGAAGACGCCGAAGCCACCGCGCACGCCCTCGACCGGCGCGGTGTGGACGGCGGACAGGCACAGGCCGAGGACGGTCCGGGTGTCCCGGGGGTCGATGACCCCGTCGTCGTACAGCCGCCCGGACAGGAACATCGGCAGCGACTCGGACTCGATCTGCCGCTCCACCATGGCGCGCAGCGCGGCGTCCGCCTCGTCGTCGTAGGGCTGCCCCTTGGCGGCGGCGGAGGCGCGGGCGACGATGGACAGCACCCCGGCGAGCTGCTGCGGGCCCATCACCGCGGACTTGGCGCTGGGCCAGCTGAACAGGAACCGCGGGTCGTAGGCCCGGCCGCACATGCCGTAGTGCCCGGCCCCGTACGACGCGCCCATCAGCACCGACAGGTGCGGCACCCGGGAGTTCGACACCGCGTTGATCATCATCGAGCCGTGTTTGACGATGCCGCCCTGCTCGTACTCCCTGCCGACCATGTAGCCGGTGGTGTTGTGCAGGAACAGCAGCGGGATGTCGCGCTGGTTGGCCAGCTGGATGAACTGCGCGGCCTTCTGCGACTCGGCGCTGAACAGCACCCCCTGGGCGTTGGCCAGGACGCCGACCGGATAGCCGTGCAGGGTCGCCCAGCCGGTGGCCAGGCTGGGCCCGTAGAGCGGCTTGAACTCGTCGAAGTCGGAGCCGTCGACGATCCGGGCGACGACCTCGCGCGGGTCGAAGGGGACCTTCAGGTCGCCGGGGACGATGCCGAGGAGTTCGTCGGCCGGGTACCGGGGCGGCTCGGCCGGGCCGGGATCGGGCTGTGCCTTGCGCCAGTTGAGCCGGGCCACCACCCGGCGGCACTGGCGCAGCGCGTCCGGTTCGTCGACGGCGAAGTAGTCGGCGAGGCCGGAGGTCCGGGCGTGCATCCCGGCGCCGCCGAGTGACTCGTCGTCGCTCTCCTCGCCGGTGGCCATCCGCACCAGCGGCGGCCCGCCGAGGAACACCTTGGACCGCTCCTTCACCATGATCACGTGGTCCGACATGCCGGGGATGTAGGCGCCCCCGGCGGTGGAGTTGCCGAACACCACGGCGATGGTGGGGATCCCGGCGGCGGACAGCCGGGTGAGGTCGCGGAAGAGCGCCCCGCCGGGGATGAAGATCTCCTTCTGGCTGGGCAGGTCGGCGCCGCCGGACTCCACCAGGCTGATCAGCGGGAGCCGGTTGGCGTAGGCGATCTCGTTGGCGCGCAGCGCCTTCTTCAGCGTCCAGGGGTTGCTGGCCCCGCCGCGTACCGTCGGGTCGCTGGCGGTGATCAGGCATTCGACGCCCGCCACCACGCCGATCCCGGTGACCAGGGAGGCGCCCACCGTGTGGTCGGTGCCCCAGGCGGCGAGCGGGGACAGCTCCAGGAACGGCGTGTCCTGGTCGAGCAGCAGCTCGATCCGGGTCCGGGCGAGGAGCTTGCCGCGCCCGAGGTGCCGGGCCACGTACTTCTCACCGCCGCCGGCCAGCGCCTTGGCGTGCTCGGCCTCGACGTCGGCGAGCCGGGCGAGCATCGCGGCGCGGTTCTCGGCGTATTCCGGGCCCGACGGGTCGAGCGCGGAGGCGAGGACGGTCACAGCAGAACCTCCGGGATGTCCAGCCGGCGGGAGCGCAGCCACTCCCCGACGGCTTTGGCCTGCGGGTCGAACCGGGCCTGCGCGGCGACTCCGGCGCCGAGCAGCCCGTCCACGGTGAAGTTGACCGCGCGGAGGTTCGGCAGCAGGTGCCGTTCCACCGGGAACCCGGCGGTCTCCGGGAGCAGTTCGCGGAGGAGGCCGGTGGTGAGGGTGTGCGCCAGCCAGCGCCAGGCGTCGTCGGTGCGGACCCACACGCCGATGTTGGCCGCGCCGCCCTTGTCGCCGCTGCGGGCCCCGGCGACGAGGCCGAGCGGTACCCGCCGGGCCGGGCCGGGCGGCAGCGGTTCGGGCAGCGGGGGCGGCAGCGCGGGCAGCGCCGGTGGGCTGCCTTCCGGGCGCGGCGCGGGCGGCACCGGGAGCCGCCGTCCGTCCGGCAGCACGGCCAGGTGCGGCACCTCCGCCGCGGCCACCGGCACCGCCTCGAAGACCCCGTACGGGGTGCCCTTGCCGGGCGGGGCGGTGAGGTGGAAGCCCGGGTAGCCGGCCAGCGCCAGCTC
The DNA here is from genome assembly GCF_044327625.1 of Streptomyces sp. NPDC018031. Classification (NCBI taxonomy): domain Bacteria; kingdom Bacillati; phylum Actinomycetota; class Actinomycetes; order Kitasatosporales; family Streptomycetaceae; genus Streptomyces; species Streptomyces sp. NPDC018031. Next base: position 262,831 of record NZ_JBIRFT010000006.1, read on the forward strand.
CACGGCGGCGTCGCTCACCGCCCGGCCGGCCTTCGCCGGGTCCCGGTCGCGCACCACCAGCCGCAGCAGCGCGCTCGCCTCCTCCTGCACGTCGGCGTCCGCGCGGTCGGTACGGGCCAGCGTCCAGCGCGCCTCGGCCGGGCCCTGCGGGCCGGTCAGCGCGGCCGCCATCTGGTCGCGGACCAGTGCCGCCTTGGCGTCCACGTCCAGCCCGGTGAGCACGAAGGTGATCTCGTTGCGCCAGCCGCCGATCCGGGTGAGCCCGGCCTTGAGCGTGGGTGGTGGGGCCTCGCCGCGCACCGGGGCGATGCGGACCCGGTCCGGGCCTTCCTGACTGAGCCGGACGGTGTCCAGCCGGCTGGTGGCGTCGGGCCCGGGGTAGCGGGCGCCGGCCGTCTCGTAGAGCAGCTGTGCGGTGACGGTGCCCACGGTGACCGCGCCTCCGGTGCCGGGGTGCTTGGTGATGACCGAGGAGCCGTCGGCGTGGAGTTCGGCGAGCGGGAATCCGGGGCGGCGTACGTCGTGTTCCCGGAAGAAGGCGTAGTTGCCGCCGGTGGCCTGCGGGCCGCACTCCAGCACGTGCCCGGCGACCTGGGCCCCGGCGAGCGCGTCCCAGTCGTCGGCGGCCCAGCCGAAGTGGGCCGCGGCCGGGCCGGTGACCAGCGCCGCGTCGGTGACCCGGCCGGTGACCACCACGTCCGCCCCGGCCCGCAGGCAGGCGGCGATGCCGGCGCCGCCGAGGTAGGCGTTGGCGGTGAGGACGTCCGTGCCCCAGCCCGCCCGCCCGGCCCGGTCCCGCAGGTCGTCGCCCTCCACATGGGCGACGCGCACCGGCAGGCCGAGCCGGTCGGCGAGTTCCCGGATGGCGTCGGCGAGCCCGGCCGGGTTGAGGCCGCCGGCGTTGGTGACGATCCGCACGCCGCGCTCGACGGCGAGGCCGAGCCCGTCCTCCAGCTGGCGCAGGAACGTCTTCGCGTAGCCGAGTCCGGCTTCCTTCATCCGGTCGCGGCCGAGGATGAGCATGGTCAGTTCGGCGAGGTAGTCGCCGGTCAGGACGTCCAGCGGCCCTCCGGTGAGCATCTCGCGGAAGGCGTCGAAGCGGTCCCCGTAGAACCCGGAGGCGTTCCCGATGCGCAGCGGCCCGGGCGCCCGGGCACCGGGGGCGGTGGCCGGTTCCGGTCCGCCGGGCAGGCCGGGGCCGGTCATCGGGCATCGCCGCCGGTTCCGGCGGGCGCCCGGTGCGGGCCGGCGGCGGGGCCCCGCGGCGGGCGGCCGGGGCCGGGCGGGCCGGCGAAGGCCTGGGCGATGTCCAGCCAGCGGTCCGCTTCCGGGCCCTCGGCGCGGAGCGCGAGGTCGTCGCGGTGCGCCCGCTGGGTCACCAGCAGGCAGAAGTCGAGGGCCGGCCCGGTGACCCGGTCCGGGCCCGGGCGGCCAGGACCGGATCCCGGCGCGGGGCCGGCCGGGCCGTAGCTCCACACCTCGCCGTCCGGGGCGCTGAGTTCGACCCGGAACTCCTGCTCGGGAGGGGTGAGGCCGCGCACCGCGTAGGCGTAGTCCCGGGCGCGCACCCCGATCCTGGCGACGTGCCGCAGCCGCGCGGTGGGGGTGCGGCGCACGCCGAGGGCGTCGGCCACGTCCTGGCCGTGCGCCCAGGTCTCCATCAGCCGGGCGGTGGCCATCGACAGCACGCTCATCGGCGGCCCGTACCAGGGCAGCCGGGCCCGGGGCGGCTGTGCGGCGAGCGCCCGGAGCAGCCGGTCCCGGCCGGTCCGCCAGTGTCGCAGCAGGTCGGCGGGGGCCCGCCGGGCGCCTTCGGCGGCTCCCTCGTCGACGAAGCTGTCCGGTGCCGCGGCGGCGCGCGCCGCCTCTCCGGCGAAGCCGGCCGGGTCGGTGGCGGCCTGCAGGGCGCGTTCGTCGGTCCAGGCGAGGTGCGCGATCTGGTGGGCGATCGTCCAGCCCGGCGCGGGGGTCGGCGCGGACCAGGCACGGTCGCCGATCCCGGCGACCAGGGCATCCAACTCCTCTCCTTCGGCACGCAGTTCGCCGAGCAGGGCGGCCGGATCGGACACGGTGGTCTCCCCTCGTCGGGGTCGAGGGTGGCAGCCCGCCAAAAAACAATCAAGCGTGATTGCATGGTTTTTTCGGCCATCGCCCGGCGGGCCGGAACGCGAACGGGCCCCCGGTGAACACCGGGGGCCCGCAGGGGCGTTGGCGGCCGCGGGGTCAGCGCCGGCCGAGCACCTTCTTGATCTTCTTGCCCGCCGGGGACTCGTCCAGCGTCTTCCACAGCCGGTCCGAGCTGGTGGAGGTGTAGACGCCGGGGGCGCCCTGCCCGCCGCAGCCCTCACCGTAGGAGACGATGCCGATCTGGTACTGGGTGGCCCGGCCCGGCACCGTGCGGAACAGCGGACCGCCGCTGTCGCCCTGGCAGGAGTCCTTGCCCTCGACGCCCGCGCAGACGTTGACCTTCGCGTCGTACTCGGCGTAGCTCACCTTGCACTCGTCGTGCGAGAGCAGCGGGACCTTCACCTCGCGCAGCCGGTCCGGGAACTGCGGCATGTCGACGTCGGTGTTGCCCCAGCCGGTGACGGTGGCCTTCTGTCCGGGGCGCAGCAGCGCGTCGGTGCCCTGGGTGGGCAGCTTGACCGGTGCGATGCCCTTCACCGGCTTGTCCAGCTCGATGAGCGCCATGTCGTAGGCGGCGTTCCTGGCGTAGCGCGGGTGGACGACGATGCCGCCGGGGTCGCCCTGGCCCAGCGACGGGCGGACCTGGCGCACCTGGCCCTGCTTGGAGTTCGACAGCACGGTGCGGCCGACCACGATCTCCATCGTCTTCGGGGTCTCCCCCTCGACGCAGTGGGCGGCGGTGAGGATCACCCGCTGGTTGATCAGGCTGCCGCCGCAGAACTGGCGGTCGACCGGGCTGCCCTTGCCCTTGCTGAGCAGCGCGGCCATGAACGGGTACGTGTCGTTCGGGGTCTCGACGCCGCCGATGATGGGCCTGACGGTGCGCTCGCCGGACCGCTCGCCGGTCGCGGCCTGCGCGCCCGGGGCGGCGGTGCCCAGCAGGGCCAGGGCGGCGCCGGCCGCCGCCGCGCCGGTGGATATGTGTCTGATGCGGCGGAGGCCGCCGGGAGAAAGGCGCATGGGGGTTGTCCTTCTCGTAGGGATACGGGACATCCCCGGGGCCGGCGCGGCGCCGCGAGCGGATCCGGGCGATGCGCGGATCACCTCGGCACGGCAGGGCCGTGCGGGGCAGGGCAGCGCGGGTCGCCGGTACCGCCGGGCGACGGACACCACCACCCTGGGGAATACGTGACGGCTCGCCACATTAGAAGTGAATTCGCACAGCCGTCAATCAATCTGGCCATGCCAACTCCATTGCCGCCAAAGGGTGTTAGTCGGGCCTTTCTCTCAGATGCGCAATCCGGCCGGGAGGTTCACTCCGTTCCCGGATTTCTTCCGGCGTTCCCCGGCGGCAGCCCCTCGGCGAGCAGTTCCGCGAGGTGGTGCGCCCGGCCGCCGGCGAGCTGCGCGATCTGGGTGCGGCAGGAGTACCCGTCGGCGAGGATCCGGGCGCCGTCCGCCGCCTGCCGGACGGCGGGCAGCAGCTGTTCCTCCGCGCAGGCCACGGACACCTCGTAATGGCCGCGCGCGAAGCCGAAGTCGCCCGCCAGCCCGCAGCAGCCGCCGCTCAGTTCCCCCACCAGGCCGGCCCGCTCCCGCAGCCGCCGCTCGGCGGCGTCGCCGAGCACGGCGTGCTGGTGGCAGTGGGTCTGGCCGACCACCGGACGGTCCAGACGCGGCGGCCGCCAGTGCGGCGCGAACTCCTCCAGCGCCCCGGCGAAGGTGCGGACCGCACCCGCGAGCCGGCCCGCCCGCGGGTCGTCGCCGAGCAGTTCGGGCAGGTCGCCGCGGAGCGCGGCGGTGCAGCTGGGTTCGAGGCCGATCACCGGCAGTCCGGCGTCCAGCGCCGGCCCCAGCACCCGGAGGGTGCGCCGCATCACGGTACGGGCCTGGTCCAGCTGACCGGTGGAGACCCAGGTGAGCCCGCAGCACACCGGGGCGGGGGGCACCACCACCCGCAGCCCGGCGTCCTCCAGCACGGCGACCGCCGCCCGGCCGACCCGCGGCGACAGGTAGTTGGTGAAGGTGTCCGGCCAGAGCACCACGGTGCGCCGGTCCCCGCCCGCGCCACCCGGCGGCCCCTGGGCGGCCCCCGTACCGGGCCGGCCGGCCGCCGCCTCGCCACCGGCCCGGTTGCCGCCGCGCTCCCGCCACCACCGGGTGAAGGGCCGCGCCGCCAGCTCGGGCACGGCCCGCTGCGGCGCGATGCCGCCGAGCCGCTTGCCGACCGCGGCGATCGGCTCGACCTTCGCCAGCCCGTTGAGCACCGGGGCCGCGCGCACCGCCGCGGCGGCCCGCAGCCAGCGCGGCAGCCGCCCCATGACCAGGTGCGCGGCCGGGCGGGCCCGCCCCCGGTAGTACTGGTGCAGGAACTCCGCCTTGTAGGTGGCCATGTCCACCTCCACCGGGCAGTCGCTGCGGCAGCCCTTGCAGGACAGGCACAGGTCGAGCGCCTCGCGCACCTCCTCCGAGCGCCAGCCGTCCTCGATCACCTCACCGGCCAGCATCTCGTGGAGCAGCCGGGCCCGGCCGCGGGTGGAGTGCCGCTCCTCTCCGGTGACCCGGTACGACGGGCACATCACCGCGGATCCGGCGGGCTCGGTGGTCCGGCACTTGGCGACCCCCACGCAGCGCCGGACGGCGGCGGTGAAGTCCCCGCCGTCGCGCGGGTAGCCGAACGCCACGTCCACCGGGCGGCCGGGCAGCACCGCGAAGCGCAGGTTCTCGTCGAGCGGCCGCGGCCGCACCAGCACCCCCGGGTTGAGCCCGCCGGCCGGATCCCACAAGTCCTTGACGTGCGCGAACAGCCGGACCAGGTCGTCCCCGTACATCCGCGGGAGCAGCTCCGCGCGCGCCATCCCGTCGCCGTGCTCACCGGAGAGCGAGCCGCCGTGCGCCACCACCAGGTCGGCCAGCTCCCCGGAGAAGGCCCGGAACCGGGCGATGCCCTCCGGCCCCAGCAGGTCGAAGTCGATACGGACGTGGATGCAGCCGTCGCCGAAGTGCCCGTACGGCGCGCCGCGCAGCCCGTGCTCCGCCAGCAGGGCCCGGAAGTCCCGCAGATAGGCGCCGAGCCGGGCCGGCGGCACCGCGCAGTCCTCCCAGCCGGGCCACGCCTCGGTACGGTCCGGCATCCGGGTCGCGGTGCCCGCCGCGTCCTCCCTGACCCGCCACAGGGCGCGCTGCCGCGCCGGGTCGGTGACGACCGTGAAGCCCCCGGACCGGACCCCGCCCGGGCCGCCCACGGTGCCGCCCGCGCAGGCGTGCAGCAGCCGGTCCGCCGCCGCCCGCGCCTCCGCCGGGCTGTCCCCGCCGACCTCCGCGAACAGCCATGCCGCGCCTTCCGGCAGCAGCTCCCGGGCGCTTCCCACCAGATCCGCGGCCATGCCCTCGACGGTCAGCGGCCGGTACGGCAGCACGGTCGGCGCCGCGTCGGCGGCGGTGCTCTCGTCCGGGTAGCCGAGCACCACCAGGGCCCGCGCCCGGGGCGCCTCCACCAGCCGCACCTCGGCCTCGGTGAGGACGCCGAGGGTGCCCTCGCTCCCGGTGAACGCGCGGGCCACGTCGCGCCCCCGCTCCGGCAGCAGGGCGTCGAGCGCGTACCCGGAGATACGGCGCGGCAGCTCGGGGAACCCGGTGCGCAGCAGCGCCAGGTGGGCGTCGGTGAGGGCCCGCAGACCGTCCCGGAGCCGGGGCGGCAGACCGTTCAGGCCCCTGCCCAGCCGCAGCGCCTCCCCGCCGTAGCCGACCGCCCGCAGACCGTGCACGTTGTCGGCGGTGGTGCCCCAGGCCACCGAGTGCGAGCCGCAGGCGTTGTTGCCGATCATCCCGCCGATGGTGCAGCGGCTGTGCGTGGACGGGTCGGGGCCGAAGGTGAGCCCGTACACGCCGACCGCCGACCGCAGCGCGTCGAGCACCACACCCGGCTGGACGACGGCCGTCCGGGTGTCCGGGTCGACGGCGAGGATCCGGTTCATGTGCCGGGTGAAGTCCAGCACCACGCCGGTCCCGGTGGCCTGCCCGGCGATCGAGGTGCCGCCGCCGCGCGGCACCACGGGCACCCCGTGCTCCCGGCACACGGCGAGCGCGGCGGCCACGTCCTCGGCGTCCCGCGGCGCGACCACCCCGGCCGGGACCCGGCGGTAGTTGGAGGCGTCCATGGTCATCAGCGCCCGGTCGGCGGCGGCGAAGGACACCTCCCCGCGGACCGCCGACCGCAGGGCACGGGCCAGACCGTCGTCTCCGCTGTGCTGTGGCATACCCCCAGCCTGCCCGCCCGGCGGGCGGTGTACCGGGCGGGCCGGGCCGGATCAGGCACGCCCCCGGCCGGACGGCTCCCGGCGCTCCCGGAACGGGAGCAGCAGCAGGGCCAGCAGCGCGGTCACGGCGAGGATGGTGCCGACGTTCGCCAGTGCCGCGGTGACCCAGGTGCCGCTCTCGCCGTCCAGCGTGCCGACCCCCGCCAGCGTGCCGGTGCCCAGGCCGCTGAGGGTGGCGGTGCGTACCGCGATCGGCGGGTAGCGAAGCTCCTTGAGCAGGCTGACCGCCGTGCCGAGGACGAAGCCGTCGATCAGCGCCCAGACGAGCAGGTTGAGCACGCCGAGGACGGCGGCCGGCACCCACGGCAGGCCGGTCTCCTGGACGGCGATGGTGGCGCACACCGGGGCGAGCAGCACGACCCCGCAGCCGAGCATCCCGATGTCGTCCCCGTACCCGCCGTCGTGCGTGTTGCCCATCAGCAGGACCGCGACGAGCACCGGGGCGAGCGCGGCCACCCAGAACACCATCGTGGGGCCGAGGGAGCTGGTTCGGGTCAGCAGCACGCCGGTGACGACGGCGGTGACCGGTGCGCTCACCGCCCAGACCCCGAGGGCCCGGAGCCCGCCCGACAGGCTGCGCGCGAACCGGCCGCGGGATCCGCCGTCCGGGTCCCGGTCGAGGTACAGGGTGGCCCCGGGGCCTGGGTGCCGTACCGAGACGCGGTGCAGGCGGGACGACAGGGCGGACTCCCGGGCCCGGCCGGGGACGGCGGGGGCGGACGGCTGTGTCGGGGGGTGCGGGACGGGGTGCGCCGGCCCGGGCGGCGGGGGCGCTCCGGGCGCCGCCGGCGCGGGCCGTGCCGGTGCCGGTCGTGCCGGTGCCGGTCGTGCCGGTGCCCCTTGGGTCAGGGCGGCGGCGTCCGGTGCGGCGGGGGCCCGGTGCCCGCCGGGGAGCCCGGGTCCGGGTGGCTGCGGGGCCGGATCCACCGGGGCGGTGGCCAGCCGCTCGCTCACCCGGGCCGCGCTCGCCGGGCGCTCGGCGCGGTCCTTCGCCAGCAGGTTCAGGACCAGTCGGTCCCATGCCGGGGGCAGGCCGGGCCGCTTCCGGCTGGGCGGGGCGGGGGTGTCGTCGAGGTGGCTCCGGAGGATGCCGTACAGGGAGACGGAGGAGAACGGCGGTTCGCCGGTGAGCATCGTGTACAGCAGGCAGCCCAGGGCGTACAGGTCGCTGCGGGCGTCCAGCACCGCTTCCCCGCGCACCTGCTCGGGCGACATGTAGGCGGGTGTGCCGAGGGTGGCGCCCAGAGTCGTGAGCTGGGCGGGATCCGCCGTGGCGTCGAACGAGCGGGCGATCCCGAAGTCCAGGACGGTCACCAGGCCGTCCGCGCCCACCAGCACGTTGCCCGGCTTGAGGTCGCGGTGCACCACTCCGGCCCGGTGGGCGACGGTGAGTGCGGCGCAGATCTGCCGGCCCCAGTCGGCCACCTGTGCCAGGGAGGGCCGGTTGCCGGCCGGCAACCGGTCGGGCGGGTGCCCGTGCAGCAGTTCCATCACCAGGTACAGCACGGTCTGGTCGTCGACCGTCGCCTCGCCGTAGTCGTGCACCGTGACGATGTGCCGGCTGGACAGCGCGGCGGCCAGCCGGGCCTCCCGGCCGAAGCGCGCCACCAGCCCGCCGGCCGCGGCGCCTCCGCTCAACCCGGTGATGGTCTTCACCGCGACCGTCCGCCCGAGCGTGAGGTCCGCCGCCTGCCAGACGGTGCCCGTACCGCCCGATCCGATCCGTGCGCCCAGCCGGTACCGCCCGCCGAGCAGTGTCCCCTTCACCGCGCGTCCTCCCCCTGCCGGGACCCGCGGCGCGTGCCGGGGCCGGCCCCCTCGGACCCGGGCGGAGGCCGGGTCCTCCGGGAGGACCTTCCAGCCCGGGACGCGTGCCAAACGCCCGCCGGGACGCGGCGGCGGGGCCGGCGGCGCGATCAGGGGTGCTCCGGGCGCCGCCGGCGCGGGCCGGGTCAGTGCATGGTGTGCGTGCCCAGCACCGACAGGTTCTCCAGCACGTCCTCGGCCGGGTCGTCGACCTGGCCGACGTCGATCAGGACGAAACGCGAACCGTTGTGGGAGTTGACCGGGGACTCGTCGGCCAGCGCCGGGCCGGTTCCCAGCGCGCAGACCACCAGGGCGGCCGCCGCCGTGGCCGCCCACCGGGCCAGGTTCCGGGCCCCGCTCCGCACGCCGCTGATCCCGCTCATATCCGTCTCCCTACGCCTTCCGGCGCGGTCCGCACCGCGCTCCGGTGTGGTTATCGATGGGTACGGCAAGAAGTTACGGAGGATCATCAGACCGAACGAGGCGTGTGTGTTCCCCCCGTTCCCGGCCGTTCCCGGCTGTTTGCGACCGTTTGCGGACACACCGTCTCAACGGCTGGACGCACCGCCGGGGGCGCCACCGCGACGGACTAGGCTGCGGCCGTGGCCGAGATCCAGATTCCCGCTGACATCAAGCCCGCCGACGGTCGCTTCGGCTCGGGCCCCTCCAAGGTGCGCACGGAGGCGCTCAGCGCCCTGGCCGCCACCGGCACCTCCCTGCTGGGCACCTCGCACCGCCAAGCCCCGGTCAAGAACCTGGTCGGCAAGGTGCGGGACGGCGTGAGCCGGCTGTTCTCGCTGCCCGAGGGCTACGAGGTGGTGCTGGGCAACGGCGGCTCCACCGCTTTCTGGGACGTGGCGACCCACGGTCTGATCGAGAACAGGTCGCAGCACCTGACCTTCGGCGAGTTCTCCTCGAAGTTCGCCAAGGCCGCGAAGCTCGCGCCGTGGCTGGCCGAGCCGAGCGTGATCTCCTCCGACCCCGGCACCCACCCGGAGCCGCGGGCCGAGGCCGGGGTGGACGTCTACGCCCTCACCCACAACGAGACCTCCACCGGGGTCGCCGCGCCGCTGCGCCGGGTCGCCGGGGCCGACGAGGGCTCGCTGGTGCTGGTGGACGCCACCTCCGGGGCCGGCGGCCTGCCCGTCGACATCGCCGAGACCGACGTGTACTACTTCGCCCCGCAGAAGTCGTTCGCCGCCGAGGGCGGCCTGTGGCTGGCGGTCTTCTCGCCCGCCGCGGTGGAGCGCGCCGAGCGGATCCACGCCTCCGGCCGGCACATCCCGGAGTTCTTCTCGCTGCCGACCGCGATCGACAACTCGCGGAAGAACCAGACCTACAACACCCCGGCGCTGTCCACCCTGTTCCTGCTCAACGAGCAGCTGGAGTGGATCAACGGGCAGGGCGGCCTGGACTGGGCGGTCGGCCGGACCGCGGCCTCCGCGCAGGCGCTGTACGGCTGGGCCGAGGCGTCCAAGCACGCCACGCCGTTCGTCACCGACCCGGCCAAGCGGTCGCAGGTCGTGGGCACCATCGACTTCAACGACGACATCGACGCCGCCGCGATCGCCAAGGCGCTGCGCGCCAACGGCATCGTGGACACCGAGCCGTACCGCAAGCTGGGCCGCAACCAGCTGCGGGTGGCGATGTTCCCGGCCGTCGACCCGGCGGACGTGGCGGCGCTCACCGCCTGCGTCGACTACGTCATCGAGCGGCTCTGACCGCGAGGCCGCCCCGGGCGCCGACCACCTGACCGTGCCCCGTCCCGCGCCGCCCGCCGGCGGTGGGACGGGGCACGGCCCGTACCCCCCGCCGGGCAAGGCGGTCAGCCGGCCCGGTCGAACCGGGCCAGCACCCGCGGCAGCGCCTCCCGCACCGACCCGTTGTGGTCGACGTCCCCCACGTCCGTCAGCCGGTGCCGGGCGCCGTTGTCCGCCAGCTGCCGGGTGCAGTGCAGCGCGTGCGAGTACGCCACATCGGCGTCGCCGGAGGCGTGGTAGAGGTACACCGGCACCTCCGGCCGCCAGTCGCAGGTGGTGTCCAGCACGTTCAGCCGCTCCCGCAGTTCTCCGGCCGGGTGGCGGACCCGGTCCCGGAACTCGTCGGTGAACAGCTCCTTCGACGTGGTCGGCAGCGCCGCGGCGATCTGCGCCGGGGTGTGGTGCCCGTCGAAGAGGTTCTCCACCTCCTTGTCGTACGGGGCCCGGAACGCCTCCCCGGGCTCGTCGTAGATGCCGTACATCCGCTGCCACGCGGTGGCGAAGTAGGCGAGGTACAGCGGGGCGTTCCGCAACTCGTCCGCGGCGGCCCCGGCCTCGAAGGTGCTCAGGTCGAACGGGCCGGCCACCGGGGCCAGCGCGCCCGGCCGGAAGTACGGGTCGGCGCCCTGCTGGAGGGCCTTGCCGAGCATCATCGTGGCCGGTCCGCCCTGCGAGAAGCCGCTGATCAGCACCCGCCGGTCCAGCGAGTGGCCGTGCTGCCGGGCGAGGGACCGGGCGGCGCGCAGCGCGTCGAGCGAAGCGGAGACGGTGGCCTCCGGATGGCCGTAGGGGTGGTGGCCGGGGCCCTCGCCGAGGCCGAGGTAGTCCGGGGCGGACACCAGGCGGCCGGATCCGGCGAACAGCAGCGCGGCGGCCCGGTCGCTCGAATCCGCCTTCACCGAGGCCACGTCGCCCCGGAAGACGGTGGTGCCGTGGAGCCAGGAGACGACGCGGAGCCGGTCCCGGCCGGTCTCCGGGACGGCCACGAGCTGGCTGGCCGTGGTGGGCCTGCCGTCCTGGTCGACGGTGCGGTACACGACCCGGTAGGCCCGCACGGCGTGGGAGGCGGCCGGCGCCTTGGTGAAACCGGCGCCCGCCAGCCGCTCGTCGACCTCCGCGGCCGACAGGTCCTCCACCTGCGTGACCGACACCACCGTGCCGCGCCAGGTCTGCTCCCCGGCCGCGCCGGGGCGTTCGGCGGCCGGCCGCCGCGGGGTGTCGCCCTGCGCGGGTGACGTCGTCATCAGCAGTGCCGCGGCGCATCCGAGGGCTAACGCCCCCGGCAGCAGCGCCTTGCGTCGGTTGTTTCCGTTCATGGCCCTCACCCTGCCGTCCGGCGGCCGGCGCCACACTGGTGGCAGCACCCGGACCGGGCCGGGGGCCCGCCCCTCCACCGTTCGGTGGACGGCGGGTCGGCCGGCGGGTCGGCCGGACGGACGACCGACGGGACGGCGGCGGGCGGCGCGGGCGGCGGGGGCGGGCGGCCGGTGGGGACGGCGGCGTGCGGCGGGGGCGGCGGGCGGCCGGTCGGGGGCCACCCGGGCCCGCGCCGGACCGTACCCGCCGCCCGGCCGGAGCGGCTCAGCGGCTCAGCCGCTGGAAGCGCCGTACCGCCAGCGGCAGGAACACCGCGGTGATCACCAGCGGCCAGACCACGGCCATCAGCAGCGCGTGCTGCTCCACCCAGCTCCCGCCGAGTCCGGCCGTCGGGGTGCCGCACAGCTCCCGGACCGCGTTGGCGGTCGAGGAGACCGGGTTCCACAGGGCGATCGCCCCCAGCCAGTCCGGCATCATGGCCGGCGGGGTGAAGACGCTGGAGATCATGCCGAACGGGAAGGCCACCGCGAAGAGGTTGCCGGCCGCCTCCTGGTTCGGGACCAGCAGCCCGAGGAGCACCCCGACCCAGGTCAGCGCGAACCGCAACAGGATGAGCAGGCCGAACGCGCCCAGCACGCCGCCCGGATGGCCGTCGGGGCGCCAGCCGACGGCGAACGCGATCGCGGCGAGCACCGCCAGGTCCAGGCAGGCGCCGATGACGTCGGCCACGCCGCGGCCGCTGACCACGGCGGACGGCGCCATCGGCATGGAGCGGTAGCGGTCCATCACGCCGCGCTCCCGGACCACGGCGACCACCACCGCGGTGCTCATGAAGCCGTTCGCCATCGTCATGGCGAACATGCCGGGCAGCGCGTAGTCCCGGTAGTCGGCGCCGTCGCCCACCACCATGGCGCTGCCGAAGACGTAGACGAAGAGCAGGACGAAGACCACGGGGGTGCCCAGCTGCCAGGCGATGGTGGAGGGCCGCCGGGCGATGTGGGTGAGTTCGGTGCGGACGATGGTCAGGCAGTCCGCCACCGCCCAGTAGGCCCGGCGTTCCGGGCCGGTGAGGACGTTCCGCAGGTCGAGTGTGCCGCTCACAGTTCCGCCGCCTCCTTGTCGTCGGTGGGCTCGGCTGCCGGGTCCGCCGGCTCCGCCGTCGGCCCGTCGGTGCGCTCCGGGTGGTCCGCGCCGGCGGCGTCCCGGTCCGGTCGCCGGCCGGTCAGCCGCAGGAAGACCTCGTCCAGGGTCGGCCGCCGCAGCCCCAGGTCCTCCAGCTCGACGCCCTGGCCGTGCAGCGTCCGGGCGGTGCCGGTGAGTGCCGGGACGGGGTCGGTGACCGGGGCGGACGCCCGGCGGGCCGCCGGGTCCGCCTCCGGCGGGGCGCCGGCGTCCGCCACCCGGGCCAGTGCGGCGACCGCGGCGGGCAGGTCGGCGGCGTGCCGCACCACGACTTCGATGCGCGCTTCGCCGACGGCCCGTTTGAGCCCGCCGGGGGTGTCGTCGGCGATCTTGCGGCCGCGTTCGATGACCGCGATCCGGTCGGCGAGCCGGTCGGCCTCGTCCAGGTACTGGGTGGTCAGCAGCACCGTGGTGCCGTCGGCCACCAGGGCCCGCACGGCCTCCCACACCTCGTTGCGGCCGCGGGGGTCGAGGCCGGTGGTCGGTTCGTCGAGGAAGAGCACCTGCGGGGCGAGGATCATGCTCGCGGCGAGGTCGAGGCGGCGCCGCATGCCGCCGCTGTACCCCTTGACGCCCTGGTCGGCGGCTTCGGTGAGGCCGAACCGGTCCAGGAGTTCGGCGGCCCGCCGGTGGGCCGGCTGCTTGCCCAGGTGGAACAGGCGCCCGAAGGTCACCAGGTTCTGGCGGCCGGTCAGCACCTCGTCGACCGCCGCGTACTGGCCGGCCAGCCCGATCCGCCGGCGCACCTCCCGGGGCCGGCTCCGGACGTCGAACCCGGCCACCTCGGCCCGGCCGCCGGTCGGCCTCAGCAGGGTGGACAGGATGCGCACCGCAGTGGTCTTGCCGGCCCCGTTGGGGCCGAGCAGCCCGTACACGGTGCCCGGCGGTACGGCCAGGTCGAAGCCGTCGAGGGCGTGGTGCTCGCGGTACCGCTTGCGCAGCGCCTCGGCGTGGATCGCGTAGCGGGGGTTTCCGGGGGGACTCACGGCGGCCTCCTGGGTCCGGCCGCACCCGGCCGGCACGGGGCGGTCGCCGCCCGCACGCTAACTGGGTACGGTGTATGCAGATACCGGGCAGCGTACACCGTACTCAGTTTCTGTCCAGCAGGGAGCCGGGAGATACGATGAGTGGCGAGATGACGACCGAACACAGCGGCAGCGGAGACGTGTCCCGCAGCCTGGAGCTCCTGTGGGGGCTCGGCGAGCGACCCACCCGCGGCCCCAAACCCGGCCTGGAGCTGGACCGGATCGTCGCCACCGCGGTGCGGATCGCGGACGCGGAGGGCCTGTCCGCGGTGTCGATGCGCCGCCTCTCCACCGAACTGGGCGTCGGCACCATGTCGCTCTACCGGTACGTCCCCGGCAAGGCCGAACTCCTCGACCTGATGCTCGACCACGTGGCGGGGTTCAGCGCCGACGACCACGACCCGGCCCTCGGCTGGCGGCAGGTCATGGAGCACGTCGCACACGGCGTCTGGGAGCTGTACGGACGGCATCCCTGGCTGCTCCAGGTGGACCAGGCCCGGCCGATCATGGGCCCGAACGCCATGGAGGGCCTGGAGTTCGCGCTGCGCGGGCTGGACGGCCTCGGGCTCACCGACCGGGAGCGGATGAACATCATCGTCGCGGTCGACGGCTTCGTCAGCGGCACCGCGCGCAGCCACCTCAACGCCGTCATGGCGGAACAGCGCACCGGCGTCAGCACCGAGGAGTTCTGGAACGCGCAAGCCCCGGTGCTCTCCCAGGTCATCTCCGGCGGGCGGTTCCCGGTCCAGGCGCGGCTCAGCATGGACGCCTTCGCCGGGACGGGCGAGGAGATCTTCGGGTTCGGGCTCAAGAGCCTGCTGGACGGGATCGAGGCGTTCATCGCGGAACGCGCCGGCGGCACGCGGCCGGCCTAGGGTCGCGCGCCGCCGCAACGCTCACGGGCCCCGGTGACCCCGGCGGCCGACGGTGGTCCTGGTGGTCCCGGCGGCCGACGGTGGTCCCGGTGGTCCGGGGTCCCGGCGGCCCGGTGGCGTCGGCACCCCCGGTGACCGCGGGCGCTGCGCCCCGGCGCTCCCGGTGGCCCCGGTGCTCGCAATGGTCCCGGTGCTCGCGATGGTCCCGGTGCGGAACGCGTCCGGCAGGCTCCGGACGGTGGCCGCGCGGCGGCCCCGGGGCCGCCACCCAGCCGCATTGGTCGTCGCCCGGTTTCTGTGCATCCATGGACGTATGGCCCGTTCGCACAGCCCCCGCACCCCACGGGATCCGCACGGCCCGCAGGACCCCCGGGCGAGCCGCCCGACGATCTCGCAGTTCGCCAAGCAGCACACCGTGCTGCTGACCACCTACAAGCGGGACGGCACCCCGGTCGGCACCGCGGTGAGCATGGCCGTCGAGGGCGACCACGCCTACATCCGCACCTACGGCAGCGCCTGGAAGGCCAAGCGGATGCGGAACAACCCGGTGGTGGCCATCGCGCCGGCCACCCTGAGCGGAAGGCCGACCGGCCCCTCGGTGCCGGCCCGCACCCACCTGCTGAAGCAGGGCAGCGGCGAGGCCCGGCACGCGGCCCGGATGCTCACCCGGAAGCACCCGGTGCTGCACGGTGTGCTCGTCCCGCTGGGCCACCGCCTCAAGCACGAAACGACCCTGCACTACGAGGTCCGGCTGGTCGCCGAGGACGAGCGCTACCCGGAGGCGGGCGGCACCGGCCCCGCGCCGGGCCCCGCCACCGGACCGGACCCCACCGGCTGAACCACCCCCGCACCACCGGACCGGGCCCCGCCGGCCGAACAACCCCGGCACGACCGGACCACCCCGGCGCGACCGGACCGGACCCCGGCGCCTGAACCGCCCCCGGAACGGCCCGGCGCCCACCGCGCGGCCGGGACCGCACCCGGCCACCGCCCGGAACCGGCGCGGGCGACCGTCAGCGGGCCGGCCGCTCAGCCCCGGCGGCCCCGACGGCCCCGGTGGCCCCGCCCGCCCCGCCTGCCCCGGACCGCCCAGAAGCCGACGGCGATCACCGCGACCACCGCCCCGCCGATCAGC
Organism: Streptomyces sp. NPDC018031; assembly: GCF_044327625.1. Lineage (NCBI taxonomy): Bacteria > Bacillati > Actinomycetota > Actinomycetes > Kitasatosporales > Streptomycetaceae > Streptomyces > Streptomyces sp. NPDC018031. The sequence continues at coordinate 278,377 of NZ_JBIRFT010000006.1, forward strand.
AGGCTGTCGTCGCCGGAGTCCGCGCCCCGGTCACCGGCCGCGTCACCGCCCCGCCGGTCGCCGCCGTCGCCACCGCCGTCCTCCCGGTCCCGCTGCTTCGCCGTCGCGTCGGGCAGCAGGTCCCCCTCCAGCTCGACCGCGGTGACGCGGCTGCCCGCCCCCTCCGTCCCGTACAGCAGGGTGCCGCCGTCCGGGCTGAACGTGACGGCCTCGCCCTGCCGTTGGATCGGCAGCGACGGCTCCTCCGGGAGTTCCTCGCCCAGGCCGTCCTTCCCCCACCGGTACTCCGCGACCCCGAAGTAGGCGCGCAGCACCAGCCGGCTGCCGTCCGGGGCGAACGCCCCGTCGGTGACCTCCATGTCGAGGTCGGAGACCCGCCGGAACACGTTCATCCGCGACGCGGAGAGGGTGGCCGGCCCCTGGTAGAGCCCGGCGTCCTCCTCGCTCTTGCTCGCGATGTAGACCCGGCCGGTGCGCGGATCCACCATCATCGCCTCGGCGTTGCGCGGCCCGCCCTGGTACTGCACGTCGAACTGGGTCGCGTCCACGGTCGTGTCGCGCAGCCGTTCCGGCTCCGGGAAGCGGTAGATCCACACCTTGGTCCAGGTGCCGCCCAGGTTGTCGCCGATGTCGCCGACGTAGACGTTGCCGTCCGGGCCGACGGAGACCGCCTCCACGTCACGCGGGTCGCCGATGCCGCGCAGGGTTACGGTGGCGACGGTGCGCCCGGTCTTCCCGTCGACGGCGAACACGTACGGGCCGTCGTCGCTGTCGTTGTGCGTCCAGTAGACGCCGGGGTGCGCCCGGCTGGCGGCGAGGCCGCTGGACTCGGTGATCCGCTCGTCCTCGATGGTGAAGGAGGACGGGGCGTTGTCGTCGGCGGCGGCCGGCGAGACGGCGGGCAGCGCGAGCAGCGCGGCGGCACCGAGCACAGACAGAAGCGAACGCATGGGCCAAGCCTGCCATATCACCGACCGCAAGTAATCGCCGGATTAGTTGGCCTGTTCCCCGGATTATTTGGCACAAAATTTATCGGCCATTGACGGCAAAGTGGACAGCCGCGTTGCAGAGGAGAATCGCGCCGCCCTACGGTCTCTTCCCATGAGTGGATACGGTCAAAACTCTTACACCCCTGCCCCGTCGGGCGCGCCGTCCGGCGGCCAGGCCGGCGGAGTCGACAAGATGGTGATCATCGCGATCGTCGGCGCGGTCATCGCATTCATCGGCACGTTCCTCAACTGGTCGTACTCCGACACCGCGAGCGGGGGCGTCAAGGGCAAGGAGTTCACCGACGGCATCATCGTCATGATCACCGCCGGGCTCGCGGCGGCGGCCCTGGTCGGCGTGATCGTCGCCAAGAAGGCTCAGCTCACCATCGCCGGTGCCGGGCTGGCCCTGATCTCGCTGGTCATCGGCGCGCTCAACCTGTTCGACCCGGACCGGGCGGCCATCGCCAAGGCGGAGGACGAGAACAGCGACCAGGGCGAGCAGTTCAGCAGCGAGCAGATCGAGGAGGCCATCAAGGCCCTCGACTTCTCCGCCGCACCGGGTGTCTACATGGTGGTCATCGGGGCGCTGGCCGCGGCGGTCTGCGGATTCCTCGCGTTCAAGAACTCCCGCGCCGCTCGATAGCCACGGAATTAAACAGGAATTCATCACCCCGGAATCCGGTGGCCGGTATTCTTGACGCGAGCTGCACATCAAGAATGCGGGCCACCGGGTTTCTGCATTTTCTGTGAACCTTCTGTGTACCCGCCCGGCCTCGGCCGGCCCGCCGGCCCGGCCCGCCCGGCGCGGTCCACCTGGCGGTCGGCGGCCCGGGCTTCCGTCCCGGGGCCGTCCCGGGGCCGTCCCGCGGCACGCTCCGGTCCGTGTGCCTGGCGTCACGCGACGCCCCGGTACCTGGCGGGCGGAGCCCCCGTGCATACTTCACCGATGCGCATCATGTTCGTCGGTGACTCGATGACGATCGGCAGTGCCGGCGACTTCACCTGGCGTTACCGCATGTGGGAGCACCTCAACGCCACCTTCGGCGGCCCGTACGCGATCGTCGGTCCGCGCAGCGAGGTCTACGACGCCCACGCCGGAGCCCCCGTCTCGCACGAGTACGCCGACCCGGGCTTCCCGCAGCGCGCCCGCCGCCATCTGGCCGGCTGGGGCGAGGGGTGGCTGCACATGGCGCCGCTGATCGAGGACGCGGTCCGCGCCCACCGCGCCGACACCCTGCTGATCTCGCTCGGCCTGATCGACCTGGGCTTCTACACCGGCGCCGAGGACACCGCGGCCAACGCCCGCCGGTTCCTCACCGCCGCCCGGGCCGCCAACCCGCGCGTCCAGGCGGTGCTGTTGCCGGTGATACCCAACGTCCGGGCCGAATCCGACGCCCTGTTCGCCGCCGAGGTGGACCGCTTCAACGAACTCCTCGCCAAGACGGTCGCCGACCTCGACTCCCCCGCCTCGCCGCTGCTGCTGGTCTCCCGGCCCGAGGAATACCTCATCCACCGCGACACCTACGACGGCACGCACCCCAACGCCTCCGGCGAACACCGCATCGCCGCCGCCTTCGCCGACGCCATGCACCAGGCGTGGGGGGTCGGCGCCCGGTACGCGCCCCGGGTGCCGGCCGCCGGCCACCGCTGACGCCCGGGACACCCGGCCCCCGCCGCCCGGGTCCCGCCTCCCGGACACGGACCGGGCACCCTTGCCTGGAGCGCACTCCAAGGCGTTGGGTGGAGCGCATGAAGTACACGCAGCTGGGCCGCACCGGACTCAAGGTCAGCCGACTGGTGCTGGGCACGATGAACTTCGGCCCGCAGACCGACGAGGCCGACAGCCACGCCATCATGGACGCCGCGCTCGACGCGGGGATCAATTTCTTCGACACCGCCAACGTCTATGGGTGGGGCGAGAACAAGGGCCGCACCGAGGAGATCATCGGCAGCTGGTTCGCCAAGGGCGGCGGCCGCCGGGAGAAGACGGTGATCGCCACCAAGGTCTACGGCAACATGGGCACCGAGGGCGAGCCGTGGCCCAACGAGGACCGGCTGTCCGCGCTCAACATCCGGCGCGCCGTCGACGCCAGCCTCAAGCGGCTGGGCACCGACCACATCGACCTTTACCAGTTCCACCACGTCGACCGCCGGACGCCGTGGGAGGAGATCTGGCAGGCCGTCGACGTCCTGGTCCGGCAGGGCAAGATCCTCTACGCCGGTTCCTCCAACCACGCCGGCTGGCACATCGCCCAGGCCAACGAGACCGCGCGGCGGCTCGGCGGCTACGGGCTGGTCAGCGAGCAGTGCCTGTACAACCTGGCCGAGCGCCGCGCCGAGATGGAGGTCGTGCCGGCCGCCGAGTCCTACGGGCTGGGGATCATCCCCTGGTCGCCGCTGCACGGCGGACTGCTCGGCGGGGCGATCCGCAAGGAGCGGGAGGGCGGGGCGGCCCGCACCACCCAGGGCCGCAGCGGGGACGCGCTGAAGAACACCGCGCTGCGCGAGAAGGTCCAGGCGTACGAGGACCTGCTCGACGAGCACGGGCTCGAACCGGGCGAGGTCGCGCTGGCCTGGCTGCTGACCCGGCCCGGGGTGACCGGCCCGATCGTCGGCCCGCGCACCGCCGAGCAGCTGGCGTCCGCGCTGCGCGCGGTGGAGCTGGAGCTGGGCGCGGAGGTGCTGGCCGGGCTGGACGAGATCTTCCCGGGCCCGGGGCCCTCGCCGGAGGCGTTCGCCTGGTGACCGCGGGCCACCGTCGGGGGCGGCCCGCGACGGTGGCGCGGTGGCCGGGCCGCCGGGCGCGCCGGTGACCCGGCGCGCCAGTGGGAACGGCCGCGGGGCGGCCGCCCCGGGCGTGCCCGGCGGCGGCCGGACGGGTCACTGGAGGGCGGCTGCCACCACGACGACGACGAGGATCACCACGAAGGCGCCACGCATGATCAGGGTTCGGGTCTTGGCATCCACCCCTTGAGGTTAACCGGGCGGGTCAGCGGCCCAGCGGCCAGCTCCCCACCGTCTCGTAGACCGGCTGCGCGCCGGGGGTGCCGCCGCCGGGCAGCCGGCTGCGCATCAGCCGCAGTTCGCCCTCGGTCCACGCGGCCGTCGTGAAGTCCGCGAGCGCGGCGACGAACGGGACGAGGTCGGCGCCGTCGGCGCGGCCGCGGGCGATGGTCAGGTGCGGCGCGTACGGGCGGTGCTCGCGCGGCGCGACCCCGGCCCGGCGCCCCGCCGCGGCGGTGGCCCCGGCCAGTCGGCGCATCGCCTGGCGGTCCCCTTCCGCGCCGATCCACAGCACCCGGTGGCCGAACCGGCCGCCCGCGGCGAGCCGGAGGTCATAGGGGTGGTGGCGGTGCGCGGCGCGGGCGAGGCGCTCCGCCAGCTCCGGGACGGTGTCCTCGGCCACCTCGCCGTAGAAGGCGAGGGTGAAGTGCCAGCCCTCCGGCCCGCTCCAGCGCAGCCGGTCCGCTCCGGGGAGCCGCCGCAGCGCGCCGACCGCCCCGGCGAGCTCGGCGAGCGCCGCGGGCGGCGGGACGGTGGCGGCGAAGAGTCTCATGGGGTGAGTCTGCCGGGTGCCGCCCGCGCCGCGCGGCGGTCCGCCGTGCGGCGCGCGGGCGCGGTCACACCCCGGTGGTGACCCGCTCCGGGGTCACCGGCTCGCGCGGCACGAAGGCGATCACCTGGCGGCCGCGGCGCAGGTCCACCCGGAGCCGGAGGCCGCCGATCCGGGCCAGTACCAGGCCCACCACCAGCGCGGCCAGCGCGGAGACCAGGCCGCCGGCGAGGAAGCCGACGCGGGCGCCGTAGGTGTCGGTGAGCCAGCCCACCAGCGGCCCGCCGATCGGCGTACCGCCGACGAAGACCATCATGAACAGGCTCATCACCCGCCCGCGCATGGCCGGGTCGGTCGCCATCTGGACGCTGGCGTTCGCGGTGACGTTGATGGTCAGGCCGAAGACGCCGATCGGCACCATCAGCGCGGCGAACAGCCAGAACGTCGGGGCGAGGGCGGCGGCCATCTCCAGGACGCCGAAGAGCACGGCGGCGCCGACCACCAGCCGCAGCCGCGAGGTGGCGCGCCGGGCGGCGAGCAGGGCGCCGGTGACCGAGCCGACCGCCATCAGGGTGTTGAGCAGGCCGTAGGTGCCCGGTCCGGCGTCGAAGACGTCGTCGGCGAAGGCGCTGAGCCAGATCGGGAAGTTGAAGCCGAAGGTCCCGATGAAGCCGATCAGCACGATGGGCCAGATCAGGTCGGGGCGGGCGGCGACGTACGCCAGGCCCTCCCGCAGCTGGCCCTTGCCGCGGGGCGCGCGTTCGACCTTGTGGAGTTCGGCGGGGCGCATCATCAGCAGGCCGACGAGCGGGGCGCCGAAGGACAGGCCGTTGAGCAGGAAGGCCCAGCCGCTGCCGACGGCGGTGATCAGGACACCGGCGACGGCGGGCCCGATCAGCCGGGCGGACTGGAAGTTCGCCGAGTTCAGGCTGACCGCGTTGCGCAGCTCGGCCGGGCCGACCATCTCGACCACGAACGCCTGGCGGGTCGGGTTGTCGACGACGGTGACCATGCCGAGCAGGAAGGCGAAGAGGTAGACGTGCCAGACCTGGACGTGCCCGCTCAGGGTCAGCGCGGCCAGCGCGAGGCCGCAGGCGCCCAGTGCGGTCTGGGTCATCAGCAGGATGCGCCGCTTGGGGTAGCGGTCGGCTATGACGCCGCCGTACAGGCCGAACAGCAGCATCGGCAGGAACTGCAGCGCGGTGGTGATGCCGACGGCGGTGGAGGAGCCGGTGAGGCTCAGGACCAGCCAGTCCTGCGCGATGCGGGACATCCAGGTGCCGGTGTTGGAGATCACCGCGCCGGTGGCGAAGAGGCGGTAGTTGCGCACCCTCAGTGAGCTGAACATGCCGCGCGCGGGTGCGTCGCCCGGGCCGGGGGCGGGGATCTTCCCGGCGGGTGCGGCGGTGGTCCCGGCGGGTGCGGCGGTGCCCGTGGGTTCGGCGGTCCCGGCGGGCGCCTCGGTGGCGGGCCCGGGGGCGGTGCCGGCGGGCGCGGGCCGGGCGGGGGCCGGGTCGGCGGAGCTACGGGTGGCGGGAGTGGTGGGGGTAGTGGGGGTGAGGGGAGTGGTGGGGGCGGTGGGGGTGGGAGTGGTGGGTTCGTCGGCGGGTTCTGGTGCGGGTGCGGAGTCTGCTCCGGGTCCCGGACTCACAGGGGTTTCGCCTCCTCACGGCGGGTGTCTACAGGTTCGCCAGCTTCTCCAGCACGGGCGCGGCCGCGCGCAGCGCCGCCCGCTCCTCCGCGTCGAGCTTGCCGGCCAGCTCGGCCAGCCAGGCGTTCCGCTTGCGGCGGCTCTCTTCGAGCATGGCCTCGGCCCGCTCGGTCTGCGAGACCACCTTCTGCCGGCGGTCCTCCGGGTGCGGGTCGAGCCGGACCAGGCCCTTGGACTCCAGCAGTGCCACGATGCGGGTCATCGACGGGGGCTGGACGTGCTCCTTGCGGGCCAGTTCGCCCGGGGTCGCGGACCCGCAGCGGGCGAGGGTGCCGAGCACCGACATCTCGGTGGGGCTCAGCGACTCGTCCACGCGCTGGTGCTTGAGCCGGCGCCCCAGCCTCATGACGGCGGATCGCAGCAGGTCGACGGCGTCGGCGTCGGTGACGGTCGGGGCGCTGGACCCTTCGGCGGCGTGCGGGCTCCCGTCGGCGGCGCGTTCCGCGCGTTCGGGAGGCTCCTTGGCCGAAGACTGGGGATGGGACGGTTCCGGCATGGTCTTTAGCATAACTCATTACCTCGGCTAATGAAACCGGGATGTGCCGCGTGGCGGCGGCTCACCCGAACGAGTGAGGAACGGTCGGAAAGTGACGCGGCCGAGCAGCCTCTCCGGCGACCCTGACCGGCATGGGATCGACAGTGCTCAGCCTGCGCATAGACGGGGAACTGCTGGAGCGCGTCCGGCAGCATGCCGCGAAACGCGGAATGAGCGTCCAGGACTACGTGGTCCGGACGCTCATCCGCGACGATTTCGACGAACGGTTCACCTCGTCGGTGGACGAGACCGAGCGCTTCTACCGCGAAGCGATGTGATCACCCGCCCCGGCGGCACCGGCCCGGCCCGCCCCGGCTCACTTCACCCCGAGCACCTGCTCGATCGGGTCGAGCAGGAAGTAGACGAGGAAGCACAGCCCGACCGCACTCAGCAGCCAGGGGATCTCCCGGGTCCGCCGGTCCGCGATCCGCAGCAGGATGAAGGCGAGCACACCGATGCCGATGCCGTTGGTGATGCTGTAGGTGAAGGGCATCGAGACCATGGTCAGGAACGCCGGCACGGCGATCGTGAAGTCGCTCCAGTCGATCTCGCGGACGTTCGCCGCCATGATCAGGAAGCCCACCACGATCAGCGCCGGGGTCGCGGCCTGCGACGGGACCACCCGCGCCAGCGGGGTGAAGACCAGCGCGAGCAGGAAGAGGCCGCCGGTCACCAGGTTCGCCAGACCGGTCCGCGCGCCCTCCCCGACACCGGCGGTGGACTCCACGAAGCAGGTGTTGGCGGACGCCGAGCCGAAGCCGCCGCCGGCCACCGCGACACCGTCGACCATCAGGATCCGGCCCATGCCGGGCATCTGGCCCTTCTCGTCGTCCATCAGCCCGGCCTCCTCGCCGACGCCGATGATGGTGCCCATCGCGTCGAAGAAGCCGGACAGCAGCACGGTGAAGACGAACAGGCTGCCGGTGAGGATGCCGACCTCGTGGAAGCCGCCGAAGAGGCTGACGTTCCCGATGAGCCCGAAGTCCGGGGTGTCCACGATGCTGTCCGGGACCCGGGGCACGCTCAGCCCCCAGTTCTCGTCCGGGATCTCCGCGATCGAGTTGATGACGACCGCCGCGAAGGCCATCACCACGATGCCGATCAGGATCGCGCCGCGCGTCCGGCGGACCACCAGGATGAAGGTGAGCGCCAGGCCGACCACGAAGATCAGCACCGGCCAGCCCTGGAGCCGCCCGTCGATGCCCAGCCCCATCGGCACGGTGGTGTGCGCGGCGTCCGGGTTGCGGGTCACGAAGCCGGCGTCGACCAGCCCGATCAGCGCGATGAACAGGCCGATGCCGATGGCGATCGCGCGCCGCAGACCGCCGGGGATGGCGTCCATCACGCGCTGCCGCAGACCGGAGGCGACCAGGATCATCAGCACCAGACCGGCGAGCACCACCATGCCCATCGCGTCCGGCCAGCTCATCTCGGGGGCGAGCTGGAGGGAGACGACGGCGTTGATGCCCAGGCCGGCGGCGAGCGCGATCGGCACATTGCCGATGACGCCCATCAGGATCGTGGTCAGCCCCGCCATCAGGGCGGTGGCCGTCACCAGTTGGCCGTTGTCCAACTGGTGACCGAATTTGTCGGTACCCGCGCCGAGGATGATCGGATTCAGCACGATGATGTAGGCCATCGCGAAGAACGTGGCGAGCCCGCCACGGATCTCCCGGGAGACCGAAGACCCCCGCGCGGTGATCTGGAAAAACCCGTCCAGACGATTGGTGGGCGGAACCGGTGGCTGCTGCTGGGCGTCGACCGGAGCCGTGGCCGAGGGGGGCATGAATGACCTCAGTGGTGCGCGTACACAAGTAACTGGGTCTTTCCTGGATATTCATACGAGAAAATCCAGTCAGACCCAGACCGTTTCAGTATGAATGCATAGCGCAAAGATCGCTATCTCCGCGCGTAGACCCCTGATGTGCCCGGCTTCCCGGACCGCCCGGGCCACCGGTGTGCCCGCTTCCCGGACCGGACCACCGGTGTGCCCGCTTCCCGGCCCGCCCGTCGCCGGACGCCGGAAGCCCCGCCGCCGGGCCGGGTGGGGTGGGGCGGGGGCGCCGTACCGCGGCGGCCGACGGCCCCGGACACCGCCCGGGGCCCGGCCCGTAAGCTGTCCGCATGACGAAGTGGACCCCCGAGCACGAGGCGCCGGAGCCCCTGGAGGGCAATGTCGTCGCCACCATCACCGGCGGCACCGTCGTGTGGTTCGTCCTCTTCCTCGTCCAGCTCCCCTTCTACGGCTGGTTCGACGACCACGGCCATCTGTGGTGGCTGTGGACCTGCCTGGCCGGCGGCGGGCTGGGGCTGCTCGGCATCTGGTACGTGCGCAGGCGGGACGCGGCGATCCGCCGCGCGGCGGCCGGTGCCGGCGGGACCGCCGACGCCGCCGGGTGACCCGGCGCGGCGCCGCCCCGCCGCACGCCTCGCCTCACACCGCACGCCGACCGCCGACCGCCGACCGCCGACCGCCGACCGCCGACCGCAGCGTCCCCGACGTCCGCAACCCCGACGGCCGCAGCACCCCGACCGCGGCATCCCGACGGCCGCCGCACCCTCGACGGCCTCCGCGCCCCTGGGGCCGCGCCCCACCACCGTCGCCGCCGGGTGAACCGCCGCGGTATCCGGGCCCGCCCCGGCTGGTACCTGAGTCTGATCTTTGGCCGTCCGGCCCCCCCGATTCCGGCAGTCACCGCGTGAACCCGGCCGCGCGCCCGTACCGTCGGATCCATGACGCATCAGGCGCAGGTCGACACCTCTGAGCCCGATCCCCCGGCGCGGACCGCCCACCCAGGACTCACCTCGGCCGAGGTCGCCGAGCGCGTGGCGCGCGGTGAGGTCAACGACGTACCGGTGCGGTCCTCGCGGTCCACCGCCGACATCGTCCGCGCCAACGTCTTCACCCGCTTCAACGCCATCATCGGCGTGCTCTTCCTGATCATCCTGGTGGTGGGGCCGATCCAGGACGGCCTGTTCGGATTCGTGATCGTCGCCAACACCGCGATCGGCATCATCCAGGAGCTGCGCGCCAAGAAGACCCTGGACAGCCTGGCGGTGATCGGCGAGGCGAAACCCACCGTCCGCCGGGACGGCACCGCCGCCGAGATACCGACCTCCGGCATCGTCCTCGGCGACCTGGTCGAGCTGGGGCCGGGCGACAAGGTCGTGGTCGACGGCGAGGTGACCGAGGCGGACGGGCTGGAGATCGACGAGTCGCTGCTCACCGGCGAGGCGGACCCGGTGCTCAAGCAGCCGGGCGACCCGGTGATGTCCGGCAGCTTCGTGGTGGCCGGCGGCGGCGCGTTCACCGCCACCAAGGTCGGGCGCGAGGCGTACGCGGCGCAGCTCGCCGAGGAGGCCTCCCGCTTCACCCTGGTCCACTCCGAGCTGCGCAGCGGCATCAGCCAGATCCTCAAGTACGTGACCTGGATGATGGTGCCCACCGCGATCGGCCTGATCATCAGCCAGCTGGTGGTCGAGGAGGACGACTGGCGGGAGGCGGTGCGCCGGATGGTCGGCGGGATCGTCCCGATGGTGCCCGAGGGCCTGGTGCTGCTCACCTCGGTCGCCTTCGCGATCGGCGTGATCCGGCTGGGCCGCAAGCAGTGCCTGGTCCAGGAGCTGCCCGCCATCGAGGGGCTGGCCCGCGTCGACGTGGTGTGCCTGGACAAGACCGGCACCCTCACCGAGGGCGGCATGGACGTCACCGAGCTGCGGCCGCTGGCCGGCGGTGACCGGGCGGAGCTGCGGCAGGTGCTCGGCGCCCTCGGGGCCGCCGACCCGCGGCCCAACGCCAGCCTGCAGGCGATCATCGACGCGTTCCCGGACGGCCACGGCGCGGACACCGGAGCGGACGGGCGGCTGCGTCCGGTCGCCACCCTGCCGTTCTCCTCCGCCCGCAAGTACAGCGGGGCCACCCTGCACGGTCCCGACTCGCAGCGCACCACCTGGCTGCTCGGCGCCCCCGACGTGCTGCTGCCGGACGGGGATCCGGCGGGCGGCGAGCGGGACGCCGGCATCGAGGAGCTGAACGCCCAGGGGCTGCGGGTGCTGCTGCTGGCCCGGACCGATCGCCCACTGGACGATCCGGAGGTGGCCGAGGGGGCGCGCCCGGCCGCGCTGGTGGTGCTGGAGCAGCGGCTGCGCCCGGACGCCGCCGACACCCTGCGCTACTTCGCCGACCAGGACGTCGACGCGAAGGTGATCTCCGGCGACAACGCGGTCTCCGTCGGGGCGGTGGCGGGCAAGCTCGGCCTGCCCGGCGCCGAGGCCCCGGTGGACGCCCGCAAGCTCCCCGCCGCGCCGGAGGCGATGGCCGCCGAGCTGGAGCGGGGGGCGGTCTTCGGCCGGGTCACCCCGCAGCAGAAGCGGGACATGGTCGGCGCCCTCCAGTCACGCGGCCACAACGTCGCGATGACCGGCGACGGCGTCAACGACGTACTGGCGCTCAAGGACGCGGACATCGGGGTCTCGATGGGCTCGGGCAGCGAGGCGACCCGTGCGGTGGCCCAGATCGTGCTGCTCGACAACAGCTTCGCCACCCTGCCGTCGGTGGTCGCCGAAGGACGCCGGGTCATCGGCAACATCGAGCGGGTGGCCAACCTCTTCCTGGTCAAGACGGTCTACTCGGTGCTGCTGGCGCTGCTGGTGGTCTGCTCGCAGGTGCCCTACCCGTTCCTGCCGCGGCATCTGACGCTGCTGTCGACGCTCACCATCGGGGTGCCCGCCTTCTTCCTCGCGCTGGCCCCCAACAAGGAGCGGGCCAAGCCGCGGTTCGTCCGGCGGGTGATGCGCTACTCCATCCCGGTGGGGCTGATCGCGGGCACCGCCACGTTCCTGTCCTACCTGGTGGCCCGGCACCACTACCGGGGTGAGGACGCGCTGGACGCGGAGACCAGCGCCGCGACACTGACCCTGTTCCTGATCGCCATGTGGGTGCTGGCCATCATCGCCCGCCCCTACACCTGGTGGCGGGTCGGCCTGGTGCTGACGATGGCCCTGGGGTTCGTGATCGTACTGGTCACCCCCTGGCTACAGGACTTCTTCGCCCTGCGGCTGGTGGGCACCGAGATGCCGTGGACGGCGGTGGGCATCGCGGTGGCCGCGTCGGCGCTGCTGGAGGTGGTGTGGCGGCGGATCGCCGCGAACGGCGGACGCGCGTCCTGACCGGGCCGCCGGGGCGCCCGGCGGGCGGCGCCATGCCGTGCCCGGCCGGTGAGCCGGGCGCCGGACACCCGAGCGGGACACCGGGAGCCGGGAGCCGGGAGCCGGGTGCCGGACGCCCCGAGCGGGAACCAGGGAGCCGGCCGCCCCGACCCGGAAGCCGGGGACCGGGAGCCGGACGCCGGGCCGCCCGTCGCGGGCGGCCCGGCGTCGTCACGTCGGGTCCGGTGCGCCGGGATTACTGCACGTCGACGAGGTCGCCGCCCGCCTTGGCGGGGGCGGTGGTGGAGATGCCGGCGTAGTTCCAGCGCCAGTAGCCGTCGGTGGCGGCGGTGACGGTCGTCTTCAGGGCGCCGCCGGTGGTGGTCTTCACCGTCTTGACGGTGGTGTAGGTGTCGGTGCCCTGCTTGCGGAACTGCAGCTGGACCGACTGGTCCTTGTGGCCGACGTAGCCGTGGCTCCGCCAGTCCGCGCGGGTCAGGTTGCCGGTGACGGTGATCGTCTTGCCCTTCTTCACCGGCTCGGGCGAGGCGTTGACGGTGAGCTTGGACTGCCGCTGGACCCGGAACGAGGCGGCCTTGGCGTTGCTGTGGAAGTCGCCGTCCTCACCGTCGGCCCAGGTACTGACGTACCAGGTGCCGGCCGGGCTGTTGTCGACGAAGTCCGTGCGCGGGTCCATGGTGAAGCTCGCCGAGCAGGTGGAGGTGGTCTCGTTCACCACGGTGCAGCGCACCCGCGACGCGGGCGACTCGAAGCCGCCCTCCGGGCCTTCCAGGTCGAGGTAGTTGAGGCCCTGGATGCCGGAGTCGTCGGTGGCGGTGACCGAGACGGTGAAGGTGGTGGCGGTGGTCGCGTCGATGACGACCGGCTTGCCGCCGTTGACGACCACCTGGGTGATCGCCGTGTCGCCGTGCCCGTCCGCCTGGGCCGCCGGGGCGGTGAGGCCGGCCGTCGCGGCCGCGGCGGCCGCGGTCAGCACGGCCATGGTGGTGCGCTTGCGCATCTGTCCCCCACAGGAAAGAAGAGGCTCCGTCCGGTTGCCCGCGCTCTCCGGGGCCTGAGGTGGCGTCACGCGCCGCACCGGCCGCAGGGCGGCATGGCCGGGACCGAGCCTGAAGTGGAACAACTGTACGATCTTCACCCGGCATTCACAATGGTCTCACCGGCGGAATGGTTTGCCTCGCCGCCACCGGTGGTCGGTCCGGGTGGCCGGGGCGGATCGCGCCAGCGCGGCCGGTCCGGGGGCCGGGCGGATCGCACCACCGCGGTCGGTCCGGGTAGCCGGGGCGGATGGCGCCAGCGCGGCCGGTCCGGATGGCCGGGGCGGATCGCGCCGCCCCGGCCGGGCCGGTCAGTCGAACCAGCGCGCCTGCTCCAGCTCGTCGGTACGGGTCAGGTCCTCCAGCAGCGCGGCCGCCTCGAACCGGCGGTGCCACTCGCCGGCCGCCCACGCCAGCCCCGCCGCGACCCCCTCCAGGGTAGCGGCGTGCAGCACTCCGTCGGGGGTGCGGCGCCAGTCCAGTTCGACACCCGCCACGACCAGTTCCTCGTGCTCCACATAGGACTCCGGGGCGCCGGGCAGCAGCACCCGCACCGCTTCCGGTACGTCCCGCGGCTCGCCGTCCGGCGGCACCGCGGTGTCCGCGTGGACCTCGCTCAGCCGCCGCACCTGGAACAGCTCCGCCAGCTCCGCCGCCCGGCCGGGCCGCACCGGCAGCAGCGGCAGACCGGCGGCGAGCGGGATCAGGTCGGGGGCGTCGGCGACCAGCGCCTCGCCCGCGTCCACCACCGTCACCCGGCCGTCGACCACGGCCCGCAGCTCGTCCGGCAGGGTGACCTGATCCGGGTCGAGGTCGGCCAGCAGGCCGTAGACCGCGTGCAGTTGGGCGGCGGTCACCGCACGGGCCGGGTCGGCGAGCCTGCCCAGCAGCTCGGCCGCGCCGCCCGGTTCGTCCAGCAGGGCCGCCACCGAGGTCCGCACGCCCAGCGCGCGCAGCACCTGCTCGTCGTCGAACCCGGTGGCGTCCGCCGCCTCGTACAGACCGGCCAGCAGCGGATCGCCACCGGCCGCCCGGAGACCGGCGGGCCGGCGCCCGTCGAGCACCGGATGGCCGCGCAGCCACCAGGCGGTGTACGGGCGGACCGTCTCCGTCGTGCCGTCCGGCAGCAGGATCCGGACGGGGGTGGTGAGGGCGTCCCGCAGCGGCGGGCGGGCCAGCATCGCCAGCGCCTTCGGCCAGGCGTCGTCGGCGACCAGGTCCAGGTCGCGCACCGCGACGATCTCGGTGGCCACCGGCGGCACCGGGCTGTCCGGCAGCCGGTCCAGCACGTCCTCGCACCACACGTCGACGGCGTCGAGCAGTCCGGCGTCGTCCGGTTCGGCGAAGTCCCCGTCGCGCGGGTCCAATTCGTCCGGGTCGAGCACCACGTCGGTGGCGCGGACCAGCTGGAAGCCGGCCAGCACGCCGACCGCGGTCAGCGGCTGCTCGCCCCATCGCTCGGCGAGTTCCGGGTCGCAGCGGGCCAGTTCGCCCTCCACGATCACCGCCTCGAAGTCGCTGCCCGGCAGCACCAGTTCGCCCGCCGGGGCCGGCTCGCCCTCGTCGTCGGGGAGCGCCAGCGCGGCCAGCCACGGCTCGTCCCCCGGGGCCAGCCGGGCGTCCCGGACCAGCCCCAGCACGGTCTCGGCCAGCTCCTCGGCGTCCAGGCCCGCCCGGTGGCCGTCGTCCTCGGCGTCCGCGTCGTACCAGTGGTCCTCGTCGTCCAGCGAGGCGGCCACCGCGGCCCGCACCTGCGGGGTGGTGAGCACGGCGCGCGGCGTGGCGGGTGTCGCGCCCAGCTTCTCCAGCAGCGGGTGCGCGGCCTCCGGGTGCGCCACCTTGAGCCCGAGCCGGGCCAGCGTGCGGTGCCGGGCGGCCGTCTCCGCGGCGTCGTCCCGGTCCGGCGCGCCGAAGCCGCCGTCGGCCGGGGCGGGCCGGCCGGCCCGGCCGGCGCCCCGGTCGTACCCCCCGGTGATGTCCGCCAGGTCCTCGGGCAGGCCACCGCCGGGCAGCGGCAGCAGCACCTGCCGGGGGCCGATCGCGACGCCGCGTCCCCCGGCGCCACCGCCGGCCAGCGGCACCGGCAGGCCGCTGAGCCGGTCCGGGTCGGTACCGGCGAGCGAGTCGTACAGCCGCCACCACCAGGCGGCCGGACGCTCCGCCCCGGCCAGCCGGTCGATCAGTTCACCCAGCGGCACCCGCGCCACGCCCAGCGCCCGCAGCTCCGGCCGGCGTTCCAGACCGGCGGGCAGCAGCCCGGGGAACAGCTCCGCCAGCACCAGCACGGTCTCGGCGCCGGCCCCCTCCACGATCTCCGCGTCCAGCGGCCGCAGCGCGTACGGCTCCCCGCCCGGCCCTGCCGGAGCGCCGGACTCCGGCCACGCCTCCAGGTCCGGGACGCGCCGCGCCGCGGCGTCGGTGCCGGGCCGGGCGGCCGGTGCCGGGCCGGCGGCCGGGCCGGCGCCGCCGGACGGCCGGGCCGACCAGGCGTCCGGGCCCTCGCCCCACAACTCGCCGAGCGCGCCGCCCTCCTCCTCCGGGGCGCCCGCCGTGGAGGCCGCCGCGCCGGGCAGGAACGCCACCCGGGGCAGCCGCTCCAGGATCCCGCGGCGCAGTTCCGCGTCCAGCTCGCCCTTGCCCAGCGGGCCGGGCACCAGGTCCAGCGTGCCGACGGTCACCGGGTACCAGTCGCGCAGCAGCGCCGCGTACGCCTCGGCGGCCTGCTCCAGCAGGAAGCCGGTGAGCGGGCCGGGCGCGGTGTGGCGGCGGGTGGGGTCCAGCGGGAAGGAGGCGATGAGCAGGGCGGGCAGCCCCAGTTGCTCGTCGGTGGGGGTCGGGGCGTGCACCACCGGCGCGGTGCCGGGGCGTACCGGGGAGCCCGTCTCGTCCACCGGAACCGCCCAGGTCACCGACCAGAACGGGCGGGTGCGCTCCTCGACCGGGCGGTCCGCGAGCAGCGCGGCGTCCAGCCGGCCGCCGACCCGTTCGGTCCGCCAGCGGGTGACGCCGCGGGCGGCGGCGCTGTCCTCGACCGCCACGTACGGGCCGTCCACCTGCCGGCGCAGGGTCCGTACCCCGTCCGGGGTCTCCACCACGACCTCGGTGAGCCCCGGCAGGGTGAGCAGCAGCGCGTCGTCGATGCCGGCCAGCAGCCGCCGCGCCACGTCCTCGGCGGCACCGTCCCGCAGCGGCAGCACCACGACGGTGTCGTAGCCCTCGGGCGCGGTGCCCTCGGCGGGCAGCGGCAGGCGCAGCAGCGGCACATGGCCGTCGCGGCGGCGCAGCTCGTCGGCGAGGTCGGGGTTTGTCTCGGCCACCGCGCGGGTCAGCTCCCGCGCCTCGGCGAGCGACCAGCGGACCCCGCCGGTCCGGCCCACCACGGCGGGCTCGTCGGTGACCGCCAGCACGGCCGCGAAGCCGACGCCGAACCGGCCGACCGGCCCGGCCGGCTCCCCGGGCCCGCCGGCCCCGCCGTCGTCCCGCTTGGCGGAGGCCCGCAGGGTGGCCAGCGACTCGACCCCGGCGGCGTCCAGCGGGGCACCGGTGTTGGCCGCGGCCAGCACCGCCGGGTCGTCGCCCGCGGCGGGATGCAGGGTCAGCCGGAGGCGGCCGGGGACCCCGGCGCGGGCGGCGGCGTCGGCGGCGTTCTGGGCGAGTTCCACCACGAGCCGGTCGCGGTAGCCGCCGAGGGCGAGATCCTCCTCGGCGTTGGCGTCCTCGCGGAAGCGGGCGGACGACGCGGCCCAGGCGTCGAGCACACCGCGGCGCAGCCGCGCGGTGCCGAACGGGTCGGCGTTCTCGGTCGCGCCTCGCACCATCGCCGTGCTGCTCACGTTCGCCTCCGGGTTCCTGGTCGGTGATTCCGGTACCCGCGCGGTCCCCGCCCGCGCGCCTTGCCAGCGGCGAACGTACCGCCACTTCGATCGTGCGCTCGCCCGCCCCCTCCGCTCCACCGCTGCCGGGCGGCCCCGGCCCGGGACGCCGGCGGCGCGAGGTGGCGGGGGCGCGCAGCGCCGGACGGCGCCGCCCCGGACCGGGGCGGCGCCTTCGCGGGTGGCACGGTACGCGGCCGTCGGCCGCCGCGGGGCCGCAGGTCTCACGGCGCGCTCAGGCCCGGGAACCGGACCGGAGCCGCGCCCGCCACATGACGGCCGGACCTGAGCCTCGCCCGCCGCATGACGGCCGGGCCGGAGCCGCGCCCGCCGTACGGCGGCCGGAGACCGGAGCCGCGGCGGTCACCGGGCGGCCGGGTTCGGGCCCCGGGCGGCGGGCCGCGGTCAGGAGTGCCCGAGCTCTTCCGCGGGCGTGTCGGGCTCGACCGAACCGCCGGTGCGGTCCGGGTGCAGCGGCATCGGTTCGACGACCGTCTCGTCGATCACCGGCGGCGCCGGGCGCGGCGGCTTCGGCATCACGGCCGCCTCCGAGTGCCCGCCGCAGCCGTAGGACAGGGAGACCACCCGGCCGTCCGCCGGGCTGAACTCGTTGGCGCACACGCCGAACGCCTGCTTCAGCGAGCCGCTGAGCGGCATCAGGAAGCCGCAGCTGACGCAGGCGGCCGGGGCGGCCTGTGCCATCGGGGTCTTCGGGCCGAACGACTCGTCCCAGCGGTCGGCCGCGGTGTGCAGGCCGTAGCGGGACAGCACCCGGGCGCGGCGCATGCCCAGTTCCTCGGCGACGGCCGTGACGCTGCCCCGGGTCGGGGCGGTCGGCTGCGCGGCCGGCGACCCGGGCGTCACCTCCGCGTCCTCCGCCTCGACCAGCTCCGCCATCTCCGCGGAGACGGCGGAGTTCGGCGGCGGGACGTCGGCCGCGGTGTAGCCGGGCTCCAGGCGCAGGTCCTCGGCGTCGGTGGGCAGCAGGTCGCCCGGCCCCATGTCGCCCGGGCGGAGCCGCTCGCTCCACGGCACCCACTCCGGTGCCAGCAGGGCGTCCGGGCCGGGCAGCAGCACCGTCTCGTCGACGGTCACGAGCTTGGCGCGGGAGGCCCGGGCGACGGTGACGGCCCAGCGCCAGCCGCGGTAGCCCGGTTCCTTGCTCTCGAAGAGATGGGTGACGACGCGGTCGGCGTCGGCGACGGTGGCGACGTGGTCGCCGACCATCCCGGGGAGCGCAGCTTCCTCGGCCGCCTCGCGGGCGAGATCGACGGCCTCGGCGCACAGGCGGTCCGGGGTACGGCTTCGCATCGCAGCACTCACAAGAATCGATTCTCTCCTACGCCGTCTCACGAGTGCGCCTGCCATGCGGCCGGGACGGCGGACGGAGCGGACCGAAGGGCCGCGTCGACGTCCGCGCCCGTTCGGCCTTGGGCGCACCTGCTACGTCCCATTCTGCGGGATCGCGACTCGGTGCGTGGCCAGGAACGACCGTCGGAGGCGCGGAAGGCACGCTACCTTGTCCGGCCCACCGCGCCCTACCCCCGGGTGCCGTCATGAACCTGCCGACGGGGCGGCGCACGCCTCCTCGACCACCGGGCCACCGACCGGTTGACTGCCGGGTGAGCCGTGTCCGCGCCCGGCCGGGGCGGTGGCCGACCGCCCCGGAAGGCAGTGTGGGACCGGGGGCCGGTACCTCGCCGGGCCGGCGCGGAAGACCTCGCGCGGTACCGCGCGAGGGATGGCGCAAGCCCGTTCGCCGGGGTAGGCAGAAGGCATGGCACGAGTTTCGTAAACCCTTCGCAAAGCACCGGAAAGGCTCACCCCCGTGCGGGGTAGGCGGGACCATGGTCGAGTGAAAGATCGGGTGACAGCCATCAGCGCCAGCCGTTTCCGCGAGGACGTCCGGGCCCGGGGACGGGGCCGGCGGCTCGGCCGTGTGCTGCGGCACCCGCTCGCCGCCACCGGACGCGGCATCCGCCGCGCCACCCACGCGCACGGCGCGGGCGAGTCCGGTCTCGGCAAGCTGATCGAACTGCACGCGGTGAACTCCGCGGGCGACATGATGGTCACCATCGCGCTCGCCTCCACGGTCTTCTTCTCCGTCCCCACCGACGAGGCGCGTGGCCGGGTGGCGCTGTACCTGGCCATCACCATGGCCCCGTTCGCGCTGCTGGCGCCCGTGGTCGGCCCGCTGCTGGACCGCATCCCGCACGGCCGCCGGGCCGCGATGGCCACCGCGATGCTCAGCCGGGCGGTGCTCGCCCTGCTGATGTCGACCGCCGTCGCGGGCGGCGGGCTGGAGCTGTACCCGGCGGCACTGGGCGTACTGGTGGCGTCCAAGGCGTACGGCGTGGTGCGGTCCGCCGTGGTGCCCCGGCTGCTGCCGCCGCGCTTCTCGCTGGTCAAGGCGAACTCACGGGTGACGCTCTCCGGGCTGCTGGCCACCGGGCTGGCTGCCCCGCTGGGGGCCGGGCTGCATCAGCTCGGGCCGGAGTGGCCGCTGTACGGGGCGTGCGCGGTGTTCGCCATCGGCACCTTCCTCTCCTTCACCCTGCCGCACAAGGTGGACTCGGCGAAGGGCGAGGCGAAGGCCCGGCTCACCTCCGGCGAGCACCATCTGCACCTGCCGTCCACCCGGCACCGCGCGGCCGCCGCTGCGGGGCGGAGCGCGCTCGCCACCCGGACGCCCGCCACCGGGACGGCGGCCACCGGGACGGTCGCCGCCGCCCCGGGGACGACGGCGGAGGACACGGGGACGACGGCCGGGGCCCCGGGGACGACGACCGGGGACGCGGAGACGGCGGCCGGGGTCCCGGGGACGGCGGCCGAGGACGCGGGGGCGACGACCGGGGACGCGGAGACGACGACCGGGGTCCCGGGGTCGGCGGCCGGGGACGCGCCGGCCCCGGCCGCGACCGGAAAGGCCGTCAGCGGCGGCCGGACGCGGCGTCCCGGGCTGCGCACGGTCGGGCCGTCGGTGCTGCACGCCCTGGAGGCGTGCTCCTCGCTGAAGGCGCTGTCCGGGTTCCTCACCCTCTTCCTCGCCTTCCTGCTGCGCGAGCATCCGCTGCCCGGGCTGAGCCCGGAGGTGTCGCTGGGGGTGGTGGTCGTCTCGGCGGGCCTGGGCAACGCGCTGGGCACGGCCATCGGCGCCTGGCTGAAGGCGCGCGGCCCGGAGCGGATCATCGCCGTGGTGCTGCTGAGCGCCCTGGGGGTGCTGGTGGTCACCGCCGTGCTGTTCAGCACGGTGCTGGTGGCGGCGGTCGCGGCGACCGCCGGGATCTCGCAGGCGCTGGGCAAGCTGTCGCTGGACGCGCTGATCCAGCGGGACGTGCCGGAGGAGGTCCGCACCTCGGCGTTCTCCCGCTCCGAGACCACCCTGCAGATGGCCTGGGTGGTCGGCGGCGCGATCGGCATCGCGCTGCCGCTCAACGGGGTGCTGGGCATGGCGGTCGCCGCCGGGCTGATCGCGCTGGGCGCCCTCGCCGCCGTACGGGGACTGCTCGGCGCCGGCCGGCGCGGCTCGCCGTACCCCCGCGTGGCGTGAACCGGGCGGCCCGGTAGCCTGCCCGCATGACCGTTGCGCTGTTTTCCCGGGGCAAGGCCAGTCGTGCCGCTGCCGCCGCCTGTGCCGTGACCCTGGGGCTCGTCGCCCTCACCGCTTGCGACAAGCCGACTCCGGTGGCGACGGTCACGGTCGGCTCCCACTCCGAGGTCTCCGAAGCCACCAAGGGCTGCTACGACGAGGACGGGATCTCCAAGAAGGACATCAACACCTGCCTCAACAAGGAGACCGGTGAGACGCTGACCGTCCACCCGGGCGAGAGGGTCCGCATCGGCGTGGACCCCAAGATCGCCGAGGACGGCTGGGTCGTGGTGACGGGCCCGGAGCCGGTCATGAACGACGAGAGCACCGAGACCTACCGCAGCTTCGACGGCGAGAAGCTCTTCGAGACCCGCAACCAGATGGGCCAGACCGAGATCCGCGACGAGGTCACCCTGGCCGTCGTGCAGCTCGGCGAGAAGGACACCGCCCCGCCCGTCGGCATGTGGCACTTCAAGCTGAAGCTGGAGCCCTGACGGACACCGCGCGGCGGCCGGCGGGCCGGTCCGGCAGGGCCGCCCGGCCGGGCGGCGCCGACCGGCCCGCCGGCGCGCCGCCGGCCGCGCGACGAGCTGCCGGCACCCCGTCCGCGGCGGCACGGCCGGCCGGTCACGGGCACCCTGCAACCGGAGAGCGCTGATGCGGGTCCTGGTGGTCACGGCGGTTGCCGCCGAACGGGACGCGGTCGCCCGCGGACTCGCCCGGTCCGCCGCGCCGCCGGCCACCCCGGCCGGTACCGCGCACCCCGGCCGTCCACTGCCGGACACCCCGGCATCGCGGCACCCCGCCGGGGCGCCGCCGCCCGGTAGCGCCGGGACGCCATCCGGACCGGGCGGTGCGGAAACGCCGTCGGCACCGGGCAGTACCGGAGCATCGCCGCTGCCGGGCAGTACGGGAGTGCCGCCGGTGCCCCTGCCGCTCCCCGGTTACGGCACCGGGCGGCTGATCCGCGCCCTGTGCACCGCCCCGCCCACCGTCCCGCCCCCCGCCCCGTCCCCCGGGCCGTCCGCGCCGGCGGCCGCCCCCGGCGGCGGCGCCGGGACTGCCGGAGCCACCTTCGACGAGCCGCTCCCGGCCGGGGACCCCGACCGCCCGCGCCCCGGCCCCCGGCCCCTCGGCGGCCTGACCGTCGAGGTGCTGGACGCCGGTGTCGGCCCGGCCGCGGCCGCCGCGGCGACCGCCACCGCGCTGACCGCTGCCGCCCTCCGCGGCGCCCCGTACGAGCTGGTGGTGTCCGCCGGCATCGGCGGCGGCTTCGCCCCGGCCGCCCCGCCGGAGTCGGTGGTGGTGGCCGACGTGATCACCGCCGCCGATCTCGGCGCCGAGACTCCGGAGGGCTTCGCGCCGGTCACCGAACTGGGCTTCGGCACCGTCGAGCACCGGCCGCCGGAGGCCCTGGTCCGGGCGGCGGCCGAGGCCACCGGCGCGGTGCGCGGCACCGTCCTGACGGTGTCCACGGTGACCGGCAGCGCCGCACGCGCCACCGGACTGCGCACCCGGCACCCCGCGGCCGTCGCCGAGGCGATGGAGGGGTTCGGGGTGGCCGAGGCGGCCGCGGCGCACGGTGTGCCGGTGTGCGAAGTCCGCACCATCTCCAACCCGGTGGGCCCCCGCGACCGCGCGGCCTGGCGCATCCGCGAGGCGCTGGACGCGCTGTGCGACGCCTTCCGGGAGCTGGTCCCGGTGCTCGCCGCGGCGAGCGCTCCGCCGCCCGGGGGCCCGGCCGGGACATCACCGAACTGAGGAGGCCATCCCCCATGGACACGCAGGCAGACACTCGGGCGGACACCCGGGCACCGGACGCCGGGCCGCTGCGCATCGCGTACTCGCCGTGCCCCAACGACACCTTCGTCTTCCACGCCTGGGCCCACGGCCTGGTGCCCGGCGCCCCGGCGCTCGATGTGACCTTCGCCGACATCGACCTCACCAACGGGATGGCGGAGCGCGGGGAGTTCGACGTACTGAAGGTCTCCTACGCGGTGCTGCCCTGGGTGCTGGACGAGTACGCCCTGCTGCCCTGCGGCGGCGCGCTCGGCCGGGGCTGCGGGCCGCTGGTGCTGACCCGGGAACCGCCGGCCGCGGGCGCCGGCGGGCTGACCGGCCGGACGGTGGCCGTGCCGAGCGAACGTTCGACCGCCTACCTGCTGTTCCGGCTGTGGGCCGCGGACCTGGTCCCGGGCGGGATCGGCGAGGTGGTGGTGCTGCCGTTCCACGAGATCATGCCCGCGGTCCGGGAAGGGAAGGTGGACGCCGGTCTCGTCATCCACGAGGCCCGCTTCACCTATCAGGAGTACGGGCTGCACCGGCTGGCCGACCTGGGCGAGTACTGGGAGGACACCACCGGCCTGCCGATCCCGCTGGGCGCCATCATCGCCAGGCGCTCGCTGGGCCCGGAGCGGCTGCGGGCCCTGGCCGAGGCGGCCCGCACCTCGGTGCGGATGGCCTGGGACGACCCCTCGGCCTCACGCCGCTACGTGCTGGAGCACGCGCAGGAGATGGACCCCGCGGTGGCCGACCAGCACATCGGGCTCTACGTGAACGAGTTCACCGCCGGCCTCGGCGAGGAGGGCTACGCCGCGGTGCGCGGGCTGCTGACCCGCGCCGCGGCCGAGGGGCTGGTTCCGCCCCTCGACCGGGAGGCGCTGGACTTCGGGTGACGCCGGGCGGCGGCGGGGGTGACGGGGGCGGGCCGCGGCGGGCCGGCCGCCGTCCCGCCGGCAAGCGCGGCCGCGCGTCGCGACCGCCGCGCGCCGGGCGCCGTGACCACCCGGGGCCGGGCCGGGCCGGGGGTCAGACGTCGAGCTGGTCGGCGACCGCCCGCAGCATGCCCGCGATCTTGGAGCCGTGCGCCTTGTCCGGGTAGCGGCCGCGTTCGAGCTGCTGGGTCACGTTCTCCAGCAGCGTGGTGAGGTCCTGCACGATCGACGCCAGCTCGTCGGGCTTGCGGCGCTGGGCCGCCGCCACGGACGGGGTCGGATCGAGGATGACCACGGAAAGTGCCTGGTCCCCGCGGTTCCCGGCCACCACGCCGAATTCGACGCGCTGTCCTGGCTTCAGCGAGTCCACTCCGGCCGGAAGTACCGACGAGTGCACAAAGACGTCGCCGCCGTCGTCGCGGGAGAGAAAGCCGAAGCCCTTCTCACTGTTGAACCACTTGACCTTGCCGGTAGGCACGTCTGTCCTCGTCCTCGTCACTCGTCGGAAATCACGGAAAAACAGCTCTGGATAGCACTACAGCGGGTCGCAAGACCCGCCACCACCAAGGCTAATGGTCCGGAGCCCGGTGACAAGACGTACCCGGGTGGTTCCTGCGCGCTTTCGACCTACCCTGGTGCGGTGAGTGACACACCTCGATCCCAGGACCCTGCCCCCGGCGACGGGCTGGTGCGGCTCGGCGCCGTCGTCTTCATGGTCGGCGCCGTGGCCACCATGGCCACCGTCGCCCCGCTGCTGCTCGGCGCGGACCCCCTGCCCACCGCCGCGTACCTGGTCAGCATGTTGATGGGAGTGGGTTTCGCGCTCGCCGCCGCCGGGATGCTGCGGTCGATCGCGGCCCAGCGCCGTCAGGCCAGGTCGGTGGCGGAGGCGTCGCCGGCGGCCCGGGCAGCGGCGGCCGGGCCCTCGCCTTCGAGCCCCGCCTGACCGCCCGCCGCACCGACCTCGCGCGCGTAGCGTTTCAGCCAGGCCGGGAAGGCGGCCAGATCGGGCAGCACGACGTCGGCACCGGCCGCGCGCAGCTCCGCCGCGTCACACGGGCCGGTGGCCACCGCCACCGACAGCGCGCCCGCGGCGCGCGCCCCGCGCACGTCCCCGGTGTGGTCCCCGACGTACACCGCCGCGCCGTACTCGCGCAGCGCCTCCGCCTTGGCCTCCGCCCACAGCCAGCCGATGACGGCGTCCGCCTCGATCCCGAGGTGCGCCAGGTGCAGCTTGGCGTTCGGCTCGTGCTTGGCGGTGACCACGATGGCCCGGCCGCCCAGTCCCCGCACCGCGGCCACGGCCTCCCGGGCGCCCGGCAGCGCGGGCGTGGCGGCGATCGCGTACTGCGGGTAGAGCGACCGGTAGAGGTCGCCGACCTGCTGGATGCGCTCCTCGGGGAACCAGTACGCCAGCTCCTGCTCCAGCGGCGGCCCCAGCCGGGTGATGGCGAGGTCGGCGTCGATGTGGGTACCGGTGCGGGCGGCGAGCTCCTCGTATGCCGCCTTGATACCCGGCCGTGAGTCGATCAGGGTCATGTCGAGGTCGAAGCCGACGGTGAGTCCGGCGGTCGTCGTACCGACCGGTGTGGGGTGCGCAGCCATGCCCGCCATTCTGCCGTGGCCCACCGGCCGCGCTCAGCCTCGCTCACTTCGCCCGCAATGGGCGATGATCAGCCATTTCCCGGCACTGTCCACGATCTGGGCACCGGGCGCGGCGGGCCACGGCCGACCGGTGTCCGGCCGGTACCGACCGGTGTCCGGCCGGTGCCTCCGCACCCCGCCTCACCCCGCTGCGCCTCGGCCGGTGCCGCCGCGCCCCGGCCGGTGCCGCCGGACCCCGGCCGGGCGGCTCCGGCCGTCGGTGCCACGTCCGCGGCCCGCTCGCCGGCGCCCGGCGACCCCGCGCCGGGCACAGCGGGGTGGGGCGGGGTGGGGCCGGGTGCAGCTGGAGTGCGGCGGGGCGGGGTGGGGCCGGGTGGGGCCGGGCGAGGCCGGGCGGGGCCGGGCGGGGCCGGGTGCAGCGGGGTGGGGCCGGGTGCAGCTGGAGTGCGGCGGGGCGGGGGTGGGCCGGCTGTCAACGCGCCGCGGCGGCCGGTCGCACCCGGTCGGCGCCGCCGCCGAGACCGCGGCCGCCCCACCGGGTCCGCTTCCGGCAGGCCGGCCCGCCCTCCGGTCGGGAGAGCGGCACCCCGGGGCGATATGGCCATTTCTGATCGCTGGTCCGGACCTGGCATCGACCGCCGGATCCGGGTCCGGAGTGGCGCGACACCCCGGTTCCCGTTCCGGGATGGAGCGAGGCCCGTTTCCGGGAGCGGCGCGCGGCCCGGTCCAGGGGTGGGCGGGGCTCCCGGACCAGAGCCTGGGCGGGGCTCCGGACCAGCGGCGGGGGCTCCAGGCAGGAGGGGCCAGCGGCGGGGCGGGGCTCCGGGCCGGGGGTGGGCGCCCGCGGCCCGGCGGCGTCGCCGGGCGGCGGGACGGAGGAGTCGGCGGCCCGGAACCGCACACCACCGCAGAGCGCGGCCGGGACGGGACAGGACGGCCGCCGGGGCGGCGGGTGAGTAAAGACGGATGCCCGGCCGGGGTGAGCGGCGGTGAACGCCCGGCAGGGGTGAGCGGCAGTGGACCCCCGGCCGGGGTGAGCGGCGGTGGACACCCGGCCGGGGTGAGCGGCGGTGGACACCCGGCCGGGGTGAGCGGCGGTGGACGCCTGGTCGGCGGGTGAGCGGCGGTGAACGCCCGGCCGGGGTGAGCGGCAGTGGATGCCGCCACGAACGGCGCGCGGGGCGGCCCGCGCGCCCCCGTGAGCTCCCAGCCGCCCCGGACAGAGGGCGCGGCCCGCCGTGGGACGTTCGCCGTCCTCGGGTCAGCCCTGCCGCCGTCGCCTCGCCCGCCAGAGCAGGAAGAGCGCCGACACCACGGCGGCGGTGCGGACGACCACCGGCCAGGTGTCCTTGAGTACGTCGCCCAGGCCGCCCTCGGGGATCGGGTCCCCCCAGCGGCCGTCCAGCCGGCCCCACACCCACACCATCGCCGCCGCGGCGACCAGGCCGGGCAGCACCAGCACCGCCAGCTTGGCTTCCTTGGGGCCGAGCCGGCACAGGTAGTAGGCGACCAGCCAGCCGATCGCCAGCACGATGATGTTGCCGAGGAACGCGCCGGCGAGCAGCAGTCCGATGGCGGGCACCACCATCAGACCGGCACCGGCACCGGCACCGGCACCGGCGGCTTTGCCGCCTCCGTCGCCGTCGCTCTGCGGGGCCTTCCGGCCGCGGCGGCGCAGGGCGCGGCGCAGCAGTCCCCGGCGCGCGGTCCCGGCGCCCCCCGCGCTCCCGGCCGCGGCGTCCCCGTCCCGCACGTCCTGCTCGACGGCGGCCGGGTCCCGCTCGGCCTCGTCCTCCTCGGCGGGCGGCGGCTTGAGCAGTTCGGGCAGCTCGATGCCCCCGGTGAAGCCGTCCACGGTGCCGAACGTGCTGTCCCGCCGCTCCGCGAACGGCCCCGGGTCGGTCCGCCACCAGTCGGGGTCGGACTCCCGCGAGCTCAACTCGTCCTCGCCGGCCAGGTGCGGCGGTGACGCCCCGCGCGGCCGGTCGGCCTCCGCGCCGCGCAGCGGGTCGGCGCCGGCGCGCGGGCCGGGCACGCCCTTGCCGGTCAGTCCGTTCCGCCCGGCGAACCCGGTCAGCCGCTCCCGGGCGGTACGGGAGATCCGCCGTGCGGCGGGCTCCCGCGCGTCGGGCGCCGCCGCGGGCTCCGCGGGCCCGGACGGCCGGGCCTCCGCCGCGTCCCGGCGCGGACCATCCGCCTCGCGGCTCGGACGCGGATCATCCGTCTCCCGGCTCGGGCGCGGCGCGTGGGGCTCCGTGTCCTCGTGAGAGTGAAGGGGCTCGCGGGGCCGAGGGGTCTCGGACGGATCGGGCGGCATGGGCGTCCCGGGCCGTTCCGAAACCCCGCGCGACCGCCGGCCGGCCTGCCCGGCGGACCCGGCCCCGCGGTCGCGCGGGCCGGGGACCCCGGGCGCGTCGCCCGCCGTGCCGCCGGACCGGCCGGCGTCACGGGTCGCGCCGCCCCGTCCCAGCCGTCCGCCGAGGCCGCGCAGGGCACCCGCGGGACCCGTGGGAAAGGACGGGCCCCGGGCCGGGCCACCGTCGTCCGAGTCGTCGGCCGCCGTGCCGGCCGGGCCCGGGGCGCCGGCCGGGACGTCCGGCCCGGCCGCGGTGCCACCCGCCTCGGCCACGACGTCCGCCGGGGTGCCCAGCCGGCCGAGGATCCGCTTCACCCCGGCCTCGGTCAGGCCGGCCGAACCGGCGCCGGCCCGCCGCTGCTCGATCTCCGAGCGCAACGAGGCGACCAGGCGCATCCGGTCGCGGGACGGCAGCCCCCGCTGCTGAGCCAGGTCGCCGACCTGGCTCAGGTAGTCGTACACGAGCCGATCGCTTTCGATCCCCACCAAAACCCCTGCGGACGCGCACCCTTGGTGTCCCGCCGCTGCGGAACCGTTCCGACGGTACCGCGCCGGCCCCGGAGCGGTGCCCGTCCGCGCTCCCGGCCACCCGCCCTGACCACCCGCTACTGTGGGTCGAATGACCATCTCGCGGACCCCGGGAACCCCTCCGACTCCCGGGAAAGGAAGCGGCCGGGACGGCGGGCCGACGGCCGGACGGACCGGTGACGCCGCCCCGCGCACCCTCGCCGAAGAGCTGCGTACCCGCCCCGACGAGGCCCTCACCGCCCTGCTGCGCGCCCGGCCGGATCTGCTCTCGCCGGTGCCCGGCGACCTGACGCAGTTGGCCACCCGGGCCGGGACCCGGGCCTCCGTGGTGCGCGCCGTGGAACGGCTGGACCGGTTCGCCCTGGAGACCGCGGAGGCGCTGGCGGTCGCCCCCGACCCCTGTGCGTACCCGGCCCTGCGGGCGCTGATGACCGGCGACGACCCGGCCGGCCCGGCCGCGGCCGCCGACTCGCCGGGGGCCGGCGGTCCGCCCGGAGCCGGTGGGACCGCCGGGGCCTCGGCGGCCGCTTCCCCGCCCGCGGCCGGGGATCCGGCGGAGCCCGCCGCCGGCTATGGCGATCCGGGAGCCGCCCTCGGCGCCGCGGTCGCCGCCGAACTGCCGCGTGCGGTCGCCGTGCTCCGCGAGCAGGCCCTGGTGTGGGGCGGCGACGACCGGCTGCGGCTGGTCCGTACCGCCCGGGAGCTCCTCGCCCCGTCCAGCACCAACCCCTCGCCGACCGGCCTGGGCCCGACCGTCGCGGAGGCGACGGCCGGCATGTCGCCCGGCCGCCTGCAGGAACTGCTGACCGGGGCCGGGCTGCCCACGACCCACGATCCGGTGACCGCCGTCGGCGCGTTGACCGCCCTGTTCGAGGACCGGACCCGGATGGCCGGGCTGCTGGCCCAGGCACCGCCCGAGGCGGTCACCGTCCTCACCCGGCTCACCTGGGGACCCCCGTACGGCGAGGTGTCGGTCGACTCGCCCGGCCCGGCGGTGCGCTGGCTGCTCGACCGGGGCCTGCTGCTGCCCTCCGGCGCCCGCCATGTGGTGCTCCCCCGGGAGGCGGCGCTCCATCTGCGCGGCGGGCGGGCGCACCGCGCCCCGGAACCGCTGCCGCCCGCGGTCCGGCCCTCGGCCGAGCACCTTCCACAGGCTGTGGACGCCGCCGCGGCCGGGCAGGCGCACACCGCGCTGGCCACCGTCGAGGAACTCCTCAAACTCTGGGACACCGGAGGGCCGCCGGTACTGCGCGCCGGCGGGCTGAGCGTCCGCGACCTCAAACGCACCGCCACCGCACTCGACGTGACCGAGCCGGTGGCCGCGTTCTGGATCGAACTCGCCTACGCGGCCGGGCTGCTGGCCTCGGACGGCGACGCGGACGAGCGTTTCGCCCCCACCCCGCGCTACGACGACTGGCTCCGGCTGCCCGCCGAGGAACGCTGGACGGCCCTCGCCACCCCGTGGCTGGCGTCCACCCGGGCCGCCGGACTGGTCGGCACCCGGGACGCCAAGGGCCGCACCCTCTCCGCCCTCGGCCCCGAGCTGGACCGGTCCCCGGCTCCGGAAGTGCGCCGCCGCGTCCTGGAACTCCTCGCCGGGCTGCCGCCCGGCGCAACGGCCGCCGAGGAGGCGCTGCTGGCACGGCTCCGCTGGGAACGGCCGCTGCGCGGGGGCGGCGGCACCTCCCGGACCGGGGTGCGCCCCGGCGCCTCCATACAGCCCGGTGCCCGGTCCGGCGGTACCGGGGCGGGTGCCGGCCCGGGCAGGGGCGCCGGTTCACCGGGCGCACCCGACGCGCCCGGGCCCGCCGGCGAACCCGGCGCGGCGGCCGCCCCGCCCGGCGACCTCCGCTCCCGGCTGGCCCGCTGGGCCCTGACCGAGGCGGAGCTGCTGGGGGTCACCGGCCGCGGCGCGCTGGCCGCCCACGGCCGCGCCCTGCTGGGCTCCGGGCGGCCCGCGGCGGCCGCCCCCGGCCCGGCCGCCGCCCCCGCGGCGAGCCCGGCGCACGCCCCCGCGGCCGCTCCGGCCCCACGGCCGCTCGGCCCCGCCGAGGCCACGGCCCGGGCGGCGGAAGCGGCCGGGGTGCTCGCGCCGCTGCTGCCGGAACCGCTCGACCACGTCCTCCTCCAGGCCGACCTGACCGCGATCGCCCCCGGCCCGCTGGAGCGGCACCTGGCGGACGCCCTGGGGGTGCTGGCCGAGGTGGAGTCCAAGGGCGGCGCCACCGTCTACCGCTTCACCCCCGCCTCGGTCCGCCGCGCCCTGGACGCCGGACGCTCCGCCGCCGACCTGCACGCCTTCCTCGCCGAGCACTCCCGCACCCCGGTCCCGCAACCGCTCAGCTACCTGATCGACGACGTGGCCCGCAAGCACGGCCTGCTGCGGATCGGCACCGCCTCGGCCTACGTCCGCTGCGACGACGACGCGCTGCTCGCCGAGATCCTCGCCGACCGGCGTTCCGCGAACCTGCGACTGCGCCGGCTCGCGCCGACCGTGCTCGCCGCCCAGGCCCCGCCGGAGGCCCTGCTCGACGGTCTGCGCGCGATGGGGTACGCGCCGGCGGCCGAGTCCGCCGAAGGCGACGTGCTGGTGACCCGGCCGGACGCGCACCGGACTCCGTCACGCACCGCCCCGGCGCCGGTGCCGGACGGCCCGCCGGTGCCGGACGACACCCTGCTCGGCGCCGCGGTACGGGCCATCCGCGCCGGTGATCTCGCCGCGACCACCCCGCACAAGCCGGTCCCGGCTCCCGCGGCCCGCGCCGAGGCGGCCGTCACGGCCGGCGGCCTGCCGCGCACCACCACCGCCGACACCCTCGCCCTCATGCAGGCGGCCGTCCTCACCGGGACCGCCGTGTGGATCGGCTACGTCAACGCCGAGGGCGCGGCCAGCCAGCGGGTGATCGCGCCGATCCGGGTGGAGGGCGGTTTCGTCACCGCGTACGACCACACCGCCGACGAAGTCCGCACCTATCCGCTGCACCGGATCACCGGAGCCGCCGAACTCGCCGACGAGGACGGGTAGCCGGGCCCCGGCTCCGCCGCCCGCCCGGTCCGCGCACCGCCCCGACCGGGCAGCCGGCACGCACGGGGGCACCTCACCGGCGCGGACGGTGGTAGGCCAGCCACCGGCACACGCGAGGGCGGGTGGCCGGCACGCACGGGGTGGCAGGTCACCGGCATGCACTTCCGGCAGGCGTCGACGGGCGCGTACCGCGGGCCGGCGGCGGGTGCCGGCGGGTACGGCGCGAACCGCGAGGCGGCGGGTGTCGACACGTATGGCGCGTAGGGCGCGTACCGCGGGCCGGCGGGTACGGCGGCCGGGCGCGG
This sequence comes from Streptomyces sp. NPDC018031, assembly GCF_044327625.1. Lineage (NCBI taxonomy): Bacteria > Bacillati > Actinomycetota > Actinomycetes > Kitasatosporales > Streptomycetaceae > Streptomyces > Streptomyces sp. NPDC018031. The sequence goes on from NZ_JBIRFT010000006.1 coordinate 309,365, forward strand.
CGCTACCGGCGGGCCGCCGTCGCTCACCGTCCGTCGAAGCTTTCCCGACATCCACCGCGATGGGGGACACTGGTGGTTTGGCCACTCCAGCTCGCCAGGCCAGGCGCGCACCGCAAGCGGAACGGAAAGGGCTCATCCGCGTGACCGGACCACTCATCGTCCAGAGTGACAAGACTCTCCTCCTGGAGGTCGACCACGAGCAGGCCGACGCCTGCCGCCGCGCCATCGCCCCGTTCGCGGAGCTGGAGCGGGCCCCCGAGCACATCCACACCTACCGGGTGACCCCGCTGGGCCTGTGGAACGCGCGTGCCGCCGGCCACGACGCCGAGCAGGTCGTGGACGCGCTGGTGTCCCACTCGCGCTACCCCGTCCCGCACGCCCTGCTGGTCGACATCGCCGAGACCATGGCCCGCTACGGGCGGCTCCGGCTGCTGAAGCACCCCACCCACGGGCTGGTGCTGGAGACCAGCGACCGCCCGGTGCTGGAGGAGATCCTGCGGTCGAAGAAGGTCCAGCCGCTGGTCGGCGCCCGGATCGACCCGGACACCGTCGCGGTGCACCCCTCCGAGCGCGGCCAGATCAAGCAGACGCTGCTGAAGCTGGGCTGGCCCGCCGAGGACCTCGCCGGATACGTGGACGGCGAGGCCCACCCGATCGAGCTGCGGGAGGACGGCTGGGCGCTGCGCCCCTACCAGAAGCAGGCCGTGGAGGGCTTCTGGCACGGCGGCTCCGGCGTCGTGGTGCTGCCCTGCGGTGCGGGGAAGACGCTGGTCGGCGCGGGCGCCATGGCGACCGCCAAGTCGACCACGCTGATCCTGGTCACCAACACCGTGTCGGCCCGGCAGTGGAAGCACGAGCTGGTGAAGCGGACCTCGCTGACCGAGGACGAGATCGGCGAGTACAGCGGCACCCGGAAGGAGATCCGGCCGGTCACCATCGCCACCTACCAGGTGCTGACGACCAAGCGGAAGGGCGTCTACCCGCATCTGGAGCTGTTCGACTCCCGCGACTGGGGCCTGATCGTCTACGACGAGGTGCACCTGCTGCCCGCGCCGGTCTTCAAGTTCACCGCCGACCTTCAGGCGCGCCGCCGTCTGGGCCTCACCGCGACCCTGGTGCGCGAGGACGGCCGGGAGTCGGACGTCTTCTCGCTGATCGGCCCTAAGCGGTTCGACGCGCCGTGGAAGGAGATCGAGGCGCAGGGCTACATCGCGCCCGCCGACTGTGTCGAGGTGCGGGTCAACCTCACCGACTCCGAGCGGCTCGCGTACGCCACGGCGGAGACCGAGGAGAAGTACCGCTTCTGCGCCACCACGGCTTCCAAGCGGCACGTCACCGAGGCGCTGGTCGCCAAGCACAAGGGCCAGCAGACGCTCGTCATCGGGCAGTACATCGACCAGCTGGACGAGCTCGGTGAGCATCTCGACGCACCGGTGATCAAGGGCGAGACCACGAACGCCCAGCGCGAGAAGCTCTTCGACGCCTTCCGGCAGGGCGAGATCTCGGTACTGGTGGTGTCCAAGGTCGCCAACTTCTCCATCGACCTCCCCGAGGCGACGGTCGCCATCCAGGTCTCGGGCACCTTCGGTTCCCGCCAGGAGGAGGCCCAGCGGCTGGGGCGGGTGCTGCGTCCCAAGGCCGACGGCCACCCGGCGATCTTCTACTCGGTCGTCGCCCGGGACACCATCGACCAGGACTTCGCGGCGCACCGCCAGCGGTTCCTGGCCGAGCAGGGCTACGCGTACCGGATCGTGGACTCCAGCGCGCTGCTGGCGGGCGACGAGGTCTGACCGCCTCCCCGGGGCTGGCTCCCCAGGACCGCCTCCCCGGGGCCGCCGCCCCCGGTGCACCACCGGTCCGACCCCCGGGCCCCGGCCGCACGCGCCCGCAGGCCGGGCCGGCCGGTGGCTCGGGGCCGGCCGGACCTCACGGCTCGGGGCCGGGAGTCCGGAGCGTCCCGGCTCACGGTGGGGTGCTCCGGTGCGGTGCCCGGGGCGGTACTCAGCGTGCGGGGTGCATCTCCTCGCCGTACTCGCCGAGGACGACCACGCTGAAGGCCGTCGCGGCGAACACCTTGACCGCGCGCAGGGCGTTGCCGAGGAGGTGGCGGGGGTGGCCCTCGGCGTCGTCGCGGAGAGCGGTGGCACCGTGGGCCGCGGGGCCGGGAACGGGGTTGACGACTGCTGTGCTCATGTATCCAGGATGCTGCTCACCCGTCCGGAGCACATCGGTCTGCCGATGTAACCGCGGTCGTCGGCAGGTACGACCAGAGGACCGGCCGACCCCTACGGGAGCCCGGGGGCAACCCTGAGGCGCGGTGAATATTCGTTCGCGTGCCCCGCCCCCCGTGGCTACAATCGCGCCTTCCCCGGATTCGTCCGGTGCCCGGTCCCGTCCGGCGCCCCGGCTCCCTCCGGGGCCACCTCCAGCCGCTCCCGCACGGCCCGCTCGGGCCTGCCCGGGGAGAGCCGCCGCCCGGACGGAAACCGGGCGGCACGCGCACGGGCCGCCGCCCGCGCGACCTTCCTGCGTTACCGGACAGCCGTACCCAGCCGGAGGCCCCGCCGTGCCCTCGCACGCTCCTGAACAGCACGATCCGCACCGCGCGCACGACCTCGCGGAGGCGCCCGCCGACCCGCCCGGCCCTCCGGGGCCGCTGGAACGGGAGCAGGCCCATCTGGCCGCCTCCCGCACCGCGTTGCGCGCCATGCGGGCCGACGTCGAGGCGCTCGACATCAAGGACGTCACCGCGAACTGGGTCAACGCCCAGGTCCTGCAGCGCCAGATCGACGAGCGGATCGCCGCGCTCGCCGACCTGGCGCACACCCCGCTGTTCTTCGGCCGGCTGGACTACCTGAACCCGCCCGGCGCGGACCGGGCCGAGGGCGCGGAGGGCGAGAGCTTCTACATCGGTCGCCGCCATGTGCACGACGCCGAGGGCGACCCGATGGTGATCGACTGGCGGGCGCCGGTCTCCCAGCCCTTCTACCAGGCGTCCAAGAAGCAGCCGATGGAGGTCGCGCTGCGCCGCCGGTTCGGCTACACCGGCGGCGAACTCACCGCGTACGAGGACGAGAACCTCACCGACCCGGCCGAGGACGAGCAGACCGGCAAGCTGCTCCAGTCCGAGATCGAGCGTCCGCGCGTCGGCCCGATGCGGGACATCGTGGCGACGATCCAGCCGGAGCAGGACGAGATCGTCCGGGCCGGGATCGGGGGCACGGTGTGTGTGCAGGGGGCACCGGGCACCGGGAAGACGGCGGTGGGCCTGCACCGGATCGCGTATCTGCTCTACGCGCACCGGGAGCGGCTGTCCCGGACCGGCACCCTGGTCATCGGCCCGAACCGGTCCTTCCTCCAGTACATCGAGCAAGTGCTCCCCGCGCTGGGCGAGTTGCAGGTCAAGCAGGCCACGGTGGACGACCTGGTGGCGCGCGAGGGCGTGCTGGTGCGGGGGGCCGACGACCCCGAGGCGGCGCGGCTCAAGGGAGACGCGCGCCTGGCCGAGGTGCTGCGGCGGGCGGTGCGGTCGCACGTCACCATGCCCACCGAGGCGTGCGTGGTGGTACGCGGTTCACGCCGCTGGCGGGTGCCGGCGTACGAGATCGAGGAGATCGTCGGCGAACTGCTGGACCGGGACATCCGGTACGGGGCGGCCCGGGAGGCCCTGCCGCAGCGGATCGCGCACGCCGTGCTGGTCCGCATGGAACAGGCCGGCGAGGCGCCGGACGACCGGGTGCAGGACGCGGTCGCGCGCAACGCGGCGGTGAAGGCCGCGGTCAAGGCGATCTGGCCGCCGGTCGACCCGGCGAAGCTGGTGCTGCGGCTGCTGGCCGAGCCGGAGTTCCTGGCCGAGCACGCCGAGGGTCTGCTCACCGCCGACGAGCAGAAGGCGATCGGCTGGACCAAGCCCGCCCGGAGCGTGCGGAGCGCGAAGTGGTCCCCGGCCGACGCGGTGCTGATCGACGAGGCGGCCGACCTGATCCAGCGCACCCCGTCCCTGGGGCACGTGGTGCTGGACGAGGCCCAGGACCTGTCGCCGATGCAGTACCGGGCGGTGGGCCGCCGCTGCACCACCGGTTCCGCGACCATCCTCGGCGACCTGGCACAGGGCACCACCCCCTGGGCGACCGGCAGCTGGCGGGAGGCGCTGGACCACCTCGGCAAACCGGACGGGCTGATCGAGGAGCTGACCCAGGGCTTCCGGGTGCCGCGCGAGGTGATCGCCTACGCCTCCCGGTTGCTGCCCGCGATCGCCCCCGGCCTGTCGGAGGCCACCTCGATCCGTGAGGCCCCCGGCGACTTCACGGTCCGGGCCGTGGCGCCCGAGGCACTGGACGCCGAGGTGGTGGCGGCCTGCCGGACGGCGCTGGACCACGAGGGCTCCATCGGCCTGATCGCGGCCGACGCCCGGATCCCGGCCGTGTCCGCCGCCCTGAGCGCGGCCGGGCTGACCTGGCTGGCGCCCGGTGAGGAGACCACGGCCGAGTCCCGGCTGACCCTGGTGCCCGCGACGCTCGCCAAGGGCCTGGAGTACGACTACGTGGTGCTGGACGAACCGGCCGCCGTGGTGGACGGCGAACCGGACGAACGCACCGGCCTGCGCCGGCTGTACGTGGCGCTGACCCGAGCGGTGTCCGGTCTCGCGGTGGTCCACGCCGCGCCCCTGCCGGAGCGACTGGCCGCCGCCGGACGCTGACCGCGGCCACCCGCAGGGCCCGCCGCCGGGCCCGGGGTACGCGCCGTGCCCCGTACCGCGCGCGGTACGGGGCACGGGGCACGGGCTACGGGGCTCAGCCGTGGTGGCCGTGCCGGCGGCTCGCCCCCGGGTTGGTGAGCAGCCCCCGGGAGAGTCCGGTCTGCAGCAGGGCGAGCAGCCGGATCATCGGTATCGCCGTGGCCAGCAGCACCACACCCATGGCCGTGTTGAACGCGATGTCGGCCAACCGCGAGTCGATGCCGAACATCAGGTCCAGCAGCCCGGTCTCGTCCTCGTCACGCGGAAGTGACCAGGACCAGGTGGCGTAGAGCGTCTGGCCGACGCCGCCGAGGGTCCAGGTCACCGCGACGCTGAAGCACACCACTCGCAGCGGGAACGAGACCACCATGTGCAGCAGGTCGCGCCAGGACTGCGGATCGCGCAGCGCACGCAGCCACCCGCTGACGCCGGTCCCGCCGGCCTCCCGGTAGTGGTGCGGGGGCAGCGCGCGGCCGGTGACCGCCTCGACCCGGCGGCGCTCCGCTCCGGCGAAGCCCCGCGCGGCGGCCAGGGTGCCCATCAGGACCGGCAGCCCGAGCACGGTCACGAAGGTGCCCACGCCGAGCGCGAATCCGGTGACCGCGACCGTGAACGCGCATATCCCGAGCGGCAGTCCGACCAGCAGATAGCCGAGTTCCCGGCCGAAGCGGCCGAGGCGGCCGGGGGCGGGGCGGTCCCAGGCGGAATCCCGCCCGGCGTCCCATCCGGCATCGCGTCCGGCGTACGAGCCGGCATCGCGTCCGGCGTACGAGGAAGAGGCGCGGGACGCTGCGAACGACGGTGTCATCTCGGTCATGACTCCACTGTCGTGGGGAACGGGCCCCGATCCCATACGGCGGGCCAGTCTCCTCGGGGTGGGGGTAGCCCTACCCCGCCAGGGGGCCTGGACCGACCCCCGGCCGCGCCTGGGCCGGCCCGGGACGCGACGGGCCGGACGGCGACACCGCGGAGGGGCCCGCCGTGCACCGGAACCCCGCCCGCACCGGCGGGACGGCGACACCGAGGGCCCGTCACACGCCGGAGCCCCGCCCGCCCCGGGACCCGGCCACCTCACGGCCGCCCTTCGCGGCCCCGGCCGGCACCACGGCCCCCGGCCCGGCCGGATTCAAGGGGCCGTGCTCGCCCGGCCCGCACCGCGGCCGTGCTCCACCGGCCCGGTCCGCACCGCGGCAGCGCCGACCGGCTCCGCCGGAACCGCGTGCGCCCTCCGGGACCGGAGAGATCACGCCCCGCTCCGTCAGAGCGGCGCCGGCACCGCCGGGTCCGCGCCCGGCACCGTCACGACCGCCTCCGGACCGCCGGGACCGCCTCCGGACCGCCGGGACCGCCTCCGGACCGGCGTCCGGCTAGCGCACCGCCACGACCGGCGCGTCGAGGGCTTCGCGCCAGCGCCGTACCGCCGCCGCGTCGACCGGGCCGGACCATCCGGCGGGCCGGCTCGCCCCACCGATGTGGAAGGCGTCGACGCCGGCCGCGCGCAGCGCGGGGAGATGGTCCAGCCGGAGTCCGCCGCCCGCCATGATGCGCGGCCGGTAGCCGGGCTCCGGCTGCCCGTTCCCCGGCCCGCCGGACCGGCCGGCGCCGCGCGCCGCCTCCTCCAGCAGCACCGGCAGACCGTCATCCACCCCTCGTGCCGACCCCGCCGTGAGATAGGTGTCCAGGCCGGGCACCTCGGCGAGCTGCTTGCGGAGCGCCTCGCGGTCGGCGGCCCGGTCGATGGCCCGGTGGAACGTCCACCGGGGGGCGGCGGCACCGGCCGCCGGGGCGTCCCGGCGCGCCCCCGGGTGTCCGGGGCCCGGTGGCGAGGTCACCGCGGTGCCCGCCGGCGCCGCCGGGCCCGGTGCCGACCGCGCGGTCGGCACCGCTCCGGAACCCACGGCGACCGGGCCGCCCGCGCCCCCGGGGCCGGCGCCCGGAACGTCCGCGACGCCGCCCGGGCCGGTGCCCGCGGCGCCGAGGCCGGCGTGCCAGAGGCCGGGAGCGGTTTCCGCGCCGCCTCCGGTGCCCGCCCCGATGGCTTCGGTGAGCGCGACCACGGCGGCCAGGTCCGGTCGGCCGTCGGCGGTGAGGAAGCCCAGGACGAACTCCTCCGCGCCCTCCGCCCGCAGTTCCCGGGCCGTCCGGCAGAGCGCGTCCAGTGCCGCGTCGCCGCCGGCGCCGAACCCGTCGCCCGCCCGCAGCATCACCCGGAGCGGCAGGTCGACCGCGGCACGGACCGCGGCGAAGGTCTCGCGGGTGGGGGTGAGCCCGTCGGCGGCCATGTCGGTGACCAGTTCGAGGCGGTCGGCGCCTCCGGCCTGGGCTGCGACCGCGTCCACCGGGTCGAGAGCGATCACCTCAAGAATTGGTCTAGACATATCGCACAGCCTGCCACAGTCGCGGCGGCGCGGAAACACCGCCTCACCTCGGCGTCCGGGTGACCGGGGGCCGCCGGCCGTCCCGGGTGGCGGAACGGAAGCCGGTTCACGGAGGGGCGAACCCGCCGAAGAGCGGAAGAATGGCCGCATGGCCACGCCGCAGCCCCGACCCCAGCCGTACCCCGCCCATGCCGAGCTACTCGCCCGCTGGGCCGATCTGCTCACCGAGGCGCGCGGCGGTGCCGCGGACCCCGACCCGCTGCCGTACGGCGAGAACCTGCTCGCCCGCTGGGGCGAACCGCACCGCCACTACCACACCACCGCCCATCTGCTCGCGGTCCTCGACCACATCGACCTCCTCGAGGCCCATAGCCGGGACGCCCCTCCCACCGCCCCGGGCACACCCGACGCGCAGGCCGCTCCCGCCACACCCGACGCGCAGGCCGCCCCGGCCCCCGACCTCGCGGCGGCGCGCCTCGCCGCCTGGTTCCACGACGCCGTCTACCTCCCCGAACGGTCCACCAACGAGGAGGCCGGCGCCCGGCTCGCGGAGCGGGCCCTGACCGAGGCCGGCGTACCCGCGCCGCGCGTCCGGGAGGTCTGCCGGCTGATCCTGCTGACCGTCGATCACGACCCGCGGCCCGGCGACATCGCCGGCGAGCTGCTGTGCGACGCGGACCTCGCGGTCCTCGCCGGTTCACCGCAGCAGTACGCGAGCTACGCGGCGGCCGTCCGCCAGGAGTACGGCTTCGTACCCGACGAGGCGTTCCGCGAGGGCCGCTCGGCCGTGCTGCGGCACCTCCTCGGCCTGCCCCGGCTGTACCGGACGCCGTACGGCCGGGAACACTGGGAGCGCACCGCCCGTTTCAACCTCAGCACCGAGCTGGAGCTGCTGACGGCGGCGGGTTGAGCGCGCCGCGCCGGCCGGCCCGGGCGGCGGTTTCCGCACGCCTGACCGGGAATGCCGTCCCGGCGCGCCGGGTTGGCATATGACATGCCCATCGCCGTCTATGTCCTCGGCCTGTCCGTCTTCTCCCTCGGCACGTCCGAGTTCATGCTCAGCGGTCTGCTCCAGCCCCTCGCCCGCGACATGGGCGTCTCCATCCCCAAGCCGGGCTGCTGGTCTCCGCGTTCGCGATCGGCATGGTGGTGGGCGCCCCGGTGCTCGCCGCCGCCACCCTCCGGCTGCCCCGCCGCACCACGCTGATCACGCTGCTCGCCGTCTTCGGGCTCGGCCAGGTGGCCGGGGCGCTGGCGCCCGGCTACGGCGTGCTGTTCGCCTCCCGCGTCGTCAGCGCGCTCGCCTGTGCCGGATTCTGGGCCGTGGGAGCGGCCGTCGCGGTGTCGCTGGTGCCGGTGAACGCGCGGGCGCGCGCCATGGCGGTGATGATCGGCGGGCTGAGCATCGCCAACATCGCGGGCGTTCCGGCCGGCGCGCTGCTCGGCCAGCACGCCGGGTGGCGGGCCGCGTTCTGGGCGGTCGCCGCACTGTCCGCGATCGGCCTGGTCGGCGTGGTGGCCCTGGTGCCGGGCACCGAGGTGCCCAGCGGCGAGGACCGGCCGCAGCTCCGCGCCGAGCTGCGGATCTACCGCGACCGGCAGGTCTGGGTGGCGCTGATCACCACCGCGCTCAACGCGGCCGCCGTGTTCTGCCTGTTCTCCTACCTGGCGCCGCTGCTGACCGAGGTGGCCGGGATGTCGGAGAGCTGGGTGCCGACGGTGCTCGCGCTCTTCGGGGTCGGTGCGCTGATCGGTACGGTCATCGGTGGGCGGATCGCCGACGCCCATCTGTTCGGCACCATGTACGGCGGTATGGCGGCGGCCGCCGGAGTGCTGGCCCTGCTGGCGGCGACCGCCCACCACCCGATCGCCGCCGTCGGCCTCTCGCTGCTGCTCGGCGTGGCCGCGTTCGGTACCGCGCCCGCGCTCAACGCCCGTATGTTCGACGTCGCGGACGCCGCGCCGACCCTGGCCGGCGCGACCACCACCGCCGCCTTCAACATCGGGAACACCCTCGGGCCCTGGCTCGGCGGCCTGGTCATCAGCGCCGGGTGGGGCTACCGGGCCGTGGCGCTGACCAGTGCCGGGCTCGCCGTCGCGGCGGTGGCCGCCACGGCCGTCGCGGACCGGCTGCACCGGCGCACCGCGGCGGACTCCCGGGTGGTGGTCCGGTCCCCGTCGGCCGGCCCGGCGGAGGGACCACGGCCGCGGGAGCGGGCGGGCACCGGGCCGGAGCCGGCGGACGCCGACGCCCGCTGACGGCGGGCCGCGAAGGGCCCGGGCCTCGGAGCGACCCCGGGCCTCGGCAGGACGCCTGCTCGTGACCTCCTCAGCCCCCGTGGTACTCGGGGCGCCGCAGCCCCGCCGCGACCAGCCGGCGGACCAGCTCGTGGCTGCCGACCTCCATCGCACCGGCCCGGACCGCCTCCCCGTACAGCTCGCTCGGCACGTCGTAGTGGTCGCGCTCGAAGCCGCCGCGCGGCGCGCCGATGCGGTCGGCGAAGGCGTGCAGTTCGTCGTAGGACACATCGCTGACCAGGTGCGACCACATCCGGCCATGGCTGGGCCAGACCGGAGGGTCGATGTAGAGCGCCATCAGTCCTCCCCGCTCCCCGCGCTGCCCAGGGAGCCCACCCGGGCCACCGCGACGGCCGTCTTGGCACACACCCAGTGCGGGTCCGGGCCGAGTTCGGGTTCCACATCGAGGGCGTGCGGGTCGCCGCCGTCGACACACACCGGGCACAACGGCCACCGGCCGTAGCGCTCCAGCAGCGCGTCCTGGACGTCCTGGGCCACCAGGCCCGCCACGAAGGCGGCACCTTCCGGCCACTGCTCGACCCACCACCGGCGGTGTGCGATCGCGTCCTCCACCAGGGAAACGATGTCAGCCTGGGCAACCTGGCCCGCCGCGAGATCCGCGAGGACCAGCGCCCGCGCCGCGTGCAGTGCCTGTTCGAGCTCCATACCGGCCATTGTCCCGCCGAACGGGGGGTTGACGCTCCCCGCGGGCCGAAAATACTTTTCACGAATGAGCAGTCCACTGAAGGAAACTTTCCCGAGGGCCCGGGACGCGCTGGCCGCCTCCCCCAACCCGCCGCCGAGCCACGCCGCATCCCCCAACCCGCCGCCGCGCCATGCCGCCGCCCCGAACCCGCCGCCGCGCCAGGCCGCCGCCGCCGCGCCGGCGAGGCGGGCCGGCGCCCCCGCCGCACCGGCCAGGGCCGTGGCACCACCGCCCCTGACCGCCGCCGCGGCACCGGCTCCGCCCGCGCCCGGGGCGCTCGCCGCGAAGGTCCGCACCCTCGCACCCTCCATGACCCGGTCGATGCAGCGCGTCGCCGAAGCCGTCGCCGGTGACCCGGCCGGGTGCGCCGCGCTCACCGTCACCGGCCTGGCCGAACGGACCGGCACCAGCGAGGCCACGGTGGTCCGCACCTCGCGCCTGCTGGGTTACCCCGGCTACCGCGATCTGCGGCTGGCGCTCGCCGCGCTCGCCGCCCAGCAGGCCGCCGGACGGGCCCCCGCGGTCACCGCCGACATCGCGGTCGACGATCCGATGGCCGACGTGGTGACCAAACTGGCGCAGGAAGAGCAGCAGTGTCTGGCCGACACCGCCGCCGGGCTGGACGTCGGCCAGCTGGAAGCCGCCGTGGCGGCACTCACCTCCGCCCGCCGGACCGACGTGTACGGGATCGGCGCCTCCCATCTGGTCGGCCAGGACCTGGTACAGAAGCTGCTCCGGATCGGCCTGATCGCCCACGCCCCCGGCGACCCGCACCTGGCCGTGACCAACGCCGTACAACTGCGCGCCGGGGACGTGGCCATCGCGATCACCCACTCCGGGGGCACCACCGACGTGATCGAACCGCTGCGCGTCGCCTTCGAACGCGGGGCGACGACGGTGGCCATCACGGGACGGCCGGACAGCGCCATCGCCCAGTACGCGGATTACATACTGACCACCTCCACCGCCCGGGAGAGCGAGCTGCGGCCGGCCGCGATGTCCAGCCGGACCAGTCAACTGCTGGTGGTGGACTGCCTGTTCATCGGGGTGGCCCAGCGCACCTTCGAGAGCGCCGCCCCCGCCCTGTCGGCCTCCTACGAGGCCCTCGCGCACCGGCACGGCGCCCGCGCCGCCCGCTGACCCCCGCCCCGTCACACCGACCCGCCCACCGATCCCCGCACCCCGCCCCCGGCCGCGGTCCCGGCACACCGACCGGGCGCGGCGCCCGCCCCGGCCGCCGTGCCGCGGGACGGCTCCGTGCGCGCAACCGCCCCACTCCCCCGGCCTCATCGGCCACGCCCACCGTCCACCGACCACCAGCGACCCCCCACCCCGTTACGGAAAGAGCCGCCGTTCCCATGTCTGCCACCCCCGATTCCGCAGATCTGCGTGCTCAACTCGACACCCTCACCACCGAGGCGTTCCGCCCCGAGCTGGCCGAGATCGACCGGCTCGGCACCGCCGAGATCGCCCGCATCATGAACAGCGAGGACGCCGGTGTACCCACCGCCGTCGCCGCCCAACTGCCCCGGATCGCCGCGGCCATCGACGCCACCGCGGCGCGGATGGCGCGCGGCGGCCGGCTGGTCTACGCGGGTGCCGGCACCGCCGGACGCCTCGGGGTGCTCGACGCGAGCGAGTGCCCGCCCACCTTCAACACCGCTCCCGGCCAGGTCGTCGGGGTGATCGCGGGCGGGCCGGAGGCGATGGTGACCTCGGTCGAGGGCGCGGAGGACAGCGCAGAGCTGGCCGCCGCCGACCTCGACCGCCTCGGTCTCACCCCCGACGACACCGTCGTCGGGATCTCCGCCTCCGGCCGCACCCCGTACGCCGTCGGTGCCGTGGACCACGCCCGCCGCCTGGGTGCCCTCACCATCGGCCTGTCCTGCAACGCCGGTTCGGCCCTCGCCGCCGCCGCCGACCACGGCATCGAGATCGTCGTCGGCCCCGAGCTGCTGACCGGCTCCACCCGGCTCAAGGCCGGAACGGCCCAGAAGCTCGTGCTCAACATGCTGTCGACGATCACCATGATCCGGCTGGGCAAGACCTACGGGAACCTGATGGTCGACGTCCGGGCTTCCAACGAGAAACTGCGGGCCCGCTCCCGGCGCATCGTCTCGCTCGCCACCGGCGCCGACGAGAAGATCGTGGTGGACGCGCTGGCCGCCACCGAAGGAGAGGTGAAGCCCGCCATCCTCACCATCCTCGGCGAGGTGGACGCCTCCACCGCGAACCGGCTGCTCGCCGAGGCGCACGGCCATCTGCGCGCCGCCCTCGACGCGGCCGGCCATCCCACCGGGAGTCGCTGACGCCCGCCGCGCCGGCCGCGGTACCGGCGTGCCACGGCCGGCCGGGGCACCCGGCGGTCACCCCGTGAACGTCGAGGTGTCCAGCTCGGCCCCGAAGGGCTCCGGCAGCTCGATCACCTTGCCGAACGGCACCTGGACGCTGCTCTGGTACACGCCCCCGCTCGGGTCGGAGAACAGGGTGACCGTGGGTCCTCCCTCATGCCACCGGTCGACGAGCAGGTACAGCGGTACCGGGGCGTGGGCGTACGCCCAGAGCTTCTTCGTACGGTCGTCCCTGGCGTTGCTCCTGGAGGTGACTTCGACGATCAGCGAAGCGTCGGCCGCATCGACGGACGCGGCGTCCTCCTCCTCGGCCGCGGTGATCGCCGTCCGCTCCATGACGACCAGATCCGGCACGTACAGTCTGTCCAGCGGGGCGATGTGCACGCCGAGGGTCTGGAACACCTCCTGTCCGGCGGGCAGGCATCGGTAGAGCACTCGCTGCACATCGACGGCGATCATGTTGTGCCGGAGGCTCGGCGGCGGTACCAAGGTGATGCTTCCCTCGTCGATCTCGGCGCGCCACCCCTCGGGCACGTCCAGCTCCTGCCACGTCCGCACGAGGTATTCCCACGTCCGGTGGCCGTGCTCACGGTCGGGTTCGACCATCGCGGCGGTCATCGCGGGGTCTCCTTTCTGTGGCTCTGACGCAGGCAGCCTAGGCAAGCGGTTCGGTACGCCGGGTTGCTACCGGCCAGCGTCCCACGACGGTGTGAACGGCGCACCGGGTGGCGGCCTCAGCCGGCCGTTCCGGTACCCGTGCGGCGCAGCAGGAGCAGGGCGATGTCGTCCGGGGCCGGCTCGGTGCCGACCGAGGCGACCACCTGGTCGGCCAGCGCGTTCAGGTCACGCGGCACCCGCCGCACGCCGCCGGCCGGCTCCCCGGCACCGGTCGGCCCGGCCGCACCCGGTTCCCCAGCCCCATCCGACGGCCCGGCCGCACCCGGCAGTCCCTCGCCGCCCGGCACCGCGGGGGCCGGTTCCTCGAAGGCCCAGCGGGTCAGCGACCGCGTCAGCCCGGCCAGGGAGTCCCCGAGGTCCTCGCCCCGCTTCTCCACCAGCCCGTCGGTGTACAGCAGCAGCGTGGCCCCCGGCGGGAGCTCCCGTTCCGTCAGCGGGTACTCCTGCTCCGTGAAGCAGCCCATCGGCACCCCGCCCGGGGTCTCGACCTCCCGGACCCGGCCGTCCGGTTCGATCAGCAGCGGGTGGGCGTGTCCGGCACGTGCCACCCGGATGCGGTCCCGGGCGGCGGAGACCTGGACGGCGACGCAGGTGGCGAACCGGTCGGTGTCCACCTCGCACAGGATGTTGTTGCCCCTGACCAGCAGTTCGGCCGGGTCCATGTCTCCGCCGGCGTGCGCGCGCATCGCCACCCGGACGTGCCCCATCACCGCGGCGGCCTGGGCACTGTGCCCCTGCACATCGCCGACCAGGAGCATCACCCGGCCGTCCGGCGCGGGCACCACGTCGTACCAGTCGCCGCCCACGTCCAGCCCGCGGGAGCCGGGCAGGTAGCGGACGGCGATCTCCAGGCCGGGCAGTTCCGGGATGGCGACGGGCAGCATCAGCCGCTGCAGATCGGTCATCTGGCGGCGCCGCTCGTCCGACAGCCGGGACCGGCCGACGGCCTGGGCCAGTACGCCGGCCGCCGCGATGCACAGGGCCTCGTCGTCCTTGGTGAAGACGTGCGGCCGGTCGAAGCTGATCACGCAGGTGCCGACCGGGCCCTCGGCGGTGATCAGCGGCAGGATCGCCCATGCCTCCTGGCCGGGCAGCCGCGGCAGTTCCTGGGTGTACACCGCGTGGTAGTCGGCACGGGTCTCGCAGAACATCGGTCTGCGGGCCAGCGCCGTCAGCAGCTCGGGGTCCTGCGGCACCTCCTGGGCCTGCGCCTCCAGCGCCGCCAGCTCCGCTTCGTCGAAGCCGTGGGTGGCGGCCACCGCCAAGCCGCCGCCGTCGTCGACGTAGACGGTGATGTGGGTGGCGCCCAGCGTCGGCAGCACCATCGCCGCCGCGGTGTCGATGACCTCCTGGGTGGACAGCGCACCGGTGATCGCCCGGGTGACGCTGAGCAGGAACTCACGGCGGGCGGTGTCCCGGGCGTACCGCTGGTGCTCCTCGGTGCGGTCCTGGACGATCCCGAGCATGCCCTGCGGCCGGTTGTCGGCGTCCCTGAAGATCCGGCCCTCGGCCTTGACCCAGCGCACCTCGCCACCGGGGTGCACCACGCGGTGCGCCACGGCGAACTTCCCGGTCGCCAGCCCCCTGGTCAGTTCCGCCTCGACGGCGGGCCGGTCGTCCGGGTGGAGCACCCGGTAGAAGGACTCCACCCGCTCGTCGAACTCGTGCGGCGGCACCCCGAAGATCCGGCACAGCCGTTCGTCCCAGACCACCCGGTGGGTGTCGAAGTCCCAGTCGAAGAAGCCGATGTCCGCGCTGGAGACGGCCATCTGCAGCCGGGCGCCGCGCGAGCGGCTGTCGATCCGGCGGACCGCCTGGCCCAGGTCCGGGGTGCCGGCCCGGCCGGCCGCGCCGCCCCGGGACAACAGGTGCTCCAGGCGGTGCGCGCAGACCGCGGTGAGCAGGTTGAGGTCCTGCTCCTCGGCCTCGCCGGGGGGCCTGGGCGCGATCTCCAGCAGGACCGCGCCCAGGCACCGGTCGTCGGCGAGCAGCGGGAAGCAGATGTATCCGACGGGCTCCCAGAAGGCGTCCACCTCCGGGTAACTGGTGCGGAAGTACTCCGCGGGCGCGAAGACCGGGCGCCGCTCCCGGATCGAGCGCGGGGCGGGCAGGTCGGCGTGCGGCGAGACCGACTGGAACCTGACCTGCATGTCCTCGCGGTAGCCGCGGCTACTCGCGAGCCGCAGCCAGCCGTCGTCCCGCAGCAGGTACACCGCGCCGCGCCCACCGCGCACCCGGGCCAGGCACGCGTCCAGCGCCAGCTCGAGCAGGGCGGAGGTGTCGGCGCAGGCCAGCATGGCGAGGACCGCCTCGCGTGCGGCGGGGGCGGGGTCCTCCGGGCCGGGCCCCGGCACGGGGCGCGGGGGCTCCGGCGGGCCGCCGCCCGCGGTGGCCCCCGGTGCCGGGGGCGCGCCCGGCACCGGCTCGTCGCGCCGCCGGCGCGCGGCGGGCGGCGGGCCGGGGACGGCCTCCTCACGGCGTGGTTCGCCGCCCTGTGCTCGCACGGTGTCTCGCCTTCGACGTAAGGCCTCCCGCGAGCGCGCACGCGACAACCGACCGGAGCGCCACGGCCCCGTGGCCTTGCACGGCCCGCGAGATCAGGATAAGACGCGCATTTCGGAGGCGCCGCCGGGCGGTTTCCTCCGTGGAACCGGAAACGCCGCTGGGGCGGCACCCTCCGAAGAGGATGCCGCCCCAGGGCTTGAAGGACGCTTGACCGACCGAGTCGATCAGAAGTCCATGTCACCGCCCGGCATGCCGCCCGGAGCGGCCGCGGCGGCCTTCTCCGGCTTGTCGGCGATGACGGCCTCGGTGGTGAGGAACAGCGCGGCGATGGAGGCGGCGTTCTGCAGCGCGGAACGGGTCACCTTCGCCGGGTCGATGATGCCCTCGGCGATCATGTCGACGTACTCGCCGGTGGCGGCGTTCAGACCGTGGCCGACGGCCAGGTTGCGCACCTTCTCCACGACGACGCCACCCTCGAGACCACCGTTGACGGCGATCTGCTTGAGCGGGGCCTCCAGGGCCAGCTTGACGGCGTTGGCACCGGTGGCCTCGTCGCCGTCGAGCTCCAGCTTCTCGAAGACCTGGGACGCCTGGAGCAGGGCCACGCCACCACCGGCGACGATGCCCTCCTCGACGGCGGCCTTGGCGTTGCGCACCGCGTCCTCGATGCGGTGCTTGCGCTCCTTGAGCTCCACCTCGGTGGCGGCGCCGGCCTTGATGACGGCCACGCCGCCGGCCAGCTTCGCGAGGCGCTCCTGGAGCTTCTCGCGGTCGTAGTCCGAGTCGGAGTTCTCGATCTCGGCGCGGATCTGGTTCACCCGGCCCTGCACCTGGTCGGCGTCACCGGCGCCGTCCACGATGGTGGTCTCGTCCTTGGTGACGGTGACCTTGCGGGCGCGGCCGAGCAGGTCGATGCCGGCGCTCTCCAGCTTGAGGCCGACCTCCTCGGAGATCACGGTGCCACCGGTGAGGATGGCGATGTCGCCGAGCATGGCCTTGCGGCGGTCGCCGAAGCCCGGGGCCTTGACGGCGACGGACTTGAAGGTGCCGCGGATCTTGTTGACGACCAGGGTCGCCAGGGCCTCGCCCTCGATGTCCTCGGCGATGATCAGCAGCGGCTTGCCCGACTGCATGACCTTCTCCAGCAGCGGGAGGAGGTCCTTCACGTTGCTGATCTTGGAGTTGACGATCAGGATGTACGGGTCGTCCAGGGACGCCTCCATACGCTCCATGTCCGTCGCGAAGTACGGGGAGATGTAGCCCTTGTCGAAGCGCATGCCCTCGGTGAGCTCCAGCTCGAGCCCGAAGGTCTGCGACTCCTCGACGGTGATGACGCCTTCCTTGCCGACCTTGTCCATGGCCTCGGCGATGAGCTCGCCGATCTGGGTGTCGGCGGCGGAGATGGAGGCGGTGGAGGCGATCTGCTCCTTGGTCTCCACGTCCTTGGCCTGCTCGAGCAGGGCGGCGGAGACGGCCTCGACGGCCTTCTCGATACCGCGCTTGAGGGCCATCGGGTTGGCGCCCGCGGCGACGTTGCGCAGACCCTCCTTGACCAGCGCCTGGGCGAGGACGGTCGCGGTCGTCGTGCCGTCACCGGCGACGTCGTCCGTCTTCTTCGCGACCTCCTTGACCAGCTCGGCGCCGATCTTCTCGTACGGGTCCTCGAGCTCGATCTCCTTGGCGATGGACACACCATCGTTGGTGATCGTGGGGGCGCCCCACTTCTTCTCAAGGACGACGTTACGACCCTTGGGGCCGAGGGTGACCTTGACGGCGTCGGCGAGCTGGTTCATCCCGCGCTCGAGGCCGCGCCGAGCCTCCTCGTCGAACGCGATGATCTTGGCCATGTGAAGTGGTCCTCCCAAGACGACGGGGGTCCCTCCCACTCCCTTGAGGCAGTGGGGGCGGATTGCTCCGGACCGCGCCTGGCGCCCGCGACGGACGGCCTGCCTGCCGTGCGGTTCCTTGCCCCGCCCGGCCTGCGGGCCTCACCGACCCGGTCCTTCTTTGTCACTCTCACTCTCAGAGTGCTAACGCCAATGATTAGCACTCGCCCCCCGAGAGTGCAAGCGAATCGAAGGGTCTCGGTGGGGGGTGGCGGCCCACCGACGGGCTCCGGCGAGGCGCACCGACGGGGCGACGGGCCGCGGCG
Source organism: Streptomyces sp. NPDC018031 (assembly GCF_044327625.1). Taxonomy (NCBI): domain Bacteria; kingdom Bacillati; phylum Actinomycetota; class Actinomycetes; order Kitasatosporales; family Streptomycetaceae; genus Streptomyces; species Streptomyces sp. NPDC018031. The sequence goes on from NZ_JBIRFT010000006.1 coordinate 327,171, forward strand.
AGAGGGCACCCGGGCGCCGGACCGGCGGGCGGCCCGAAGGGTCACGACGGGAGGTGACGGCCGGTCGGCGGACGGCCCGCAGGGGCACGGCGGGCGGTCCGAAGGGGCACGGCGGGAGGCGACCGACGGTCGGCAGGCGGCCCGCAGGGGCACGGCGGGAGGCGACGGACGGTCGGCAGGCGGCCCGCACCGTCACGGCGGGAGGCGACGGACGGCCCGCAGGGTCACGGCGAGAGGCGACGGCCGGCCGCCGGACGGCCCGCACCGTCACGGCAAGAGGTGACGACCGTCGACACGCACTCCGGCGAGCGGCACCGACGGGCCGACGGGCCACGACGAGAGGGGCGGCCGAGCGCCCGGCCGGCGGACGGCCCGCAGGGTCTCGGCGCGGCCGGGGCGCGGGAGGGCCGTCCGGCCGCGCCCAGGGGAGGGAGTCACCCGGTGCGGCGCCCCGGCCGCGCCGGGGCCCCGCCGTCACCCGCGCGGCCGGGGTCCCGGCGCACCGGAAGGGCCCGCACCCCACGGGGTGCGGGCCCTTCCGTTCGCCGACATCAGCGATCTGCGTCTCGGCGCTCAGGCCGACTAGGCGCTCAGGCCGACAAGCGGACCATGTCCGCCTGCGGCCCCTTCTGGCCCTGCGAGATCTCGAACTCGACCCGCTGGCCTTCCTCGAGGGTGCGGTAACCGTCCATCTGGATCGCGCTGTAGTGGACGAACACGTCCGCACCACCGTCGACCGCGATGAAGCCGTACCCCTTCTCCGCGTTGAACCACTTGACGGTGCCCTGAGCCATTCCTAACTCCCCTATTACTGGCCCTTGCGCAGGACCGCACTCCGCGGACCCGGGTCAGACCTCACCCCCCAGGTCAGTGGGGAGCGTGCGCCGGAACGCGTCGACCGCCGCTGAATGTATCTGCCCAACTGCCCAGCGCAACAGGTCAATCGGACGAGAATTCTGCAGGCGGCCCAGCGGCGTTAAGTGGAGAATTACCTGGATTCCAGGGCAAGTCGGGCCGGGCATACGTCACCAACCCGGCAATTTGCGCACACACTTCGTGCACAACTTGACGGGTTCTCATATGCGGGCGGCGCGGCACCGGAGGGGGAATCGGTTCAACTGTATCGCGATTCAACACACGGAATCGCCCCGTCCGCTTTATGGGACGGGGCGATTCCGACGGGTGCCGGGGTCCGCGGCCGGGGCGGTGACCAGCGCGGGTCACCGGACGGTGGGTCAGCCGGCGCCCCCGGGTGGTCAACCGGACGGGCGGCGGGGCCGGTTCAGCCGCCGGCGACCGCCGGGATGATCGAGACGCCGGCGCCGTCCGGGGTGGCCGTCGCCAGCCCGCCCTCGAACCGCACGTCGTCGTCGTTGACGTACACGTTCACGAAGCGGCGCAGCTTGCCCTCGTCGTCCAGGACGCGGGCGGCGATGCCCGGGTGGTTCTTCTCCAGCGACTCGATGACCTCGGCGAGGGTCGCGCCCTCCGCGGCCACCTCGGCCTGGCCGCCGGTGTAGGTGCGGAGGATGGTGGGGATACGGACGTTGACACTCATGCGGCTTCACCTTCGGTGAGAGGAGCGGGTACTTCGGTGCGGGGCCGACGGCCGCCGCCGGTCGCCGTGCGGACCCGGCCGGCCCGTGGTCGTGGTCGGGGCCGGCCGGGGCCGGGGCCGGACGTCAGCCGGCGAGACCGGCCTGGCGGAACGCGTCGAGGCTCGGGCGGATGGTCGCCGTGGGGCCGGTGGTGGGCGCGACGGCGTCCAGCGTCTTGAGGCCGTCACCGGTGTTCAGTACGACGGTGGTGAGGGCCGGGTCGAGCAGGCCGGTCTCGATGAGCTTCTTCGTCACGCCCACGGTCACCCCGCCGGCGGTCTCCGCGAAGATCCCCTCGGTACGGGCGAGCAGCTTGATCGCGTCGACGATCTGCGCGTCGTCCACGTCCTCCACCGCACCGCCGGTACGGCGGGCGATGTCCAGCACGTACGGGCCGTCGGCCGGGTTGCCGATGGCGAGCGACTTGGCGATGGTGGCCGGCTTGACCGGCCGCACCACGTCGTGCCCGTCCTTGAAGGCGCGGGAGACCGGGGAGCAGCCCTCGGCCTGGGCACCGAAGATCTTGTACGGCTTGTCGGCGACCAGGCCGAGCCGGATCAGCTCCTTCAGCCCCTTGTCGATCTTCGTCAGCTGCGAGCCGGAGGCGATCGGGATGACGATCTGGTCCGGCACCTCCCAGCCCAGCTGCTCGCAGATCTCGTACGCCAGCGTCTTGGAGCCCTCGCCGTAGTACGGGCGGAGGTTGACGTTGACGAAGCCCCAGCCCTCGCCGAGCGGGTCGCCGATCAACTCGGAGCAGAAGCGGTTGACGTCGTCGTAGGTGCCCTCGATGCCGACCAGGTCGCCGCCGTAGACCGCGGCCATGACGACCTTGCCCGCCTCCAGGTCGTGCGGGATGAACACGCAGGAGCGGAAGCCGGCGCGGGCCGCCGCGGCACCGACCGCGCCGGCCAGGTTGCCCGTCGAGGAGCAGGACAGCGTGGTGAACCCGAAGGCGCGGGCCGCCTCCACGGCGATCGCGACCACCCGGTCCTTGAAGGAGTGGGTCGGGTTGCCGGAGTCGTCCTTGATGTGCAGGGCGCCGGTGATGCCCAGTTCGCGGGCGAGGTTGTCGGCCTTGACGAGCTTGGTGAAGCCCGGGTTCAGGTTGGGCTTGTCCGCCACGTCGGCGGGCACGGGGAGCAGCGGGGCGTAGCGCCAGATGTTGTCCGGACCGGCCTCGATCACCTTCCGCAGCGCCTCCGGATCGCCGCCGGGCAGCTCGTAGGCGACCTCCAGCGGCCCGAAACACGCCTCGCAGGCGAAGATCGGACCGAGCGCGAAGCGCTCGCCGCACTCGCGGCAGGAGAGTGCCACGGCGGGGCCGAGGGACACGTTCGCGGAGGTGGTGGAGGGTTCGACAGCTTGCACAGCCATGGAGGCGAGGCCCTTTCTCCTCATCTTCCTCACGACGCATCTCGTCATGAGACGGAATTGGCACCTTCCCTAGCCGGGGAGCCTCGCGAAGTACCACGCGTCCGGAGGACACCAGCGGACGTGGTGGCCTGGAGACGGGTCGGCGAGTGACCGACTGGAGGGTTGCCGGGGCTTCAACGGGCCGTATCCCTCTGCCCCTCTGGATGAGCGGTATGGCACCGGGTGCGTGACCCGGGCGTTTGTCCGCGGAAACGACCCCCGGCGTGCGGGGGGCATCCGCGTTGTTAAGACTGTAACCGAAGCGCCGGACGGCGGAACCCGTCGTCCGAACCGCGAGATGCGTCACGGACACGTCGCCGCCTGGGGTTCACCCCGCGGCCACCGCCGGGTAGCCCGTCGATCGAGGGCACCGCCCAGAGTCTCCGACCCGACGAAGGGCACCGGATCAGCACCAAGGTCGGCACTGGGGTCACACTGGCCCCAACAGCCGACCGCAACAGCAGGGGAGTCGAAACGTGCTGGAAGAGGTTGAGCGCTGGTGGACGCGGCGGTCCTGGTCCGCAGCCGACCGTCCGCTCGCCCAGCTCCTCGCTGCGAAACACGCCCTGGGCACCACGGTGAGCGTGGTGCTCCCCGCCCTCAACGAAGAGGCGACCGTCGGGACGATCGCCGCCACGATCCGGCGCGACCTGATGTCCCCGGACGTCCCGCTCGTCGACGAGCTGGTCGTGCTGAACTCCGGCTCCACGGACCGCACCGCCGTGGTCGCCGCCGAGGCCGGGGCGCGCGTGGTCCACCGCGACCTGGTGCTCCCCCGGCTGCCCGCGCTGCCCGGCAAGGGGGAGGTGCTGTGGCGCTCGCTGCTGGTCACCAGCGGTGACATCGTCTGCTTCATCGACGCCGATCTGCGCGACTTCTCGTCCCGCTTCGTCTCCGGGATCGTCGGGCCGCTGCTGACCGAGCCGGACGTGCACTTCGTCAAGGCGATGTACGACCGGCCGCTGGGCTCCGCCACCACCGAGGGCGGCCGGGTCACCGAGCTGGTCGCCCGGCCGCTGCTCAACCTCCACTGGCCGCAGCTGGCCGGGTTCGTCCAGCCGCTGGGCGGCGAGTACGCGGCCCGCCGCGGGCTGCTGGAACAGCTGCCGTTCCCGGTCGGGTACGGCGTCGAGCTGGGCCTGCTGGTGGACGCGCTGCACACGGTCGGGCTGGACGGGCTGGCCCAGGTCGACGTGGGGACCCGGAAGCACCGGCACCAGGACGGGCAGGCGCTGGGGCGGATGGCCGCGGCGATATACCGCACCGCCCAGCTGCGGCTGGCCCGTGGCCACCTGGTGCGGCCGCAGCTCACGCAGTTCGACCGGACCGAGGACGGCTTCACCCCGCACACCACCCAGGTGGACACCGAGGAGCGGCCGCCGATGGCCGAGATACCCGAGTACGCGGCCATCCGCGCCGCGTGACCGCACCACCGGCGCCGGGTCCGCCGCGGACGCGACCGGACGGTGCCGGGCCCACGCCGTGACGGCCACCCGCACCGGGCCCGGGCCGTGAACCACCCGCCGGTACCGGGCCCGGGCCGGATGGCCGCCCGCCGGTGCTCGCCCCCGGCCGTGACCGCCCACTGGTTCCGGGCCGGGGCCGAGAACCACCCACCGGCTCCGGGGCCGGGCCGAGAACCGCCTACCGGTTCCGGGGCCGGGCCGAGGACAGCAGGACGGTGCCGGGCCCGGGCGTCTCCGGCCGGACGGTACCGGGCCCGGGCCGTGGCCGGCCGGGGACGGCACCCCACCTGGTGACCGGACCCGCCTGGTGACAGGACCCATCTGGTGGCCGGCCGCGGCGGCGGCCCCGCCGCCCGTGGCGGCGCCCCGCCCAGCCGCGGGTGGGTCGCCCGTGCCGCCACCGGGCCCGGTCGCCGCACCCGGTCTCCGGCGGTCCCCTCGCGGGCCGGGCCGGACCACCCGGATGGCGCAACCCCGGCCCGGCCGGACCCGGCGGCCGACGGGCCCGCGGTGACCACCGGCGCGGCTGCCGCCCGCGCTCCGGCGGGGCGGGCGCATGAGTCCGCCGTCACGTTTGCACGGCGTGCCGCGGGGCTAGGCTCGCGGCATGGCCTTCGACCGCTCTGGTACCGGTGCCCGGGTCCTCGTCGCGTCCAACCGCGGCCCGGTCTCGTACACGCTCGGTGACGACGGTCCCCCCGGGTCCGGCGGCCCGGACACCGCGACGCTCACCGCCCGGCGCGGGGGCGGCGGGCTGGTCTCCGGGCTCAGCGCCATCGGACCGGACGCGGGCGCGGTCTGGGTCTGCGCGGCGCTCGGCGAGGGCGACCGGGAGGCGGTCCGGCGCGCGGCGGGCGGCCACCTGGACCCGGCCGACACCGGCGGCCAGCGGGTGCGGATGCTGGACATCGCGCCGGAGGTCTTCACCGCGGCCTACAACGACATCGCCAACTCGGTGCTGTGGTTCGTCCACCACCTGCTCTACCAGACCCCGCTGGACCCCGTGTTCGACGACCGGTTCCGGGCCCGCTGGGCGGCGTACGAGAACTACAACGCGGCGTTCGCGGACGCCCTCGCCCAGGAGGCCGCCGACGGCGCGACCGTCCTGGTCCAGGACTACCACCTGGCCCTGGTCCCCGGTCTGCTCCGCGATCTCCGCCCGGACCTGCGGATCGGGCACTTCTCGCACACCCCGTGGGCCCCGCCGGACTACTTCCGGCTGCTGCCCGACGACATCGCCGCGCAGCTGCTGCGGGGCATCCTCGGCGGCGACCGGGCCGCGTTCCTCACCCGCCGGTGGGCGGACGCGTTCGCGGACTGCTGCGCGGCGGTGCTCGGCGCGGAGGTGGAGCGCGGCGAGGAGCCGGAGGGCAGGGCGGCCGTCGGCACCGGGCCGGGGGCGGTGATCGCCGGGCCGGGCGTCCGGTTCGAGGGGCGCACCACCCGGCTGGGGGTGCACGGGCTGGGCGCGGACGCCGACTTCCTGCGGCAGCGGTCGCGCCGGCCGGACGTGGACGAGCGGCTGGCGGCGCTCCGCGAGCAGATCGGCCCGGGGCGGAAGACCATCGTGCGGGTGGACCGTACCGAGCTGTCCAAGAACATCGTGCGCGGGCTGCTGGCGTACCGCAGGCTGCTGGAGCGGCAGCCGGAGTGGCGGGGCCGGGTGGTGCACCTCGCCTTCGCCTACCCCTCCCGCCAGGACCTGGCGGTCTACCGGGAGTACACCGACGAGGTGCGCCGGGTCGCCGAGGAGATCAACGCGACGTTCGGCACCGCCGACTGGCAGCCGGTCGCGCTGCACGTGAAGGACGACTTCGCGCGCTCCCTGGCCGCGTACCGGCTGGCGGACGTGGCCCTGGTCAATCCGATCCGGGACGGCATGAACCTGGTCGCCAAGGAGGTCCCGGTGGTCTCCGAGAAGGGCTGCGCGCTGGTGCTGTCCCGGGAGGCCGGCGCGTTCGCGGAGCTGGGTGCCGACGCCCTGGTGGTCAACCCGTACGACGTGGAGGCCACCGCGCGGGCGCTGCACGAGGCGCTGCTGATGCCGGACGCGGAACGGGCCGGGCGCAGCGGGCGGCTCGCCGCGGCGGCGACCGCGCTGCCGCCCAGGGACTGGTTCCTGGCCCAGCTGAGGGCGCTGGGCGGATGAGCGGCGCCGGGCGGCCGGAGCCGGGCGGCGGACGGGCACCCGGCACCCTGCGGGTGCTGACCTGGAACGTGTGGTGGCTGTTCGGGGCCTGGCGGGAGCGGCGCGAGGCCATCGCCGCGGTGCTGCGCGAGGTGCGGCCCGATGTGATCGGGCTACAGGAGGTGTGGGGCCGCGACGGGGAGACCCTGGCCGGGGAGCTGGCGGCGCGGCTGGCTCCCGGCGGGTGGCACTGGACGTGGGCCGCTTCGGACGCGCCGGACCGCTGGCGGCGGCGGATCGACGAGCCCCCCGCGGACGTCGGCAACGCGGTGCTCAGTCGGTGGCCGATCGTCGGCCGCGAGGTGCTGCGGCTGCCGGTGGCGGGCGGCCGGGACGACGGGCGGCTGGCGCTGCACGCGATGATCGACGCGCCCGGAGCCCGGGTGCCGTTCTTCACCGCCCATCTCAACTCCGTGCCCCACGAGTCGGCGGTGCGCTGCGCGCAGGTCACCGAGCTGGCCGGGTTCGTCGCCGCGCACAGCTCGGACACCGACTTCCCCCCGGTGGTCACCGGGGACTTCAACGCCCGGCCCGAGTCCGACGAACTCCGGTTGTTCGGGGGCCATCTGACGGCGCCGGCGGTGCCCGGTCTGGTGATGGTCGACGCCTGGGCGTACGCGGACCCGGGCGCTCCGGAGCTCACCTGGGACCGGGCCAACCCGCATGTCGCGGCGAGCCTCGAACCGAGCGCCCGGATCGACTACATCCACGTCGGGCTGCCGGGGCCGGGCGGGGCCGGCAGCGTACGCGCGGTGCGGCGGACCGGGGACGCGCCCGTGGCGGGGGTGTGGCCGTCCGATCACGCGGCGGTCGTCGCCGACCTGGCGCTCCGGCCGCCGGACGGCCCGGCGGACGCACCGTAGGCACCGCGAGACACGGCACGCACCGCGGGGCACGGCACGGGCGCGGGGCCGGCCCCGTCAGGAGTCCGGCGCGGACCGGTCCAGCGCGGCCGCCAGGGCCGTCAGCAGTCCGACCACGCCGGTCGGGCCGTCCACCACCAGATCGGCCCGGTCGGCCAGCTCGGTCACCTCACCGCTGCCGCTGCACACCAGCAGCCCCGGCAGCCCGTCGGCGCGCGCCCGCTCCACCGCCGCGAACGCCGCCAGATCACCGAGGTCGTCCCCGGCGTACAGCACCGCCCCGGCGCCCGTCTCGGCCAGGTAGTCCGTCAGCGCGACACCCTTGTCCATGCCGGGCGGGCGCAGTTCCAGCACCATCCGGCCGGGCTCGACGATCAGCCCGTGCCGCTGCGCCAGCCGCCCCAGCGGCTCGCGCAGCGCCTCGAACGCGGCCTGCGGGTCAGCGGCCCGCCGGGTGTGGACGGCGACGGCACGGTCGCCCTTGTCCTCGATGTACGCGGACTCCGCCGTGTCCCGGCCGGCACCGGCGTCGAGGCCGGCGAGGACGCCGGGCAGCTCGGCCCGGACGGCCGCCACACCGGGGTGCGGGGCGGGCGCCTGGACGGCGCCGCTCGCGGCGTCCCACCGCTCGGCGCCGTAGTGGCCGAGGACGACGAGACGTTCCAGGCCCGGCGCACCGGCGAAACCGCCGTAGCGGACCGCGACCTCGGCCGGCCGGCCGGTGATCACCGCGACGGAGCCCAGCCGCGGAGCGAGCCGGGCCAGCGCCGGTACCGTGTCGGGGTGCGCCCGGGCCTGGTCGGGGTCGGGCACGATGTCGGCGAGGGTGCCGTCGAAGTCCAGCGCGACGACGGTCCGCTCGGGGTGTGCCAGCAGTGCGGCGAGGCCGTCGCGGCCGGCCGGGGTGGCGGGTTCCGGAACGTGGCTGCTGCCCATGCGGCGACCATACCGGGGTGCGGCGGCAGGTGTCCGGACCACCCGCGGCCCGCACCCGGCGGACCGGCCGCCGGAAGCCGGCGGCCGCCCTCGGACCGGCCGCCGAACCCGCCGCCCGTTCACGGACCCACGGCCGGGCCGGGTTCCGAACCTGGCCGGGTGCTCCGGGCCTAGTGCTCCGAACCTGGCCGGGTGCTCCGGGCCGAGTGCTTTGAACCTGGCCGGGTGCTCCGGGCCGGGTGCTCCGGGCCGGGCGTTCCGGGCCGAGTGCTCCAGGCTGGGCGTTCCGGGCCGGAACGCCGGACCCACCGGCCAATAGACCCCCGGCCGGGCCGGGTGTTCCGGGCCCGGTTCGCCGGGCCAGGCCGCACCGGGCCGGCCGCCGGTCAGCGATGGGCGCGGCGGGTCTCCCGGATCCGGCGGAGGCGGTTGACGGTGACCGGGTCGTGGGCCAGCGCCGCCGGATCGTCGAGGAGGGCGTTGAGCAGCTGGTAGTAGCGGGTCGGGCTGATGCCCAGCTGTTCACGGATCGCGCGCTCCTTGGCGCCCGGTCCCGGCCAGCCGCGCCGCTCCACCGCGAGCATGGCGAGGTCCCGCTCGGACAGCGCCGCCTGCTCGGGGCGCGGGTCGCCGCCGGCCGGTAGGGACTCCTCCGCCGGCCCGGACCCCCCGGTCGGCCGGCGCTCCCCGGTCGGGTCGGCCTCCCTCGCCGGGTCCGACCGCCCGGTCGTGTCCGCCTCCCCCGCCGGTTCGGACCGCCCGGTCCGGTCGGCCTCCCCCGCCGGGTCGTTCCGGCCGGGGTCGGGCTGCTGATCAGGGCTCGCGGTCACCCGTCCACCTTGCCACCGGGCCCCGGCCGCTGTCCGCGGCGGTCGTCACATCCGGCCCGGTCCGGGCGGGGCCGGGCGGTCACCGGCTGGTGATCTCCGCCTCGTCGCCCATGCGCTGCAGCTCCCCGAGCACGCTCACCGGGTCGCCGCCGTCCGCCACCACGGCGCCGATCTTCTGCTTGACGCCCTGGCTCACGGTGGCCCAGGAGGTCTTGCTGTACGGGAGGAACTCCGCGTACTCCAGCTGGTCCAGGAACTGCCACAGCCGCTTGTGCTTCCGGTCGCCGCGCATCGCCTGGGAGGCGTCGGCGGTCACCGGCAGCAGGTCGTAGCGGGTGGCGAAGTCCAGGACGTTGTCCTTGGCGTAGACGAAGTCGAGGAAGCGGCCGATCTGCTCCTGGCGGCCGTTCTGCTTGAACGCCATCATCCAGTCGGCGATGCCCATGGTGGACCGCGTCTTGCCGCGGGAGCCGGGCAGCGGCGCCATGGCGTACTTCAGGCCGTGCTTCTCGGCCTGCTTCATCAGGGTCGGGTGGCCGTTGAGCATGCCCACCTCGCCGCGGGTGAAGGCGTCGAAGAGCTGCTGGCGGTTGGTGCGGCCGGGCGCGTTGGGGCCGGTGAGGCCCTCGCCGACCAGTTCGTCGCGGAGCCATTCGAAGGTCTTGACGTTCTCCGGCGAGTCCAGCGTGTAGGCGCCGTTGGTGTCGGTGTAGCCACCGCCGCCGCTGAGCATCCAGAGCATGGTCTCGGCCGGGGCCTCCTCGGGCCCCAGCGGCAGCCCGTAGGGGATCTTCACGCCGGCCGCCTTGAGCTTGCCGGCGGCCTCCTTCAGCTCGTCCCAGTCCTCCGGCGCGGAGCTGATGCCGGCCTCGTCGAAGAGGTCCTCGTTGTAGAACAGCAGCCGGGCGCTGGCCACGAACGGCAGGCCGTACTGGAGGCGGCCCACCTCGCCGGCCGCGGCTATCGACTCGATGAAGCTCGCCTGGGTGGATATGGAGAGCAGCTGGTCGGCGCGGTAGAGCTTGCCGTCGGCGGCGAAGTCCGCGTAGGCCCCGATCTGCGCCAGGTCCGGGGCCTCGCCCCGGCGGACCAGCTCCGCGACCTTCCGGTCGACGTCGGTCCAGCTGTAGACCCTGACGTCGATCTTGATGTCGCTGTTCCGGGCCTCGAAGGCGCGTGCCAGCTTGTCCCAGTACGTCCGGGAGGTGTTGGCCGCGCTGTCGCCGTAGTCGGCCGCGACCATGGTGAGCGTGACCTCACCGTCGCCGCCGTCGCCGCCGCCGCAGGAGGCCAGCGCCGGGGTTACCGCCGCGGTGGCCGCGCCCGCTGCCGTGAGACTCAAGAACCGCCGCCGCTGCACAGCCGGTACCCGCCCTTGTCGATCGCTTGCGTTTTTCATCGGTGCACCGGAGCTTCTGGTGGAAGTCACGGCGCGGTAAGCGAGTGTTTCCCGCAAACCTCCACAAGGTCTACACCATGACACGCCGCCGCCGAGTACCGGCCCGCGCCTCGCAGGGCGGGGCGGACGCCCGGCGTCCGGTTCCGCGCCGCCGCTTCGCGCCGGGCCGCCGCCAACTGCCGTCCGCGCGGGGGGCCATGGGCCGCCCCGGCGTCGTGGCCCGGCCCCGCCGGCCGGCCCCCGTGAACACCGCGCGCCCGACACAACCCGTGAGTGGACTAGACCTCTCCCGGGAAGTCGGGCGACACTGTTCCCCGTGAAACACGTCATCGCCCTGGATGTGGGTGGCACCGGAATGAAGGCCGCCCTGGTCGCCGCGGACGGCGAGCTGCTGCACGAGGACCGCCGGCCCACCGGCCGCGAGGCGGGCCCGGACGCCGTCGTCGCACGGATCCTCGACTTCGCCGACGAGCTGCGCGCGCTCGGCGAGCAGCGGTACGGGGTCCCGGCGTCGGCCGCCGGGGTGGGCGTGCCCGGAGTCATCGACGAGGCCCGCGGCATCGCCGTGTTCGCGGCCAACCTCGGCTGGCGGGACGTGCCGCTGCGGGCCCTGCTCTCCCAGCGGCTGGCCGGCATCCCGGTCGCCCTCGGACACGACGTACGCACCGGGGGGCTCGCCGAAGGCCGGATCGGCGCGGGCAACGGCACCGGCCGCTTCCTCTATGTGGCGCTGGGCACCGGGATCGCGGGCGCCATCGGGATAGACGGCCGCATCGAGCCCGGCGCCCACGGCTCCTCCGGGGAGATCGGGCACGTCATCGTCCGGCCCGGGGGCCCGGCCTGCGGCTGCGGGCAGTCCGGCTGCATGGAGCGGCTGGCGTCGGCCTCCGCGGTGGGCGGCGCCTGGGCGGAGGTGTGCGGCGACCCGACGGCGGACGCCGCCGACTGCGCCAAGGCCGTCGAGTCCGGCGACCCGCGCGCCCGGGCGGTCTGGTCCGAGGCCGTGGCGGCGCTCGCCGACGGCCTGGTCACCGCCGTCACCCTGCTGGATCCGGAGATGCTGATCATCGGCGGCGGGCTCGCCGAGGCGGGCGAGACGCTCTTCGCCCCGCTGCGGGCGGCGGTCGCGGACCGGATCACCTTCCAGCGTCAACCCGTCATCGTCCCCGCGGCCCTCGGGGACACCGCCGGATGCCTGGGCGCAGGGCTGCTCGCCTGGGATCTTCTCTCCACGGAGGTAACCCCCTGATGGTGCAACGAACGGTTCTCGCGGGCGCCCGCACGGTGCTGCCGTCCGGGGTCGTCGAGGACGGACGGGTGACGGTCGAAGGGCGCCACATCCTCGCCGCGGAGGCACCGGCCGCGGGCCCGGCGCCGGGCGGTGCGGGAGCGGCGGCCGGCCCGGGTACGGGCGGGGCCGCCGCGGCCCCCGCCGCCCGCACCCTCGACCTGACCGGCCACTGGGTGGTCCCCGGCTTCATCGACGTCCACGTGCACGGCGGCGGCGGCGCGTCGTTCTCCGCGGGCACCGCCGAGGAGGCCCTGACCGTCGTCCGGACGCACCGGGCGCACGGAACCACCACCATGCTGGCGTCCACGGTCACCGGTGACCTGGACGACCTGGCCCGGCAGGCGGCCGTCCTGGCCGAGCTGACCGAGCAGGGCGAGCTGGCCGGAATCCACTTCGAGGGCCCGTTCATCTCACCGCACCGCTGCGGCGCCCACCAGCCGGAGCTGCTGCGCGAGCCGGACCCCGCGGACGTCCGGAAGCTGCTGGACGCCGCCCACGGCGCCGCCCGGATGATGACCCTCGCCCCGGAGCTGCGTGGCGGTCTGGACTCGGTGCGGCTGCTCGCCGAGCACGGGGTGATCGCCGCGGTCGGGCACACCGACTCCGACTACGCCGCCACCCTGGAGGCCGTCGAGGCGGGCGCCACCGTGGCCACCCACCTGTTCAACGCGATGCCCTCCCTGCTGCACCGGGCGCCCGGCCCGGTCGCCGCGCTGCTGGAGGACCCGCGGGTCACCGTGGAACTGATCAACGACGGCACCCACCTGCACCCCGCGGTCCTCCAACTGGCCTTCCACCGGGCCGGCGCCGACCGGGTCGCGTTCATCACCGACGCCATGGGGGCGGCCGGCATGGCGGACGGGATGTACCCGCTCGGCCCCATGAACGTCGAGGTCAAGGAGGGGGTGGCGCGGATCAGCGAGGGGCCGACCGCCGGTTCCATCGCGGGCTCCACCCTCACCCTGGACCGGGCGTTCCAACGCGCCGTCACCCTCGACGGGCTGACGGTGGAGCAGACGGTGCGCGCCCTGTCCGGCACCCCCGCCCGGCTCCTGGGCATCGCCGACCGCACCGGCTCGCTGGAGCCGGGCAAGGACGCCGACCTGGTGGTGCTGGACGAGGCGTTCCGGGTGGCCGGGGTCATGCGGCACGGCGAGTGGGTCATCGAGCCGCCGGCCGCTCCTTCCTGACCGGCCCTCGGGCGCCCGCCGGGCTCCGGCGGGGACGGGCTCCGGCCGGTGTCCCCGGCTCCCCTGGCCGGCCGGCGCCCGCCCGGCGCTCCGCCGGCTCCGGAGCGCTCCGCGAGACCCGGAGTGCTCCGGAGCGCTCCACAGGGCACCGGAACGCTCCGGAACCCTCCCGAAAGGGAGTGACCGGAGATAACAGAGGGAGCACGAGGGGTCGCCGACCGGGATGCGCAGTGGCATGATCGCTGGCGCAACGCATCCGTCGGGGAGACCTGGCCGGCCGGGAAGAGCCATGGGAGAGGGGACACCAGGGTGATCCTCACGGTCACGCTCAACGCTGCCCTCGACATCACCTACCGGGTGCCCCGGCTGCGGCCCCACGGCACACACCGCGTCTCCGAGGTCATCGAGCGGCCCGGCGGCAAGGGGCTCAACGTGGCCCGGGTGCTGGCCTCCCTCGGCCATGAGGCCGTCGTCACCGGGTTCGCCGGCGGCGGCACCGGCGACGCGCTGCGCCGGCTGCTCGCGGAGTCCGGCGGGGTCACCGACGCGCTGATACCGGTGGCGGGCGCCACCCGGCGCACGGTGGGCGTGGTGGATGCGGCGTCCGGCGACACCACGCAGCTCAACGAGCCCGGTCCGCAGGTGACCGCCGCCGAGTGGGACGCCTTCACCGAGCGCTTCACCCGGCTGCTCGGCGGCGCGGCGGCGGTCGCGCTGTGCGGGAGCCTGCCGCCGGGCCTGCCGGTCGGCAGCTACGCCCAGCTGGTCCGCGAGGCGCACACCGCCCGGGTGCCGGTGCTGCTGGACACCAGCGGCGAGGCGCTGCGGCGGGGCATCGCCGCTCGACCCGACCTGGTCAAGCCCAACGCCGAGGAACTGGCCGGGCTGACCGGCTCCACCGAGCCGCTGCGCGCCGCCCGGGACACCCGCCGGCGCGGGGCGCGGGCGGTCGCCGCCTCGCTGGGCCCGGACGGCATGCTGCTGATCACCACGGACGGTGCCTGGCGCGCCGCTCCCCCGGGCCGGCTGACCGGCAATCCGACCGGTGCCGGCGACTCCGCCGTGGCCGGTCTGCTCTCCGGTCTGGTGGACGGGGTGCCGTGGCCGGACCGGCTGGCACGGGCGGTCGCCCTGTCCGCCGCGACGGTACGGGCCCCGGCGGCGGGCGAGTTCGACCGCGCCACCTACGAGGATCTGCTGCCGCGGGTCACGGTGGCCGAGCAACCGGCGGCGGCGTGACCCCGGGGGCCTCCGGCGGCGGTACCTCGGCCGGCGCCCGGCCGCCCCGCCGCCCCGGCCTCCCGTCGCGCCCGCGCCCGGCCCCGCCCCCACCTCCTCGGTAAACCAGCTGGCAACGGGTCGGATCCGGCCCGGGATTGGGAGACCGTATGCCCCTCATCGGTACGGCCGAACTCGTCACCGCGGCCCGCGCCGCCGGACACGGTGTCGCCGCCTTCAACGTCATCACCCTGGAGCACGCCGAGGCGATCGCCGCCGGGGCGCAGGCCGCCGGCCGGCCCGCGATCCTCCAGGTGTCGGAGAACGCCGTGAAGTTCCACGGCGGGCAACTCGGCCCGCTGGCGGCCGCGGTGACCGCGGTGGCACGCGCCTCGGACGCCACGCTCGCCCTCCACCTCGACCACGTCAAGAGCGTCGGGCTGCTGCGGTCGGCGTATCCGAACGGCTTCGGCTCGGTGATGTTCGACGCCGCCGAACTGCCGTACGCCGAGAACGTCAAGGCGACCGCGGAGGCGGTGCGCTGGGGGCACGAGCACGGCATCTGGGTGGAGGCCGAACTGGGCCGGGTGGGCGGCAAGGACGGCGAACCCCCGCTGGACGCGCACGCGCCGGGGGTGCGTACCGACCCGGCGGAGGCCGCCGCCTACGTCGCGGACACCGGGGTGGACGCGCTGGCCGTCGCGGTCGGCAGCTCGCACGCCATGACGGAGCGGACCGCGGCGCTGGACCACGGGCTGATCGGGCGGTTGCGGGAGGCCGTACCGGTGCCGCTGGTGCTGCACGGCTCCTCCGGCGTGCCGGACCCGGAGATCCGGCGGGCCGTCGCCTCCGGCATGGTGAAGATCAACGTGGGGACGGCGCTGAACACCGCCTTCACCGCGGCGGTCCGGGCCGGGCTGGCCGAGGACCCGGCCGTGGCCGACCCGCGCCGGTACCTGGCGCCGGCCCGCGACGCGATGGCCCGCACGGTGGCGCACTTCCTCGGCCTGCTGGACGGCGGCACCGGCCCGGACGGGCAGACCGCCCCGGCACCGCGGACGGGCGCCCCGTCCTGAGCGCGGCCGGCGCCGCGCGGGGCCGGGTCGCCGCCGCGCGGCGGGCCCGGCCGGCGGCTACTTCTTCAGCCAGACCTGGTCGAGGTTGACCTGGCACTTGTCCCCCGCCTGGCAGGAGATCACCACCGTGTTCGTGCCCTTGTTGAGCTCCACGATCGCGTAGGTGTGCGTCCAGCCCTTCGTCCAGTCGCCCTTCTTGGCCAGCGCGAAGTTCGCCATGTTCAGCGCCCGGTTCTCACCGCTGTTCACACTGAGCGACAGACTCTGGTCCTCGCCCGGCACCCCGTAGCCCACGTAGAGCTTGTAGGTGCCGGCCTTGTCGACGTTGACGCTCCAGGTCGCCGACGCGCCCGGGGTGTTGATGCCCCCGACGTAGGTGCCGTCCTCGGCCTTGGCGCCCTCGATGTCGCTCGCGGTGGCGGCCCCGCCCGCCAGGGTCAGCGCGCTGGCGTCCTGGGTGGGCAGCGGCTTCGGCTTGCCGGGCTTGGACGAGCTCTTGGGCTCGGTGGGCTCGACGGTCGTGCCGGCGCTGGGGGTGGCGGTCTGGTCCGCCTGGCCCTCCTTGCCGTCGCCGGAACCGTTGGTGAGCAGTGCCGCGCCGATGCCGGCGACGACGACGGCCACCACCGCTATCGCGCCGATCAGCAGGCCCTTGACGTTGGGGCCGCGGCCACCACCGGAACCCGCGCCGCGGCCGGACGGTGCCCCGGCCGGCCGGCGGGGCGCCCCGCCGGGCAACGTCTCGGGCGCGGCGTAGTGGGCGTTCTGGCGGCCGTAGCCGGGCTGGCCGGCCCCCGGCCCGTAGCCCTGCTGCTGCCCGTACCCGGGCTGCCCCTGGCCCGGCTGGGCCGGGGCGGGGTGGCCCTGCTGGCCGGCGAAGGACTGCTGGCCCCCGTAGCTGCGCTCGCCGACCGCCCGGACGTGGTTGTAGGAGGTGCGCGGCACGCCCGGCTGGTGCGGGGTCCCGGGGCCGGGGTACCCGTAGCCCCCGGTGCGGGGTGCGGCCGTCCCCGTCGGGCCCGCCTGGCCCGACTGACCTGGCTGCTCGCCTTCCTGCCGGTACAGGTAGGCGAAGGGGTCGTCGTTCTCCGGCGTGCCCGGGCCGTTGTTGCCGGCCGTCATCCCTCTCGTCACTCCCCAATGCATATGGGCCGTCGGTGCGCGGCGTGTGCCGCGCACGGCTGCACGCGGTGGAACAGCTCCTACCAGAGCGCGGGCGTCATCGACAGACCCCGGCTGCCCGGACGGCCAATATTCATGATCGATTCACCGTCGGCGACACCGCCGACCTGGCGCAGCCTACCTCTATCGGGTGAGCCCACGCGGGGATCACCGCATCATCCGGCTCGCCGGCCGGCCTTGGAACGGGACCGCTTCTCCACATACATCCGCTGGTCCGCGGATTGCAGGACCTCCTCGGCGGACATCCCGCAACTGGCCCATCCGATGCCGAAACTCGCCCCGACCCGGACCGCCCGGCCGTCCACCCGGATCGGCGGGATGATGGCGTTCCGCAACCGGACGGCGAGGTCCTGGGCGTCGGCCCGGCCCAGACCGTCGGCGAGCACCACGAACTCGTCCCCGCCGAGCCGGGCCACGGTGTCGCCGTCCCGGACGCCGTGGGTGAGCCGGCGGGCCACTTCGATCAGCACGGCGTCCCCGGTGTGGTGCCCGAACCGGTCGTTGATCGACTTGAAGCCGTCGAGGTCGCAGAAGAGGACGGCCAGCCCCTTGTGCCCGTCGTCGACGTCCTCGTCGGGCGCGTAGGTGTGCACATGGTGCTCGAACGGCACGCCGTCGGCGTTCACCGGGGTGCCGCCGGTGAAGCCCTCGGCGCCGAAGCCGTCCATGGTGTACCCGTCGGTGTAGCCGTCGCGGTAGTCCGCCCCGGCGCCGGTGCCGGCCGCGGCGTCCGGGGCGCCGGGCGGCCCGGAGCGGGGCGGGTGCCCGCAGAGCCGGGCGGACAGCCGGGCGCGGAGTTCGGCGCTGTTGGGCAGGCCGGTCAGGGAGTCGTGGCTGGCGCGGTGGGCGAGCTGGATCTCGTGCCGCTTCCGCTCCTCGATGTCCTCGACGTGGGTGAGCAGGAACCGCGGGCCGTCGGCGGCGTCGGCGACCACGGAGTTGCGCAGCGACACCCAGACGTAGCTGCCGTCCCGGCGGCCCAGCCGCAGCTCGGCGCGGCCGCCCTCGGCGGAGGTGCGCAGCAGGGTGCCGATGTCCTCGGGGTGGACCAGGTCGGAGAAGGAGTAGCGGCGCATCACGGAGGCGGGGCGGCCCAGCAGTCTGCACAGCGCGTCGTTGGTGCGCAGCAGGCGGCCGTGCTGGTCGCCGCCCATCTCGGCGATCGCCATGCCGCTGGGGGCGTACTCGAACGCCTGCCGGAAGCTCTCCTCGCTGGCCCGGAGCGCCTGCTGCTCACGCTCCAGGCGGACCAGCGCCCGCTGCATGTTTGCGCGGAGCCGGGCGTTGCCGATCGCAATCGCGGCGTGGAACGCGTACATCTGGAGGGCCTCCCGGCCCCAGGCGCCCGGCCGGCGCCCGTTGCGGGGCTTGTCGACCGAGATGACCCCGATGAGTTCCCCGGCGGAGGCGCCCGCCGCGTACATCGGGGCGAAGAGGCGGTCCATCGGGTGCCACTCGTCGACGAACCGGGGCGCCGGGCCGGCGGTGTGCCACTGCGGGACGTCGTCGTCGTCCAGCACCCAGCCTTCGGTGTACGGGATGAAGCGCAGGTCGCCCCAGCGGTCGCCCATCGCCAGCCGCCGCTCCCAGGAGCTGCGGGAACCGACCCGCCCGGCCATCAGCGCTTCCGCCCCGGGGCTGCCCGCGACGGCGGCGACCACGAGGTCGCCGTCCGGCCGGACCAGGTTGACGGCGGACAGCTCGTAGCCGAGCCCGGCGATTATGCCGTCGGCCACCGTCTGGAGGGTGTCGGCGAGGCTGCGCGCGGTGTTCAGGTCGGCGACCACTTGATGCAGCTGCCGCAGCGTCGCAAGGCGGATGTACGGCTCCGACTCGGTCTCCATCGCTGCTCTCCCCCGAGACCTCGACAGCAACTCCTGGCTTCTTGTCGTCCGATTGCCACGGCCACTGAATCACAGCGAGCTGCCCACTCGGTACACAGGGTCAACAATTCCAGCCTGCTGTGACTCATGTCACAGTCCGTATAGCGGTGCTGGACAGAGGGTGTGGGAGCGCTCCGATTTTTTCGGAACGCAAATAAGCGCCGTTTAACCACGGCCGGAACTCGGTATCCATCGTGTCCCCGCAGGGCGTCGATCCGGCCTCCACTCCGACCCTTTCCGGCCTCGGTCCGAAATCCATCGCCGCCCGGCCGGAAATCCTCGCTGCCTCCACTCGGCACCGGCCGGATCTCCAGCCGCATTCCAGTCGCCGCGGCGGCCTCCACCCGGGCTCCACCCGCTCCATACCCGGCCTTGGCCCGCCACCCGGCCCCGCCTCCACCCGGCCTCGACCACAAGGCTCCGGGAACGCCGGTCCGGCCGCGCCCCGCGCCCACCGGCGCCCGCCCGCCACCCCCGGACGGGCGGGCCGGGCCGTCTCACACTCGGCCATCGGTCCTAAGCCCCGGCTGGTCCCGGGGCCCGATACCCGGACCCGGGCGGCCCGGTTAGCGTGCTGGGTGTGCTGCAGAAAACGCCTTCCGTACCCGCCGAGTCCGCCGTGCCCCATGCTGGTGGGGTGAGCGACGACCAGTTCCGTGCCGCGCTGTCGCGGCTGGCCGCGGGCGTGGTGCTGGTGACGGCACACGACCCGGACGAGGGCCCGCACGGCGAGGACGTCGGCATGACCGCCACCGCGTTCATGTCCGTCTCGCTCGACCCGCCGCTGGTCATGGCCAGCGTGCGAACCGGCGCCCGGATGGACGAGCTGCTGGAGCGGCAGCCGCTGTGGGCGGTGTCGATCCTCGCCGAGGACCAGCGCCAGGCCGCCGGACGGTTCGCCATGAAGGGGCGGATCAGCGACCGGCTGCTCTTCCAAGACCTGCCGCACCACCGCGGCGCGGCCTCCGGCGCCCCTCTGGCCGACCAGGCGCTGGCACAGCTGGAGTGCCACACCGAGCAGCGGGTGACGGCCGGCGACCACACCCTGGTCATCGGCCGGGTGCTCACCGCCGCCACGCCCGGCACGACGACCGAAGGCCCGCTGACCTACTTCCGCGGCCGGTACCGGCGACTGGGCTGAGCCGCGCCCCCGCCTCGCGCCCGCGGGTCTCGCCCCGGCGGGACGGCAGCCGGGGCGAGACGCGGGATCGCGGGTCAGCGACGGTTCAGCGGGTCATCCCCAGCAGCTGCCCGACGAGACCGGCGTACCGCTGCTGCTTGACGGTGCTCTTCGCGTCCTTCGCGTCGTTCCCGTCCGTCATGCCCTGGGTCTTGGCCTGCTCCCTGCCCTGGCCCTGACCCTTGGCGTGGCCGCCCTGGTCCTTCACGTAACCGCCCTGGTCCTTGGCGTGGCCGTACCCGTGGCCCTTGCCGCCGCAGTCGGTCCTGCCGTGGTCGGGGGTGTGGCCGTGGCCACGCTCCCGCTGCTGCTCGTAGGCCGGCAGGATCCGCCCGTACTGGGCGTACTGGTCCTGGAGCTGCTGCCGCTGCTCGGCCTGCCGGTCCGGCTGGGCGGGCTGGATCTGCTGGTTCGGCTGGGCGGGCTGGATCTGCTGGTTCGGCTGGGCGGGCTGGACCTGCGGCTGCCGGCGCTCGCCGTACTGCCCCTGCTCGCGTCCGCCGTGGTGGCCGTTCTCACAGCCGGTGTGCTGGACGCCGCTCTGGTGGTGGCCGCCGTTGTGGTGGGCGTTCTGGTGGTGGGCACCGTTGTGGTGGTGGGCGTTCTGGTGGTGCCCGCTGTGGTGATGGGCGGGCTTCCCCTGGTCGTGGCCCTGGTGCCCGTGCCCGCCGGTCTTCTCGTGCCCGTTACCGGCGGGCTTGCCCTGCTTCACCGGCTTACTGGTCTTGCCCTGCCCTTGGCCACCGGGCTTGCCCTGCTTCACTGGCTTACTGGTCTTGCCCTGCTTGCCCTGTTTGGCGGGCTTCGCGGGCTTGCCGGTCTTGCTCGGCCCCTGGCCGGCGGCCTTGTCGGGGTCGTGGCTGCCCTTCCCCGGGTCGGCCGTGGCGTGCCCCGGAACCGGGAGGAGCGCGGATCCCGGGGCCGCGTACGCCGCACCGGCCACCGGAAGGAAGAGGGCTGCCGCCACACCGAGAATCGCTGGACCACGGCGGATCGTCTGGAACATCAGGCCACCTTCTACTTAGAAATGAAGTCCGTGATGTCCTAAATAACGAATTTTCAGGAGCGAGGGCGGAGGTCACCCGGTGTGGCAGCGGAACCGACCGGCCGAACCACCGGAATGCAGCAACCGGGGCGCACCGCGCGGCCCGGGTCAGACCCGGCCGGGCCCGGCCGGGTCAGGACCAGTCACGGCCGCTGCGTCCGCGCTTGGTCTCGCCGCGCTGCTTCTTCTCCCGCAGCCGCCGCTCGTTGATCCCGCGCGGGATGCGGGTGGGGCGACGCGGCTTGGGCGGCGGCGCGGAGGCCTCGGCCAGCAGCGAGGCGAGCCGGACCGCGGCGGCCTCCCGGTTGCGCCACTGCGAGCGGTGCTCGGACGCCCGCACCGACACCACCCCGTCGACCAGCCGGCCGGCCAGCCGCTGCAGCGCCCGTTCCTTCCACACCGGCGGCAGGGCCTCCGTGGCCGCCAGGTCGAACCGGAGTTCCACCTGGCTGTCGCTGGTGTTCACGTGCTGTCCGCCGGGACCGGAGGAACGCGAGAAACGCCACATCAGCTCGGCCTCCGGCAGGGAGACCGAACCACGGATGACGTAAGGCCCGGACATGCCCACATCATCCCCCGTTCCGGGTCGATACGTCACCGGTATTTCCCCCGCCGGGGCCGCGGCCCCGGCCCGGCGGCCACCCGCCCGGTAAAGAAAGCAAAGAGTTCTGGAACCTCGTGGTCCCTGATTCGCGTTGTGGGGAGTGACGGTAGCTTCGTCGCCAGTCACGAAGCCCGACGAACCGAGAACGAAAGGGACTCCCCATGGCTGTAAGCCTGTCCAAGGGCGGCAACGTCTCCCTCACCAAGGAGGCTCCGGGCCTGACCGCCGTCACGGTCGGCCTCGGCTGGGACGTCCGCACCACCACGGGCACCGACTTCGACCTCGACGCGAGCGCGATCGCCGTCAACCCGAGCGGCAAGGTCTACTCCGACCAGCACTTCGTCTTCTTCAACAACAAGGCGACCCCGGACCAGTCGATCGTGCACTCCGGCGACAACCTCACCGGCCAGGGCGAGGGCGACGACGAGCAGATCAACGTCAACCTGGCGGCGCTGCCGGCCGACGTGGACAAGATCGTCTTCCCGGTCTCCATCTACGACGCCGGGTCGCGCAGCCAGAACTTCGGCCAGGTGCGCAACGCGTACATCCGGGTCCTGAACCAGGCCGGCGGCGCCGAGATCGCCCGCTACGACCTGAGCGAGGACGCCGCGACCGAGACCGCCATGGTCTTCGGTGAGCTCTACCGGCACGGCGCCGAGTGGAAGTTCCGCGCGGTCGGCCAGGGCTACGCGGCCGGCCTGGCGGGCATCGCCCAGGACTTCGGCGTCAACGTCTGAGTCCGGCGCTCCGCCCCGGGGAACCCGTCGTCGGGCCGTGCTGAGTCAGCACGGTCCGGCACGGGGTGACCCAGTCACCACGAAGACCCCCCGACGTCTCTTGGGGGGTCTTCGTCGTGCTGCGATCAGGCGTGCCCCGAGCGGCCCGCACGGCCTCTTCCGGGGCACCGCGCCTGAGGGCGGTAGCCGGTCCCCGTCGGGGGTGCTGACCACCCCTTCCGCTCTCCCCTCCGGGCAACCGAAGCCGAGCGCCCCGGCCGGAACATGACGACCGGGGCACTCGGCCACATGAAGGTGCACATGCAGCAACGGCGGTGGTGGGGGGAACGGTGGCAAGCTCCCGGGCGAGCCGTGGCCGGTCCCGGACGAGAAGCCGTCCCCCGACGGCGGCCCGCGTGTGATCGCCTGATCCATGACGTCACTCGCCACGTGTGGCCGGCGATCCATCCCCTTCGCGTGGGTGGCATGCGTGCTGGACCAGCCGTCCGCTCGCCCGCCCGTGGCGGCACCATGACGAGGGGCCCTCGTGTCGCACGGGGGCCCATCCCCGTTCCCGGACGGCACCGGACGCTCTCAGGGCCCGGGGGCGGGCTCCGTGGCCTGCAACGCCGCCGCTTCCTTCACGACCTCCTGCGCCTCGTTCCTCCGGTGCAGGTTCTGCAGGTCGATGCTCAGGTTCTTCAGTGCGGTGGCGAGCTTGGGGCGGTGGGTCGCCGAGTCCTTCTCCACCAGTGTCCGCAGCAGGCTCACCGCCTCCACGTCCGCCTGGTGCGCCTCCTTGTGCCGCGCCAGGTGCGTCAGGTCGGCGCCCACGTCGAGCAGGGCGTCGGCGAGCTCGGCGGAGTAGCCGTCCGGGTCCTCCTCGGCCAGTACCCGGAAGATGTCCACGGCGGCGTCCGCCGCCGCGTAGGACTTCTCGTAGCCGTCCATCTTGCTCAGCAGGCTGCTCGTGGCCAGCAGCGCCCGGGCGAGCGGCGCGCTGTGCAGCTGCGGCTCGTCCGCCGCGAGCTCCCGGTACAGTGCCACCGCCTCCTCGGCGACCGCCAGGGCCCGTACCGGCTGGTCGAGTTCGCCGAGGGTATGCGCCAGCCGGTCCAGCAGCCCGGCCAGCTCGCTCCGTTCGGCCTTCCCGTCCTGCACGGCGTCGCGGAGGAGACCGGCCGCCTCCTCGTAGACCGGCGCCGCCTTGGCGTGCCGTCCGAGGTCCATGAGGAGGGACCCCAGTTCGCCGAGGGCGTCCGCCAGGCCGTCGCGGTAGTCACCGTGCCGCGGCGCGTCCCGTTCGTCCGGTGCGCGGAAGAGACGGACCGCCTCTTCGAGGTCGGCCCGCGCCCCCTCCTTGCGGCCCAGTTCCCGTTTGTCGTAGCTCAGGTCGACCAGGGCCCAGCCCAGTTCCAGCCGGCGGATCGGGTCCTGCCGGGCCATCGCCCGGCAGGTGGCCACCCCTTCGGCGGAGGCGGCCCGGGCTTCCTCGTGGCGGTCCGCCTCGGTCAGCGTCACGCTCCAGTCGTGCAGCGCGTCGACGAAGGCCACCCCGTGTTCCATGAGGTCCTGCTGCGTCAGTGTGCGGTAGGCGGTCACCGCTCCTTCGAGATCGCCCTCCTTGCGCAGCTGGCCGGCCTCCGCGCTCAGCTCGGTGAACTGCTGGGCGGGCGCGGCCGGTTCCTCCCCGACGGCCGGTGCGGCGGGGTCCGGGACCTGCGGGACGGGTTCCGGGTCCGGGTCCGGGCCCGGCGGGGGGACGGCGGCGGGCTGCGAACGGTTGGCGGCGAGCACCAGTTCCTGGGCCGTCTCGGTGCCGCAGCGCTGCGGGGCGGGCAGTCCGCGGGCGGTGAGGGAGCGGTGGAGTTCGCGGTAGAGGGCGTCCAGGGTCAGCCCGTCCGGCTCGCGCGGGATCCCGTTCCGCAGCAGGGTTATCAGTTCCCCGGTGAAGGCGGTGTGGGTGGCCCCGGGGGCGACCAGGGCGGGTTCGTTGGCCGCCGCCGAGGTCAGGATGTACGTCCCGGAGATCTCGATCTGGCCGACCATCGCCGACACCTCGTCCGAGAGCTGCTCGCCGATGGCCCGGCCGGAGAAGCAGCAGTCCAGCAGCAGGATCCGGCTCTTCGCCGGGCTGGTGAGGAAGGCCTCGCGGACCCCCTCGAAGGACATGGCGGTGTAGAACAGCGCGTCCGGGTCGGTCTCGCCGAGCGCCAGGTACAGCTCCCGGCGGCGGCGGCCCACCAGCCCGTGTCCGGCGAAGTAGACCAGGAAGACGTCCTCGGCCGCCCGGGCGGCGTGCAGCAGCTGGCGTCCCAGGCTGTGCCCGTCGACCGGGTCGTTGATCTCGACGCAGTGCTCCGGGTGGAAGGCGCCACCGCCGGTGCGGGTCAGCTCCCGGCGCAGGTCCCGGACGTTGTTGTGGACCGCGGGCACGTCGGGCAGGTCGGCGTCGGCGTACCGGCCGACGCCGATCAGTACGGCCCGCGAGCGGTCCCGGTCAGGCAGCCGCACGGTCACCGGCCTCCTGCCGGCTCCCCGTCCGCGTCCGCGTCCGGTGTGCCGTCGTGCGCGTGCAGGGCGGCCCGCAGCAGGTCCTCCACCTCGGCGAGGCTCTTCACGTGCTCGGCGGACACCTCGGTGCGCCGCCCGTCCGGGGCGACGATCTCCACCCGGGCGTTCCGGCGCCGCGGCTGCCTGAGGTAGACCGCCAGGGTGCGCGCCAGCACGGTGAGCGTCCCGCCGCTGGTCAGCGTGACCACGAGCGTGTCGGCCCAGCCCGCGCCGAGTTCACCCGCGCGCGGGGCGGCCGGCCCTTCCGTCACCCTGCCGCGCAACTCGGGCTCGTCCGACAGCCAGGCGGCCAGCTCCACCCGCTCCTCGATCCGGTCCGCGCCCTCCACGGCCAGCCAGGACTCCACGGCGCCCCCCTCTTTCTCGTCACAGCCCCGGGCCCGGCTCCGCGCCCGGCTCCGACGTGATCGCTGTCTGTGAGACAAGTGTGCCGTCAGTCACCGGCGGGACGGAAACCGCGTCGGGTTCCCATGTCGGGTGCGTGCGGCGGGCGTTGCCGGGGGGAGCCGCCATGCAAACGCCCCCGGTCCCTGGGAAGTTCCAGGGGCCGGGGGCGTCCGGGCGCCGGTGCGTGCTGCCTCACGCGGCCGCGGCGGCCACCTGCGGCTCGCGGGCGTCCAGCGGCTCGTCCAGCGGGGAGGACTTGGCGCTCGCGTAGGCCTCGCGGTCCAGGATCCGCTCGCGCGCCGAGACCAGCACCGGGACCAGCGCCTGCCCGGCCACGTTGGTGGCGGTGCGCATCATGTCCACGATCGGGTCGATGGCCATCAGCAGGCCGACGCCCTCCAGCGGCAGGCCCAGGGTGGACAGGGTCAGGGTGAGCATCACCGTGGCGCCGGTGAGACCCGCGGTGGCGGCGGAGCCGACCACCGACACGAAGGCGATCAGCAGGTAGTCGCCGAAGTCGAGCTGGACGTCGAAGATCTGGGCGATGAAGATCGCGGCGATCGCCGGGTAGATGGAGGCGCAGCCGTCCATCTTGGTGGTGGAGCCGAACGGCACCGCGAAGGACGCGTACTCCTTGGGGACGCCCAGCCGCTCGGTGACCTTCTGGGTGAGCGGCATGGTGCCGACCGAGGAGCGGGAGACGAAGGCCAGCTGGATCGCCGGCCAGGCGCCGCGGAAGAACTGCAGCGGGTTGACCTTGGCGACGGTGGCCAGCAGCAGCGGGTAGACGCCGAACATCACCAGGGCGCAGCCGATGTAGATGTCGGCGGTGAAGGTGGCGTACTTGCCGATCAGGTCCCAGCCGTACTCGGCGATGGCGTAGCCGATGAGGCCGAGGGTGCCCAGCGGGGCGAGGCGGATGACCCACCACAGCGCCTTCTGGAGGAGTTCCAGGACGGCGTTGCTGAGGCTGAGGATCGGCTCGGCCTTCTCGCCCAGCTGCAGGGCGGCGATACCGGCGACGGCGGCCATGAAGACGATCTGCAGCACGTTCAGCTCGGTGAACGGCGTGATGACGTTCTCCGGCACGATGCCGGTGAGGAAGTCCAGCCAGGAGCCGGAGTGTTCCGGCTTGGCGCCGTCCTTGGGGGTCAGTCCGGTGCCCGAGCCCGGGTCGGTGAGCAGGCCGATGGCGAGGCCGATGGCCACCGCTATCAGCGAGGTGACCATGAACCAGAGCAGGGTGCGGCCGGCCAGCCGGGCGGCGTTGTTGACGTTCCGCAGGTTGGTGATGGACACCAGGATGGCGAAGAACACCAGCGGCGCGACGGCCAGCTTCAGCAGCTGGACGAAGATCGAACCGATCTTGTCGAGGGTGGTGACCAGCCAGTCGACGTCACCGCTGCGGGCGGCCCAGCCGAGCAGCACACCGAGGACCAGACCGCCGAGGATCTGGGCCCAGAAGGGCACCTTGGGCAGCCGGAAGGGGGCCGAGGGGGACGGGGTGGAGTCCGTCGTGGTGACGGACCCGGAGGAGGACGCGGACGACTCCGAGGACAACGGACACTCTCCGGGGACGGGAGGCGGACATGCGGGTGGGGTACGGGTGGCCAGGCTCCGGGGGGCCGGGGCGTGACCGAGCCGGGAGGTCCTTGACGGATCTCCGGCCGCTGCGCTTGGACGGGGACGGTCTCAGCGGCGGCGACAGGCCGCGGGCAGACAGCGGCGGCGACAACAGGTCGCGGACAGACTGGGGGCGCCTCCCACTCGGGCGGAGCCGAGAGTTCGGGGGAGGCGGGGATCGACGTGCAGGCGCGCCACGAGCGGGACGCTCGCGGGGTTGTGGTGCGCAGCTGCTGTCTTCATGGCACTCACATTAACATCGGTGCTTTGGGTGTCTCAAAGTAAATCTTTGAGCGGGCGGTGGACGGCAGGCGGAAAAAACGCCAACGCCCCGCCGGCCAGCGGATGCTGGCCGGCGGGGCGGGCGGGGAGACGCGGGCGGGGTGTGAGGAGGCTTACACGCCGTCCTCCTGGCTCCGGCTGGCCTGGAACTTGCCCTTGACCTGATCGACCTTCTCCACCAGCTGCTCCGACATGGCGTCCCGCTGCTTGCGCAGCAGCACCAGGCTGAGCGGCGCGGAGACGACGAGGGCGAGCAGCAGCACCCAGAAGAAGTTGGAATCGTTGGCACCGGCCGGCGCGAGCCCGAAGTGCACCAGGCCCCACATGACCAGGAAACAAGCGACGAAGATACCCAGGCGCATGGCGGTATAGCGCAGCGCGGCGCTCGACTTGGCAGGCACGGCTGGACTTCTTTCTGCTGGGAGATCCTGAACAACCAGACAACCAGTGAATCACGCCCGCTTCCGGATCATTTCAGCGGCAGCCACATCATGATGTCGTCGCGGAACTCGCCGCCGGCGACCCGGATCGCGTCGGGCATCCGGCCGATCTCCTCGAAGCCCACGGCGGCGTAGAAGTCCTCCACCCCGCGGCCGCTGCGCACGCCCAGCCGGAGGGCGTCGAAGCCCAGGTCGCGGCCCATGTCGATGACCTCGTTCAGCAGCCGCTTGCCGTGCCCGCCGCCCTGCAGGCCGGGGTCGACCATGACGGTGACCACCCAGGCCCAGTGCCGCATCAGGCGGTGGGCGTTCAGCTTGAGGTAGGCGGTGCCCACCAGCGCCCCGTCCTGGTGGGCGGCGACCAGCCGAAGCTCCCCGGCGCGGACCCCGGCGGCCTGCTCGTCGGCGACCGGCCGGACGTCCGCGGCGGTGACCGGGGGGACGAAGCCGACCGCGCCGCCGGCGTTGGTGACCCGGGTCCAGAGCTGGACGATCTCTTCCCGCAGGGCCGGGGTCAGGTCCGGGTCACGCGTGAAGGCAACGGGCACGGCAGCGGGCCCGGCAACAGGCACAGCATCAGGCACGGTAACAGGCGCAGTAATAGGCACACAGCGAGCCTAGCCATTACAAGATGGCGTGCCCACCCATTTCTCACGGACTGAGAACCACCAGGTCACCCCCGGGCCGGAGCCACCAGCCGGCTCAGCCCAGGGCCTCGGCCACCACCCGCAGATCGGCGACCAGCCCCCGGTAGACCGCCTCCCGGTCGTCGGCCCGGAGCACGGCGGAGGGGTGGACGGTCGCCACCACGCACTCGCCGCGCGGCTCCTCGCCGTCCAGCGCCGGGCAGGGCAGCAGCACACCGCGCTGCCTGGTGACCCGGAACGAGGGGCCGAGCAGCGACTTGCCGGCCGTCGCGCCGAGCGCGACGATCAGCTCGGGGTCGATCAGCCGCAGTTCGGCGATCAGCCAGGGTTTGCAGGCGGTCAGCTCGCGCAGGCCGGGCGCCTTGTGGATGCGCCGCTTGCCGCGCTCGGGCACCACCTCGAACTTGAAGTGCTTGACGGCGTTGGTGACGTAGGTCTCGGCCGGGTCGATCCCGGCCTCGGCCAGGGCCCGGGTCAGCACCCGCCCGGCCGGGCCGACGAACGGCCGGCCCTCGCGGTCCTCCTGGTCACCGGGTTGCTCGCCGACGAGCACCACCCGCGCGTCGGCCTCACCGGCACCGAAGACCGTCCGGTCGGCGGCGCGGTGCAACGGGCACCCCCGGCAGTCGGCCGCGGCGCTCCGCAGCGCCGCCAGGTCCGCCCGTTCGGGGACGAACGGCGCCGCGGTGTACGCCTCCTCCGGTCCGCCGGCGGGGGCGTGCCCGCCCTCGCTCCGGCCCGCCGGGCTGCTCGCCATGCGCCGCCGGGTACCCGGTCAGCCGCGGGTCACACCCGCATCGGCTGCGGCGACTCGCGGCGCTCCGGGTCCGGCCCCGGGTACTCGCGGATGACCTGGTAGCGGGTGTTCCGCTCCACCGGGCGGAAGCCGGCGTCGCGGATCAGGTCGAGCAGGTCGTCCCGGGTGAGCTTGTTCGGGGTGCCGAAGTTGTCCGCGTCATGCGTGATCTTGTATTCGACGACCGAGCCGTCCATGTCGTCGGCGCCGTGGTTGAGCGCCAGCTGGGCGGTCTGCACCCCGTGCATCACCCAGAAGACCTTCACGTGCGGGACGTTGTCGAACAGCAGCCGGGAGACCGCGAAGGTCTTCAGCGCCTCGGCCCCGGTGGCCATCGAGGTCCGCGCCTGGAGGCGGTTGCGGATCTTGCCGTCCTTCATGTCCACGAAGTCGTGCTGGTAGCGCAGCGGGATGAAGACCTGGAAGCCCCCGGTCTCGTCCTGCAGCTCCCGCAGCCGCAGCACGTGGTCCACCCGGTGCCGGGGCTCCTCGACGTGCCCGTAGAGCATGGTGCACGGGGTCTTCAGGCCCTTGGCGTGCGCCAGCCGGTGGATGCGCGACCAGTCCTCCCAGTGGGTGTCGTGGTCGACGATGTGCTGCCGCACCTCCCAGTCGAAGATCTCCGCGCCACCGCCGGTCAGCGACTCCAGACCGGCGTCGATCAGCTCGTCGAGGATCTCGTCGGCGGACAGCCCGGAGATCTTCTCGAAGTGGTGGATCTCGGTGGCGGTGAAGGCCTTGAGGGAGACCTGCGGCAGGGCCTCCTTGAGCGCCTTCAGCGAGCGCGGGTAGTAGCGCCAGGGGAGGTTGGGGTGGAGCCCGTTGACGATGTGCAGCTCGGTGAGGTTCTCCCCCTCCATCGCCTTGGCGAGGCTGACGGCCTCCTCGATGCGCATCGTGTACGCGTCCTTCTCGCCCGGCTTGCGCTGGAAGGAGCAGTAGGCGCAGGACGCGGTGCACACGTTCGTCATGTTGAGGTGGCGGTTGACGTTGAAGTGGACGACGTCGCCGTTCTTCCGCGTCCGCACCTCGTGGGCGAGCCCGCCCAGCCAGGCCAGGTCGTCGCACGCGTACAGGGCGATGCCGTCCGCGCGGGACAGCCGCTCCCCGGCGTGAACCTTCTGCTCCAGCTCACGCTTGAGTCCAGCGTCCATCCTCCGGCCGCCTCCCGTACGTCTGCGTTTGTGGCCTGGTGAGGAGCCTACTCCCCCGGTTTCCGGCCGGACGCGGCCCCCTGGGCGCGTCGCCCGGGGAGCCGTCCGGCCGGACCGGCGGCCGCCTGCTCAGACCTGCTCGGGCAGTTCGCCGACCCGGTTCTCCCACTTGGTGGAGAGCACGATGGTGGTCCGGGTCCGGGACACCCCGCGGGTGCCCGACAGCCGGCGGATGGTGCGCTCCAGCCCGTCCACGTCGGTGGCCCGCACCTTGAGCATGTAGGAGTCGTCGCCCGCGATGAACCAGCAGTCCTCGACCTCGGCGAGTTCCCGCAACCGGTGCGCCACGTCCTCGTGGTCGGTGGCGTCGGACAGCTGGATGCCGATCAGGGCGGTGACGCCCAGGCCCAGGGACGCCGCGTCCACGGTGGCGCGGTAGCCGGTGATCACCCCGGCCGCCTCCAGGCGGTTGATCCGGTCCGTGACGCTCGGCCCGGAGAGGCCGACCAGCCGGCCGAGCTCCGCGTACGAGGCCCTGCCGTTCTCCCGGAGGGCCTGGATGAGCTGCCTATCCACCGCGTCCATATGCCTGGCGCCTTCCATTGTTCTGCGATCTCAAGGATTTACATGTAGAATCTAAGGCATGCAGGGGCCGATGCCCTGCAAATCTTTCATACGATCAATGACGATCCTCAGGAGATGAGTCTCACCGTGTACACGATCGAGATGGCCTACGCCCGCATGCGCGAGCTGCAGGAGCTGGCCAGCCGCTCGCGTGCCCACCAGTCCGCCTCTCCGCGCCGGGCGCCCGCCGCGCAGCGCCGCACCGCCGCCAAGAAGCGCTGACCCTTCGTCTCCCACCTCCGACGGAGACACGTCCGCGCGACCTATCCCTTCCCCCGGGAGCCGGCCCCACCGCCCAGCTCCCCTTCCCAACGGCGGTACAGCTTGTGCGGCACCCCTGCCGCGTCCAGCACCCGCCCGGCGACGAAGTCCACCAGATCCTGGATGTGCGTCGCACCCGCGTAGAACGCCGGCGAGGCGGGCAGCACCACGGCGCCCGCCTCGTCCAGCGTCACCAGGTGCCGCAGCGTCTGCCCGTTCAGCGGGGTCTCCCGCACCGCGACCACCAGCGGCCGCCGCTCCTTGAGCGTCACGCTCGCCGCCCGCTGCAGCAGGTCCTTCGACAGCCCCAGCGCCACCCCGGCCACGCACGCCGTGCTCGCCGGCACGATCAGCATCCCCTTGACCGGGTACGACCCCGAGGACGGCCCGGCGGCCAGGTCCCCGGCCGCCCAGTGACGCACCCGGGAGACGTCCACGTCGAAGGCGTCCGGCGCGCCGTCGGCGCCGCGCGCCAGCCAGCTGCGCAGATCCTCCCGCCAGTGCGCGTCCCGGTACGCGATGCCGGTCTCGTCCAGCAGGGTCAGCCGGGACGATCGGCTGACCACCAGATCGACGTCCTCGCCCGCGTGCAGCAGACCGCGGAGCACCGAGGCGGCGTACGGCGTGCCGGACGCCCCGGAGACACCGACCACCCAGGGGCGGCGGGCGCCCGGCCCGCCGCGTCCCTCACTGCCCTGTTCGCTGTGCTGTTCACGCGGCTCCACGCCATCGAGCCTATCCGGCACCCTCCGTCGCGCCTCACCCGCGCGGTCCTCACCCGCTCAGCCCGCGGACCAGCAGGTCCAGCAGCGCACAGCAGAACAGCGCGATACCGATGAAGCCGTTGACGGTGAAGAACGCCCGGTTCAGCCGGGACAGGTCACCGGGCTTCACGATGGTGTGCTCGTAGCCGAACGCCGCGATGACGATCAGCAGGCCGGCCCAGAAGAACCCCCCGGCGTCGGTGGCCAGGCCGTACCAGCCCAGCAGCGCCACCGTCAGCACATGGCAGCCGCGCGCCCCGTACAGCGCGCCCGGCACGCCGAACCGGGCCGGCACCGACCTCACCCCGTGCGCCTGGTCGGACGCCACGTCCTGGCAGGCGTAGATCAGGTCGAAGCCGCCGATCCAGATGCCGATCGCGGCCCCCAGGATCACCGCGTCCCACGACCACTCGCCGGTCACCGCGATCCAGGCGCCGACCGGGCCCATCGCCTGCGCCAGCCCCAGGATGGCGTGCGGGTAGTGGGTGAACCGCTTGCCGTACGGATAGACCACCATCGGCACCACCGCCACCGGCGCCAGCGCCAGGCACAGCGGGTTGAGCAGCGCCGCCGCGCCCAGGAAGACCACCAGCGCCACCAGCGCCCCGGTCCACGCCGACCGCACCGACACCGCCCCGGTCACCAGCTCCCGGCCCGCGGTACGCGGGTTGCGGGCGTCGATCTCCCGGTCGATGATCCGGTTGCAGGCCATCGCGAAGGTGCGCAGCCCCACCATCGCCACCGTCACCAGCAGCAGCCCCAGCCAGTCGACCTCGCCGTCGTCCAGCAGCATCGCGGTGAGCGCGGCCATGTAGGCGAAGGGCAGCGCGAAGACCGAGTGCTCGATCATCACCAGCCGCAGGAAGGCCCGCACCCGGCCGCCGGCCGGCCTCGGACCCCGCCCGACGACTCCCTCGGCCGCGCTCACAGTCGGTATCCCTTCACAGCCCGTATTCCTTCCAGCGACGGTCGACCAGCGCCGCCGTGCTCGGGTCCGACTCGACCATCTCCGGCCAGCCGCCGTCCCGGGTGTAGCCCTCCTCGGGCAGCTTGCGGGTCGCGTCGATGCCCGCCTTGCCGCCCCAGAACTGCTGGTAGGAGGCGTGGTCGAGATGGTCCACCGGGCCCTCGACCACGGTCAGGTCGCGGGCGTAGTCGGTGTTGCCCAGTGCCCGCCAGGACACCTCGTGCAGATCGTGCACATCGCAGTCGGCGTCGACCACGACGATCAGCTTGGTCAGCGACATCATGTGCGCGCCCCAGATGGCGTGCATCACCTTCTGCGCGTGCTTGGGGTACTTCTTGTCGATCGAGACGATCGCGCAGTTGTGGAAGCCGCCCGACTCCGGCAGGTGGTAGTCGACGATGTCCGGGACGACGATCTTGAGGAGCGGGAGGAAGAACCGCTCGGTGGCCCGCCCCAGCGGCCCGTCCTCGGTCGGCGGCCGGCCCACCACGATGGACTGCAGCAGCGGGCGGCGCCGCATCGTGACGCAGTCGATGGTCAGCGCCGGGAAGTCCTCCTGCGGGGTGTAGAAGCCGGTGTGGTCCCCGAACGGGCCCTCCGGCAGCATCTTCCCCGGCTCCAGCCACCCCTCCAGTACCACCTCGGCGTGCGCCGGGACCTGGAGCGGCACCGTCTTGCAGTCGACCATCTCCACCCGCTTGCCCTGGAGGTAGCCGGCGAACAGGTACTCGTCGATGTCACCCGGCAGCGGGGCGGTGGAGGCGTACGTCACGGCCGGCGGCGCGCCGAACGCGATCGCGACCGGCAGCTTCTCGCCGCGCCGCGCGGCCACCTGGTAGTGGTTGCGGCTGTCCTTGTGGATCTGCCAGTGCATCCCGATGGTGCGCCGGTCATGGCGCTGGAGGCGGTACAGACCCAGGTTCCGCACCCCGGTCTCCGGGTCCTTGGTGTGGGTCAGGCCCAGGTTGAAGAAGGACCCGCCGTCCTTCGGCCAGGTGAACAGGGCCGGCAGCGTCTCCAGGTCGACCTCGTCGCCGTGCAGCACCACTTCCTGGACGGGGGCGTCCCGGACCTTCTTCGGCGGCACGTGCGACACCCCGGCGAGCTTGCCGAACGCCTCGCGCAGCCCGCCGATCCCCTGCGGCAGTTCGGGCTTGACCAGGCCGCCGATCCGCTCGCTGATCTCCGCGTAGGAGCGCAGACCCAGCGCCTTCAGCAGCCGCCGGTCGGTGCCGAAGACGTTCATGGCCAGCGGCATCGACGAGCCCTTGACGTTCTCGAAGAGCAGCGCCGGGCCGCCCGCCTTGTTCACCCGGTCGACGATCTCGCCGACCTCCAGACGGGGGTCGACTTCGGCCTTGACGCGCTTGAGGTCGCCTTCTCGGTCAAGTGCCCGCAGAAACGAACGAAGATCGTCGTATGCCATGCCGTCCAGTATCCGCCATGGCCCCCGGCCCCCCGGCGCCGGGCACACCAACGCCGCCGCGCCGTCCGCGAAGGGCCGCCGCCGGCCGGCCCGGGCCGCCCCCGGGCAGCGCGGCGGAACGGCCCCGGGCGCGCGCGGACTACTCTGGTGCCCGTAACCCAGGGCCCGCGCTTCGGGGCCCGTACACCACACGCAGGGGGGACGGCCTCATGCTCCGGGTGCTGATGATTCTGGTGCCGCTCGCGCTCAGCATCTACGCGTTCATCGACTGCATCACCACCGATGAGCAGGACGTCCGCTACATCCCCAAGCCGATCTGGGCGATCCTGGTGCTGCTCTTCCCGGTCGTCGGCTCGGTCTCCTGGCTGATCGCCGGGCGCAAGCGCACCCCCGCGCAGGGAGGCGGCGGCCGGGCCGGCCGGCGGCGCGGCGGCTGGGTGGCCCCGGACGACAACCCCGAGTTCCTCGAATCCCTCAAGGACCGCGGGGCGCCGCGGGACCCCGGTCCGGCCGGGGCGGACGAGGAGCCGGCGAGCGACCGGGAGGCCGAACTGCGGCGGCTCGAGGAGGAGCTGCGGCGCAAGGACGACGGCCCCGAGGACACCCCGCCGAACCGCTGACCCCCGGCGCCCGGCGCCGCGCCGCGGTCCTGCCCGGGCCCACGCCACGGTCCCGCACGGTGCAGCGCCACGGTCCCGCACGGTGCAGCGCCACGGTCCCGCCCGGGGTCGTCCGGCGCCGCCCGGACGACCGCGGCCGGTCCCGGTGACCGGGGTCGCGGGGGACCTGGGTCACCGGAACCGGCCGGGGCGGGTTCGGTCGGCGGGACGTCCGGCGTCGCTCAGACGCCGGAGTACGAGTGCTTGCCGGACACGAAGATGTTGATGCCGTAGTAGTTGAACAGGTAGCAGCCGAACGCCAGCAGCGCGAGGTACGCCGCCTTGCGGCCCTTCCAGCCGGCGGTGGCGCGGGCGTGCAGGTAGCCGGCGTACGCGACCCAGGTGATGAAGGACCAGACCTCCTTGGGGTCCCAGCCCCAGTAGCGGCCCCACGCGGCCTCGGCCCAGATCGCGCCCGCGATGATGGTGAACGTCCACAGCGGGAAGACCGTGGCGTTGATGCGGTACGAGAACTTGTCGAGCGAGGCGGCGGACGGCGTCCGGGCGAGCACCGAGCTGACGAAGTTGCCGTACTGCTTGCCCTCGGGGTTCTCCAGCCGGGTCTCGTAGCTGTCCCGGAAGAGGTACAGCAGCGCGGAGACCGAGCCCAGGTAGAGCGCCGCGCCGGAGACGATCGCGCAGCTGACGTGGATCCACAGCCAGTACGAGTCCAGCGCGGGGACCAGCTGGTCGTTGTCGGTGTAGAGGACCGACACCGCCAGGCCCAGGTCGAGCAGGACCGTGGTGGCCAGCGGCAGGCCGATCCAGCGCACGTTCTTCTTCAGCGCCAGCAGGGTCAGGTAGGTGCCCACCGCGACCATCGCGAAGGTCGTGGAGAACTCGTACATGTTGCCCCAGGGCGCCCGTTCCACGGACACCGCGCGGGACACCACGCCACCGGCGTGCAGCAGGAAGCCCAGCACGGTCAGGCCGACCGCGATGCGCCCGTACACGTCGCCCTGCTCGCTGGTGCCCGCGGCGCCCGGCCCGTCCGGCACGTCGCGGCTGCCGGGCGCGGAGCGGGTGATGACCGTGGGGCGCTCCAGCACCGTGGTGCCGCCGCCCTTGGTGGCGACGGTGACCGTCACCTTCGCCTGGTCCGCGGAACGGTCCGTGGCGATCGCGGCCGCGGTGCGGCCCACGGCGCTGCGACTGCCGAAGACCCATTCGGCGATGTGGGCGAGGAAGGCCAGGGTGTAGACGGCCATCGCCGAGTAGATCAGCACGTTGCTGGTCTCGGCCAGGCTCTCGTT
Organism: Streptomyces sp. NPDC018031; assembly: GCF_044327625.1. Lineage (NCBI taxonomy): Bacteria > Bacillati > Actinomycetota > Actinomycetes > Kitasatosporales > Streptomycetaceae > Streptomyces > Streptomyces sp. NPDC018031. The sequence goes on from NZ_JBIRFT010000006.1 coordinate 363,109, forward strand.
GGCTGCGGCGAGGTTCACGCGCGCGCTCCTTCGGCAGGGTCTGCGGAGTCGCCGGGATCGGCGGGTTCAGCGGGATCGGCCGAATCATCGGATTCGGCGGAGTCAGTGGGTTCTGCGGGCCGCGCGGCCCGGTCGGCGTCCGCGGCCGCGCCGGACTTCCCGGCGCCCCCGGTCGTGCCGGAGGCCCCGGACCCGCCGGGCTCACCGGACGCCTCGGACTCGCCGTCCCCCGGGGTCTCGGAGCCGTCCCCGGCGCCGGCGTCGTCCCCGGCACCGGCCTCCGGCACCGGCGGGGCGTCCGACTGGAGGTCGACGGCCAGGTCGGCCAGTTCCTCGGGCAGCTTGGCCGACTCGCTGCGGCCCAGCCCGGCCATCTCCACCAGAGTGGTGCCGTCCGGCTGGGTCACCGCCCGCACCCACACCCGGCGGCGCTGGATGAACAGCGAGGCGGCGAGCCCGACCAGGGCCGCGACCGCGCCGACGAGCGCGCCCGGGGTGCCCGGCTTGTGGGAGATCTGGAAGGTCGCCCACTCCTTGATGCCGGTGAACTCCAGCGTGCCGGCGCCGTTCGGCAACTCCATCTCGTCGCCGACCCTGAGCAGCTCACCGCGGTTCTTCTTGCCGTCGCCGGTGCCGAACTGCTTCATCCGCGAGGTGTCCAGCTGGTACACGTTCTGCGGCGTGCCGCCGCTGATGCCCAGGCTGCCGCGGTACGCGGTGAGCACCAGCGCCGGATTGTCCAGCGCCGGGAACTGGGAGAACATCGTGCCGGTGCTCAGGTCGAGGGTGGGTACGAAGAATCCCTGGAAGGCGATCTGGTCCTTCTTGCCGTCCTTGCCCCGGTAGTGCGGCACCTTGATGACCACGTTCTCGGTCAGGTTGGCGCCCTCCAGCGGCAGCGACGGCACCGGCCCCTTGAAGGCGACGTCGCCCTGGCCGTCCCGCACCGTGACCACCGGCGCGTAACCGTGGCCGAGCAGGAAGACCTTGTAGCCGGCGACCTCCAGCGGATGGTTGACCTCGATGGTCTTCTTCCGCTCCGGACCGTCCACGCCCTCCCAGTACCTGACGTGGGCGCGGAAGGTGGTCGGGGTGCGCATCTGCGGGCCGCTGCGCACGTAGTCCGCCTCGAAGTCGTCCAGCTCGAAGCCGAACGGCGCCATGTCGTCGGTGTCGAACCACGGGCCGGACTGGATGTTGTCGTACTGGGTGAGGCCGTTGGTGAAGCCGTCACCACTGCCCTCGACGATCAGCTTGCCGCCCTCGGACTTCCACAGCTGCCCGGCGGCGAACGACACCAGCATCACGATCAGCGCCAGGTGGAAGACGAGGTTCCCGGCCTCGCGCAGGTAGCCCTTCTCCGCGGCGACCGCGTCGCCCGCCACGTGGTTGCGGAAGCGCCGGCGCCCGATCGCCGAACCGGCGGCGCGCAGCACCTCCTCGGGGGCGGCCCGGGTGCGCCAGCTGGTGTAGGCGGGCAGCCGGGTGAGGTCGCGCGGGGCGGCCGGCGGGCGGCCGCGCAGCTGGCCGATGAACTGCCAGGTACGCGGGACGATGCAGCCGATGAGCGAGATGAACAGCAGGATGTAGATCGCCGAGAACCACACCGAGCTGTAGACGTTGAACAGCTGCAGCTTCTCGTAGAGCGGCGCCAGCGTCTCGTGCCGGGCCCGGAAGTCCTCCGCCTTGAGCGGCTCCACGCTGTCCTGCGGGACGAGCGAGCCGGGGATCGAGGCCAGCGAGAGCAGGAACAGCAGCAGCAGCGCGACCCGCATCGAGGTCAGCTGCCGCCAGAACCAGCGCAGCCAGCCCAGGACCTCGCGGCCCAGCCACTGGGCGCCGCCCAGCGCGCCGGGCCGGCGCACCCCGCCGAACGAGCCGGGCACGGCCTGGCCGCGTTCCTCCACGGGCGCCGTGGAGAGCTGCGACCCGGCCTCGCCGAGGTCGCCGTCGCCGTCCTCCGGCGCCCGGCCGGGGTCGTCCCCGGCCGGGTGGACGTCCTCGGGGGCGTCCTTCGCCGTGGCGTCGGTGTCAGTGGTGGCCATGGATCAGATCCCCACGTTGAAGCTGCTCGTCCACACCTGCATGTCGCTGATCATGCGGTCCCAGGCCCCGGTGACGAGCAGCACGCCGAGAACCACCAGCATGCCGCCGCCGATCCGCATCACCCACACGTAGTGGCGCTTGACCCAGCCGAACGCGCCGAGCGCGCGCCGGTAGGCGATGGCCACCACGATGAAGGGCAGTCCCAGTCCCAGACAGTAGGCGACGGTCAGCAGCGCACCGCGACCGGCACTCGCCTCGTTGAAGGACAGGGCGGTGACGGCGGTGAGCGTCGGCCCCAGGCACGGCGTCCAGCCGACCCCGAACAGCACGCCCAGCACCGGCGCGCCCACCAGCCCCAGTGTGGGCTTGACGTGGAAGCGGAACTCGCGCTGGCCGAACCGCTTGAGCAGGCCCATGAAGGCCAGGCCCATCAGGATGGTGACCGCGCCCAGCACCTGGGAGATGGTCTCCCGGTGCTCCTGCAGCTCGCGTCCGGCGTACCCGAAGAAGGCGCCGGTGGAGACGAAGACGGCGGTGAAGCCCAGGATGAACAGCGAGGCCCCGGCGAGCATCCGGCCGCGCCGCGCCTCCGCCAGGTCCGCGCCGGTGATGCCGGTCACGTACGACATGTAGCCGGGGACCAGCGGCAGCACGCAGGGGGAGAAGAAGGAGACGAGACCGCCGAGGACGGCGACCGGCAGCGCCAGCAGCAGCGCCCCGCTGAGGACGGTCTCGTTGACCGCGGCGTCGGCGAGAGTGATCACAACGGTCACTTCTCCGCGAGGATGGGGTCGATCATCTCCCGCAGCTTCTCCTCGTTGAGCGGCCGGATCGCGCGGGCCGCGATCTTCCCGTCCCGGTCGAGGATGATCGTGGTCGGGATGAGCTGCGGGTTGAGGCTGCCCTTGGGGAAGCGCAGCATCAGCTTCCCGATCGGGTCGTAGAAGCTGGGGTAGGAGACCTCGTTGTCCCGCTCGAACTTGCGTGCGTTGGCGGGGTCGGGGTCACGGGTGTTGATGCCGACGAACTGCACGCCGTCCGCCTCGGTGGCCTTGGCGACCTTCGCGAAGTGCGGCGCCTCGGCGATGCACGGCGCGCACCACGAGCCCCAGACGTTGAGCACGATGATCTTGCCCCGGTAGTCCCCGACGCTGAGCGGCTTGCCGTGGATGTCCTTGCCGGTGAGATCCGGCGCGGCTTGGCGGTCACCCTTCGGGACGGTGTCCAGACCGCCCTTGCCGGTGACGAATCTGGTGTCGGACGATCCTCCGGAGACGCCCGAGCCACAGGCGGACAAGGTCAGCGCGGCGACAACGGCCCCGATGGCCGGCACGATGGCGCGACGGCGGGTCGCGAGGCCCCGAGGGGCGCGGCAGGCACTCATGTGAAAAGTTTCGCATGGGCGGTTTAGGGATCATCCGCACCCCCCTGTGGTGCCGATCGAACGGCGCCCGGCGGCGCGGCCGCGCAGGTCGGCGGGGGTGACGGGGGTGACGGCGGGGCCAGGCAGGAACCAGCGGCGGGGCCGGGCAGGAACCAACGGCGGGGCCGGGCGGTCCGGTGCCGGACCGCCCGACCCGGCACCGGACCGTTTCCCGCACCCTTGGGCGCGGCCGGCCCGGGCCGGCCGCGGTCAGGCGCCGAACCCCTTGGAGGCGCCCTTGATCGAGCCCTTGCCGAACCGCCGCTGGGCCCCGGCCAGCAGATGCGTGGGCACCAGGTCCCGGGCCGGTTCGCTGTAGCCCACCGACACGATCCGGTCGCCCCGGAAGGTGAACGTGGTCAGGCTGGCCAGGGTGCACTGCCGCTGACGCGGGTCGTGCCACAGCCGCCGCTTCTCGGCCCAGCTGCGCACCACCCAGATCGGCAGCTGGTGGCTGACGCACACCGCCTCGTGGCCGCGCGCCGCGTCCCGTGCCGCGCTCAGCGCGCCCATCATCCGGACCACCTGGTCGACGTAGGGCTCGCCCCAGGAGGGCCGGAAGGGGTTGGTGAGGTACTTCCAGTTCGCCGGCTTCTTCAGGGCGCCGTCCCCGACGCCGAAGGTCTTGCCCTGGAAGATGTTGTCCGCCTCGATCAGCCGCTCGTCGGCGGCCAGCTCCAGGCCGTGCGCCTCGGCGATCGGCTGCCCGGTCTCCTGGGCGCGCTCCAGCGGCGACGCCACGACGTACCTGACGTCCCGCCCGGCCAGGTGCTCGGCCACCCGGTCGGCCATCTTCCGGCCCAGCTCGGAGAGGTGGTAGCCGGGCAGCCGCCCGTAGAGCACCCCGTCCGGGTTCTCCACCTCACCGTGCCGCATCAGGTGGACGACGGTGAGGTCGCTGTCGGTCTTCGTCATGTCACCCATCATCCAGTGGCTTCGGCGGCGGCCTGCGCGGCCCCGGGCAGTGCGGCGGCGATCCGCTCCACCGCCCGCGCGTCGTGCGCCGTGGAGACGAACCACGACTCGAACGCGGACGGCGGCAGGTAGACGCCCTGGGCCAGCATCGAGTGGAAGAACGCGGTGAAGCGGAAGCTCTCCTGCTGCTTGGCGTCGGCGTAGTTCCGCACCTCGTCCTCGGTGAAGAACACCGAGAACATGTTGCCCGCGGTCTGCAGCCGGTGCGCGACGCCCGCCTTGGCCAGCGCCTCGGTCACCAGCCCCCGGATCTCCGCGGAGACCGCGTCCACCCGCGTGTACGCCGCCTCGTCCAGCAGTCGCAGCTGCGCCAGCCCGGCGGCGGTGGCGACCGGGTTCCCGGACAGCGTGCCGGCCTGGTAGACCGGGCCGGCCGGGGCGAGGTGCGCCATCACGTCGGCGCGGCCGCCGAACGCCGCCGCGGGGAAGCCGCCGCCCATGACCTTCCCGAAGGTCATCAGGTCCGGCCGCACCCCGTCCAGGCCGTACCAGCCGGCCCGGCTGACCCGGAAGCCGGTCATGACCTCGTCGGAGATGTACAGCGCGCCGTTCTCCCGGCAGAGCCGCTGCAGGCCCGCGTTGAAGCCGTCCCGCGGCGGGACCACGCCCATGTTGCCCGGCGATGCCTCGGTGATCACACAGGCGATCTCCCCGGGGTGCGCGGCGAAGGCGGCCCGCACCGCGTCCAGGTCGTTGTAGGGCAGGACGACGGTGTCCCCGGCCTGCGCCCCGGTCACGCCCGGCGTGTCGGGCAGCGCGAACGTCGCCACCCCGGACCCGGCGGCGGCGAGCAGCGCGTCCACGTGGCCGTGGTAGCAGCCCGCGAACTTGATCACCTTGGCGCGGCCGGTGAAGCCGCGCGCCAGCCGGATCGCCGACATGGTCGCCTCGGTGCCCGAGGACACCAGGCGCACCTGCTCGACGGGCCCCACCCGGGCGACGATCTCCTCGGCGAGCGCGACCTCGCCCTCCCCCGGCGTGCCGAAGGACGTCCCGCGCGCCACGGCGGCCTGCACCGCCGAGATCACCTCGGGATGGGCGTGTCCGAGGATCATCGGTCCCCAGGAACACACGAGGTCGACGTACTCCCTGCCGTCGGCATCGGTGAGGTACGGACCATCACCGGACACCATGAAACGGGGCGTACCGCCCACGGCGCGGAACGCGCGCACAGGAGAGTTCACGCCGCCGGGCGTCACGATGGCCGCGCGGTCGAATAGCGTCTGCGAAACTGGTGCTGCGTACGGATAGGGATTGCTCACGCATGCCATGGTGTCAGAGGCTGATGGGGACGTGCGTCCGGGCGTTTCACCGCCCGCACGCGGGGGAGGTCTCAGACACGATGATCGGGTTGCGCGGCGGGGACCGCGTCTCCCAGAACAGCACTCGGGTGGAGATATGCATCGCGGTGGCGAACTGGGTGAAGGGACCGACGACCGGGGTCCCGAGCGCGCCCGCCCTAGACGCCCCGGTCGCCACGGGCGCCATCGACGCGAGGACGTGAACGGCACGGCGAGGGAAAACAGGGGCGGGCGCATGGGGGTGACCTACAAGTACTTCGGTGCGCCGGACGGCGCCACCGCGGCACGGGTCCCCATCTCCATGCGTCCCGAGGAGCTCGGCGGGGACGAGCTCGGCATGGGCGGCATGTTCACCAAGATCAAGCCGGAGACGGTGGCCGCCATGGTCCTCACCGGCATCGAGGGCATACCGCTGCACAAGGTGCCCCCGCTGGAGCTCGTCGTCCTGCACCCGGACTACGCGGTGGTCAAGCTGCCCATGACCGTCGTCGACCCGCTGCGCGGTGTCGGCGAGGAGGCGGTGGGCGCGGCCGCGTTCATCTGGTCCACCGTGCCCGACCGCGGCGGCCCCCGCGACGCCTACACGGTCTACCAACTCCTCCACGAGTGGCAGGACTTCTCGCACCGGCTGCACGAGGCCGGACACCAGGCGTACTGCCTGGTCTGGCCCTGAGCCGGCGCCTCCGCCGGCCGGGCGCCCGGATCGGTCACGGCCCCCGCGTCGGGGCCGGACCGGACGCGGACGGTGCCGGGCCGCGACCGACCCGGGCGTGAGACCCGGGCGTGGGTCCCGGGCGTGACCGAGCCCGGTGTGGCCGATCCCGGCGACCGGACGGCCGCGGACGCCGGCCGGGACGGGCCCCCTCGGCGGCCCTCGGTGCCACCCCGTGTTGCCACACGTTGCCGGGCGGCCCGTTGCCCGGCGCAACACCGCGCCGGGGCGGCAGTCTGCTACCGGCCGGGCGACCGGCCTGAGCCGATCGGCGACCGACCGGGCGCCACCGCGGTGCGGGAGACATGAGGTGTGCTGTGCGACGTCCGCTGCTGTCCATGAGGGCGGCCCTGGTGCTGTTACTCGCCGTCCTCACCGGCCTGGGCGCCGGGCTGCTCGCCGGCCTGGGCGGCACCCCCGGCCCGGGGTGCGTGCTGTACGGGGCGGGGGCGTTCGGGGTGGCGGTGGGGTTCTTCGACCGGCTGGTCGGCGACCCGGACGCCCGCCCGGCACCCGGCGGCACGGCGCGGGACGGCTCCGATGGGTGAACTGAGGCCCCTGGCGGACGGACTGGCCCCCGAGTGCCGGGAGTTCGCCGCCGCGCTGCGGGAACTCTTCACCGGCCTGGACGTGTCGGTACGGCGGTACGCGGCGCGCCGGTACCGCGACGCCGGGACCATCTCCCGCTATCTGAGCGGCACCCGCGTACCCCCGTGGGAGTTCGTCTTCGACCTGCTCACCGATCTCGCGGAGGTCCGGGGCTCGGCGGTCACGCCGGGCACCATCGAGCTGGTGCGCGAGCTGCACCGGGCGGCCGTGCGGACCGGCAGCTCCGCGGGGCACGCGGTGGAGGTGCTCCAGCACCAGCTGGCCGACGCCGACCGGGAGGCCCGCACCTCCAGCGCCACCGAGGACGTGCTGGGCGAGGCGCTGCTGGACCGCCGGCACCGGATCGCCGACCTGGAGGTGCGGCTGAGCCAGCTGGAGGCGGACCGGGCCGCGGACCGGGCCCGCGCGGAGACCCTGGAGCAGGCGTTCCCCGACCTCGCCGGACTGCTGCGCGAGCGGGACGCCCTCCAGCGGGAGGTCCGGCGGCTGGCCGGCGAGCTGGAGGAGGTCCGGCGCCGCGGCATGCTGGCGGAGGACCGCTGCCATCTTCTGGAGCGGCAACTCGCCGCGGTGGAGGCCCAGGCCGCGGCGGCGCGGACACCGTCCGCGGAGGTCCCTCCCCCGGCACGGCCCGGCCCGCCGACCGAGGACGAGGCCCTGGCCGCGCCCGGCCCGGCACCCGGGGACGAGACCCTGTCACAACCCGGCCTGCCGCCCGGGGACGAAGCGGCCCTGGCACAGCCCGGCCCAATGCCCGCGGACGAAGCGGCCCTGGCGCGGCCCGGCGGGATAACCGGGTACGAAGCGGCCCTGGCGCGGCCCGGTGCGACCTCCGCGGACGAACCGGTTCCGGCGCGGCCCGGCCCGCCGCTCCCGCCCGCGGACTCGCCCGTACCCGTCCCGGCCGGACGACCGCCGAAGATCCTGCTGGTGGACGACCAGGAGGACAACCTGCTGGCCCTGCGGGCGGTCCTGGCCACCCTCGGCCAGGACATCGTCTCGGCCACCTCCGGGCGGGAGGCGCTGAAGGCCCTGCTCGACCACGACGACTTCGCGGTGATCCTGCTGGACGTGCAGATGCCGGAGATGGACGGCTACGAGACCGCCGCGCAGATCAAGCGGCGGCGGCGCAACCGCGACATCCCGATCCTCTTCCTCACCGCGATGGGGACCGACCCCGAGCACTCCTCGCGCGGCTACGCCGCGGGCGGCGCCGACTACATCTCCAAGCCCATCGACCCGTGGGCGCTGCGGGCGAAGGTCTCGATCTTCACCGAGATCTGCCTCGAACGGCGCCACTACGCCCGGCACCTGGGGCACCCGCCCGAGCCGCCGGCCCCTGCCCCGGACGGGCCCGTGCCGTACCCGCCCCACCCCCGGCCCGCCGCCGGGCCCCCGGCCCCCTCCGGGCCGTCCCCGGCCCACGGTTGAGCCCCGGGCCGGCCCACCGCCGAGCCCGGCCGACCCACCGCCCACTCTCCGCGCCGTCCGCTGCCGGGGCCGGCGGCCCGCGGCGCCTCCCGGGACTCCGCGGATCCTTCGCGCATCGCGATCGCCCGGCCGCCCGGCACCGGGGCACGGCAGCGGGCCGGGCCGCGGCGGGGCAGGGCTCAGGAGACCCTGAGGTGCCGCATCAGCCGCTCGAACACCGTCCAGGCGGTGCCCGACATGCCGTCACCGAGCGGATAGTACAGGGCAGGGGCGGCCGACGGGCCGAGTTCCACCGGCCCGGCGGCGGCCGGAGCACGCACCGCACGGTCGGCCCCGACCTCCCGGACCCCCTCGGCGCCGAGCACGAACCCCACCGGGACCGGCGGTGGCTCCAGGTGGCCGGGGGCCGTCAGGTCCATCCGGCCGGACCGCACCTGGGCGACCATGGACACCAGCCGGTGCTCGCGGACCAGGCTCTCGGCGAGGCCGGGCAGCAGGTCCACCGGGGGCTCCTCGCCCGGTCCGTGACCGACCGCGAGCGTGAGGTGTTCCTCGACCCCTCCGGTGGTCCGGGAGACGGCGAGGGTGGCCACGGCGGGACGGGACCGCGGGTCCCCCACGGCGACGAACCAGCTGGGGGCGGGCGACCGGTCCCAGGCGCGCTCGGTGAGCCGGCCGCGCGACCACGGGTACCGGGCCGGCTCCGCGGTGCCCCAGCCGGCCGGCGGGGCGCCGGTCAGGGCCCGGCACACGGTCTCCAGCGCTCCGCCGAGCAGCAGCCGGTCGTCCGCCGGGTGCCGGGTGTGCGCGGAGATCAGCAGCTGCCGCTCCCCCGTCTTCGCCACGTTCTCGAACGCCTGGTGGACCGGTGTGCCGTCGGGCGGGGCGCCGACCGGCGTGAAGGCCCCGTCGCGCCAGCGCAGCACCGCGCCGGAGAGCCCGTCGTAGTAGCCTCCCCGCCCGTCCCGGACCACCCAGCGGCAGGCCGGTCCGGTCAGCAGCGACCTGGTCGGCAGGGACAGCCGGGACTGTGCGCCCGTGACGATCTGCAGTCCGCGGTCGCTCGCGAACGCGGCCGCCAGGGCGTCCGACAGCCAGGCCGTCATGGCGATCACCGGCCGGTCCTGGAGCACCACCGCGACCTGGTCGGTGAGCACGTCCACGGCGGGCTGCGCGGCGGCGGGCGCGGGTGCCGGGGTGACGCCCGTGATGCGGACCGGAGCGCCGATGCCTGTCCGAGGAACCGCGTCCGGCGGCCAGACCCGCCCCTGGAGCTGGTGTGCCAGCCTGCCGGCGAAGACACCGGCGATCCGTTCCGCGTCCTCCACCGCGGTGGAGGCCCGGGCCTCCACCCACCAGACCGGGCCACTCTGCGCGGGTGCGCCGTCCCCGAGGAGCCGGGCGGCCTCGCCCGGGACGCGGACCAGGAAGGGCGTCTCGACGGACACCAGGGGGCGTCCCGCCTCATCGCAGAGCTGGATGACCGCGTCGTCGGCGGCGGTCCGCACCTCCAGCTCCGGCCCACCGGCGAGCAGCCCGGCCAGCATCGTCCAGATGTCCGGCATCCGCTCGGTGAGGACGATCACGTCCTTGGTCATCGCTCGCCTCCGTCCGTCGGCTCGGCCCGCTCGGCCATTGCCGTCTGCACCAGCCGGTCGGCTGTCCCCCGGCGGATGAACGTTCCCCGGCCGGGTGGCCGGGCGGCGGCGTACACCCCGGGGAACAGCTGCCCCTCGGTGCGGTCGCCGGTCATCACCAGGGCGGACGTCCCGCTTTCCCGCAGGGTCGTCAGGAACGGCTCGTACAGCGCGCGTGCGGCGCCGGACACCCGGCGGGTGACGACGAAGTGCAGGCCGATGTCGGGGGCGGACGGGAGGTACGGCAGGAAGGGCGCCAGTGGCTGCCGGCCCGCCGTGGTCAGCACGTCGTAGTCGTCCACCAGGATGACGATCCGGGGTCCGCCGCCCCAGTTGCCGGGGGCCGGCAGGTCCGGTCCGGCGGCGTCGTCCGGCATGCGCTTGTCCAGTTCGGTGGCGATGCCGGTGGCGAGCGCCTCGGCGAGCCTGCCGTTGTAGGCGTAGCCGCCCCGGTAGGGCTCCGGCACCACGTCCCGCAGACCCCGCCGCGGATCCATGATCCCGAAGACCAGCTCGTCCTCGGTGTACCGCTCGGTCAGGCCCTGGGCGATCAGCCGCAGCAGATTGGTCTTGCCGCATTCGCTGTCACCGAGGACGAGCAGGTGCTGATCGTGTCCGAACAGGTCCAGCAGGACCGGGTCGAGAGCGGTCTGGTCGAGACCGACGGGCACCCGTCGCGGCTCCGCGGCGACCGACGGCAGCACATGGGCCGGTACCCGGGCGGGCAGCACCCGTACCTGCCGCGCCGGCTCGCCCGGCCACGCGGACCGGATCGCCCGTGCCGCGTGGTCCACGGCCGCGCCGAGGTCCGCGGTCTCGGGCAGCCCGTCGATGCGGGGCAGCGCGACCTGGACGAACCGCTTCCCGTCGGTCAGGGCGCGGCCGGTGTCCTCGGGGGTGAGCGTCTCGGCCAGCTTCCGGTCGACGGTGCTGTCACCGGGCTCGTTGAGCCGGAGCTCCACCTGCGTGCCGAACGTCGACTGGTGGGCGATCCGTACGTCGTTCCAGCGCAGCATGCCCGCCACGACGTGGATCCCGTAGCCGCCGCCCCGTTTGAGGAGGTCGCCCACCCCGTCGTCGAGCCCCTCGAAGTCGTCCCGCAGACCGCCGAAGCCGTCGATGAGCAGCACGATGTCGGTCGACGGCAGTTCGGGAAGGCCGCCCGCGGCCCGCAGTTCCCGCAGCCTGTCCACCGAGTCGATGCCGTGTTCACGGAAGATCTCCTCCCGGGCGGCGAGCATGCCGTGCACTTCTTCCACCGTCCGTGCGGCCCGTTCCCGGTCGGCCCGCCCCGCTACCCCGCCCACGTGCGGCAGGGCGGTGAGCGCCTGGAGCCCGCCGCCGACCAGGTCGAGTCCGTAGATCCCGACCTCGCGGGGCGTGTGGGTCATCGCCAGGGACAGGGCGAGGGTGCGCAGCAGGGTGGTCTTTCCGGACTGCGGGCCTCCGATGACCGCCGCGTGGCCACCGGCCACCGTGAGGTCGAGGAGCCACTGACCCTGCCACTGCCGCGCCGGGTCGTCGAGCAGGCCCAGCGGCACCCGCAGGGTCCCGGGGTGCCGTACGAAGCGCAGCCCGCGGTCGTCGACCGTGACCGGGCCGCCGGCGCGGTCCAGGGTGAGGGCGTCCGGGAGCGGCGGCAGCCAGATCCGGCGCACCGGCGGGGCGGCGTCGCGCAGCTGGTCCACGATCACGGACAGGACCGTGGGCCCGGTGTCGCGGTGCCGCGCGGCCGGCTCGTCCCCGCCTGCGCCCGACTCCGCCGGATCGGGCGCGTGGTGCGCCGGGTAGGGCAGTACCGGCGGGCCGGCGGTGTCCGCGTCCCGTCGGGCCGGCCCCTGGTAGGGCCCGGAGACGAAGCTCGCCTTGAACCGCTCGTAGGCGCTGGTGTCGACCTTGAGATAGCCGAAACCCGGGAGCGGCGGCAAGTGGAAGGCGTCGGTGGTGTCCAGGACGGTACGGCTCTCGTCGGCGGAGAAGGTCCGCAGTCCCAGCCGGTAGGAGAGGTAGGTGTCCAGGCCCTTGAGCTTCCCGCCCTCGATGCGCTGGCTGGACAGCAGCAGATGGACGCCGATGCTCCGGCCGATCCGGCCTATGGACAGGAACAGGTCGATGAAATCGGGTTTGGCGGTGAGCAGTTCGCCGAACTCGTCGATGACGACGAACAGGTGTGGCAGCGGCGGCAGTTCCGGCCGCGACGCCCGAAGCGCCGCGTACCGCGCGATGTCCGCGACGTGTCCGGCGTCCTTCAGCACCTGCTGGCGGCGCTTCACCTCGCCGGCGAGGCTGGCGTGCACCCGCTCGACCAGGCCCGCGTGGTTCTCCAGATTGGTGATCACACCGGCCACGTGCGGAAGTCCCTCGAACGGGGCGAAGGTCGCGCCGCCCTTGTAGTCGACCAGCACCAGTGCCAGGTCGTCCGGCGGGTGGCCCGCCACCAGTGCGAGCACCAGGGTCCGCAGCAGCTCGCTCTTGCCCGAGCCGGTCGCCCCGACACACAAGCCGTGCGGCCCCATGCCCAGCTCGGCGGATTCCTTCAGGTCCAGCAGGACCGGCTCGTGGCCGTCGCTCACCCCGATCGGCACCCGGAGGAAGGCCCGCTCCCCGCGCGGCGCCCACATCCGGTCGAGGTCCAGACGGGCCGGATCCTCGATGCCCAGCAGTCCGGCGAAGTCCACCGGTCCGGACAGCGGAGCGTCCGCCAGGGACTCGGCCGACAGCCGCAGCGGCGCCAGCATCCGTGCCAGGCCCTCCGCGCCGGCCGCGGTCAGCGCGTCCAGGTTGCCGCGCGCCGTCACCGGTTCCGCTCCCCGCAGGTCCTCCACGAGCACCCGGTCCCCCTCGACGGTGATCCGCACCGACACCTGGCCGGGCTCCGCCACCCGCTCCGCGACCAGGTGCAGCACGGTGACGCCCATGTCCGCCAGGCCGACCGCCTCGTCCGGGACGGGCAGCTCCTTGGCGACCTGCCCGTAGCCGTCGCTCACCACCAGCAGCCGGGCCGCCATGACCAGGGCGTCCCGGCCGGAGAGCCCCCGCCGGATCTCCGCCGCGTACGAGGCCCGGCCGCGCAGGTCGCGGCCGATCGACCGGGCCAGTTGGGGAAGACCGGGGGCGATGCGCCGGGCGGCCACCGGCCCGTCCCGCTCCTCCGAGGAGAGGATGTGCGGCAGCCACTTCACCCACTCCCAGTCGGCTGACCGGTCCTCGGGCACGGCCACCGCGAGCGCGGCGTCGTCCGGAGCGTGGAACACCGCGCTCTGTACCAGGACCGCCCGGGCCACCTTCAGCACCGCGTCCCGCTCACCCACGACGCTGACGTTGCCCACCCGGTCCAACGGCACGGTGAGCGGCAGGTCGGCGGCCGTGCCGAAACGGTCGGTCAGCGCCCGGGCCTCGTTCAGCATGAACCGGTCGGGGGGAGTGAGCACGCTGCCACCCTGCTGGGCCACGGTCAGCGTGCCCGCGGGCATCTCGCCGCTGCCGATCCGCACCCGGAGGAAATCCAGGTCCGCCCGGCGTCGCTCCCACAGCCGGGCGGGATCGGACACGACGTCGTACAACGCCTGCGGAGGCGGATCCAGGACCCGCGCCGAAGCGCGGCGTTCCCGTTCCCGCGCGCCGAGTTCCTCCCGGAGCTCCTCCACGTACTCCAGATAGCGCTCCCGCTGCCGGCGGCGGGTGCGCTGCGCCTTGCCCCGCTGGGACAGGAGCAGCACGACCGCGCCGACCACGGTGACCACCAGGACGATCGCGCCGATGACCGCGAACTGGCTGTTGCGCACCATGGTCATCATGACGACCGAACTCGTCACCCCGGCGATGGGCATCAGCGTCATGGCGAAGCCGCCGGTCCTGCCCTCGGGAAGGTTGGGCGGCGGCTCGATGGCGCGCGGCTCCGGCGTGACCAGCGGGCGGGTGCCGCGCGCGGGCCGGTGGACCAGGCGGGTGGTCATCGTGCCTTCTCCGATACGTGGTGGGCGTGGTCGGCGGTCATCGTCCCTTCCCGACCGCCCGGTCGAGGAGCGCGGCGGCCAGCCGGCCGGCGGCCATCCTGGTCTCCTGGCCCAGCAAGGAGGCCCGGATCGGCCCGCCCGCGGCGAGATGCCTGTCGTACGGCACCGCCACCACCCGGACGCCCGCGGCCTCCAGGTGCCTGGCCGCCGCGGTCGGGTCGATCGCCGCGTCCGGGGAGTGCGCGGTCAGCGCGACGACCGTGCCGGGCAGCATCCGGGGGTGCGGCACATCGGCCATCCAGTCCAGCACCGCCCGGGTGGTGGCCACACCCTCCACCGTGGCGGGTGCCACCAGCACCCGCGCCTGCGCCGCGGCGAGCGCGGTGCGGGCCAGTGGGTTCGGCAGGGTCTCGCAGTCCACCACGGTGATCCCGAAGTAGCGCCGCAGCGCCACCATCACGGCGCGGTAGTCGGCGAGTTCCAGCCGGGTCCCGACCCTGCCCTGACTGCCGGGCAGCAGCCAGCCGCCCTCCTCGACCTGCACCAGGTAGCCGGTGATCTCGGCGAACTGCATCGACGGTGAGATGACCTGCGCCAGGTCGGAGCAGGTCCACCGCACGGAGGGCGCGCCGAGTCGGATGGGCAGGGTGCCCAGCGCCGGATCCGCCTCCACGACCAGGACCGGGTCCTGCCGGTAGTGCGCGTAGGTCAGGTTGAGGAGCGCCGCCACGGTCGTCTTCCCGGCGCCGCCGCGGATGCTCGTCACCACCAGCTGACGTCCGGTGGTGACCGGCTGCTGCAACCCCCGTGCGACGCCGGTGGCTTCGGCCACCTGCCGGGAGGCGGACGACGCCAGCAGCCGGCGCAGCGACCGGCTCGTCCGGCGCACGGCCGAATCGCCGCTGCGGGACCGGCGCTGGGCCGGGGCCAGATCCGGATCGACGCTCGGTACGGGCGTCGGGGAGGGGATCGCGGGCGGCCGGGCGGCCGGCCCGGAGACGGACCGCGGCACGGCGCCGGGTCCGACGGCGGGCAGGACAGCGCCCGGCATCACCAGGCCGGAGCCGTCCGCCGGGCCGGCCGAGAACTCCGATGCGGCGGAGAGCGCGGGCCCCGCCATGGTCACGGGGGCCACGGGTGCCGTGGGGTCCGCCGGGACCGGGGCGGGGGCGGGCTCCGGGCGGACCGCAAGGTCCGGATCGGGCCCGGGGGCAGCAGGCCCGGGGGCGGGCAGCCGCCCATCGGCCTGCGCCGCACCGTCCTCGCCCCGCAACTGGCGGAGCACGTCCCGCTGCCAGTCGGCGCCACTCACCGGCCGTATCCCCCTTTCACCTGCTGGAAGCCCCCGTTCGATCAGCCACCCGACCGGTGACCGGACCTCAGAACGCGTCGAGCAGCCGCCCGTACACGCCGAACGCCCCGACAGCGAGGGGGAAGAGGGCGAGCACGCCGACCGCCTCCACCAGGTCCACCGCCCGGCGCATCCGCACCCGCACATGCTCCGGCGGCTGCACCACCAGCACGGCGAGCGGCAGCAGCGCGGCACCGGCCAGCACTGCCAGCGGCCCGTACGGCGTGCCGTCGGCGGTGTCGATCCACAACGAGACCAGCCGGACCAGCAGGACGACCGCTCCGCCCAGCAGCACCACGACCTCGGCCACCAGCGGGTAGGCGCGTGACCGCGACAGCATCACCACGGCGAGCACGGCCGTGAGCGGGACCGTCCACCACGACGGCGCGGCGGTGGCCGCCAGCCCGGCGGCCACCGCGGAGACGGTCACCACGACCGTGGCCAGCACCAGCCCGCGATGGGTAGCGGCCAGGGCGGTCTCCACCTGGTGCCGGCTCACCGAGGCGCCACCGGAGCGCCGGTCGTCCAGTCCGGTGAGCCCCGCGCCGGCCAGGGCCAGCCGCGGCAGCACCCCCAGCAGGAGTGCCGACACCACCCCGCAGACCGCCCCGACCAGCGCGATGTCGTCCTGGAGCGCGGCGGTCAACTCCCACACCCCGACCATTGCGGCCACCACCCCCGCACCGACCAGCCCGCCCCGGCCGACCACGGAGAACACCCCCAGCAGCGCCGGCATGACGACGAGCGCCCCGCCCACCCCGGCCAGCCGCGCCGGACCGTCCCAGCTCTCCGCGTCCGCCAGGTACCAGGCCCCCAGCACGCCCAGCGCGCCCCCGCCCAGGATCAGCGTGGCGCCGAGCGGGGCACTCCCCCACCGTGACGCCAGCGCTCCCAGCACGAAGAGCACGCCCGCGCACCCGACGACCGGTACGGCGACATCGGCGGCCCCGAGACTGAGCCGGGCCAGCACCGCGACCGTGGCCGCCAGCCCCACGGCCGACACCCCCGCGGTCCACAGCCGGGCCGTCGGGCCCCACCGCCACGCCCGGACATCGAGGTCCTCGGCCACCTCGTCGGTGACGTCGTGCACCACGGGCGCGGCGGGAGTGTCCTCCTCCCGGACCAGCCGCAGTACCGCACCGTCCGGAACGGCGGCCGAAGCGAGCGTGGCGTCCGGCGCCAGCACGGTGCCGTCGGTGGTGACGATGTGCCGCAGCATCGGGTGCTCGGCGACCGGGTCGTCCAGCAGCCGCATGATGTCGGGGAGCAGCCGCCCGATCGGCTCGTCGGCGGGCAGCACCAGATCCACCCGCCGCCGGTCCCCGACCAGCGTGACCCGGCTCAACTCCACTCGCTGTGACGCCCCCCGCACACTCAGCACTCGATCGAACCTATCATCGGCCCGTCTCCGTCACCGCCGTGGGCACCGGCCGGACACCCGGCCCCGACGTGCCCTTCTCGCCCATCTTGTCCGAGACGAACGACCACCCGACGCACCCGGCACACAGCACCGCGGTGAGCGCGATCCCCCCGAACGCCTTGCCCAGCCCCTCGTCGGTGGCCCGCCGCCCGCGCTGCGGACCGTGCAGCAACGCGTCCCGCAACCGCCGACGCCGGACCGAGACCGACTCCAGGAGCTGACTGTCGTAATCCTGCGCCGTCACAGCTATCCGCCGCTCGTTTCCCGTGCTACTGGTATCAAGTCGGGAATTCACCCAGCCAGGCGCGACTGAGTAGATGCTTTGGGATGTAGTCGGACTCTACCTCGATCGGGCGACCCGCGTCGTAGGCCAAGCACGCGATGGCAAGGGGGCCGAGCGCAAGATATCCCGCGACACTCCCCTCTCGTTTCTCATCCGCCATCCAATACGACTTGTGGCACTCAAGCGCCTCGACCAGTGCCTGGTTGAAGCCTTCGCGATCCTTGCGCAGGAAATGGTAGAAGAGATTGATCGGCTGGTAGAGAACCTTCTGAAGCAGTTCCCGAGGAGCGATCGTAGCCACCTCCGGATGAGACGCCTCGATGGCTGCGGTCAGCTTCTCGGCCAAGCCCGGCCGCTCTAGCCAGTACGACTGCAAGGCATCGACCCAGTGGTAGATGTACTCGTCGTACTCCGAGCCTGAGGCACGCAGCAGGCCGAGCGGTACGTGACACAGTTGAGTCATGCGATTCTGATCCCGGCAGACGACGGCGAACCAGAATGCTGTGAGCCAATTACCGGCATTCGCAAAGTGCTGCGACCCCGCGGTCGGAATGGTCCGCATCTCGTGATTGATGCGGCACTCCACCGTCGCACCCGCCTCGGCCGTTGACGCGAACAATGCCGAACCCACCTGCATCGCCGCGACTACGGCTTCCCAGGTGTCGATACCGGACGCCTCAGGGTCGACCGCAAGGCGCGCTTGCACGTGCACGAGCGCCTCATCCATGGCGATATCGAACATACGCGGCGACTGTTCCAGCATCTGAATGGTGTCAGCCAGTCCTTCACCGAGATCCTGCGCGTAGCCCTCGTCATCGGGGCCGGGACTTCCGTGTCGAGCCACCTTGAGCGTCACCAGGCTCTCCCCTCACCCAATGTCGAACTTGCGCATGGTGTAGCCAGCATACCGGCCAGTGTTGCGGTTTCCCCTGACGAGGATGTAATCCAGCTTACCCTGCGAAAGAGCCATCTTCAGCTCTCTCGCCAGTCGGCGTTCCTGCAAATTCTCGCGCCCTCGCTCACGCATTTCCCGAAGTATATCGTTAAAATATTGCCTGGTCCCCTGATTGGCTCGTGTTCCATCTGGCATGTTGCGATGACCGAGATCTGTTTTGACGCCACCCTTGGCTTCGACCACAACAAAGCCGCCGTCTTCTCGCCGCCACACCTGATCGAACTGATCGTTACCGTTCTCGGGGCCGGCAAGATCTTCTTTAGTCGCGTTCGGGTAGTGCTCGGGAATCACGTGATGTTCGGCTATGGCCTCACCATAGTCCTCACTGGACTTTGTCATGTGCTTGTGCAGTGGCTTGTGCGCAGCCTCAGCGGTATGCACAGCCGCCTCGTTGGCCGGGTTGGCGTCCGCCTCGAACGCCTCCCTTGCTGCCTTCAGTTGCCTCTCCGCGTGCTGGTCAGCGGCTATTGCGGAATGGCGAGTCTGCGCTGCAGCGTCCAGCGCCCCGACGACCTCGGGGCTTACGGTTTCGCGACCTCTCTCGAGGGAGCCCCCGAGATATCGCTCCGGGAGAGGAGGAGGTGCGTCCGACGCCGATATCCACCTTCCTGTTGTCGGATCCCTTACCAATTGAGGTGGAACAAAGCCACTCTCATCGGCTATCGAGGTTCTGTTCCGGTACCCATTGCACTGGTAGTACTTCTTGAAGTAGGCGGGATCATTATTGGCACGTTCCACCTGCCGACGCATGATCTCGTGCGGATCCGCCGACGAACCACCCCGGCCACCAGCTGCATCCTGACCGCTCGCCGTCCCGCCGCTGCCTCCCCGCTGATCAGAACGGGCGCTGTGATCAGCTCCTCCGGCGGCACCGTCGCCGGACGCCGGTCCGTGAGCGCCGTGTTCCGGCGATGACGGCAGGCCGTTCCCGCCGTGCTGCTGCGAGTGGCCGCCCGGGTGTCCCGAAGGCCCGCTGCCGGTCGCCCCGGGAGGGTCGCCCGCCTGGTTCGTGGCGTTCAGTTCGTTTCCGCGGCCGCCCACTCCGGCTAGTTCGTGGTCCTGGGCAAGGGACGTGTCGGACGGGTCCCCATGCTGGGTTCGGTCGGCGGCCGTGCCCTCGTGCGGGGCGTCGTTCGCGTGCTGGAGCCGGGTGCCGTCGGCCGCGTAGTGGCCGCCTTCGCTGAACGCGGTGCCGTCGGGGAGGACCACCGTGTTGTCGGCGCGGACCACCGTGCCGTCGGGGAAGCGCAGGGAGCCGTCGGGGAGGTGCGCGTAGGAGCCGGCGTAGACGTTCTTCAGGCCGGCGATCACGTCCGGGATCTTGATCTTCGCGACGTCGCCGGCCTTGCCCACGGCCTTGGTCACGTAGGTCATCGGGTCGACGAGCCGGCCGCCCTGCCGGACGGCGTTGATCGCCTTGCCGGTCTTGCTCACCGCGTTGGCGGCCGCCCCGGCCTTGGTGGGGGCGGCGACGATGGTGCCGATGTTGAACAGCGTGAGACCGGCGGCGCGGCCCTTGTCCCCGGATTTCCACTCGTCGTAGGCGATGAGGCTCTTGCCGACTTCGCGGGTCACCGCCTTGCTGTTGCGCATCCATCCCGGCAGTTGGTCGTCGGGGATGTCGCGCAGTCCGGGGACGGTGTACAGGGTGATGCCGACGCCGAGCTGTGCCAGGCCCTTCCAGGCGGCCTTCGCCTCGTCCCAGCCGTGGAAGCCGGCGAGGGTCAGCAGGCCGTTGACCGTTCCCCACACGCCGTCGACGATGAAGCCGTCCCACACGACGCTCTTGACGTTGTGCGGGTCGTACCATTCGTATTTCTTCTGCTCGGGCTTGCCCCACGGCAGCTTCTCGGAGTGGGCGTAGTCGTCCTCGCTCCAGCCGTAGGCGTTGGCCTTCTTGGTGCCGTCGTTGACTTCGAGCCGGGCACCCCCGTGCAGGGCGGCGATGGCGTTGTGGGCCCGGCGCTCCGCCGCCTGGAAGGCGGCGACGGCCGCGGCGACACCGTCCCAGATGGCCTGGTGTTCCTCGACCTTGTCGTGGTCCTTCTGCCAGTCGTCGTCCCCGGTGTTCTCGGCTTCGAAGGCGGACGCCTGACCGGCCAGGGAGGTGAGCTTCTGGACGAGCGGGCGGATCTCCTCCTCGTAGGACGTCAGTGCCGAGCCTATGGACTCCAGTTCGCCGGCGAACTCGTCGGCGGTGTCACGCACCGGCACGGTCGTCGCGAACAGTTGCTCCGCCTCCGGGGCGTCGTAGAAGGACTTCAGCCCCTGGAAGCCGGTGTGGATGTCGGAGCCGGTGTTCCGGATCGATTCCGCGACCGAGGTGAACGACGCGGCGTCGATCATCAGTTGCATGAGGTCGCCGGTGAAGACCGGGACGTCCTTGCCGTGGATCACGCCTCGCCCTTCCCCCCGGCCGGGGGCGCGGCGATGCCCTCCGGTACGGCCGGCGCCTTCCCCGGCAGCCGGAACGCCTCGAAGCCCTCCGGCGCCGTCACCGCCTTCCGCTGGGCGTCCGCCGCCATCTCCAGATCTCCGTCGATGTACGCGCTGGTGGCGTCCATCGCCCCTTGGAGCGACTGGCCGGCCCGCGCCGCGATGAACGCCAGCTGCGTTCCGCGGGCCTGGAAGTAGGCGGCCAGCGCCCCCGCGACCGGCCCCATCCCGCCCTGCCGGTCCTTCGCGGGCACGCTGTCCGCCATGATCGTGCCGGCCGAGGCCGCGGCGCTCTCCACCAGGGCGCTGAGGGTCTTCCCGTGGCCCTCGACGTCCTTCGCGGACCCCGCCGTCTTCAGCAGCACGCCCTTGACGCCCGGTGGATCGATGTCCCAGTTGCCGTCCTTGCCCACAGCAGTCCCCCCTGAAGTGGTTCGTTCCCTCCGGGGCGTCGCCCCGTCCCTCCGGCGGCCGGCCCTGCCCGCGACCGGTCCGCGACAGCGGTGCCTGGCGGCCTCAGCCGATGCCGTCGACCGCGGCCTTCGCGCGGGCGAGGGTCTGCTGGGCGGTCGCGTCGTTCTTCTCCAGCGTGGTGCGCACCAGCTGGATGATCGACCGCACCTCGGCGGCGGCGCGGTTCCACCGGAGTTCCTTCGCGTGGTACTCGTCCGCCACCCCGTCCGCGGTGAAGTCCGCCATCGCGGCCTTCACCGCCCGGTCGCGGTCGCCGAGCACCTGCTCCAGCCGGGCGATGACGACGCCGATGTTGCCCTGCGCCTCGCCGGAGGCGCCGGAGTCGTAGCTGCGCCGGTCCTGGTTGCCAGCCATGTCTGCCCCCGCGTCAGCGCCCGGAGAACCGGGCGGAATCGAAGTTCGCGGCGGCCATGGTGGTCCGCGCGTTGTCGGCCGACTCCTGGTCGCCGGAGCCGAAGGCGGTGTCCATCCCGGACTGACCGCCCAGGATCTGCTGAAGCGAGCCGTTCAACGCGGCGGTGATGTCGTCCGCGTTTGCCTTGAACATGTCGAAGGCCGCCTTGCCGGCTCCGTTGAAGCGCCCTTCCAGCGGCTCCGCGGCCGCGATCAACTGCCGGATCAGCAGGCCCAGGTCGGTACTGGATCCCGATGTCTGACTCGTCAGGTTCGACAGCGCCGTGCTGCCCATGTCGAACTTCATGCCCCACCCCGTGTCCGATCAGGTCGTGCTGCCGAGCGACCGGCTCCGGGGCGTGCCTCGGCCCGACCACGTGGCACCTACAACACTCGTGTTATCACCATACAGACGGTCAGCATTCGTCACGCAACCGAGTTGTCGGGGCGGCGTGTTGCGGTAATTCGTACGGAATTCAAGGAGGTTTCGCCTCCGGCCCCGCGGTCGCGCCGGAAACGCCCGTGGCGGGGCCGGGGCTGCCGCCGGGGGCGCCTCCCGTGGTCCGGGGTTACCAGCCCGGGCGGGCCGAGACGCCGCCGTCGACCACCAGGTCGTGGCCGGTGATGAAGGAGGCCATGGGCGAGGCGAGGAAGACGCAGGCGTCGCCGATGTCCTCGGGGCGGCCCAGCCGGCCGGCGGGGGCGGCCGCCCGCCAGCGCCGCACGCCGTCCGGCCACGCCTGCTCGATCCCGTCCCGGGCGATCAGGCCGGGCGAGACGGTGTTGACCCGGATGCCGTACGGGCCGTACTCCAGCGCCGCGGCGCGGGCGTGCATCAGCACGGCGGCTTTGGAGGCGCTGTAGTGGGCGTGGCCCGGGGCCGGGCGGTTGCCCTCGATGGAGCCGATGTGGGTGACCGTCCCGCCGCCGGCCTCCCGCATCACCTCCGCGGCGGCCTGGGTGCAGCCGAAGACGCTCAGCGTGTTGGTGTCGGTCACCGTCCGCCAGTCCTCGGCGGTCATGCCGGGGAGGTCCCGCACCGGCTGGGTGCCCGCGTTGTTGACCAGCGCGGTCAGGGTGCCGCGCCAGTCCGCCGCGGCCCGGACCAGGTCCCGGCAGGCCCGCTCGGTGGTCAGGTCCGCGCGCAGCACCAGTGCGGCGCCGCCGTCCCGTTCGATCCGGTCCGCCAGGGCCCGGGCGGCGCCGGCGCTGTCCCGGTGGTGGACCACCACGGCCGCCCCGGCGGCGGCGAAGCGCAGCGCGATGCCGTGGCCGATGCCGCCGCCGGCGCCGGTCACCAGGGCCACCTGGCCGGTGAGGTCGGGCAGCGGCCGGGGAGCGGGGTGGTGCTCGGCGGGGTGGTGCTCGGCGGGGCGGGGGCGGTCGGTCATCGGGCGCTCCGGTCCGGGGCTCAGCGGGTCAGGGTGGCGATGCGGGCCGCCTCGTGCGGGTAGCGGGCCGTCAGTTCCGCCGCGTCGCCGTGCTCGTAGTCCGGGTAGGTGAAGCCGGGCGCCATGGTGCAGCCGAAGAACGTCCAGGCGCCGCCGTCGGCCACCCGGGCGCCCATCCAGGTGCCCGCGGCCACGGTGAACTGCACGTGCTGGCCGCCCAGCACGTCCGGGCCGAGCACCGCCGTACGGGAGGTGCCGTCCGGGGCGAGCAGCAGGAGTTCCAGCGGGTCGCCGAGGTAGAAGTGCCAGACCTCGTCGCGGGGCAGCCGGTGCAGGGCGGAGAAGTCCCCCGGGGCGGCGGTCAGCAGCATCACGATGGCCGAGCCCTCGGGCCGGCCGTCGGTCCGCTCGGGGCCCGCCCACAGCCGCCGGAAGAGGCCGCCCTCCTCGGGCAGCGGCTCCAGCCGGTAGAAGGCGGCGAGCGCTTCGGGGGTCGGCGGGGACGGTGTGCCGGCGCCGGGTGAGGACGGGGCTGGTGTGCCGGGGCCGGCGGTACGGGGGGTGGGTTCGCGGACCATGCGTGTCCCTCTCGTCCCGGGCCGGCGGCTGCCTGCCCGCTGTCCGCGATCCCTCGGGGCCGCGGCCGGCGGGTCCGGCGTTCAGCGTAGCCGTGCGGCGGGCGGCCTGGGGGTGGTCGCGGTCGGCTACCGGGCGGACTGTCAGTCCAGACCTGGGGCCGGGGCCGTCAGTCCGCGCCTGAGGCTGGGCCGCCGGTCAGCACCTGCCGCAGCCTTCAGTCCACACCGGGCCGGAGCCGTCAGTCCGCGCCTGGGGCTGAGCCGCCGGTCCGCACCTGCCGCAGCCTTCAGTCCACACCTGGGGCCGGGGCCGTCAGTCCGCGCCTGGGGCTGGGCCGCCGGTCCGCACCTGCCGGGGCCGCCGGTCCACACCGCGCCGAGGCCGTCAGTCCACACCTGGGGCCGGGGCCGCCGGGCCGCGCCCGCCCGGGGCCGCTGCGATCATGTACGCGTCGCGCGACTCGGGCGGGCGGCCGCGTCGGAGCCCGTCATATCCTGCGATCCGGACGTGACGTCCGCACCGTGCCCGACCGTCCCCCAGCACGCAGGAGGCCCCTCATGACCACCCGTACCGCCGTCGTCACCGGTGCGAGCAGCGGCATCGGGGCGGCCACGGCCCGGCAGCTCGCCATGGCCGGTTTCCGCGTGGTGCTCACCGCGCGCCGCAAGGACCGCATCGAGGCGCTGGCCGCCGAGCTGAGCGACGCCGGGCACGAGGCCACCGCGTACGCGCTGGACGTCACCGACCGGGCCGCGGTGGACGCCTTCGCCGCCGACGTCGCCCGCGGGGGCCCGGTACACGTTCTGATCAACAACGCGGGCGGGGCGCTCGGCACCGAGTCCGTCGCGACCGCCGACCCGGCCGACTGGCGCGCCATGTACGAGGTCAACGTGCTGGGCGTGCTCAACGTGACGCAGGCCCTGCTGCCGGCGCTCACCGCTTCCGGGGACGGCACGGTGCTGGTGCTGTCCTCCACGGCGGGACTGGCCACCTACGAGGGCGGGGGCGGTTATGTGGCCGCCAAGCACGGCGCCCACGTCATCGCCGAGACGCTCCGCCTGGAGCTGTGCGGCTCCCCGGTCCGGGTCATCGAGATCGCGCCGGGGATGGTGAAGACGGAGGAGTTCGCGAAGGCCCGTTTCCGGGGTGACGAGAGCAAGGCCGCCGCGGTCTACCAGGGGGTCGCCGAGCCGCTGCTGGCGGAGGACGTCGCGGACACCATCACCTGGGCGGTGACCCGGCCCGCGCACGTCAACGTGGACCTTCTGGTGGTCCGGCCGCGCGCCCAGGCGTCCAACTACAAGGTGCACCGGGAGAGCTGACGTCCGCTCCGGCCCGGGCCATGCCGCCCGGGGCCGACCGGGGCGTCGCGAGGCGCGTGTCCGACCGGGGCGTCGCGAGGCGCGTGTCCGGCGGTCCGGCCGGTCCGGCCCGGTTCACGCTGCCGGGAACCGGCGGGTCCCGGAGGGTACCGGGGCCCGCCGGGAGGCGGTCAGCCCTTGACGCAGACGAGCTGCCGGAGCTTGGCGACCACCGCCACCAGGTCCCGCTGCTGCTCGATGACCTGCTCGATCGGCTTGTACGCGCCGGGGATCTCGTCGACCACCCCGGCGTCCTTGCGGCACTCCACGCCCCGGGTCTGCTCCTCCAGGTCCCGGGTGGAGAACCGCTTCTTCGCGGCGTTGCGGCTCATCTTGCGGCCCGCGCCGTGCGAGGCGGAGTTGAAGGAGTCGGCGTTGCCCAGGCCGCGCACGATGTACGAGCCGGTGCCCATGGAGCCGGGGATGATCCCGTACTCGCCGCTGCCCGCGCGGATCGCCCCCTTCCGGGTCACCAGCAGCTCCATGCCCTCGTACCGCTCCTCCGCCACGTAGTTGTGGTGGCAGGAGATGACCGGTTCGAAGGTGACCCTGGCCTTCTTGAACTCGCGGCGCACCACGTCCTGGAAGAGCGCCATCATGATCGCCCGGTTGTACTTCGCGTACTCCTGGGCCCAGAAGAGGTCGTTCCGGTAGGCCGCCATCTGCGGGGTGTCGGAGACGAAGACGGCCAGGTCGCGGTCGATCAGCCCCTGGTTGTGCGGCAGTTTCTGGGCCTGGCCGATGTGGTACTCGGCCAGCTCCTTGCCGATGTTGCGGGAGCCGGAGTGGAGCATGAGCCAGACCGACCCGGTCTCGTCGAGGCAGAACTCGATGAAGTGGTTGCCCCCGCCGAGCGATCCCATCTGCTTCACGGCGCGTTCCCGGCGGAACTTGACCGGGTCCGCGATTCCGTCGAAGCGCGACCAGAAGTCGCCCCACCCGGAGGTGGGGAAGGCGTGCAGCCGCCCGGGGTCCACCGCCTCGTCGTGCATCTCGCGCCCGACCGGAATGGCCGCTTCGATGCTGGAACGGAGCCGGGAGAGGTCGCCGGGCAGGTCGTTGGCGGTCAGCGAGGTCTTGACGGCCGACATCCCGCAGCCGATGTCGACGCCCACCGCCGCCGGGCAGACCGCGCCGTGCATCGCGATCACCGAGCCGACCGTGGCGCCCTTGCCGTAGTGGACGTCCGGCATCACGGCCAGGCCCTTGATCCACGGGAGGGTGGCGACGTTGTGCAGTTGCTGCATGGCGACACCCTCGACCGTCGCCGGGTCGGCCCACATACGGATCGGCACCCGGGCACCGGGCACCTCGGTGTACGTCATAACTTACTCATTCCCCCATAAACGACAGAAATAGCAAAAGCCGGGCGTCGGGCTGTATTCACGACAGCGAACCGGCGGATGCGGTGTGCGTGCGATAGACATTGTCTTCACCCCCCGCCGTGCGGCGGCAAGCAGTTTTCGCTCGAAGGGAGCCCGCGGACCGTGCAGCCAGGGCAGCGAAAGACGTATGGAACGGGTACCGCGCCGGCCGTCGCCGCACTGGCCGTGATCGCCGCCGCCGTCAGCGGCTGCACCGGCCAGTCCGCGCCACCCAACATCCAGGGCGGCGAGCCGGACAGCGCCGGCGGGGCGGCCGTCGTCGAGCCGGGGAAGTACCAGACGCTTCCCGAGGCGTGCGGCACGGTGAGCCTGAAGACGCTGCGCGCCCTGCTGCCCGGCGCCGACGCCGCCGCCGAGACCTCGGAGGAGGCGGAGCAGGCGTACGAGGGCGAGGCCACCGTCACCTATGACACCGACCGGCGCGTCGGATGCCGCTGGAAGGTGCAGTCGCCCGCCGGCAGCCGGCACCTGACGCTGGACTTCCAGCGGGTGGTCTCCTACGACGCGGCGGTCAGCGACGACGACCGGGCACTGCAGCGATATGCCGAGAAGGCGGTCGCGGCCCATGTGCCGGACGCCGACCGGATACCCACCGCGAACGCCTCCGGCACGCCCACCGGCAAGCAGAGCACCCCGGGGCAGGGCAAGGGCGAAGGGTCGGAGACGGCCGGCCCGGGCGGCGACGAGCCGGGCGCGGGCACCGGCACCGGCACCACCCCGGGTTCGCAGACCGGCGGCGGCACCGGCCCGGGGTCCGCTTCCGGCTCCGGGGACCCGGACGGGCCGGCGGGAGCGCCGACCATCGACGCGCCCCGCTCCCTGGAGGACCTCGCCGACAACGCCTTCCTCGACGACCGGCTGGTCACCGGCGACTCCGGGGTGCACCGCGACATCACCGTGGTCTTCCGCTCCTCGAACGTGATCGTGACCATCGAGTACGACAAGTGGTCGAGTGACAAAGCACACATTCCCAGCAGTGAAGAACTCCAGGCGAGCACCGAGGATCTGGCTCACGAGCTGACCGGACACTTCGACGAGTAGCCCGGAGAGGACCCCGGGCGACCGAACGGGCGCCCGCACCGGCCGCGTACGGTGCTCTGTAGCCACGAGGGCGGGACCGCCGCCCCGCGACCGAGATTGAGCAAAGGACCATGCACCGAACAGCCTCGCGACTCGCCCGTATCCTCGCCTGCGCCGCCGTACCGGTGATGCTCGTCGCCGGCTGCTCGTCCGACTCCGGCTCGGACTCCGACTCCCCCGCCACGCCCGACGGCAAGAAGAGCGCGTCGCCGACGGCGAGCCGCACCCCGACGGTCGCCCCGGCGAAGTACGGCAAGCTGCCCCAGGCGTGCGAGAGCCTGTCGAAGAAGACGATCGAGAAGCTGGTCCCCGAGGCCGACCCGAAGAAGGGGAAGCTGCTCCCCTCCTCCGGTGACGGCGAGGCGGGCAGCTGCCTGTGGAGCGGTCTGGGCAGCGACTACCAGTACCGCCTGCTCTCCGTCTCCTACAAGCGCTTCGCGTCCGACGTCGCCATCGGCTCCGGTGAACAGCGCGCCGAGAAGTACGCGGTCGAGCAGGTCGGCAAGGCGCAGGTCGCCGACGGCGCCAAGAACGCCAAGACCGGGACCGCCGCCATCGGCGACTCGGCGACCACCGTCCAGACCAAGATCAAGAAGGACGACGAGGACTTCCGCAACCAGACCGTGGTGGTCCGTACCGCCAACGTCGTGGTGACGGTGGAGTTCGACGGCGCCGGCTACGAGGACGGCGAGACGCCGGACGCCAAGAAGCTCCTGAGCAAGGCCGGGGACGCGGCCAAGGAGGCCGTGGAAGCGGTCGACGCCGCCAACAAGAAGTGACCCGGAGCGGGGGCGGCGGACCGGGCGCGTCCGGCCCGCCGCCCCCGCGCCGGTTCGCGGATGACGCCCGCCCGGGCCGGGCGGGCGACCTCCGCCGGGACGACGCCGGTACCGGAGACGGGTGACGGCCCTGCCGTCACCCGTCTCCGGCCGCCCGGCCCGGTCCCCCGGCCGGGACGGCGCCCCTTCCCGTCCGGGCGAGTTGACGTGTATGCGACCCTGGGCGCGCCGATTTCCGAGGGCGGGGAGGGATCGCGGGTGGCCGCGATGCAGCTGACACGTACGCACCGAATACTCATCGGGGTGGTGGTCGCCGGTGCGGTGGTGATCGCCGCCATCGGCTTCGCGGGCTCCTACGCGGCGGTCCGCGACCTCGCCGAGAAGAAGGGCTTCGGCGAGTTCTCGAAGGTCTTCCCGATCGGCATCGACGCGGGCATCGTGGTGCTGCTCGCCCTCGACCTGCTGCTCACCTGGATCCGCATCCCGTTCCC